>NZ_LZIC01000081.1 GCF_001667185.1 Mycobacterium sp. 852002-50816_SCH5313054-b | reverse complement strand
GCGGACGAGCGCGGCTCCACAGCTGAGGATCTCCTCCCGGCCGGAAGGGTCGGTGCCCGGGACCGTCCGGTCGCGGTCGACGAACAGTTGCAGAGCCCCGTCCCCGGCCACCCACCGCCACGGCTGGCTGTTGTGCACCGAAGGGGCCCGGCAGGCCAGCTGCACCGCCCTTTGCAGGGTCCGGGTGTCCGGCGTCGCGTTCATACCATCGACGGTAAGCGCCATCGGGGTCGGCGACCAGGGCCGTTCGTCCCGGCCGGCGGAGGCCATTCGGATGCCGAAGGGCCCACGGCGTTCTTTGCTCACTTTCCTCAAAGGTCGGCATGCCGGCGCACCTCGCTGACGGCGTTCAGGAACAACGCGCGCCCTGGACGTCCGGATGGTCGGCCCGGGCCCAATGACCTGCCGCAGGGGACCAAGGACCCTGGCGCGCGGTGCTCACATGCCCGAGGGTCGACGTGGGAAAGGAAGTGAGTGAGCGAATGACCCACACGATGGTGGACATCGGCGTGATCACCGGCGCGGTGGAACTGGCGTGCCGCGCTCCCTCCCTGCACAACATCCAGCCGTGGCGGTGGGTGGCCGGGGACGGGGCTCTGCAACTGTTCGTCGACCGCGACCGGACGGTCCCGGGCACCGACCCTTCCGGCCGGGAGGAGATCCTCAGCTGTGGCGCCGCGCTCGATCACGCTCGGGTCGCCATGCTCGCCGCGGGTTGGGCCGCGGAGACCAAACGATTC
>NZ_LZIC01000080.1 GCF_001667185.1 Mycobacterium sp. 852002-50816_SCH5313054-b | reverse complement strand
CGGCGGGCTTGGTCATCTTCGGGGCGATCTCGCGGGCCCCGGCCACGTAGTCCGGCGCCAGGACCTTGCGGAGCTGCCGGACCAACGATTTGCGCGTGATTCTCGAAAGTTTCTTGGCGGAACCGACTTTCAGCTGCTTGACCTGAGTCGCCCAGATGAATTGGTCGGCCACGTCCCACAGAATCAGTGCCGGGACGCCGGCCCGCAACCCCGCGGCGGTGGTGCCCGAGCCGCCGTGGTGGACGACGGCGCGACAGGTGGGAAAGATCGCGGCGTGATTCACCGCCGTCACAACCTTCACATGGTCGAATTCGGGGACGCCGGTGTCGGGCGCCCGTGAGCAGATCAGTGCCCGTTCGCCCAGCTCGGCGCAGGCGTCGGCGATCATGGTGACGAGATCCTCGAGGGACCCGACGGGCATGCTGCCGAACCCGAAGTAGATCGGCGGCGTCCCGGCGGCGACCCACGACACGACCTCATCGTCGGCGTCGGTGGGCCATTCCATCGTCAGCGCGCCGACGAAGGGCCGCCGAGCGCCCCACTCCGCGGACAACCCGGGGAAACACAGCCCGTCGTAGGCCTGGATCTCCAGCGCGTTGCGCTCGGACATCCGTTGCGGCGCAGGGCAAGTGGCGTTCGGCAGGCCCAGCTCGCGGCGCTGGGCGTCCTCGGCGCCCCGGGTGAGCCGCCAGTACATCCAGTCGAGGGTCTTCATCGTCGAGCGCACCAACGGCGCGGGCAAACGCGCCGGGAACGCGATGTGACCGTTGGGCCGCATCGGGTAGAAGTGCAATGCGGCCAACGGAATGTCGTGGTACTCAGCGACGTTGGCGGCGATTTCCTGGTAGAGCTGGCCCGTCAGCAGCAGGTCGGCCCCGTCCGCGAGCGGCGCGAGCGCGGCGCCCAGCTCTTCGAAACCCGCCCGGACCGGCTCCATGGCATCGCGCGCCAGCTTGACCGGATTGGTGAACTTCCACGAGTTGTGCAGGAAATCCTCGTCGAGCTGCTGCTGGGAATCCCGCTGCCCGTAGGCCACCGCGGACAGCCCGGCCGACTCCACGAAGCCGATCAGGTTGGGCGGCACCGCAACCCGGACATCATGGCCGCGGCGCTGCAACTCGCGGCCGACGGCCGCGAGGGGCTCGATGTCGCCGCGGGTTCCGTAGCTTGCCATGGCAAACTTCATGACGGAGTTCGGCCTTCCGCTTCCCGTGCGCGCTGGAGCCGCATCAATCCTTGGCGAAGTGATAGACGCGGTAAGAGAACCCGCCGGAGCGCCGCAGCTCCCAGTCCAACACGCCCACGCCGTAACGGATCAGGGAGTTCATGAATCCGGGCAGACGGCCGCTGATCTGCTGCTGGGTGCGTCGCGTATTGGCGTCCAGGCCGCGCTTGGCCTCTTTGTCGATGTCGCGTTCCGAGATCTTCCGCAGCGGCGCGCCGGCCAGCGCCGCCTCCCATTCGGCGACGACGGGAGCGCGGCGGGAATCGGTGTAGAGGAAATGGCCGCCGGGGCGCAGCACGCGTGCGACTTCCTGCAGGAAACCGGGAAAGTTCGGGTACTGATGGGAGGCCTCGACGTTGATCACCGCGTCGAAGGATTCGTCGGGGAAGGGCAGGTTTTGGGCATCGCCCTGCACGAATTCCAGGCCCGAGAGCTGGTGCCGTTCCCGGCACTTCTCGATGCTGGCGGGGTTGAGGTCCAGCCCGGTGTAGGAGGCCGGGCCCAGGTTGCGCACGATGTACGACGCTCCCCCGCCGGCCCCGCAGCTGACCTCCAGCACCTTCTTGCCGGTGAGATCCACCTGCGCGGCGGTCACGTGGTAGAGCTGGATGCAGTACCGGTTGGGCTCGTCGGATGCCGCCAGCGTCAGGCCCATCGGCGGGTCTTCCTCGTAGCCGAAATTGAAGAAAACCACGTCGTCGCCGACCTGGCGGGTGCCAAGGGGCAGAAAGTACTTCGTGGTGAGCTTGCCGACGAGCGGGTTGGATTGCAGGCGGTAACCGATGGCCATGGGGAGAGTGTTACACGGATCCGCGGCGCCCCACGCCGGATCGGCGCCCCGACCTCGTCGCCGACGGGGACTTCGGGCGCGCTCGTGCACGGGATTCCAGGGCGCTGACCAGCGGATTCACTGTCAAGATCACGGCGGGATCACGGTCGCCGCGTAGATCTTGATTACCCGGCGCGACAGCAGGCTTGATTGTAGGGTTGGTTGGGTGTCGAGCCGGACTGGCACGGGCGAGGCAGCCAAGCCTGGGGGAATCTTCGACCGCATAGGCGACATCGTCGTGCGGTGGCCGCTGCTTGTCATCGCCAGCTGGATAGGGTTCGCGGCCGTCCTGTGGCTGGTCTTTCCGCCGCTGATGGTAGAGGCCGGCAGGCACGAGCAAAAGCCCCTGCCGGACAACGCCCCGACGGTGCTCATTAATCAGGAAATGGCCCAGGCCTTCGCCACGCCCGGCAAGACCTCTGCCGCCCCCAAGGGCCCCGCAGACCCCAAGAAAGCCGGGGACGCAGGCGGGGACGGGGGCGGCGATAATCCGCTGGGCGGCGGCGGTTCCCTCCTGATGATCCTGCTGACCGACGAGAACGGCATTTCACCCGCCGACGAGGCTGTCTACGCCAAGCTGGTGGACAAGCTGCACCAAGACAAAGCCGACAACATGACGGTGCAGGACTTCCTGACCACGCCCCAGATGCGCGAGGTCCTGGCGAGCAAGGACGGCAAGGCCTTCATCTTGCCGGTGTCTTTCCCCGGTGCCGCCACCGCGCCCACGACGATCGCGGGCTACCACCACGTCAAGGACATCGCCAAACAGGTCACCGCGGGAACTTCGCTGACCGCCTACGTCAGTGGACCCCTGGCCACCCTCGCCGACGCCACCGAGATGGCGATGGAAGACGCGCACTTCATTGAGATCGGCACCGTGGTGGCGGTGCTGCTCATTCTGTTCCTGATCTATCGGAACGTCGTCACCATGTTGCTGCCGCTGATCAACATCGGGGCATCCATCGCGGCATCACAGGGCCTCTTGTCGGGGCTGAGCACCCAGTTCGGCCTGCCGGTGATCTTGCAGAGCCTCGTTTTGATGACCGCGGTCATGGTCGGAGCGGGAACGGACTACGCCGTCTTCCTGATCAGCCGCTATCACGACTATCTGCGGCGCGGCCATGACTCCGATCAAGCGGTCAAGATGGCGATGATGTCGATCGGCAAGGTCATCACGGCATCGGCAGCCACCGTCGCGGTCGCCTTCCTGGCGATGGCCTTCACCAAGCTGCAAGTGTTCTCGGCCGTCGGCCCGTCCATTTCGATTTCGGTCGTCGTGGCACTGCTGTCCGCGGTCACCCTGTTGCCCGCCCTGATGGTGCTCGCCGGCCGACGTGGCTGGATCAAGCCCGGACGCGACCGGACCACTCGTACCTGGCGGATCATCGGAACGCGCGTCGTGCGCCGGCCCAAGATCCATTTGATCGGAAGCCTGGTCGTACTCATCGCGTTGGCCAGTTGCACGAGCGTGATGCGCTTCAACTACGACGATCTCAAGACGATGCCGGCCAACACGGACAGCTCCAAGGGATACGACGCGATGAACGCCCATTTCCCGGCGAACGCGCTCACCCCCATGGTGCTCTTCATCAAGTCACCGTCCCACGACTTGAGGACACCCACCGCCCTTGCCGACCTCGAGCAGATGGCCAGCCGGGTGAGCCAGCTGCCCGGCATCACCATGGTGCGGGGCTTGACCCGGCCCAACGGGGAACCGCTGGAGCAGACCAAGATCTCGTTCCAGGCCGGCGAGGTCGGCAATAAGCTTTCCGAGGGCTCCACCCAGATCCAGGAGCACGGGAACGATCTGGACCGGCTGGTGAACGGCTCCAACCAGCTGGCCGACGCCCTGGCTCAACTTCGCGATCAGGTCAACGGCGCCGTGACCAGCCTCGGCCCGGCCGTCGCGGCGCTGACGGCCATGGAGCAGCTGGCGGGCGGCGATCGCACCATCAACGCGCTCGACCAGGGCGCCTCCATGACCGGGCAGATGAAGAAGCTCGGCGACAACCTCAACATGTCCACGGTGAACGCCGAAAACATCGCCGCCTGGGCCGGCCCGATGCTCGTGGCCCTCAACAACAGCCCGGATTGCAATGCCGACCCGGGCTGCGTGAGTTCCCGTGCGAGCCTGGCCGCCATGGTGCAGGCCAACAACGACGGCACCCTGAACTCGATCAAGATCATGGCCCACAACCTGCAATCGGCGGGGCAAGCGCAGACCGTCGGGCAGACGCTGGACAAGGTGCAGCAAACCCTGACCCAGGCCTCCAGCGCCATGAAGACGATCAAGAACCTGCAAACCACGATGGGCCAGGCGGAACAGGGCGCCAACGCGCTCGCCGACGGCAGCCGCGCGATCGCCGGCGGCGTGAAGGAACTGGTCGATCAGACCAGAAACATCGGCAGCGGCCTCGGGGAGGCCTCGCAGTTCCTGCTGAGCATGAAGCACGACACCGACAGCAAGCCGTCGATGGCCGGCTTCAACATCCCGCCGCAGATCATGACGAGGGACGAGTTCAAGAAGGGCGCCGCGATCTTCCTCTCCCCCGACGGGCACGCGGCCCGGTACCTGATCCAAAGCGCCATCAACCCGTTCTCCACCGAGGCCATGGATCAGATCCCGAAGATCATCAAGGCCGCCCAGTCGGCGCAGCCGAACACCGAGTTGGAGGACGCCAAGGTCGCGGTGGCGGGCCTGCCCAGTGGGCTTGACGACACGCGCAACTACTACAACGACGACATCGGTTTCATCGTCTTCGCGACCATCGTCATCGTGTTCCTGATCCTGGTCGGCTTGTTGCGGGCGGTCGTTGCGCCGCTGTACCTCATCGGTTCGGTGCTGCTCTCCTATTTGTCGGCAATGGGTCTCGGCGTCCTGGTGTTCCAGATGATCCTCGGGCAAAACCTGCACTGGAGCCTGCCCGGACTGTCGTTCATCCTGCTCGTCGCGGTCGGCGCTGACTACAACATGCTGCTCATCTCGCGCATCCGCGACGAGTCTCCGCACGGCGTGCGGGTCGGTGTCATCCGCACCGTGGGTTCGACCGGCGGCGTGATCACGTCGGCCGGTCTGATCTTCGCAGCCTCCATGTTCGGGTTGATGACGGCCAGCATCTACACCATGGCCGAGGCCGGTTTCATCCTCGGGATGGGCATTTTGATCGACACCTTCCTGGTGCGCACGATCACGGTGCCGGCCACCGCCGCACTGATCGGCCAGAAGAACTGGTGGCCATCACATCTCGGCAAGAGTCCGGCCCAGGTTTACGCGGCCCACCAACGCAAGCAGCAACAGTTGGAACAGTTGACCGACCAACTGGTCCGGATGAAAGTGATCCCCCGCGACGCTTTGGCCCCGGCGCCGGCTTCCGCGGGAGGCGATGGGGCCGCCCAGCCGTTGATTCCCGACGACCTGCTGGTGCGCCTGAAACTCGTTCCGCCCAGCCACAAATCGCGGTCCAAGTCGCGTAGGCCGCGCTCGAACGGCATCGCCAAGGCGAGGTCGGGTTCCGGCAACGGCCGACGCTCGAGCACACGTCTGCCCGAACATGCGCTCCCGCTGTTCGACCTGAGCGGCCTGCCGGATCACGTGACCGACGATCTCCGTGACTCGGCGCAGGATTTCCCGTCGGCCACCAATGGCAACGACGATCCCTACCTCGGTCACTCGCTACCGCTGTTCGGGCAGGACTTCCTGTCGCCTCGGCCGATCACCGTCGGCGCCAACGGAAATGGGCATTCGAACGGCAACGGGCACAGCAACCAACCCGCCGCGGACGACGCCGACAATTCACTGCCGCTGTTCGGTGCGAGCACCCCGGCGCCCCGGGCCACCAACGGCAACGGGCGCGGCGATCACCCGCTCCTCTAGCGGCTACGCGTCCAACCGGACGAACTCATCCTGTCGGTAGAGCTCGACGCACTGGTGCCGCCTGATCTTGCCGCTGGTGGTGATCGGAATCGAGCCGGGCGACACCAGAACCAGATCCGCCACTTTCAGCCCGTGGGACTTCGAAATCGCCGAGGTGACTTCGCGTTTCACGCCGCGCAGCAGGTCGACGACCTCCTCTTCGGAGTCGCCGCGCTTCTTCATCTCGATGATCGCGACCAGCTTCTCGACGCCCTTGTCGGGAACCGCGATCGCCGCACACCGTCCCGCGGTGATCTCTTGAATCGTCGCCTCGATGTCGTCGGGAGAATGGTTGCGCCCGTAGACGATCAACAGGTCCTTGATGCGGCCGATGATGAACAGCTCGCCCTCGGAGAAGAAGCCCGAATCCCCGGTTCGCAGCCAGGGTCCTTCGGGTGTCCCCTCGGATGGGTTGACGATCGTTCCGCCGAAGACGCGCTGGGTCTCCTCGGGTTTCTGCCAATAGCCCAAGGCGATGTTGTCGCCGCGTATCCAGATTTCCCCGGCCGTCCCATCCGGACACTCACGACCCGTGTCGGGATCGACGATGCGCGTCAGGGTCGACTGCTGGCTGCCATAACTGACCAGCGGTGTGCCGCCGCCATCCAGGCACGGGATCGCCTGGCCGGCGGGCAGTTTCTCGGAGTCGAACTGGCCGATCTTTGGTGGTTCACCCACCTGCCGACTCGCTATGTACACCGTGGCTTCGGCCATGCCGTAGGAAGGCCGCAGCGCCCTGGGGTCGAAATTGAAGCGGGCGAACCGGTCCGCGAATCGCTTGAGGGTCGCGGGCTGCACGCGCTCGCTGCCGTTGAGGATCGAGTGCACACCGCCGAGATCGAGCCCGGCCAGGTCGTCGTCCGACGTCTTGCGCACCGCGAGCTCGTAGGCGAAGTTCGGCCCCGCCGAGATCGTGCAACCGTGGTGCGCCAGCATGTGCATCCAGCGGGCCGGTCGCTGCAAGAACCCCACCGGGCTGGAGAGCAGCGTCGGCACTCCCGCCAGGATCGGCATGATGATCCCCAAGAGGAGTCCCATGTCATGGTAGAGCGGCAGCCAGGACACCACCGTCAGGTCGGGAGGCGCCACCCCGCCCTCGGGCGCGAAGAAGTCGCCCATGATCTGCTCGAAATTGGCGAAGACGTTCTTGCTGGAGACCATGACACCCGCGGGTGTGCGGGTGGACCCGGATGTGTACTGCAAGTAGATGAACTCCGGCCCGTCATTGGTGCCGGCGCGGGGTCTGGGGCCGGCGGGCCGCTGCCGCGTCTCGAGATCCAGCAAATCGACGTCGACGATCGAGGGCGCGGATTGCCCCTCCTGCGACTGCACCGACGCACCCACCAGTTCCGAGACCGCGGACGTCGTGAGGACGACCTTGGGCGACGTGTCGGCCAGCACCGAGATGGTGCGCTCGTCGTGGGCCCCGCCGTAGGGAACCGAAAGCGGAACCGCGACAAGTCCGGCCTGCAGGGCACCGAGAAAGCCCAGGACGTAGTCCAAGCCCTGCGGGGCCAGGATGAGCGCCCGATCACCGGTCGACCCATGGGTTTTGAGCTGCTCGCCAAGGTTGACCACGCGCCGGTACAACTGTGACCACGTCAGGGTCTGTGCGACGCCGTCCCAATCCTGCTCGTAGTCAAGGTATGTGAACGCCGCGTCGTTGGGCTGCAGGCTCGCGCGCTCGCGCAGTACGGCGGGGATCGAAGACTGAACCACGGGCAACACACTACCTTCGTCGAGAGCGTTTCTGGCCAGGAACGGCCAGGTTACAACCGTAACAACCCGCCCGCCCGGCCGCAGGGACCCGCCCCGCTGGCAAATAAACTAGCGTGATCGCGGTGGACAATCGACTCGCACACATGGACCAAGCGTCCTTTCTCGGTCTGCGGGCGCTTGGCTACGGGGCGCTCGTGCAGTTCGTCTGGATATACGACCGCCCGGTAAACCTCGACGGTTTGCGCCGGTTCCACCGCAATCTCGGCTTCGGGCTGTTGGGACGGCTGGTCGAACCGTCCCCGCTGCCCTTCGCGCGTGATCGCTGGGTGGTCTCCCGCGGACCGGACGACATCGAGATCGCCCAAAGGCAGCGGCCCCGTGCTGATCTGAACGCCTGGCTTCATGAGCGGGCCTGCCTGCCGCTGGATCCCGAATACGGCCCCGCCTGGCACATCGGGGTGCTCCCCCTGGACGACGGCGGGAACGCGGTATGTCTGACGACGTCGCACACCCTCGTCGATGGGCTCGGGATCCTGCAGGCGCTCGCGGATGCGGCCGGCGGGAGGACCCGCTACCTGGGTTACCCCTATCCCCGTTCGCGCGCCCGCCGGCGGGCGATAGCGCAGGACGCGCGCCAAACCATCGCGTCGGCACCGGAACTGGCGCGGGCGGTGCGGGCGACGGTGCGAATTGCGCGGCACCGGCGCAAGGACGTCTTCGCCTCGATGCGCTCGGCACCACCGGCGCCGCGGCGGGCCGGCGACAGCCGGCCCCCCGTCCTGGTGCCCTCGCTGATCGCCTTCCTTGACGTGGCGGAATGGGATGCGTGCGCGAAAAGCATTGGCGGAAACAGCTTCACGCTGCTGGCTGGATTCGCGGGCAGGCTGGGCGTGCGAATGGGACGCGTTTGCGACGACGGAACCGTCACCCTGTCGTTTCCGATCAGCGACCGCACCGAAGACGACACGCGCGGCAACGCGGTGGTGTTCCCCACCGTTTCCCTCGACCCGACGCGGCTGTCCACGGACCTGGGAGAAGCTCGTCTCAAATTCAAGCAGGCGTTCGCCGACCTGGCCGGGATCACCGAGGAGCTCTTGGGGCCGCTGCCACTGACCTCGTTGACCCCGAAGTGGGTGGCGCGCAGGGCCGCGGGCATGGGGCTCGGTGCGGCCGCCCTTCCCATCGGTTGCTCCAACATCGGAGACATGCCCCCCGAGGTGATGAGCCCGGATGGCACCGACGCCGATTACGCGTCCGGAAGGTTGATCGAACCCGGCATCAACAGGCGCGCCCTCGAGCGCGTCGGTGGCCAGCTGTTCCTGGCTTCCGGGCGGGGTGCGGGGAAGATCTTCGTTGCGGTCAACGGCTACCTTCCGGGCCGGACGAACTCGCAAGACGCGCTGCGCGAGGACGTCTCACGCACGTTCGGCGAGTTCGGGCTGACCGCCGAGATCTTCGGCTAGCCTCCGGGCGCGCGAAAACTCCTGAAAGGGCGCCCGCGCCAACGTCTTCAGATGCAACCGCCGCTGCGGCCCGAAGCTTGCGATCTCCACGACCAGCGCCAGCCACGCGGGAAACCACCAGAGCCGTGCGAGAATCCGGACCGACCGCGGTGAGAACGGGTCAACGGCCAGCCAGCTGAGGATGCGGAGCTGGTCGAGCACGTAGCCTCGGGACGCCATCAGATGCGTCGTTTCGGTGCCCTTCATGTGGCTGCGCACCGACAGTTCCCGGGGCACGAAGCAGACCGTCGATCGCAGCATCAGGCGCAGCCAGAAGTCCACATCGACGAGCTGGTAGATGTCGTTGCGTAGGCCTCCCGCCTGCAGCGCCAGCCGGCGCCGAAACATCACGCAGGTCGGCTCGCCCACCCAGTTTTCCTTCGCGCCGCGCAACGCGACCTGGCGCACCAACGAGGGTCCGTCGTTGCGTTCGCGCAGGTTGCGGAAGCGCGCGTGCATTTTGCCGTAGCGGCGCTGCCAGCGCTCGTCGTCACCCACCACCTGCCGGGGCGCGAACGCCAGCCCGACGGCCGGGTCCTCGAAGTACGGGGTGAGCGTCGCCAGGGCGCCGGGAAGCAACCAGTCATCGCCGTGCACGAACTGGACGCACGTGCCGCGCGCCAGCTCCAGGCATTTGTTGTGGTTCCCGTTGAGGCCGAGGCGGGGTTGATTCTTCACCAGCCGGTCCCCGGGGCGCAGCATCGAGGAGGCGATTGCGGCGCCGCCGTCGGTCGAATCGTCGTCGACGACCACGATCTCGAAGTTGACGCCGTCCTGCTCGAGGATGCTGCGCAGGCAACGCTCGATCGTGCCGGCGTTGTTGTACAGCGGCACGCACACCGAGACCAGCGGGGTGGCAGGCGGGCCGTCAGCCTGGTCCGGATTCACCGATAGCGCGCCCTCGGCAGCACTCTCAGAGAGCGGCAAGACCCTGCGTCAGAAAGACGACGCCCGTGAAGCCGAGAATGACCTGGGCGATCTGCTGACGGTAAGTCCGCAACCACTGCTGGATCCGCAGCATCACCGTCTCGGTTTTCTGCGGCACCATCAAGTAGCTGACCAGGGGAATCTCGATGACGGCAAGCACCATCAGGGTGAAAATGATGAATGCGCTGAACTGGGTGCTGATGGCCGCCCCCGAAGCCATGATGAAGGCCAGCACCACGACCCCTTCGTACGGCGGAAACGACGTGATCAAGCCGACCGCGAACGCCGGCCAGATGGAATCGCCGTCCAACATCGCTTGAGTGCGGGCCCCCAACCGGGCGAAACGGCTTTGTGGGCGCTGCTCCTCGACCAGAACGGCCGTGTTGCCGCCGCCGGCGGTTGCCTGCGCCGCAACCGCCTGCGTCGCCGCCTTTGCGCGGACCATTGTGACCGCCAGGACCAGCAGTGAGAACACGCCGACGGTGACCATCAGACGCGGGCCCTCAAAGATGAAGGTTCCGGCCCTGAGCTCCCCGACCGCGGCGACGAGGTTCCGGATAGCCACCAGCGCGACATCCCGCATAAACACCAGTACTGCTATTGCAATACTCATCCCCGCGACGATGCCGCCCAGCCAGAACGCCAGCAGGTTCAGCATGGGTTTCCGTCGCGCCAGCATCACCACGGCGAGCCCCAGCCGCACGGGATCGATCGCCATCCCCAACCCAGCTACCACCACTATCGCCCACATCAGTGAGGACGCTACCGCGCTGCGGCGTATCTCGCGGCGTTACTGGCGAATTCATTCGTTTGGCGACTGACCAGCGCGCGAACGCCGGCTTCACGAGAACGACCTGGGACTTCAGGTCATCCGGCAGGAATACGCGCCGTGTTGTGACGCCTCACTCACCCTCATCCGCCGGTTCAGGTGATTGCTCGGCGGATGGTTCAATAGGGACCAATGGCGGCTGGCATCGTGCGCATACGCCATGCTCACGGCATTTGCGCCAGGAAATGAGGAGGGCGGCGTGAGAGCGCTGATCTGCGGCATCTCAGGCCAAGACGGTGCATACCTGGCGCGCCTGCTGCTTGACAAGGGCTATGAGGTCTGGGGCACCTCGCGCGATGCACAGATCGGTGGATTCGCGAATCTCGTGTGGCTCGGCGTCCGGGACCACGTGCGCCTGGAGTCCATGGCCGGTAACGACTTTCGCAGCGTCCTGAACGTGCTGCGCAGAACCGATCCCCAAGAGATCTACAACATGGCCGGGCAAAGCTCGGTCGGCCTGTCCTTCGAGCAACCGGTGGAAACGCTCGAAAGCATTGCCGCCGGAACGCTGAATCTGCTTGAGGCGATACGTTTTCTCGACAAACCCATCCGCTTCTATAACGCCGGGTCCAGTGAGTGTTTCGGAGACACCGGCGGGTGCGCAGCGAACGAAGAGGCTCCTTTTCGCCCCCGCAGCCCCTACGCCGTGGCGAAGTCGACGGCACATTGGCTCGTTGCCAATTACCGCGACGCGTATGGGCTGCACGCGAGCACCGGAGTGCTTTTCAACCACGAATCCCCTTTGCGCCCGGAACGTTTCGTGACGAAGAAGATCGTCGCGGCGGCGGTCCGCATCGCCAGGGGTGAGCGCTCGCGCCTTACGCTGGGCAACGTTCACATCAAACGAGATTGGGGCTGGGCTCCCGAATATGTGGACGCGATGTGGCGCATGCTGCAGCAACCCAACGGCTCGGACTTCGTGATCGCCACAGGCGAAAGCCATACCCTCGAAGAGTTTGCCGAAACGGCGTTCGCCCAGGTCGGGCTCGACTGGCGTGAGCATACCGACCTTTCGGAAGCGCTGAAGCGCCCCACGGATCTCGCCGAAGGTCTTGGCGATGCATCCAGGGCAGAAGAGGTCCTCGGCTGGTCGGCGACGTACCGGATGCCCGATGTCGTCAAGGCAATGGTGGAGGCCGAGTGGACTTCAAGTGAGCGCCGGTGAAGGTCGCGTTCGACTACCAGATCTTCTCGTCGCAGCGATATGGCGGCATCTCGCGCTACTTCTTCGAGCTGGCTCGCCGCCTGACTGCGCAGGGCGTGTCGGAGGTATCTATCGTGGCCCCGCTACACGTGAACAACTATCTGACGGCCGATTCCGCGCGCCGCTTCACGCGAGGCAGACATGTGCCCTACACGTTCGGAGACATTCCGCGTGTCGCCGGGGTTGTCAACCGGTTCGTCGCGCCGATGGCATTGCGGAGAGTGAATCCGGACATCGTGCACGAAACTTACTACGCCCTCAAGCCTGTCGGCAGGGCGCGGCGCCGCATCGTGACCGTCTACGACATGATCCACGAGCTGTTCCCCGACGAGTTCCCCGACGCCGTACAAGCGACTGCCGCGAAGCGGGCTGCCGTCAATCGCGCCGACCACGTGATCTGCATTTCCGAAAACACGCGCCGGGATCTGGTACGTCTGTTCGGCGTCGATCCAGCACGCACGAGCGTTGTGCACCTCGGTTATTCGGTGGAGGTTGAGGCGCCCGGTGAGCAAGAGCCTGCGAACCGGCCGACGCTTCTCTACGTGGGGAATCGGTACGGCTACAAGAACTTCACGACTCTGCTTCAGGCCTTCGCCAGCTCTCCAATATTGCGCCGATTCGACCTAGTAGCTTTCGGTGGACAGCCAGTACTGCCTGACGAGCGCGACGTGATTGAACGACTTGGTATTACCGAGAGGGTGCGGTTCGCGTCCGGGCCCGATCGTGAGCTTGCCAGGTGCTACCGATCCGCCACTGCGTTCATTTATCCGTCCAAATACGAGGGATTTGGGATACCTCCACTCGAAGCCATGAGCTATGGATGTCCGGTCGTATGCAGCGATGCGGGCCCCATCCCGGAAATCGTGGGCGATGCGGGTGCCTATTTCGATCCGAACAGCGACGAGGACCTGCGGACAACGCTGGAGCGCGTCGTGACAAGTGAGGAATTGCAGGCGGATCTGCGGGTACGCGGCCACGCTCGGTTGGCCGCGTTCTCGTGGGATGACTGCGCGGCGGCGACCGCCCAGATCTATCGCGACGTGATGTAAGGGGCGTGGCGGCGACCGACCTCTTAGCCCTTAACAGCGGCTATCAGTCGCTGGTGGTCGCCCCAGACTCGGGACGTCAGCGCGCGCCGAGGCACCCAGTGGAGAAGACCTGTAACACGCGGTGACATGAGGAAACGCAGGGCCATCGGGTTGATTTTCGCTCGTGTCCAGATGTGGAACGTGCCCGAGCTGTACAGGTGCATGCCGAACCGCTTTCCGATCAGCTCCAGCGTTCGCTTTTGATAGAAGCTGATGTGCTGCCCCGTGGCGAAGGTGTAATACCACCACTCATCAGGAGCGGGAGGCTCTCCGGCAAACAGCTCTGTCGAAAAAATGATCGTATCGGTGCCCGTGGTCACCAAGATCTCGTCGACGAAGGCCACCGGGTCCGGTAGATGCTCCATCACTTCGAAGGCTGTGACTGCGGTGTAGGGCAGGTCTGCGCCCTCGCCCATTTCGAAGCCCCTCGCGACCAGGTTAGGGCTATATTTGTCCGCCCAGTAGTAGTCGAAGCCGATGTCCCGCATGAGACGGGTGAAGATGCCGTAGCCCCCTGCGGCATCGAGGAACCGACCGCGGTAGTCGAACAGGAAAAATAAGACCAGCGAAGTCACCCGCACAAGGTCGAGGTTGCGGACGAGAATTCCCGTGTCGGCCGACGCCACGGGGCTGTCATAGGCTTCGTCCAACCAGTAGGGCTCTTCCGTCTGCAATCCGCCACAATTAGCGCAGAAGTAGTAGTGACAGTCGTGCTTGCCGAGCACCTTGTGGTCGAACACCACCCTGGCCGGGGAACCGCAAATTCGGCATTGCACGGACACATCCTCCCTTCCCAGAAATCTCCCACAGATCGGCAAATACTGGCAGTCACAGCCCGACGGCGCGGCCAGCGACCGGGCCACATCTGGCGGTCGACCGTATCCACAATGTAACCAAACGGGCTGTCGTTTGCCGCAGGTTTGCTCCAGGCAGCTCGCCGGCGAGCCACCGTGAGCCGGTCGACGCGTCGACGAACACGCACGGCAGTAGGACCAACTCGCATCGCGTTCGGCCTCTACTATGAGGCGACGGCAATGCCTGGCCGGAACAGCGGAGTAGGGTCGTAGGCCCCACGATCCAAGAGATTCGGGGAGAGGTCTGGATCGACAGAGGTGAGAAATTGGTGAAGCGTGCGCTCATAACTGGAATCACGGGACAGGACGGCTCCTACCTCGCCGAACTGTTGCTCAGTAAGGGCTATGAGGTCCACGGGCTCATCCGTCGAGCCTCGACGTTCAACACGTCGCGGATCGATCACCTCTATGTCGATCCGCACGACCCCGATGCGCGCTTGTTCTTGCACTACGGGGACCTCATCGATGGGACACGCTTGGTCACTTTACTGAGCACCATCGAACCCGACGAGGTGTACAACCTCGCGGCACAGTCGCACGTGCGCGTCAGTTTTGACGAACCCGTCCATACCGGCGATACCACCGGTATGGGATCAATGCGGCTGCTAGAGGCCGTTCGGCTTTCCAAGGTGCACTGCCGCTTCTATCAGGCGTCCTCGTCGGAGATGTTCGGGGCATCGCCGCCACCCCAGAACGAGCTGACGCCGTTCTATCCCCGTTCGCCGTACGGCGCGGCAAAGGTCTACTCGTACTGGGCAACCCGCAATTACCGCGAAGCCTACGGACTGTTCGCGGTCAACGGCATCTTGTTCAACCACGAATCCCCCAGGCGCGGCGAGACATTCGTGACCCGAAAGATCACCCGGGCGGTAGCCCGCATCAAGGCTGGAGTTCAGTCTGAGCTGTTCATGGGCAATTTGGACGCGGTCCGCGACTGGGGATACGCGCCGGAGTATGTCGAAGGCATGTGGCGGATGCTCCAGGCGCCTGAGCCGGCGGATTTCGTGCTGGCAACCGGGCGCGGCTACACCGTGCGCGAGTTCGCCCAAACCGCGTTTGAGCACGCAGGACTGGAGTGGCAGAAGCACATTAAGTTCGACGAGCGCTATCTGCGACCCACCGAGGTGGACGCGCTGATCGGCGATGCGTCGAAGGCCGCCGAAATGCTCGGTTGGACGGCGTCCGTTCACACCGGCGACCTGGCGAGGCTGATGGTCGATGCGGATATCGCCGCACTGGAGTGCGAGGGCAAGCCATGGATCGACAAGCCGACGCTCGTCGGTCGAGCATGAGCCCCGACGCATCAATCGGCGAACTCGACCGCACGGCCCCGGTGTACGTTGCCGGACACCGCGGACTGGTCGGGTCCGCCCTCCTGCGTCATTTTCAGGCAGCGGGATTCACCAATCTCCTGGTGCGATCACGCGGCGAACTCGACCTGACGGATCGAGCCGCGACCTTTGACTTCATTCTCGACTCACGGCCTCAGGTGGTGATCGACGCCGCGGCCAGGGTTGGCGGCATCATGGCGAACAGCACCTATCCCGCCGACTTTCTGTCGGAGAACCTCCAGATCCAGGTCAACCTGCTTGACGCCGCCGTTGCCGCGCGCGTGCCGCGGCTGCTCTTCCTCGGGTCCTCTTGCATATACCCGAAATACAGCCCACAGCCCATCACCGAGGGCGCGCTGCTCACCGGGCCGCTGGAGCCGACGAACGACGCCTACGCGATCGCCAAGATCGCCGGCATCCTTCAGGTGCAGGCGGTCAGGCGTCAATACGGCCTGCCGTGGATCTCCGCGATGCCCACCAACCTGTACGGACCCAGCGACAATTTCTCCCCATCCGGGTCGCATCTGCTGCCGGCGCTCATCCGCAGGTATGAAGAGGCCAAAGCCAGCGGCGCGCCGCAAGTGACGAACTGGGGCACCGGAACCCCCCGCCGTGAATTGCTGCACGTCGACGACATGGCGAGCGCATGTCTATACCTGCTGGAACATTTCGACGGTCCGACTCAGGTCAACGTGGGTACCGGCATCGACCACACCATCAGTGAGATCGCCGACATGGTCGCCGCTGCAGTGGGCTACACCGGCGAGACCCGGTGGGACCCAAGCAAACCGGACGGAACGCCACGCAAACTGCTGGACGTTTCCGTCCTAAGCGGCACGGGATGGCAGCCCGCCATCGCACTGCGCGACGGCATCGAGGCAACGGTCGCGTGGTATCGCGAGAATGCCGCCACGGTAAGGAAATGACGTTGTCACACCTTGCCGGTAACAACGAGCGGTACCACAGGCATTGATCGAAGTGCCTGGTTCACAACAGTTTTCGATCATCGTCCCGACCTTCAACGTGGCGACCACCCTGCGCGCCTGCCTCGATAGCATCGCCGGCCAGACCTACAACGACTACGAATTGGTCCTGGTCGACGGCGCCTCGACGGACGGAACTCCAGACATCGCTAGCAGCTACGCGGCCAGCCTGGACGCGCGTCTGGTCATCCATAGCGGCCCCGATCAGGGCCCCTACGACGCCATGAACCACGGCGTCGAGTTGGCTTCCGGCGCTTGGTTGCTCTTCCTGGGCGCCGACGACTCCCTGTACGCCGCGGACACCCTGGCCCGGGTCGCAGCTTTCATCGGAGAACACGAACCCAGCGACCTGGTGTACGGCGACGTCATGCTGCGATCGACGTCGTCGCGCTATTCCGGCGTCTTCGACCTCGATCGCCTGCTGTTCGAGGAGAACATCTGCCATCAGGCGATCTTCTATCGCCGCGAACTCTTCGCCGGGATCGGACCCTACAACCTTCGCTACCCGCTGTGGGCCGACTGGGACTTCAATATCCGCTGCTTCTCCAATCCGGCGCTGACCATCCGGTACATGGACATCGTCGTCGCGGACTACAACGACATGTCCGGGCTCAGCAAGCGGGAGGACGCGGAGTTCAAAAAAGTGCTGCCGAGGTTCATCGGGGCATCGGCCATGGAGATGATCCGCCGGAAGCTGCCGTCGAGGCGAAAAGTGTTAGACGGCTGAGTTATTCGCCGAGCGTTTGGGCGGCAGGCGCGGAGTCATGCCAAACGGGCCGGCGGAAGACCGCCGGTCCCCCGGCCAGTCCGGCGATGCCTCGTCGCCCTCCTGACTAGCAGCTTTACCGCCGAGGCGGCGTTGGCCACGGGATACGGCAGGGGCGTTAGATGAGCTGCCCACAGCCTTGCGTCGACCTGGTCCTTGTCAGAGCTCGCCAGAACGGTTGCCGGGTGGGTGAGGGGCAGCTCCAGCTCCTCGGCCCCGAGCGAGGAGTAGACGGTCTCCCCCTGCGTGTGTGTCGCCTCGGCATGGTCCATGCCGATATTCCGCACCAGGTTGCGGGCAGGGGCGACGCACAGGCCCGAGTTCGCCCATATGCTGTAGACCCATTGGTAGTCCCAGGTATCGATGTTGCCGTCAAAAGCGCTCTGGAAGGCGGACTCCCACCGGTCGCGCTCCGTCTTCGTAGGCAGATACTGATCGAAAAGCTTCCTATCCCTGATCTCGGGCCAATGCGTCATGTCGGGGTCGTGTTTGGCCCAAGCTCGCCTCCAGGTGGCCCAGCCCCACAGATGCGCATATCGCGAGAAGTAATAGCTATCCGCGGTCGCGGCGTGTCCGAGCAGATGGTTGTTGCCGGAGATCATCATGATGCGCTCGTCGTTCTCGTAGCGATCGAGCAACTCGGCGCAGTACTCGAAGAACGAGGCGGAGGGCATGCAGTCGTCCTCGACGATGATCGCCTTGTCGACGAGGTCGAAAGCCCAGGTTATGCCGGAGTAGACCCGGCGGCCGCAGCCCATGTTGGTCTCCGCGAAGTTCCTCTGGACTTCGCAGTCCCAGTCGACCCCATCGATGACTGCGCGGGTCGCCGCGCACTTCTCGGCCTCGCCAGGCCTGTTCGCGCGTGGCCCGTCGGCGATCACGAGTAGCTTGCTCGGCTTCGCGGCCCTGATCGCCTCGAAGACCCGCATCGTGGTGTCCGGCCTGTTGAAGATCATGAAGATCACCGGAAGCGTCGTTGTCACAGTCCCATCCTTGCGACGACTTCGAGGCGAGTCAGCGAAATGCGGATTATTCCATCCGAGAAGCGCCCCCTCGTGAAACGAGTGCCGAGGCTATAGAAGTCAACGAGCATCGTCAAACTCATCGCGCCCAGGTGTCCGCACCTGCGCGATTCACACAAGAACGTGGCGCGCCCAGGGCCGGCCGCTACTGTCAGCCATGCCCGACAACCCAGTAGGCTCCGACGCACCATGACAGACAGATTTGGATCAATCGGCCGGCCGTTGCGTTCGTCGACGACGATGGTGGCGGACGCGCTGAACAAGGCGAGACTGGTGCGAGGTGAGCGGTCCTACTCCCAGGAAGGTGAGGACCGGATTCTCGACAGAATCTTTGCATCGGCGCCGAAGGGCTTTTACGTCGATGTCGGCGCCCATCATCCGATGCGGTTCTCCAACACCTACCTGTTTTATCGCCGCGGATGGCGCGGAGTGAACATCGACGCCATGCCCGGGTCGATGCGCCTGTTCGACAAGTACCGGTCGCGCGACACCAACATCGAGGCCGGTATCGGCGCTACGGCGGAAACGATCCCCTTCTACGTGTTCAACGAGCCTGCGCTCAACTCGTTCGATCGAGAGCTGTCCGAGAGCCGCGATATCGGCCCGTACCGGATCGAAAAGGTCATCGACGTTCGCGTGTTGCCGCTCAGAGAAGTACTGCATGATCGCCTGCCGCGCGAAAACATGCCGTCTTTCTTGACGGTCGACGTCGAAGGCCGAGATGTGGAAGCCCTCCAATCGAACGATTGGTCGGCCTTTCGACCGACCTACGTCCTCGCGGAAAGCGTGGGCACGACCATCGAGGAAGCGATGCAGGGGCCGATGTCGTCATTCATGTCGTCGGTCGGATACCGCGCCATCGCCAAGACCGCCAACACGGTGTTCTATCAAGCCGGAGACTAACCCGGACTTCGCATCTGGCAGAGCCTCAGCCAATGGCGCCCTTGAAGTACTCGATTGTCCGCGCGGCCCCCTGCTGGAAAGAAAATCGTGGACGCCAGCCGAGCCTGGACTCAGCGAGGCGGATGTCCGGCCTGCGCTTCCTCGGGTCGTCCGGGGGCAGGGCCTTGAAAACTGTTGCCGAGGAGGATCCGGTCATCTCCTTGAGAATGTTCGCCACCTCCAGAACCGTCAGTTCCGCCGTGCCACCAAGGTTGACGGGTCCGGTGAACGAAGGGTCGCTTGCGGCCATCCTCACGAGCCCGTCGACGAGGTCGTCGACGTAGCAGAAGGACCGGGTCTGGGTGCCGTCACCAAAGACAGTGATCGGGTCGCCCCGCAGCGCCTGGACGGTGAAGGTGGAGATGATTCGGCCGTCGTCGGGGTCCATTCTCGGACCATAGGTGTTGAAGATGCGAACCACCTTGACGCGGACGCCGTAGCGGCGCGCGTACTCGAGCATCAGGGTCTCCGCGACTCGCTTGCCCTCCTCGTAGCAGCTCCGTACGCCGAAGCAGTTGACGTTGCCCCAGTAGCTTTCGGCCTGGGGATGATCGACGGGATCCCCGTAGACCTCGCTGGTGGAGGCCTGCAGCATCGTCGCTCCCTTCTCCCGCGCAAGTTCGAGAAGGTTCTTCACTCCGACGTAGTTGGTGTCGAGGGTGAAGAGGGGATCACGCTGGTAGGTGAACGGCGATGCGGGACAGGCCATGTTGAAGATGACGTCCACCCTGCCCGCCGCGGCGGCGTCGATCGGCCGGGTGATGTCGTGCTCGAGGAAGTCGAAGTCCGGATCGTCCTCGAGGTGGCTGATGTTCTCGCGACTGCCGGTAGAGAAGTTGTCGAGCCCGAGAACTTTCATGCCGTCGCGGCGAAGACGGTCGCAGAGGTGGGACCCCAGGAACCCGGCCGCGCCGGCGACGAGGGCTCTCATTCGTCTCTCCTCGGTTCTAGTTGCGGCCCATGCCGTAGTACTCAAAACCCTCGGCCCGCAGGCGCTTTGGGTCGTAGATGTTTCGGCCGTCGAACACGACATAGCCTCGCATCACCGACTTGAGGCGCTGCCAAGACGGCCGCTGGAACTGTTTCCATTCGGTGACCAGGAGCAGCGCGTCGGCGTCCTCGGCGGCCTCGTACATGTTGCCGGCGTATTCGATCGAATCGCCGAGCGCCTTTTTCGCTTGCACGGTCGCTTCGGGATCAAAGGCCCGCACGGTCGCCCCCAGCTCGACCAGCCTGCTCGCGATAACGATGGAAGGCGCCTCACGCATGTCGTCGGTCTGGGGCTTGAAGCTCAGGCCCCAGAGCCCGAAACGTAGGCCCGCCAGGGACGTTGCCGGCGACTGGGCGCCGAAATGGGCGACGATTTTCGACACCAGGGTGGCTTTCTGACCGCTGTTCACGCCGTCGACCGCGCGCAGCAGGCCCATGTCCTCGCCCAAGCTGGCGCCCGTGTGAATAAGCGCCCGAACGTCTTTCGGCAAGCACGAGCCGCCATAGCCGACCCCGGGGAACAGGAATTCGTAGCGAATGCGCCGGTCCGCCCCGATCGCCTCCCGCACGGCCGAAATGTCAGCCCCGGCCTTCTCGCACAGGTTCGAGATCTCGTTGATGAAGGAAATCTTGGTTGCGAGGAAGCAGTTGGCCGCGTATTTCGTCATCTCGGCGCTTCTGATGTCCATGGTGATCAAGGGATTGAAAGTGCGCAGGTACGGCTCGTAGACCTCGCGCATGATGTCGAGGGCGCGTTTCGAGTCGCCGCCGATCACCACGCGGTCGGGTTTCATGAAATCGGCGATCGCCGTGCCCTCTTTGAGGAACTCGGGGTTGGAGACGATGTCGAACTCGTGCTTCGCCTTTTTGCGGATGATCGCTCGAACTTGGTCGGAAGTGCCGACCGGGACGGTCGACTTGTCGACCACGACCTTGTAGCGATCCAGGTACGACCCGATGTCATCCGCCACGGAATAGACGTAGGAGAGATCGGCCTCGCCGGTCTCGCTCATGGGCGTCGCGACGGCGATGAATATCACGTCTCCGTGCTCGACCCCGCGGCGCGTGTCGGTTGTGAAGTCGATGAGCCCGCTCTCCCGGTTCCGGGCGATCAGCTCCGACAGGCCGGGCTCGAAGATCGGGACGCCTCCGGCGAGAAGCAGGTCTATCTTGGCCTGATCGATATCGACGCAGACGACGTCGTTGCCGCTGTCGGCGAGACAGACGCCCGTGACGAGGCCGACGTAGCCACATCCGATTACCGAAACCTTCAAGGTGACCCCCTTCGAGTGCCGAACGGTCGCCGCCCATATTGCCGCACGCGGGCCAGGCCCATGCGGGAATCCGGCCGCAGTGCAGACGGCGGCCGGTGCGGACGACCCGGAGCAGTCACGATCAACAGTCGTCGATCGGCACCAACCGACCATCGTTCCGGGCGGATTCTTCCGCGGCGTGGATCGCCCGCACGATCGCAACCTCGCTTTCAAGCGGGGCGGTATCCGCCGTCCCCGCGCCGAGCGCGCCGATGAACGCCTGAAGTTCGCACGTCAGCGGGAGTTCTTCGTCGTAGGCGGGGTACGACGTACCGCGGGAATTGTGCAGCGAAAGCTTCCGTTGAGCGGTGTCGTCGAAGGTCAGTGCGTTCTCCTCGCCGACGATCGTCAAGCGATGACGCTTCACCGGCGAAATCCAGCTCGCGTTCGCGAAGAACGGGACGCCGGCGACCACAAACCTGGCGATCGCCGCATCGAACCGCGACGGTTCGCCAACGCCCCAGGCCTGCGCGAAAGCGGGATTTGCCCCAAATAGCGCCCGCGCCATGGAAAGACCGTGAGGAAGCCAGTCCCACAACACCGAGGCGTCGGTTCGCGGCTGGTGATTCATTCCCTCCCAGAACACGGCCTGGACGGTTCCCACTTCAGGCAGAAGCTTCTTTGCGGCCTGAAACGCGGGGTTATACAACTGCACGTGCCCCACGACAACGGGTGCGCCGCAACGTAACGCCGCCTCGTGAACGCGGATCGCATCGGCGACCGTGGTTGCCATCGGTTTTTCGATGAACGTCGGCACGCCCGCCTCGATGAACGGGATCGCGACCTCCGCATGACTGGCGGACGGTGTCGCAATCAGAACTCCCTCGGGCTGCTGCCGGAGAACGACGTCGAAGTCCTTCGACTCGTCAATTACCTCCACATCGCGCATCGCCGCCAGCGTGCGGACAATGTTGATGCCCCATTTGCCGCGGCCGATTACCGCGACTCTCATGCGCCCTTCCGGTAAGACTCCTGGTCTTTGGCCCAGTCAACGAATCGCGCGAGCCCGTCTTCGACGTCCACCTGCGGTTGATAGTCCAGCTGTTCATGGGCTTTGGTGAGATCCGGGCAACGTCGCTGAGGCTCGCCGCCCGGGTAGGAGTCCGGGTAGTCGATGCGCTGAAATGTCGAGCCCGGGACGAGCTTTCCGAACAGCTCGGCCAGATTCAGCATCGAGATTTCGTTGGCGGCATTGCCGATGTTGTAGGGCTCGCCGGGGCGTCCCCTGAGCAGCACCTTCAAAAAACCGGTGATCGCGTCTGTGATATAGCAAAACGTTCGCGTCTGCAGCCCGTCCCCGTGCACCGGAATCGCCTCGCCGTTCAGCGCCTGATAGGTGAACATGGGAACGACGCGGCGATCGTTGTGCTTCATCCCGGGCCCGAACACGTTGAACGGCCTGACGATCGTTACCGGTAAGCCGTACTTCTGGTGATAAACCGTCGCGATCGTTTCCGCCAGTCGTTTGGACTCGTCGTAGCAAGCCCGGGGGCCGACGCTCGAGACGTGACCGTGGTACGTCTCGGGAGTGGGGACAAAGCGGGGATCGGGATCACCGTAGATTTCGCTCGAACTGAAGAACAAGAAACCTTCCAGCGACGGGTTCCGGCGGCCCAACTTGAGCAAATTCTCGATGCCCGATACGGCGCTTTCGATGGTTTCGAGCGGATACTTCATGTAGTAGACGGGCGAAGCCAGGCCGGCGGCATGCATGATGAAATGAATGTCTTCGCGCACGGGCAGCGGATAGGTGACGTCGGCCCACACCTCGGCAATATTCTCGTCGCGCTCCGAGGTGCTCGGGTCGCCCGTGATGAAATTGTCGACCGAGAGCACGCGGACGGGCTCTTCGAGGATCGTGTCGTTGAGCCGCTTGAACACCCGCAGAAAGTGCTTGCCAAGGAAACCCGCACCGCCACTTAACAGTACGGTCTTTCCCGACAAGCGATGGGCGTCGTCACCGAGCCCCCGGATGATCGCCTCGGTGTCGCGGCGGACGATAAGATGTTCAGGCATATAAGGAACCTTCTGCTATGTCAGATCTGTGGGTGGAATTGGTTTCAAATAGCGATACGCGCCGTCGGTCTTCTTCTTGATGTCATCGAAGTATTCGTATGCGAAGACGACGAGCACGTCGGGCTTGTGTTCGTCCAGGTAGCTCTTCGGGACGATCGGAATATGCGTGCCCGGGGTGAACTTGTTCTGCTTCAACGGGCTGTCGTCGACGGTGAACGGGATTTCGCTCGGGCCGATCCCGCCGTAATTGCAAATCGTCGCCACGCGTGCCGGCGAACCGTAACCGGCAACTTGCAAACCGGCCTGTTGGTATTCGGTCAGCCGATCTTTGAACGCGGACATTTGAACGTCGACATTGCGCCGGAACTCGCGCAGGGTTTCCAGCGTCAAACCCTCTTCCTCGCGCGCGAGGAAGAGGACCGTTGCATCGGAGGGCGATTGCTGGCCCGCTCGTCGCACGAACACCTGCAACGAGCCGCCGTGCGGCGCAATCTCGCGCACGTCGGCGATGAACATGCCGTGCGCGGCGAACAATTTCGCGAGCGAAGTCAGCGAGTAGTAGAAGATCCGATCCAAATAGAACCGCTCGAACTGCGTGGTGGCCAGAATGGATCCGATGTATTCGACCTCGACGATGAACGTGCCGTCATCCGTCAGCAATTGCTTCACGGTCTCGATAAATCCACTCGGATCCTCGAGGTGGGTGAAGACGCTGCTGGCGACGATGACATCGGCCTTCCCATGGGATGCTTCGATCGCCTCGGCGGCCGACATGTCGAAGAAGGCCGTCAGCGTCTCAAAACCTTGATCGTTGGCGATCTTCGACACGTTGATCGACGGCTCGACGCCGAGTGCTGTGACACCCAACTCCTTGAGCGGTTTGAGGAGGATCCCGTCGTTGGAGCCGACATCGACCACAAAACGCGCCGACGCCAGCTTTTGTGCAAGCTCTTCGAAGTGCCGCACCAGTCCGCGATTCACCGAGGACAGATAGTAGTAGTCTTCGAACATCCTCTCCCGCGAGATGATGGTGCCGAGCTGGACGTTCTTGCACGTGGGGCAGAAAAATACCTGCAATGGAAAGAATTCCTCTGACCCAAATTCAGCTTCGGTAGGATATTTGTTCGCGAGCGGCTGCTGGCCCAGGTTGAGAAACTCGACCGCGGCGGGTTCGCCGCACAATCGACATTCCATCGTCGCGGTGGGCGATGCTGGCATATCTGGCTCCTATTTGCCTCGTTATCGGATCAATCGCACTACGATGCGCCGGCCGATTGGTACTCGGTGACACGGGCCTCGAAGAAGTTCTTTCCTTGCCCAAATCAATGGTTGGTTTCGCTCACCCAGGGAAATGGATTGACGGAGCCGTGCTGTGCCGGCAAGCCGATGCGTTGGTTGGTGCTCGTCCGTTGAATGCTGATCATCTCCATAACAAGGTGATAAGGATAGTACGTCACTGGACTCGCAGTGACAGTCGGGATTGCAAGCCGATCGCTCGAACGCGCATTTGGGGCGATGCGCTGCGTACTTTCGGCCACGACGGCCGGCGTTGATCCCGGCACCTACGGCGGATGCTGGTCTGACGCCCCACGACCAGACAGCCTGCCAGTCTGTTGGACTGCGGGACACGCCCACCCTTCGGCTCGACAAGATGACGGCAACACGACCTGCAGAACCCTAGATCTCCGATGTCACACCGGCATCCCCCTCAGCGGCCGGAAGGCTCCGTCGCGAACCGACCGCGAAAAACAAGCTGACTCCTACTGCCAGCAACACTGGGCCCAGCAAAAGTATGACGTGAACCGCGGCAGCCGTCCCCTTAGCGAGAGACCCCTTGAGCCACATTCGGTTTCGCGCCTTCGCGATGTCGGCGCCAGGGGGTCGGAATTGCGGCGGTAGGACCTCCCTGACATCCGGATCGGCCAGAATCTCGGCGAGCTGCTGCGTTGGGAAATAGAGCTGCGCCTCAAGGCCCGGGCCGTCCTTTGCTCTGAGATGGTCAACGTCGTGTGTAGCGAGGTAGGCCTTCACCTCGACCTCCTGTTGGCGTGCCGCTTCGGACCATTTGATCGATCCGAGCACCCCGACGCCGCCCATCGCCGCGACCATCGCGACGAGGATGAACACCCACGTTGCGGCCAACGGCCCCGCAACTCGGCCGGGCCGCCTGGCTTGCGCTTGGCCAGCAAGCGTCAACACCGCCACCAGTCCGACCGGGTAGGCGAGCAACAGCATGTCCAAATAGCGCGGCGCCACGAGGTTTCCACGGCCGTAGGCGAGCAGTACAACCTGGATGGCTACCCAGCCAGCGATTCCTAGTGCTACCCAGGCGTGGTCAGAGATCGCCGGGCGTCTCGCCAGCGTGTGCCAACAGAACCAAACCGTCGGAATCAGTGGAAGGATAATCCTGGCGGTGAACAGGACCAATCCCTCGATGAACGTCCACGGAGTGGACAGCGGATTCGCGCCCGATGCTTCCCAGAGGATCATCGCCACAGCGATTGATGCAATGACGACGACGCCGGCGAGCTCACGGCCGCATCGCTTCCTGGCCTTGGTTGCCAGCTGAAGGCCCACGAGTAAACCGACAGCCAGAACGGTGGACACACCTGCCGCAAAAGACAGGCAACTGAGGACCGCGGCCACCAATCCGCCGAACCATCGCAAGGAGAACGCCTGCGCGGTGCCGAAAGCAACCAGAGCCGCGACGGCAAAAAGCAACGAGATATAAACCATCGACTGAAACCCGGATAGCACGTTCTCGTAGCCGATCGGAAACGCAAACACGAATGCGACGAAACAGGCCAGAAGCAACCGGCACTGCGGCGCGACGAGGGGCATCAGCAATGCCGCGAGCCAGGTGGCCACGGCGGTGAGCGCGATCGCACCGAATATCATCTCCAGGCGCGTATTCCACTCGCCGGCCAGCTCCAGATGAACTAGCGAGAGCAGGCGAAAAATGAAAATGCGGTGTGAATTGTGCGGGGTGAAGAGGTCCGCGAAGGACAGTGTCCCCCTGAGATACGGCCCGTAGACGCGCTGGCCCTCCCCGTTCCATTGATCCAACAACGGCACCGGCGAACCGAGCGCCCAAATGACAATCAGCCTGGAGCCGGCGACCGTGCAGGCGACCGCCGCAATAAGCGCCACCATGCCTTGCGGGCGTCGTGATAGGTCCACGGGTGCGTCGGCCGGCAGCGCAGTGGTCTCGAGCTGATCCTCTGCGGCGGGCGCGGTGGGCTCTTGTTGGGGGCCAACGCCTGCGGGGTCCAGCACTAGTTCGTCGTGTTCGCCCATCGACTGATGTCCCCCAGTTGATCCAGATTCATCGTGACGACAATTTCTTTCGCCGCAGCAGCCGAAGCGCCCCGAGCGATGCCAGCCCGCCGCCCGTCCAGCGCAACATAGGGCCTCGCATGGCCACCCCATACCAACGCAGATAAGCAGGCAACCAGCCGACCAGGTCGAACTTGCTGGTGCCGGCGGTTCGGTCCTCCCAACTGCAGGGGACTTCATCGATCCGATAACCCAGCAGGTGCGCCTTCGTGGTGAGCTCCAGCCCCACCTCGAACCCCCGCTCGCTCTCCACCGGAACGTCGTCGAGAAAACGGCGGCTGTAGGCGCGAAAGTTCGTGGTGGCGTCGTGAGTCGCGATGCCGCCCACGTAGTGCAGGCTCAGCCCCGCGGTCCGCGATATCAGTGTCTTCAACCTGGGTCCCCCACGCTGGCTACCGCCGCGCATATACCGCGATCCGCTGACCACAGCTGCGCCCTCTTCGCGAATCTTGGCCGCCATCAACGGAATCGCCGAGGGCGGATCCGACAGGTCCGCCATGCTGGTGACTACGACGTCTCCACGAGCGGCCCCGAAGCCGGCGATCAGCGCATTCGCCACGCCCTTTCCGATCGAGTTGCGAACCAACCGCACGGTGGCGGGCTTGTCGGGCATGGCGGCCAGCGCCGGCAGCGTGTCGTCCTCATCGAAGTCGTAACAGACGAGCAGTTCGTGCGGGGTTTCCGCCAACGCCTCGGTAAGCCTCCTGATGCAGACCTGAATGTTCTCGCCCTCGTTGTGGACCGGGATGACCACACTCACCAGACGCTGATCGCCCGTCTCGGATCCAGGTCCAGGCTTGCGAGCGCGAATCACGAACTGCTTGCCCATGATTCGCCACGCGGGTCTCAACAGCAGATACAGGCGCACCAAAATCGGCGCCTGCGGTAACGACGATGACGCCGTGTACGGCATAAACCGGTCGTAGCTCTCCACGATCTCGAAGTCGCAGGCCTCCAGCAGCTCGATCAGAGAGCGATCGCTGATCGGCACGGTGTGATCCCAGAAATCCCAATAGGCACCCGGGACCAGACGGATATTCGGCCCCATCGCGATGAGATGCCCACCCGCCTTGAGCACCCGGCGGGCCGCGGCGATCGTCCGCTCGACCTCATCCTTGCCTTGCATGTGCTCCAAGAAGTTGCTCGTGAAGACGACGTCTACCGATTCCTCCTCGAGGAACCCGAGGTCGTCGGCTCGACCGTGATGGAACTCGACACCGGGATCGAGCATGGCCGCGCTGTCGGGGTTCAGATCGATCCCGATCCGACGCGCCGCATGCACGTGGTTCAGGAACTCGCCGTAGCCGCAGCCGAGATCCACCACCGTATCGCTGCGCCTGATCCACGCCTGGAAAAAGTCCCGCACCAATACAGCCCAGATGCCCGACCGCGACTCGCGGGCGTGGCCGAAGCGATTGCGGTAGAGCTGCTGGAGGTCGGGTTCACCCGCGGTGTGCATGGCGTCCTAGTGGTGACAAACAATCCACGTCAGATGGTCCCGGCCTCGACGGCGTTGACGATCCACGGGATGACTTCGTCCAGCATGGCATCGAGCGTTGTTGACGCCTCGAAGCCGAGAGTCTCCGATGCCTTGTGGACGTCCGGTGAGCGCAACTGGACGTCGTGCTCGAATGGCGGGTCGCTCTCGTAGCGAAACGGAGCGTCGGGGCGCATCTTCTTCCAGATCACTTCCGCCAGTTCCAGCACCGTGGTGGCCTCGGGCGTCGAGAGGTTGAAGTCCCCGTTCAGTGCGGCCGGATGCTCCATGCATGTGCGGATGCCGCGCGCCAGGTCGCCGCCGTAGGTGTAGTGCCGCACCTGGGTGCCGTCGCCGAGGATGTGCAATGGGTCCTGGCCCTTCGCGACCTTCTGGACCAGGTCCGGAACGACATGACTCATCGCAAGTTTGACGTTGCCGCTTGGGATTTCACGGCCGCCGAGCGCTCGCTGTTCGCCAGTGCCAACACAGTTGAACGGGCGGATGATCGTGAACGGCAGACCATACTGCTCGTAGGCCCCGTGTGCGAAATATTCGCACGCCAGCTTCTGAAATCCGTAAGTGCTTGTCGGCGGCGGGCATTCGGTGATGTGTTTCTCCGGCGTGGGAAAGACGGTAGCGTTTTCGAACACCATCGACGAACTGATCACATTGATTTTCTTGAGCCAGCCCTTGCGGTACGCGTAGATGGCGGCGTCGAAATGGGCGGCGGCGATGCGTTCGTTCTCGGCGAGCAGATCGTACGCGTACTCGTGGAAGTAGGTGATGCCGCCGATGCGGGCCGCACTGGCGACCATCTGGTCGCAGCCCTCGATCAGCTCGAACATCAGGTTCAGGTCTTTGACGTCGCCCTCGACGAAGTGGTACCGCGGGTGATCGTCGTAGCTTTTCTTGACCTTGCCGTATTTCGAGTAGTTGTCGATGCCGACGACCTCATGGCCCGCGCGTAGCAGCTCGTCGACAACGTACCCATTGATGAACCCCGCGCTACCAGTGACGAGAACTTTCACGGGGCCGGTGATCCCATGCTCAGCGTCGCCAACGGGGCTCCGTTCGGCGCATCCGCCTCAGCCTGCGTGACCTCCAGGCAGCCCCAGACGTCCTCGACAATCTTGTCTTCGGGAATCTGCAGGCCTCGGTAGATCGAGTGCGGCACGCCGATGACGATGACATCGGCACGGCCCAGCACGACGTCGAGTGCGTAGTATTCCGGGCCGTTCAGGAACGGGTCGTGCAGCATCACCTGTTTGGCCTCGAGCATCAGGAGATGCCGGAGTTTGAAGCTGAGCGAGTCGCGCGTGTCATCACAATCCGCCTTGAACGTCATGCCGAGCAGGCCAACGGTCTTGTCACGCAGATCGACCCGGCGCTTCAGCATATTGACGATGAACTGCGGCTGGCCCTCGTTGATCAGCATGGCCGAGTGTCCGAGCATGAAGTTGTTGTTGCTGAAGGCGGCGAGCTGCATGGTGTCCTTCAGCAGGCAGGGACCCGCCGCCAGTCCCGCCCTGGGCAAGCTGTCGACGCGACCGTTCTTGTGCGTGGCCGCGTGATGGACCCGGCCGAAGTCGACGCCGGCCTCGCGGCTGAGCAGGTAGAACTGGTTGGCGACCGCGAACTGGATGTAGCGGTAAGCATTGCAGAACAGCTTGGCCAGCTCTGCTTCCTGGGGATCCACCTCGATGATCTCGCTGGTGATCTGTGAAAAGAGTTCGCGGACGATCCGACGCCCTTCGGCGTCGAACCCGCTGATGATCTGCGGAATCTCCCTCAGCTCTCGGATGGAGTGGCCCTGCGCGATGCGCTCGGGGCAAAAAGTGACGTGAACGCCAACCCCGCGCTCCTGGAACAGGTCGTGGACGCGCTGGCTTAGCCCCGGGTACACGGTGCTCCGCAGGATCAGCGTCTGTCCGTCGTGAAAGTACGGACTGATCTCGTCGATGATCCGAAAGAAGGTGTGCGCCTGTGGTGTCAGGTACTCGTCCACCGGCGTCCCGACGACGCAGATCACGATGTCGGAATTCCTGACCGCCCACGAATCGGTGGTCGCCGAGATACGCCCCGTCGGCAACAGCCGCTTGAGCAGATCCTGGGCTCCGTTCTCGACGAACGGCATCCGGCCGGCCATGATCGTTTTCAGTGCTTTGGCGTTCGTGTCGAGAATGTCGACGTGGAAACCCTCGTCCGCAAGCACGAGTGCCAGCGGCAGCCCGACGTGCCCGGCGCCGCCGATGATGCAGATGCGTTCAGTTTGAGCTGCCATTCGAAGCCCCTCCGCTCCTTGCTTCAAGCCCCCCGCGGGTTGAACAACCACAAGCTCGTATAGCTAACGTGGTTCCGATGGTTGGAGCGTACGAGATCACGGGCAGCAACGCGGCGTTTCGGGCAAATATCGACAAGGCGGAGCTCCCGCCGGCCCCGGCAGCGTCGGAAGCGTTGAGGCGCAGCGCCTCTGGCAGCGGCTCAAGTATGCCACCGGCCTGAATATCGTCTGAAAAGTATGTGAATGACCTTCGATGCTTATCGCCGTTGAGGACCTGGCTAACGCCGGAAGCCGTTCAAAACGTGAGTTCTGCCAATTTCGGCCGCAGCGACGAGTCCCCGAGTATTTTGCTCACCATGCATGTCATGGGGGCCTCGGTTGCGAACGCCCACACGCTCGAAACGCGCAAAAAGCTACGGTACGCGGCCGTAGCGGTCGTCTTTCTGCCTATTGGGCAGGGCCTGATCCAGGTCATGGGTCTGTGGCTGAATAGCTACACGGCCGCGTCGCTCCTTGCAGCGGCCATCGTCACCGTTCCCAACTTCTTTGCCAACAAGCGCTTCGTCTGGCGGGCGGCGTCGGGCGACGACCTGCGCAAACAGGTGCTCGTGTTCTGGCTGGTGGTGATGCTGGCCGTGGCACTGGCAACCCTGTTCACTTCTCTCGTCGATGATGCGATGAGTAGTGAGACCACACCCATCCATGGTGCCGCCGTGTTCTTGGTGCAAGTGCTCGGGTTCGGCGTCGTGTGGGTCGGCCGCTTCCTGATCCTGGATCGGTGGTTCTGCAACTCGCAGCCGGCGCACGCGACAACACGCTCGTAATCGGGGATGCCAGTCCTGGGCGATGCCTTGGACACCCATCCGTCGCGCCGGCCCAATCCAGCCGGAAAGCCGACGGCACGAATGGGTTTCGATTCGGCGGCCGCTAGGACGTGAATGTCCACGTCACGGCCCCTGATCCCCGGTACCGGCCGTACCTCGCGGCACTGTCCGGGTCAGATTGTCCGAAGTGGTTATGCGCCAGGGCACGTCGAGCGCGTGGGGTCGCGGTCCGATTTCCGGTGCCACCCGGCGTCCCCTCAGCGCGTTGCAGGCTCCATCGGGCGCCGGCCGCAAACAATAAACCAATCCCCAGCGCCAGCAATGCTGGGGCTATTGCGAGTATGTCGTGAACCACCGTGGCGGTGCCGCTAGCGAGTCTCCCCCTGAGCAGCAAGCGGTTGCGAACTCCGGCATTATCGGCGTCGGGGGGTCGGAATTGGTGCGGCAGGATCGCCCTGATATCGCGATCGTCCAAAAGTTCTGCCAGCTGGTGCGGGTGCGAGTAGGAAAGGTCGAACGTCTGCCCGTGCCCGCCCTTTGCGTTGAGATCGTGGACGTTCCGGGTGGCGAGATAGGCCTGGACGTTGATTTCCTGTTGACGGGTCGCTTGTCCCCAGGCAATGGCCCCGACCACCGACACGTAGCCGAGCACTGCGAAGGCGGCGACAACAACAAATATCCATGCCGTGGTGGCCGGGCCCGCATACCGGCCGAACCGCGTAGCGCGCGGCGCGTCAGAGAGCACGAACACGGCAACTAGCGCCACGGGATAGACGAGCAGGACCACGTCCAGGTACCGCACCGCGACGGCGGGCCCACGGCCGTAGGCGAGAAGCAGAAGCTGGATCGCCACCCACCCGCTGATTCCAACCGCCAGCCACGCGCGGTCGCCGATGGCAGGACGCCGGATCAGAATGTGCCGACAGAACCAGACCGTCGGGACCAACCCGATTATCGCCTGGCCGCCGAAAAGGAATAATCCCTGGACGAACGTCCACGGACCGCTCGTTGGATGCCCGCTCGAGGCCGCCCACAGGATCATCGCTACGGCGATCGATGCCAGGACGAGAACGCTGGCGTACTCGCGAGCGCACCTTTTCCTTGCGTTGGTAGTTAACTGCAACCACACCAGCGCGCCAGCGGCGAGGGTAGTGGCCAGACCTGAGCCAAAGGAGAGGTAACTAAGGACCGCGGCCACCAATCCACAAAACCAGCGCACGGAGAACGGCTGCGCGGAGCTCAGCGCGACCAGAGCCGCGATACCGAAGAACAGCATGAGGTACAAGGAACTTTGAAACCCGGACAGCGTGTTCTCGTAACCGATCGGAAGCGCAAACAGAAGTGCGAAGAAGCAGGCCAGGGGTATGCGGCGTCGCACCGCGACCAACGGCATAAGCAACGCCGCAAGCCAGGTGATCACCGCGGTATGGACGACCGCGCCGAAAATCATTTCGAGGCGCGTATTCCACTCGCCCGCCAGTTCCAAATGTAAGAGTGCGAACACGCGAAATACAAAGATCCGGTGTTCGTTGTGCGGGGCAAAAAGGTTGGCGCAGGATAGTGCGCCCTTCAGGTACGGCGAGTATAGGTTCGCTGCTTCTGCGTACCACTGGTCGAAGAACGGCATCGGCGAACCGGTGGCCGAAATGGTGGTCAGCTTGGCACCAAAGACGACGCAGCTGATCGCGGCCAACAAGGCAAACGTGCCCTTCTGCCGTCCTCGTGCGGTACGTGATGCGTCCCGTGAGACAGGTAGGGTCTGCCCATTTTCATCTGGGGCCGCAGTCCGATGTCGGAGGCCAACGGCCGAATAACCCTCATCGTGCTTACTCATAGGGCGACGACCCCCTTGCCAACCCGCCTTGGCGCCTGGCGTTTTCGCGCCAGGCGAACTGCAGATCGCCGCTATTTGCCACCGTGGAAGCCGAAGCACCCCGCGTTCGCAAGCCCAAAACGCCGGCCGACGCCTGTCCTGCCTGCCGCCGATGCGCTCATCGGGTTGAGCTACCTCCGAGACGCCCCTCCGCCTCCATCCGGCAAACCCGCCCCACGGGTTCAACGATGATAACGGCGAGTACTTACCTACTTGATCCCGATTATGGGAGCGTACGAGATTGTGCATCCGAACATGCGAGTTTTCACGGGAGGCCCCGGGCCGATTCGAAACCAAGCACACCGATTCATTGGCCGGCCCAGGCGCGTGGCATAGGCTCGCGGAGCATCCGCCGACGGATGGGGTTCGTTCAGGCGTTTTTCAGACGGGTCGAATGGGCTCCGCCGTGGCTACTGTTGCGTCCGCAGGCTTGAGATAAGGAGGCGCGATGAGCAATCACACCTACCGCGTGATCGAGATCGTTGGATCCTCGCCCGACGGGGTCGACGCGGCTATCCGGAGCGGTCTGGCCCGAGCGACGCAAACCATGCGCGGCCTGGACTGGTTCGAGGTGGCGTCGATCCGCGGGCACCTGGTCGAGGGGGCCGTCGGACACGTCCAGGTGACGATGAAAGTCGGCTTCCGCCTGGAAGGTTCCTAGGCCGACCTTAGCCGGCGACGGCGCCGGGCTCCGAGAACGGCGCGCCGAACTCGGTCACGGGCTGCAGACCGCGCTTGCGTACCTTCGCGGCGGCGTCGCGGATCAGCTTGTAGATCCCGACGAACGCGGCGTGATCGGTCATCACGAACGGTGTCAGCAGCCGGTTGTGCACCAGCGCGAACGCCACCCCCTCCTCGGGGTTCGCCCAGCCGACGGAACCGCCCAGCCCGACGTGCCCGAAGCCCGGCATCACGTTGCCGATCGGCAGGCTGTGATAGCCCAAGTGGAAAGCCAACGGCACGAACAGGTTTCGGTCCGGCCGCAGGCTCCGCCGGCCGGTCAGTCCGGCGACCAGCTCGCGGGACAAGAACCGGCTGCCGTCGATCTCGCCGCCGTTGGCGATCGCCCCGTACATGCGCGCGAGCGCGCGGGCCGTCACCACGCCGTTGGCCGCCGGGATCTCGGCGTCCAGCAGCGGGATCTCACCCTGGGCCGCGGCGATGAAGCCCGGGAAGTACATGGAGCGCCATCCACCGGACAGCTCATGGGCGACCTTGCGCGTCACGTAGTTGAGGACCGGGTTGACGACGAGGTTCTGCGGCATGATGATCTGCGCGGCCCGCGTCGGGGACTCGGCCGGCGGCCGGCCCAGGTGCATTCCGTCGGTACCCAACGGCTCGGCGAGCTCCTCGCGGATCAGCGCGCGCATGCCCTTGCCGGTCACGCCGCGGGCGAGCCCGGACATCAGCCAGCCGAAGGTCAGCGCGTGATAGGCGGATTTGCCCAGCAGCCGCCCCGGCGACGCCGCCGCCAGGCGCTCTTCCATCAGGACGTGGTCCAGCAGGTCTTCCTGCGTGGCGCCGCGCAGGCCCGACAGGCCGGCGTGGTGTCTCATCACCTGGCGCACGGTGAGTTCGGCTTTGCCGTTGGCCCCGAAATCCGGCCAGTACTCGGCGACCGGCGCCTCGTAGTCGATGAGCCCGCGGTCGGCGAGCCGGTGGATGACGGTGGCGGCCATGCCCTTGGTTGCCGAGAACACCATCGGAGCGGTGTCGGCCGACCACGGCACGTGACCGCCCCGGTCCTCCCAGCCGGACCACACGTCAACGGCGGGTTGACCATCGACGTAGACGGCCAGCGCCCCACCACCGAACCGGCGGGCCGGGAACATCGTGGAGAAACTGCGAACGACGCAGGCGAAATGTGGGTCCGCCGCACCGGACACACGATGGCCTGCGTCAGGGCCATCGTGGACGGGGACCGCGCGGCGAGCGACCCGAGACTCCATTGTCACAGTATTGAATTTACTTGGATTCCATACTGTCCGTAGGGGAAACCGCGGCTAATTTACCTATCCGTTAGGAAGACGCGGCCTGAAGTATTTGCTGGGCCGCCAGCGCCGGGGTCAGCTCCCCCGCCTTGACCTGGCGTTCCACGTCGGCGCGGATTTTGCGGACGGCCGGGTGGGACAGCACCCGGTCCAGGACGGCGTCGCGAACCATCTGCCAGGTCCAGTCGACTTGCTGGGCACGGCGGCGCTCGTCGAGTTCCCCGGCGTCGGCGAGCACCCGGCGGTGGCGCTCGATGGTCTCCCACAGCTCGGCAAGGCCGGTTCCCTCCGCCGCGCTCATGGTGAGAACGGGTGGGCGCCAGAGTGTTTCGCCCGGATGGATCAACCTGATGGCCGCGGACAGCTCCCGCGCGGCCTTGCGCGCCTCGGCCAGGTGCTCCCCGTCGGCCTTGTTAACCACCACGATGTCGGCCAGCTCCAGCGCACCCTTCTTGATGCCCTGCAGCTGGTCGCCGCTGCGGGCCAGGGTCAGCAGGACGAAGGTGTCCACCATGTTTGCCACGGCCACTTCGGACTGGCCCACACCGACGGTCTCGACGAGGATCACGTCAAACCCCGCGGCCTCGAGCAGCACGATCGCCTCCCGCGTGGCCTTCGCGACCCCGCCCAACGTGCCCGACGTCGGCGACGGTCGGATGTAGGCGTCTGGGTGCACCGCCAGCCGCGCCATCCGGGTCTTGTCGCCCAGGATCGAGCCGCCGGTGCGCGTCGAGGACGGGTCGACGGCCAGCACCGCCACCCGGTGGCCCTGCTCGATCAAATGCATGCCGAGCGCCTCGATGCTGGTGGACTTCCCCACCCCGGGGACCCCGGTGATGCCGACGCGGTGGGCCTTGCCCGCGTGGGGCATCAGCTCCAGCAGCAGCTGTTGCGCTTTTTCGTGGTGGTCGGCACGGGTGGACTCCAGCAGCGTGATGGCCCGCGGCAGCGCCGCGCGGTCGCCGCCGAGGACGGCCTTCGCCAACTCCTCTATGGAGCCCTTCATAGGGCACGCGCCGAGCGTGACGTCACGGCGAGAAAACGGGCCGATTCTCGCCATGACATCACGTTCGCGCTAAGCATTGGCGACGTCACCGGCCCAGGTCATACCCGAGTCGCTCGGCGAGCTTGTGCAGCAGCCCGATGGCGGCGTCGGCGATCACCGTCCCGGGCGGGAAAATGGCGGTGGCCCCTGCCGCGTACAGCTCGTCGAAGTCGCCGGGCGGGATGACGCCGCCGACCACGATCATGATGTCGGGCCGTCCGACCTCGGCCAGCGCGTCGCGGAGCGCCGGCACCAGCGTCAGGTGGCCGGCGGCCAGCGAGGACACTCCGATGACGTGCACGTCGTTGTCGGCGGCCTGGCGGGCCACCTCCTCGGGCGTGGAGAACAGCGACCCGACGTCGACGTCGAAGCCGATGTCGGCGAACGCCGTCGCGATCACCTTCTGCCCGCGGTCGTGGCCGTCCTGGCCCATCTTGGCCACCAGAATCCTGGGCCGGCGCCCGTCGGCCTCGGCGAATTTCTCGACCAGTTCGGTGGCGGTGGCGATGTTGGTGGCCTTTCCGGCTTCGTGACGGTAGACCCCGGCGATGGTACGGATCTCGGCCTGGTGACGGCCATACACCTTTTCCAGCGCGTCCGAGATCTCGCCGACGGTGGCCTTGGCCCGGGCCGCGTCGATGGCCAGCGCCAGCAGGTTGTTGCCCAGCCCGTCTTCGCCCGCCCGGCCGGCGGCGGCCGCGGCGCGGGACAGCTCGGCCAGCGCGGCGTCGACGGCCTTGGAGTCCCGGTTGGCCCGCAGCTCTTGCAATTTCGCCAGCTGCTCGGCGCGCACGCGGCTGTTTTCGACCTTGAGTACCTCGATCTCCTGGTCCTCGTCGACCTGGTACTTGTTCACCCCGATCACCGGCTGCTGACCCGAGTCGATGCGGGCCTGGGTGCGCGCGGCGGCCTCCTCGATGCGCATCTTGGGGATGCCGTCGTCGATGGCCTGCGCCATGCCGCCGTGCTCGGCGATCTCGGCCATGTGGGCGCGGGCCGCCTGCGCGAGCCGATGGGTCAGCCACTCCACGTAGTAGGAGCCGCCCCAGGGGTCGATCGGCCTGGTGGTCCCCGACTCCTGCGCCAGCACCAGCTGGGTGTTGCGCGCGATCCGGGCGGAGAAGTCGGTGGGCAGCGCCAGCGCCTCGTCCAGGGCGTTGGTGTGTAGCGATTGGGTGTGGCCCTGGGTGGCGGCCATCGCCTCGATGCAGGTGCGCGCGACGTTGTTGAAGGCGTCTTGGGCGGTCAGCGACCAGCCCGAGGTCTGCGAATGTGTGCGCAGCGACAGCGATTTCGGGTTCTTGGCGCCGAATTGCGACACCAGTTCGCTCCACAGCAGCCGGCCCGCCCGCAGCTTGGCGACCTCCATGAAGAAGTTCATGCCGATGCCCCAGAAGAACGACAGCCGGGGCGCGAACTTGTCGATGTCCAGGCCGGCGTCCAGGCCCGCCTTGATGTAGTCGACGCCGTCGGCCAGCGTGTAGGCCAGCTCCAAATCCGCTGTGGCACCGGCCTCCTGGATGTGGTAGCCGGAGATCGAGATGGAGTTGAACTTCGGCATCTTGGCGCTGGAATAGGCGAAGATGTCGGAGATGATGCGCATCGACGGCTTGGGCGGGTAGATGTAGGTGTTGCGCACCATGAACTCTTTGAGGATGTCGTTCTGGATGGTGCCGGCCAGCTTCTCCGGCGGCACCCCCTGCTCCTCGGCGGCCACCACGTACAGCGCCAGGATCGGCAGCACCGCGCCGTTCATCGTCATCGACACCGAGACCGCGGACAGGTCGATGCCGTCGAACAGCTGCCGCATGTCGAGGATGGAATCGATTGCCACCCCGGCCATTCCGACGTCACCCTGAACGCGGGGGTGGTCGGAGTCGTAGCCGCGGTGGGTGGCCAGGTCGAAGGCCACCGACAGGCCCTTCTGGCCGGCGGCCAGGTTGCGCCGGTAGAACGCGTTGGAATCCGCGGCGGTGGAGAACCCGGCGTATTGGCGGATCGTCCAGGGTTGGTTGACGTACATCGTCGGGTAGGGGCCGCGCACGAACGGCGGTTCGCCGGGGAAGCTGTTCAGCGGGTAGCCGTCGGCCACCGCGGCGGCGCGGTCTTCGGCGATGTACACCGGCTTGACGTCGATGCCTTCGGGCGTGTGCCAGTGCAGCTGTTCGGGTGCGTACCCGTGCGCCGCCGCGGCTGCGGCCGCCTGCTCTTTCGCGGCGGCCTCGGTGGGCCGCGGCGCGGCGCGGTCGCCGTGCAGCGGGACGTCCGAGAAGTTGCCGATTGCTGGTGTCGTCATCGTCATGGCTACGCCCCCAATCGCGTCAGCAGGTCCGACAAGGCTTGCACCGCATTGATCTTCGCGGTCAGGTACTCATCCGGCCGGTGCTGGGCGTCACCCAGCGCTTGCTCGGGCCCGGCCAGGCAGACCGTCGGCACACCGGCGCGGCGGGCCGCCTCGACGGCGTCCGCGCCATCGTCGTGATAGCGCGTGTCGGTGCCGCAGATGACGGCCACGGCCGGCGACCCGGCCGCCGCTACGGCCGCCGCGATTCCCGCGGCGTCGACCGGGCCGGGGTTGATCGCCTCGATGCCCCCCGAGGCCAGCAGGTTGACCGCGAACGTCGCCCGAATGTTGTGCTCGGCCAACGGTCCCAGCGGCAGCAGCAGCGCCTTCGGGCGCGAGCCGGTGCGCGCCAGGTAGGCGTCGGACCGGTCGCGCAGCTTCTCGAATTCCGCCGCGTAGCGCCGGATTTCGGCCGCCGAATCGGCTTCCGGCAGCGGCGGTTCCTCCAGGTTGGGGTATTCGTTGACGCCGGTGATCGCCGTTCGCCGATGCGCGATGTCGTCGGCGCGCCCCGCGGCGATGCCGGCGATCTGCTGGGCGACGTAGCCGCGGGCGTCCGCGAACCCGCCGCGGGCCTCGATCTCCTGGAACTGCTGCCAGGCCTGTCGGGCCAGCTGCTCTGTCAGGTCCTCGACGAACCACGACCCGCCGGCGGGGTCCAGCACCCGCCCGACGTGCGACTCCTCCAGCAGCAGCAGCTGGGTGTTGCGCGCGATGCGCCGCGAGAAGCCGTTCGCCACACCGGGAAAGCCGCCCGCGATGGCCGCGTCGAACGGCAGCACCAGCACGGTGTCGGCGCCGCCGACCCCCGCGCCGAAGGCGGCCACGGTGCCGCGGAGCATATTCACCCACGGGTCGCGCTGGGTCATCATCGGCAGCGAGGTCTCCGCGTGAACGACGGCGGCGCCGCCCTCGGGGTCGCCGACGACCTCGGCGACCCGCGCCCAGAGCCGGCGCGCGGCGCGCAGCTTGGCGATCGTCAGGAACTGGTCGTCGTCGGCGGCCAGCCGGAAGCTGATCTGCCGCAAGGCTTGCGCGACAGCGAGCCCGGAGTCGGTGAGCAACCGCAGGTAGGCCACCGCGGCCGCGACGGCGCCGGCCAGCTCCCAGGTCGCGTTGGCGCCCAGGTTGTGGAAGGCGGGTCCGTCGACGGTGATCGCCCGCACGCCGCGGCGCGCGGCCGCGCGGGTCGCCACGGCGACCACGTGCTCCGCCGGCGGGGACTGCCGGCCGCTGAGCTTCGCGGTCAGCGGGTCGGCGCCCAGGTCGATCGACAGGGTGTTGCGCCGGTCCGGACCCAGCTCGTCGACCAGCGCCAGCAGCGCGTCGCAGGCCTCGCGGTAGTCGGCGCCGGCGTCGAGGATGACGGGCACCAGGTCGAGGTACACGCCCGAGAGCAGCGGCGCGAGCTCCGCGGGCGCCACCCCGGACCGGCCCACCCGGATCCGCAGCGCGCTGACCCCCTCCGCGAGGGCGGCCAGCACCGCGGCGTTGCCGTCGCCGCCGGGAACCGGGAAGGCCTCGGCCACCTTCCAGCCCGGGTTGACGTCGCGCAGCGCGTCGCCACCGCGCACGTAGGTCCACTCGCCGGGCAGCGGCGGTTCGGGCAGTTCGTCGAGCGCGGTGTACAGCGCGCGGATGGCGATTCCGTCATACGTCGGCGTCTCCAGCAGCCGCTCCGGCTCGTCCCCCAGCTGGTCGGGATCCTTGCGGGTGCTCTTGGACAGCACACCGGCGACCGCACTGCGCCAACGCCCGCGAACCTGTTCTAGGTCGGCGAGCTCGGGTACATCAATGGACACCGATTGCTCCCTTTTTCCCAGCAAATGGGGCTCTGCCACGTACTAATGAGGCTAATTGATCGGGGGTCCCGGCTAAAAACCGCGCGCGGCCCCCATCGGGGCAGGTGGCCGGGGAAACGCCCGCGGCGGGAAAGGAATTATTCGCCCGCGGCCCGTACCCTTGACAGGCGTGACGGCTTCCGCCACCTGCAAAATCAGCCCCAGACTGCGTGATCTCCGTGCCGTGACCGGTGCGGCGGCGCGGCAGCTCTCCCGACCGCGCGCTCTCGCGGCAGTGGTCGGGATCACAGCGCTGATCGCGGCGGCTACCTGGCTTCCCCTGCCGACGCCGCTGCAGATGCGGGACTGGGCCGAATCGGTGGGCCCCTGGTTCCCGTTGGCGTTCCTCGGCACGCACGTGGTGGCCACGGTGGTGCCGGTTCCCCGCACCGCTTTCACACTGGCCGCCGGGCTCCTGTTCGGCCCGCTGCTGGGAGTCGCGATCGCCGTCGTCGCGAGCACCGCCAGCGCGGTACTCGCGTTGCTGCTGGTGCGCGCGGCCGGCTGGCAGCTCAACCGGCTGGTCCGCCACCGATCGATCGACACCGTCGACGAGCGTCTGCGCGCACGCGGCTGGCTGGCCATCCTGTCGCTGCGACTGATCCCCGCCGTGCCGTTTTCGGCGATCAACTACGCCGCCGGGGCGTCGACCGTGCGCGCCGCCCCTTACACGCTTGCCACCATCGCCGGGTTGCTGCCCGGCACCGCCGCGGTGGTGATCCTGGGCGACGCGCTAGCCGGTCACCCCAGCCCGGCGCTGTTGCTGGTGTCGCTGTGCACGGCGAGCCTGGGGGTGACCGGGCTCGTCTACGAGATCCGCCAGCACCGCCGGCACCACCGCCGCAGGACGCACACCGCCCCCGAGCCGGCCGCCGTCAGCTAACTGCACCGAGGCTCGATTTCTGAAGCGAACCTGAAGAGGTGCGGCGCAAACGGCCCACTTCAGGTTGATTTCAGCTTCGCTTCCTACCGTCGCTGCCACCACCACAGCAACGAGGAGGCACAGTGACCGTCGAGGGATCGACCCACAACACACACCCCGCAACCCCACCGTCGGTCCTGCATCGGCACCCCGCCGGCGTCGCGGTCGGCAGCGGGTTGGCCGGGCTCGTCGTGGGGGCCTTCGGGGCCGCCACGCTGATCGGCCTCTGGGCCCCTCCCTCCCCGCCGCCGGGGTTCGGTTTTCCGCCACCGCCGGCGGGCGCCTGGGGCCCACCACCACCGCCGCCGTTCGCCTGGCACCCGCCGCCGCCCTGGGCCGGCCCGCCCCCTCCGGGCCAGCCGCCGCAGCCCAGCATCCCCGGCCCTTCCGGCGGGCCCGGGACACCGCCGTCGTCGCCACCGCCGACCCGCTGACCAACGAACAGGAGAAATCTGCAATGAAGATCAAGCAACTCATCGCCGGCTCGGTGCTCGCGGGCGCCCTCGGGATTGCCGCGACGGGCTTCGGCGCGGCGCTTGCCAGCGCCGATCCCCCGCCGCCGCCCCCGGCGCCCGGGCAACCGGGCCCGCCGCCGCCAGGGCCGGGTGGGCCGTTCGGGCCGCCACCGCAGGGACCGGGCGCCCCCGGCGGACCGTTCGGGCCGCACCCGGGCGGACCGCCCCCGCCGCCGGGGTTCTAGGCCGGCGGCGCGCTGGCCGCGCCGACGGGCAGGCTGAGCCGGAACTGCGCCCCGCCCTCGCGGGAAAGGCAGCTCAGCTCGCCCCCGTGGGCGCGCGCCAGCGCGCGGGCGATGGGGAGGCCGAGCCCGGCGCCGCCGTGGTCGCGGGCGCGCCCGGCATCCAGGCGCACCAGCCGCTCGAAGATGCGGTCACGCTCGTCATCGGGAATCCCCGGGCCGGTGTCCGTGACGGTCACCTCGGCGGTGTGGTCGCTCGCGCGCAGGTCGACGTTGATCGCGCCACCGGCGGGGGTGTACCTGCGGGCGTTGTCGAGCAGGTTGCCCAGGATTTGCGCCACCCGGGTCGGGTCCGCCTTCACTGCCAGCTCGGCCAGGCCGGTGCGGACGACCGTGACGCGCGGCGCCAGCATGGTCGTCCGGTCGGCTTCGGCGTCGACCACCGCGGCGAGGTCGACGTCGTGCACATCCAGCGGCAGCCCGGCGTCGATGCGACTGAGATCCAGCATGTCGCCCACGAGGCGCCCGGCGCGGCGGGCATCGGAGAGCAACAGGGTGGCGCGCCGGTACTGACCGCGGGCCGCGGCGTCGTGTTGATGCTGACCGGCGTTGCTGGCGAGTTGTTCGGCGGCGACCTGAATCCCGGCGATCGGGGTGCGCAGCTCGTGGGCGGCATCGACGAGAAATCGCCGGGTGGCCGCCTCTGCGCGCCGGGCGTCCGCGGCCGCGCCCCGGGCCCGCCTCTCGGAGGCTTCCAGCACCTCCAGCATCCCGTCGAAGGCGCCGGCCGCGCGACCGAGTTCGGTATCGGTGCGCTTGGGGCGCAATCGGCGGCCGCGATCACCGGTCGCGATGTCGGTCGCCAGCGCGGTGAGCCGATCCAGCGGCCGCAGCGCGACCCGGCTGACCGCGACCGACAGCAGCGCCGCCACCAGCAGCGTCACCACACCGGCGCCGATCATCAGCTCACGCAGCTGACGGGTCACCTGCGTGGTCTGCGTCGTGTCGGCCACCAGGACGAGCCGCGCCCCGTCGGGCAAGGGATGGACCAGCTCGGTGGCGGTGGCAGCCGGCGGCGCGGGCGGCCCCCCCGGCGGCGGGGGTGGATAGCCCGGCGGCGGCCCGAACGGCGGGTAGCCCGGCGGCGGTGGCGGCGGGACGAACGCGCCGACGCCGGGGTCCGGGCTGATCGCGGGGTCGCCGTAGGCGATGCCGTCGGCGGTGATCACGAGCGCGCGGACGACGCCGCCGTTGAGTTGGGCGGCGATTTGCTGCGGCGGGGTGTGCGCCTGCGCGAGCGCGTCCGCGCGCGAGGTGGCCGCGAGAAGGCGGTCGTTGAGGTCCCGACGAGCCTGGGCCCGCAGGCTGACGTCGATGACCACCCCGAGCACCACCAACAAGGCCGCGAGCAACCCGATGACGACGACGACGACCCGCCGCTGCAGCGACGGCGTCGGCGTTACGGGGTCGACCGTCATGATCGTTGGGCTTGCATGCGGTAGCCGATGCCGCGGACGGTGTGCACGATCCGCGGCCCGTGGGCCTCGAGCTTGCGCCGCAGCCCGCTGATGTGCACCTGCACCAGGTTGGGGTCGTAGGCGTCGTAGCCCCAGACCGCGTTCAGGATCTGGCCGGCGCTCACGATCCGGCTGCGCTGCTCGACCAGGAAGTGCAACAGCCGCAGCTCGGTGGCGGTCAGCTCCAGCTCGCGTCCCGCGCGCACGGCGACGCCCGCCTCGACGTCCACGATCAGGTCACCCACCTGCAGCACCCGCGGCAGCCGCCCCCGCCGGCGCAGCACCGCGTTGACCCGTGACACCAGTTCGGCCAGCTCGAACGGTTTGACGACGTAGTCGTCGGCGCCGCCGTCGAGGCCACGCAGCCGGTCGGTGAGGCCGTCGCGGGCGGTGATCAGCACAATGCCCGCGTCGCCCCAATCACGGATCACGTCGATCAGCGTGAACCCGTCGCGCCCCGGCAGCATCACGTCAAGCACCACCAGGTCCGGTCGCAGCCCGTCGAGAGCGTCCTCCAAACCGTCGCCGTCGCGGCAGGCGTCGGCGTGGTAGCCGGCGTCGGTCAGCGCCTCGCTGACCATTTCGCGGATGGTCTCGGAATCCTCAACGACCAGCACCCGCGGTGGGCCGGCCGCCGGGCGCCTCGCTGCGCGTGGGGAACTCGCCATGCCTCATTGTGTGCGCTCCGCTTTGGCGGCCGGCCCGACAAGCCCTTTTCTTCAGGTTCGCTTCACGTTATCCATCGCCTGCATATTGCCTGCATTACTGCTATTATGCAGTCGTGGTAGCGATCACGATTCGCGGCATACCGGACGAGACCCGCGACGAGCTGGCCGCGCGCGCTGCCCGGTCGGGGCAGTCGTTGCAGGAGTACCTGCGCGGACTGCTCGTCGCGACGGCGGACAGGCCGACACCGGGGGACGTCATCACTCGCGCGCGCGCCCGGGTCAACGCAACAAAAGTCCGCCTCGACGCGGCCGCCATCCTCGCCGCCAAAGACGCCGAGCGCCGGTGACCGAACGTGCCGTCTGCGACGCATCGGCGGTCGTAGCCGTCTTGCTGGATTCCGGTGGCGATGGAGAATGGGCAACCACGCGATTGGCGGATGCCGAACTTCTCGCACCGACGTTGCTGCCGTACGAATGCGCCAACGTCATCAGGCGTGCCGAGCTCAGCAGAGCGATCAGCGCCGACCAGGCCGCTCAGGCCCACACGGACCTGCTCGACCTGACGATCGAACTGTGGCCATACGACCTGCTCGCAACGCGTGTCTGGGAGCTGCGGGCCAATCTGTCGAGCTACGACGCCGCCTACGTCGCACTCGCCGAGAACTTGGCCGTCCCGTTGGTGACTTTGGACCTGCGGATCCTGCGCGCCCCGGGCATCAGCTGTTCGGTGTCGGTCCCCGGCAACTAGCGTTCCCGGTACCGAGACCCGACGACCTGGGAGCCTCATGACGCCCGAAAACACCCGGAATGCCCCGCCCGATGCGGCCCCCGCCCGCCGCCATTCCACGGCCGTCGTCGCCGCCGTCGGGCTCGCGGGCCTGGTCCTGGGCGCGATCGCAGCCTTCGCGATCACCGGCCTGGTGTTCACGGTCCGGGTGCAGCTCCCCCCGCCGCCCTATCCGCCGCCCGTGGGGTCGAACGCGCCCGGCTGCGTTTATCCGGCTCCGCCGTCGGCCCCGACCGCGACGCCGGGGGTCATCCCGGCCCCGCCCTTGCCCCCGCCGCTCCCGCGCTGAGCTCCATGAGGTCGACGGCCCCGGAACCCAGCAACGGCTTGCCGGCCACCTCCGGGGCGAAGAACAGGGTGCCGGCGCCGACCACGCCGGCGAACATCAGCATGTATGCGGGCATCATCGGATTGTGGGTTCCGGTGACCAACGTCTCGGCGATCAGCGGGGTGGTGCCGCCGAAGGCCGATACCGCGATGTTGAACCCGATCGACACCGCGCCGTAGCGCACGTTGGTGGGGAACAGCGCGGGCAGGATCGCCGGCTCGAGGCTGCTCAAGAACATCATGGGCAGGCCGATCAGCAGCACACCGCCGAACTTCGTCGGATACGCCACGCCGTACCGCATCAGCATGAAGGCCGGTAGCGAGACGACCATGAGCAAGCCGCATCCCGTCCACATCAGGGGTTTGATGCCGATGCGATCGGACAGCATCGCGACCAAGAGGACGCCGATCGTCAACACGGCCAGCACGATCAGGACCATCACCAGCGCCGCGGTGTCCCCCACCCCCGCGGTCTTTTTCAGGTACGTCGGCACGTACCCGCTGACCATGTAACTCGTGTCGGTGACCGCGAGCTCCACACCTAGGCAGATCAGCAGCCCTTTCCACTGCCGCACGACGGTCAGCACGAATTGGGTGCGAACGGAGACGGGCAGCGCGACCTTGTGCACCTTCTCGTAGCCGGGCGACTCATCGATCCTCGAGCGCAAATACACCGCCACCAGGCCCAACGGCGCCGCCAGCAGAAACGGGATGCGCCAGCCCCAGTTCAGCATGTCGGCGGTGGACAACGCGGTCTGCAGCCCCGTTACCAGCGCGGCGCCCACCACGAAGCCGCCCAGCGTGCCCACCGGCAGGAATCCGGCCAGCATCCCGCGTTTGTGGTCCGGGGCGTGCTCGGCGATGAAGGTCATGGCGCCCGCATACTCCCCGCCGGAGGAAAGCCCCTGGCCGATGCGGACGGCCGTGAGCAGGATCGGCGCCCAGACCCCGATCGTGTGGTAGCCCGGTAGCGCACCCGTCGCGGCCCCGCACACGGCCATCAACGAGATCGTCATCACCAGCACGGGTTTGCGCCCGATGCGGTCGCCCAGCGGCCCGAAGATAAACCCGCCCAACGGCCGTACGACGAAGCCGGCGGTCATCGTGCCGAAGGTGGCGATGAGGTTGCCCGCGCCGGAGTTTTCCCCGGGGTAGAACTTCTGCGCCAGGATGGTGGCGACGAGGCTGAACAGGGTGAAGTCGTAGGCCTCCATGAAGTTGCCGATCGCGGTGCCCTGGATCGACCGATGCATTGCGCGGGCATCGACCACCGTGGTGCCGCCGCCGTCACCCGCTTTTCGATTCATTGATGCGAAAGCTACCCAAATCGCCCTGGGTCTATGCGGCGACGATCCAACGCGCGACGCGGACTAAACATCTGTTTACAATAGTAAATGTGCATTCACTTCCCGACGATCGGACGGCCCGGGCACGCATCCGCGACGAAGCGCTGCGACTGTTCGCCGAGCGCGGACCCGACGCGGTCACGATGCGCGATATCGCGGGCGCGGCCGGCGTCTCGGCGGCATTGCTCATCCGGCATTACGGCTCGAAAGAGGGACTGGTCGAGGCCGTCGACACCCACGTCGTCGCGACGTTTGACGCGCTGCTGACCACGATGACCGAGCAGACCGCCGCGGTAGGCCTCGACCCGATGGCGGCGCCAAACCTGTTGGACGGCTTGGCCACCCACCTACCCCCCGACTCTGCGATCCCGGCCTACCTGAGCCGGCTGCTCACCGCGGGCGGTCCGGCCGGGTCGGCCCTTTTCGACCGGCTCTTCCGGCTCAGCCAGGCCACGCTCGAGATGATGGTTGCGGCCGGAACCGCCAGCCCCGGCGAGGACACCGAGGTCCGGGCGGCGTTTTTGCTCATCAACGACCTGGCGGTGCTGACTCTGAGGCCCCGCCTGACTGAAGTGCTCGGCGTCGATCCACTCTCGGCGGCGGGGATGCGGCGCTGGGCCGGCGAGGTGTTCGCGATTTACCGCGACGGGCTTGTGCCGCTGACACAGCAGAAATAGATGAGGGAGGTCACGATGTCCAACACATCCCTGCTCGCCAGGATCGGCGCACGGGCGCTGCGTTCCCGCCGGCTGATGCGCGCGCCGGTCTGGATCTACCAGGCCCGCGCGGGCGCGCTGTTCGGCTCGCGCATCCTGATGCTCGAACACATCGGGCGCAAGTCCGGCGCACCGCGCTACGCGGTGTTGGAGGTCGTCGATCACCCCGCCGCCGACGTCTATGTCGTCGCGTCGGGCTTCGGCCGAAAAGCCCAGTGGTTCCGCAACATTGAAGCCAACCCGCGGGTGCGTGTGTACGTCGGCAGCCACGCCCCGCGGCGCGCCACCGCGCGGATCCTCGACAAAGCGGAGGCCGACCGCACGCTCGCCGCCTACCGCGACCGTCATCCCGGAGCGTGGGAACGGTTCCGGCCGGTGCTGGAGACCACGATCGGCGCCCCGATCACCGACACCGACAACCCACTGCCGATCGTCGCATTGCGTTGTGACTAACCGCGATCCGGGCCCTTGGCGGTCATCACGGCGAACGTGGCCAGGAACGTCGCGGCCGGAAGGGTGTTGACGAGCTTGTCGTGCGCCCGGATGTGCGCGCCGACGGCCAGGATGAAGTACAACGTCAGCATCGCCGTCGTCAGCCTGGCCAGGGCGGGGAAACGGGTGACCGACAGCAGCCCGATGGCGGCGGCCGCCTTCACCACCGGCAGCACGGGGCGGATTTCGTCCGGTACCCCCAGGTCGTCCAGCACCTTCTTGATCGGGGCCACCTGGACTCCGCACGCCACCGCGTCGACGGCATGGAAGGCGGCAAGTCCCGCATAGGTTTTCGGTGAGGTCAGCGCGCTCATCCGCCCAGCCTATTGGGTCAGCTCCGGCGGCGCTCCCGGCTGCCCGTCCACCGGCTGGCGGGCGATCGCCTCGGCCCTGGCCACCGCCTGGGCGATGGCCGGGTCGGTCTCGGTGGAGAACCAGTCGGCGACGTCCGCGTCGTCGTCGGCGCTGTGCTTGGGCGCGTCCTCGACCGGGGACGGCTGGAACCGGAACACGCCGTCCTCGCCCGGGGTGCCCAGCAGCCTGGTGAAGCCCTGCAGCGCGGCGCTGAAGTCGCTGGGCACCACCCACACCTTGTTGGCGTCACCGCGCGCCATCTCCGGCAGCGTCTGGAGGTACTGGTAGGCCAGCATCTCCGGGGTGGGCCTGCCGGCCTTGATGGCGGCGAACGTCTTCTCGATGGCCTTGGCCTGCCCCTGCGCCCGCAGGTAGGCCGCGGCGCGCTCGCCCTGCGCGCGCAGCATGCGGGACTGCCGGTCGGCCTCCGCGGCCAGGATCGCGGCCTGCTTGGCGCCCTCGGCGGCCAGGATCTGCGACTGCTTCTCACCCTCGGCCTGGGTGATCGCCGCCTGCCGGCTACCTTCGGCGGTCAGGATCATCGCCCGCTTCTCGCGGTCGGCCTTCATCTGCTTTTCCATCGAGGCCTGGATCGACGGCGGCGGGTCGATGCTGCGCAGCTCGACCCGGGCGACCCGCAGGCCCCAGCGATTGGTCGCCTCGTCGAGCACACCGCGCAGCTGGCCGTTGATCATGTCGCGGGAGGTCAGGGTCTGCTCAAGCGTCATCCCGCCGACCACGTTGCGCAGGGTGGTCGTGGTGAGCTGTTCGACGCCGACGATGTAGTTACTGATTTCGTAGACGGCCGCCTGCGGGACGGTGACCTGGAAATAGACAACGGTGTCGATGTTGAGGGTCAGGTTGTCCTCGGTGATCACCGGCTGCGGCGGGAACGACACCACCCGCTCGCGCAGGTCCACCCGGGCGCGGATGCGGTCGATGAATGGCACCAAGAGCGTCAGCTGCCCGCTGACGGTGCGGCTGTACCGACCCAGGCGTTCGATCACCGCGGCCTCGGCCTGGGGGATCAGCGCGACCGACTTCGCCACCACGATGATCCCAAAGACCACAATCGCGAGCGCCACCACCAGCAGAGCAATTCCAGCCATCTCTTCCTCCTATTTCTCCAGAGGGTTACATGTCCTTGAACACGACCGCCGTGGCGCCGTTGATCTGCATGACGGTCACTCGTTCGCCGGGTTCGTACACATCGTTGTCGTCGAGTGGCCGCGCGGTCCATACCTGGCCGTCCAGCTTCACCTGGCCCTCGTCGCGTGCGACGCGGCCAAGGACCAGCGCGCTCTTGCCCTCCAGCGCCTTGATGCCGGTCGGCAGCCCCTTCGCGGGCGTGAGCCGCCGCCGCAGCGCCGGCCGCACGAGCACCAGGAGCAGGACCGAGACGACCACGAATACCGTCGCGTTGGCCCACACCGGCAAGTCCAGCAACCACGTGGTGCCCGTGGCCGCCAGCGCGCCACCGGAAAGCATCAGCAGCGACATGTCCCCCGTCAGCGCCTCCGCACCGGCGAGCACCAGCGCGAATATGAGCCAGATCACCGCGGCGGGCATGCGGTCAGAATACGCGTAATCCGCCTTTGCCGGATCAAACAACTACACTCCGAGATCATGTGGTGTCCCAGTGTCTCGCTGTCCGTGTGGGCCAACGCCTGGCTCGCCGGCAAGGCGGCGCCCGACGACGTCTTGGACGCGTTATCCGTTTGGGCGCCAAAGCAATCGGTCACCGCGTATGATGCGGTCGCCGCGGGCCACACCGGCCTGCCGTGGCCCGATGTCCCCGATGCCGGCACCGTCACGCTCTTGCAAACGCTGCGCGCGGCGGTGGGCCGGCCCGCGGTCCCGCTTGCCCCAGGTCGTCTGCGGGGGACGGTCAACATGGCTCTGCCGGTGCCCGGTGACGTGCGGGGCCTGGCGCCGGGAACGCAGTTCGAATCCGACGCCCTGGCCGCCGGCGAGGCGGTCATCGTCACCAACCCCGACGATCCCGGCACCGCCGTCGGCCTGGTTCCGGAGTTCAGCTACGGCGACCTCGACGACGCCGACGACGACGCGGGATCACCCGAATTGTGCGGCCTCGCGTGGACGGTGTACTCGCTGCCCGGCGCGCCGGTGCTCGACCACTACGAGCTCGGCGACGCCGAGTACGCGCTGCGGTCGGCCGTGCGATCGGCCGCCGACGCGCTCGGTGCCATCGGGCTGGGAGCCGCCGCGTCCGACGTGGACGATCCGCGGGGGGTTGTCGAGCAGCTGCTGGAATCGGCACGCCAGCACCGCATTCCCGACCACGCGCCCTCTCGCGCCCTGCGCGTGCTGGAGAACGCCGCGCACGTCGACGCGATCATCGCGGTCAGCTCCGGGCTCAGCCGGGTGTCCGACTCCCCGACGGACCGGATGGTCGCCGGGGTCGGCACGCAATCGTCGTCACAGGCCCGAATCGCCACCGATGCGCTGCGCCCGCTGACCACGGTCGTGCGGTCGGCGCGACTGGCCGCGGTCACCGCGATCCTGCACTCCGCCTGGGCCGACTAACCGTTCTCTGCGGCGACGCAGTGCGGCGGGCGGCACGGCGCGCCGTTGACGCTGGCCAGGCAGCCCGGCACCGCATCGGCCCCGCTCACCCGGCCCGGCACCCGGCCGTGGCGAAGTTCGTCGACCAGATCCGCTGCCAGCCGGGCGAATCGACGATCGGCGTTGGGCGTGGCGGCCCGGGCGAAGGCCATCCCCTCGGCCTCGGCCTGCAAGCGCAATTCGTAATCGAGGTCCCACACCACCTCGATGTGGTCGGCGACGAATCCGACGGGGCAGACGATCACGGCCGGGGTCCCGGCATTCGCGAGCGCCGTCAGGTGGTCGGCGACATCGGGCCCCAGCCAGGGAACTTGCGGCGGCCCCGACCGCGACTGCCAGGCCAGGTCGTACTCGGCGTATCCCGCGGCCGCGGCCACCAGCCTTGTGGCATAGGCGACTTGGCGGCTGTACAGACGGGGGCCGCAACGCTGGTCGGCCGCCACCGGGACGGAATGGGCGGTGAACACCAGCCGCGCGCCGTCCGGGACGGTCTTCGCCGCGGCGGCGACGGCCTCGGCGAACATCTCGACGAACAGCGGGTGGTCGAAATAGGGCCGCAGCTTGACCAATTCGGGGGCGTCCGGTCCGGCCGCCCCGCGGGCCCGGGCGATGTCCTCGACATACTGCGCGCAGCTGGAGTAGCCGCTCCAGGCGGAGGTGGTGAACACCGCGGCGCGACGAACACCGTTGTCGCGCATCGTCGTAACGGTATCCTCGATGTACGGCTCCCAGTTGCGGTTGCCGAAGTAGACGGGCAGGTCCAGTTCCGCTTGTAGCTCGGTTATCAACGCCCGGTTGATCCCGTTGATCGGCGACACGCCGCCGAAATGCAGGTAGTGCTCGGCGACTTCGTCGAGGCGCTCGGGCGGCACGTTGCGGCCTCGGGTGACGTTCTCCAGGAAGGGCCGCACCTGTTCGGGCCCTTCGGGGCCGCCGAAGGACAGCAGCAGGACCGCGTCGAACTCCATTGCGCCCTAGAGCAACTGGGTGCTGGCGCCGCCGTCGGCGTAGATGATGGTGCCCGTCGTGGCCGGCAGCCACTCCGAGAGCAGCGCGCACACCGTCTTGGCGACCGGGGTGGGATCCTTCATGTTCCAGCCGATCGGCGCGCGCTGGTCCCAGCCCTCCTCGAGCAGCTGCATCTGGGCGCCGGCCTCCTCGCCGAGGGCGCCGCCGACGATCGCGCTCATCGCCAGCGTCCGGATCGGGCCGGCAGCAACGAGATTCGAGCGCACGCCGTACGGGCCCGCCTCGCGCGCCACGAATCGGTTGACCGATTCCAGCGCGCTCTTGGCCACCGTCATCCAGTTGTAGGCCGGCATCGCGCGCGTCGGGTCGAAGTCCATGCCGACGATGGAGCCACCCGGGTTCATGATCGGCAGCAGCGCCTTGGCCAGCGAGGCGTACGAAAAGGCGGAAATGTGAATGCCTTTCGACACATCCTCATACGGAGCGTCGAAGAACGGGTTGATGCCCATCCCCGTCTGCGGCATGAAGCCGATCGAGTGCACCACGCCGTCCAGCTTGTTGCCCTCGCCGATCTCGGCCGTCACCCGCTCGGCCAGGGTGGCCAGGTGCTTCTCGTTCTGCACGTCGAGTTCGATCAGAGGCGCCTTCTCCGGGAGCCGGTCGGCGATCCGCTGGATCAGGCGCAACCGGTCGAATCCGGTCAGCACCAGCTGCGCCCCCGCTTCCTGCGCCACCTTGGCGATGTGAAACGCGATCGACGAGTCGGTGATGATCCCGGAGACCAGAATCCGTTTGCCTTCGAGCAGTCCTGCCATGTTCCGTCCTAGTTCGTCGGGGCCCTCAGTGGCCCATACCCATGCCGCCGTCGACCGGGATCACCGCGCCGGCGATGTAGCTCGCGTCCTCGGAAGCCAGGAAGCTGACCACCCCGGCGACCTCGGCGGCGGTGCCAACCCGTTTCGCCGGGATGAACTCCAGCGCCCCAGCCTGGATCCGCTCATCCAGCGCGCGGGTCATCTCCGTGTCGATGTAGCCCGGGGCCACCACGTTCGCGGTCACGCCGGCCTTCGACAGCTCCCGGGAGATCGAGCGGGCCATGCCGATCAGACCGGCCTTGGAGGCCGCGTAGTTGGACTGGTTGCCGATCCCCCAGCTGCCAGAGACCGAGCCGACGAAGATCATCCGGCCGAACCGCTTTTTCTGCATGCTGCGCGAGGCGCGCTGGGCCACCCGGAACGCGCCCGTGAGGTTCGCGTCGATGACCTTCTGGAACCTCTCCTCGGTCATCCGGATGAGGAACGCGTCCGCGGAGATGCCGGCGTTGGACACCAGCACCTCCACCGGGCCCTGGTGCTCTTCGACCTCTTTGAAGGCGCGATCGACGGCGTCGTTGTCGGTGACGTCGCACTCGACCCCGAAGAGCCCCTCGGGTGCGCCGGATCCGCGGTGTGTGACGGCTACCTTGTGACCGTCGGCGGCCAGCCGCTGCGCGATCGCCAGACCGATTCCCCGGTTTCCGCCCGTCACCAGGACTGAGCGGGATACGAATGCGGGTCTGCCGTAGTCGGCAACACTTTCGGCGTTCTCGGTGGCTGTGTCAGTCACCCCGCCAACCTATCGCCTCGTCGCGGCACGGCCGGACTGTCCCCCCGTTTCACTTCGCGAGCGTAACCAGGCTGCGATTTTCGGGCCGGAGTTTCGCAGTGCGGTTACGCTCGTCATCCGGTGTCGGTGTGGCGCAGCACACTTTCGCCATGACGGACGCGTTTCTGGGCAGTGCAGCCCTGGCAGTCGGCGCATTGACGCCCTATGAGCTGCGCAGTCGGTATGTGGCGTTGCACAAAGACGTGTACGTGCCGAGAGACGCCGAGCTGACCGCCGTGTTAAAGGCGAAAGCGTGCTGGCTGCGCTCGCGGCGGCGTGGAGTCCTCGCCGGCTTCTCCGCCTCCGCGCTGCACGGCTCGAAGTGGGTCGATCCGACGTTACCCGCCGCGATCATCGACACCAATCGTCGCAAGGGCGCCGGAGCGCAAGTCTGGGAAGCACGGATCGAGCCCGACGAGGTGGCCGTAGTCCGCGGCATGAGACTCACCACACTGGCAAGAACGGCGCTGGACATCGCATGCCGTTACCCCACCGACTTGGCCGTCGCAGCGATCGACGCACTCATGCAGGCGACCGATCTGAAGGTGGCCGACGTCGAGCTGTTGGTCGACCGGTATCGGGGCTGCCGCGGCGTGAAGGCCGCTCGGGCCGTTCTCGAGCTGGTCGATGGCGGGGCACAATCGCCCAAGGAGACCTGGATGCGCCTGATGCTGGTGCACCGGCTTTCCCCGACCGCAGACATCGATCCCAGTACTCAACGAATGGGGTTCAGCCGAAGCGTATTTGGATATGGGCTGGGAGGACATCCAGGTCGCTGTCGAATATGACGGCGCGCAACACCAAGCCAGTCGCTACCACTAGCTAAAGGACATCGGTCGCTTGGAGAAGCTGGAACTGATGGGGTGGATCGTGGTTAGGGTGGTCGCCGAGAACCACCCCCACGACATCATCCGCCGGGTACGCGAGGCGCGCGCTTCGCGAGCGTAACCAGACTGCGAAAATCCAGGCCGGAACTCGCAGCCTGGTTACGCTCGGCACCAATCTAGGTCGGCAGCCGCCGGTTGATCAGCAGCGCCGCCAGTGCCGCCAGCGCCAGCACCAGCGCGCCCAGCCGCAGCCAGCCCACGCTGGCGTCGCCCTTGATCGTCTCGTAGCCGATCTGCTGCTGCAGCGACGCGTAGACGGCCTTCAACTCGGCCAGGCTCGCGGCGTTGTACCAGTTCCCCCCGGAGAGCTCGGCGACCTTCTTCATGGTGGAATCGTCGACCGGAACGGGCTGGCGCTGGTCGTTGATCTCGACGAACCCGTAGGGCGTGCCGAACGAGATCGTCGAGATCGGCACCCCCTGGTCCTTGGCGGTGCGCGCGGCGGTGAAGGCGCCCTTCGGGTTGTCCGGGTTGGTCGGCATCGTCTCCTTGCCGTCCGAGAACAACACGATCCGCGCCGGGGGCGGCGTGTCGCCGCCGCCGATCACCGCGCCGACCGTCGCGATGGCCTGCAACGCGGTGAAGATGCCCTCCCCGGTGGCCGTGCGGTCGGCGAACTGCAACTTGTCCAGCGCGGCCTTGGTCGCGTCCCGGTTGGTGGTCGGGGACACCAGCACGGTCGCGGTGCCGGCATATTCGATCAGCCCCAGGTTGATTCCCGGCGTCAGCTCGTCGGCGAACTGCTTGGCCGCCTCCTGCGCGGCCGCCATCCGATTGGGCGGGACGTCGGTGGCCCGCATCGACTGGGACACGTCGATCACCAGCATGACCACCGCGCGATTGCGGGGAATCCGGACGTCGTTGGTCGGCCCCGCCATCGCAATGGTGAACAGCACCAGCGACAACACCAGCAGGATCGCCGGCACGTGGCGCCATCGCGACGGGCGCTGCGGCGCAACGCTTTCCAGCAACTCCATGTTCGCGAACCGCAGCATCCGGCGCTGCCGTGCCAGCTGCAGCACGATGTACAGGGCGGCCAACCCGACGACGAGAAGAAGGAATAGGAAAAACCACGAGTGCGCGAAGCCCGACAGCGTCATCGGGCCCAGCAGCGGCAATGTCACTGCCGCCCCGCCAGTGCCCCCCGCCGGCGGGACTCGACGAAGCGGACGATGTCGGCGATCCAGTCGCGGTCGGTGCGCAGCGACAGCACCGGGGCCCCGCAGCTGCGGATCGTGCGGGACACCTCCGCGCGGTGCGCCGCGGCCGCCTTGGCGAAGTCGTCGCGCAGCTGGGCGTCGATGGTGAATTCCCGGGTGACGCCGGTTTCGGCGTCCTGCAACACGACGTCGCCGATGTCGGGCAGTTCGACGTCACGGGGGTCGAGCACCTCGATGGCCAGCACCTCGTGGCGGGCGGCGATCGCCCGCAGCGGGCGCATCCAGTTGATCGGGCCGAGGAAGTCGCTGATGATGACGGCCATGCCGCGTCGGCGTTCCGGCCGGCGCAACGCGTCGATGGCAATTGCCAAATCCCCGCGCACGCCGACCGGCGCCCTGGGCGTGGTCGCGATGGTCCGCAGCAGCGTCTGCTCGTGCTGGCGCCCGGAGCGGGCCGGCACGCGGGTGATCGTCGCACCGGTGGCGATGACCGCACCGAGCCGGTTGCCGCCGCCGCTGTTGAGATACGTGATGGCCGCGGCGGCCGCCACGGCCAGGTCACGCTTCTCGCACACCGTGGTGCCGAAGTCCAGGCTGGCCGACATGTCGACCACCATCCAGGTTTCCAGTTCGCGGTCGGCGATCATCTGCCGGACGTGCGGGTGCATGGTGCGCGCGGTGACGGCCCAGTCCATCCGCCGCACGTCGTCGCCGGGCTGATACTCGCGCGACTCCCCCGGCTCCGAACCCGGCCCCGGGATCAGGCCGAGGTGGTCGCCGTGCAGGACGCCGTCGAGCTTGCGTTTGACCGTGAGCTCGAGCTGCCGCAGCGCCGCCGACAGCTTCGGGTCGTCGATCTGCCCGCGCTCAAACGATGGCGGATGACGCACCGCCGGCTTCTGGGGATCGGTCACCGACCGCTGGCCGCCACGGTCTGCATCACCGGGGGAACCGAATGACCTTGCTGCGGAACGGCATTCACCTGCGGCAGGGCTACCGTCTGCAGGATCCGGTTGATGACGATCTCCGGCGAGATCTCGTCGGCGAGCGCGTCGTAGGTGAGTATCAACCGGTGCCGCAGCACGTCGGGAATGACCTCGACGACGTCCTGCGGGATGACGTAGTCGCGGCCGCGCACCAGCGCCAGCGAACGGGCGCCGGCGATGATGCCCAGCGAGGCGCGCGGGGACGCGCCGAACGAGACCCAGGTCTTGACGTCGTTCATGCCGAGCTGCTCGGGGTTACGGGTGGCGGTGACGACCCGCACCACGTAGTCGACCAGCGCGTGGTGGACGAAGACGTTGGACGCGATGTCCTGCAGCCGCAGCAGGTCCTCGGTGTCCAGGATCTGCTTGGGCACCGGCGGCCGGACGCCCATCCGGTAGATGATCTCCCGCTCCTCTTCCGGCGTCGGGTAGCCGACGTTGATCTTGAACAGGAAGCGGTCCCGCTGGGCCTCGGGCAGCGGGTAGACGCCCTCGTGCTCGATCGGGTTCTGCGTCGCCATCACCAGGAACGGGTTGGGCAGCGGGAAGGTCTTGCCGCCGATCGACACGTGGCGCTCCTGCATGACCTCCAGCAGCGCCGACTGCACCTTCGCCGGCGCGCGGTTGATCTCGTCGGCGAGCAGGAAGTTGACCACCACCGGGCCGAGCTCGGTGTCGAACTCCTCCTTGCCCTGCCGGTAGATGCGGGTCCCGATGATGTCGGTGGGCACCAGGTCCGGCGTGAACTGAATGCGGGCGAAGGTCCCGCCGACCACCCGCGCGAAGGTCTCCACGGCGAGCGTCTTGGCGACGCCGGGAACGCCCTCGAGCAGGACGTGGCCCTTGGACAACAGGCCCACCAGCATCCGCTCGACGAGCTGGTCCTGGCCGACGATGATCCTCTTGACCTCGAAGATGGCCCGCTCCAGCGTGTGGACTTCGGCGGCCAAACCATTGCCGCCGCCGAAGTCCACACGCTGGAGC
>NZ_LZIC01000079.1 GCF_001667185.1 Mycobacterium sp. 852002-50816_SCH5313054-b | reverse complement strand
GCATCCACCGATGCCGCCCCCACCGCCGTTGCCGAAGAACCCGGCCTGCCCGCCGTTACCGCCGCAAATGGCCGCCCCGCCGTCGGCGCCGGCCGCCCCGGCTCCACCGATGCCGCCGGCACCGCCGTTGCCGAAGAACCCGGCCTGCCCGCCGTTACCGCCATTCACACCCGCGATGGTGGAGTCCCAGCCTTTGCCGCCGCTGCCCAGCAACAAGCCACCGGCCTGGCCGTTCGGGCTGGCCTGCGACGCCCCGTCGGCGCCGTCGAAAAACAGCGGGGCCCCGGCCAACTGCTGGCTGGTTTGGTTCAGCTCGTACATCAGGGTCGCCAGGATGTCCGTCCTGGGCGGCGGGACGGGGCCGGAGGCCTCCGCCACCGCGTTCCAAATCGGCGCGAAAATGGAGTAAGGCGAAACACCGGCCGCATTGGTCGCCTCGGCGGCCGCATACGCCCCCCCTGACCCGGTCAGGGTCTGCGCGAACTGGGTCTGAAACGCCGCCAACTGGGCGGTTAACGCGTGAAACTCCTTTGCGGCGTCGGAGAATACCGACGCGACCGCCGCGGACACCTCGTCACCGGCAGCGGCAACCACACCGATGGTGGGGGCCGCCGCCGCCGAATTCGCGGCGCTGACCGACGAGCCGATGCTCGCCACCTTCGCCGCCACGGCCGCGAGCGCATCCGGCGCTGCGATCACATACGACATCGCTGACCTCCGACGACCGCCTCGGGCGCGCAGGCCTCCACACGACGATCACATTCCAATGACGAAAGTGAAAACGTATCCCGTTGCACACGTGCCTTACAACGTTTCACGAGTTTTGGTCCATCGCGTTGCGCACACGCGGCGCCAGACCCCGCCCCGACCGCCGGCCGAGGCCAATGGGCGGCCACTGGTGCCACATTGGCCACACCGGCACACATAACGTCATTCATCTCATTTCGCCGCAATCCATCCTAAATCATGAATACGCGCGAGATTCTCAACTTTGCGTATCCTTTGGCGGCCCGCGCGAAAGCCGCTAATGCGCGCGCTGCGGGTTCGGCTATGCGGTGGCGCGCGTCGCTCATCGGCGCGACGGGCGGCGCGGCGAGGACCGGCTTCCGCTTCCGCGCGGACCGTCGAGCCGCCACCGCGCAGGGTCGTAGACGCCGAAAAAATCGCTCCGCCCGCAATTTCACTGGCCCCTTTGCGCCCGTCTCGTCGCCCGTTGTTCGGGCTGGTTAGCCGGAATTACCCCCGCCGAGACGCCCTCGCGTCGGCAAACTAACTGAAAACCATAATTTGCATGACGGGCCTGTTTGACGCCCGCGAAAGGAATTTGCCGTCCCCGCGCGGAAGGCGCCGCACCGTCGACCCTTCGTCGCGTCAGCTCGGCCCCAGATGCCGTGTTATGCAGGGAGATAAGCCCAGAGGTCCGTGGGCCCGGTGATTAACCGGCGGTGGTTATCGCTGCGCAAAAAATTTACTGAGTCAATTTTTCACTACACAGGCGTTTAATACGCGAAATGCCGATCGGAACAATTGCGAAAACCCGATCCCACAGGGAGAATTACCGTCACTGGACGGGGCGGCGCGCGATCGGGGGAGCATGGACGAGGACGACTTTCTGGTAGCGGTGGGGGAAGCGGCGCAGGACGCCGTCTGGAAGACGCAGCATCCGCTCACCCACCACTTGGCAGAGGATGACCCGCGCCGCGCGCAATACCTGCGTGAGTACCAGATGGCGGTCGGTCGCCAGGTACTCACGGCGATCGAGAACCTGCGGCGCGGCGGCTCATGCCATGACACGCCCAGTGAATGCTCGCCCGTCATGCAGCCGAAGGCAATTTTGCGTTCCTTCCTGTAGCCCCGTCACCCAGGTGCCGGCTTCCTGCAATTTCTGCATGGGCGCGTAAGGCCTCAAATGAACTGGGGCGCGGACACTTTCATTCCGGCTCGCCCAGACTCGGCGGCGGCCCGTCGGTGACCATCGCGCCAGCACCGGCGCAGGCCGGCGCGACCGCCGTACGGCGATGACGAATCGTGCACATCCTTCGGGTAGGCGACGGTAGTTTCGTCCTGGGCCGCTGGCGTGACTGCCGGCAACGGAGGCTGCGCTGATGGCGTGCCGCACGGACGGACGAAGGAGGATGGGTGAACACCATTCCTAAGATGCTGCTGTTCGGTGTTGTTGAGTTTGTCGTGTTCGGCGCGATGCTGTTTTTTCCGGCAGGCACGTTCAATTACTGGCAGGCGTGGGTTTTTCTCGTGGTGGTTGGCATCGCGGCCTGGATCCCCGCCGTGTACCTGCTGCGGATGAATCCCGCTGCGCTCGAGGCCCGGATGCGTGGGGGGCCGGCGGCCGAGGCCCGGATGGCGCAGCGGGTACTCATCGCCGGCTTGTATGTGTCGCTGGCAGCGATGGTCGTGGTGAGCGCCCTCGACCATCGCTTCGGCTGGTCGCCGGTGCCGACGGCGATCTGCGTGGTCGGAGACGTTCTGGTCGCCGTGGGACTGGGTGTGGTGGCCCTGGTGATCATTCAGAACAGCTACGCGTCCGCGACCGTCCAGGTGCAGGCGGGCCAACAGGTCGTCTCCAGCGGTCTGTATGGGCTGGTGCGGCATCCGATGTACACCGGCAACGTGATCATGATGGTCGGCATCCCCCTTGCGCTCGGTTCTTACTGGGGACTGGTTTTCGTCATTCCCGGGCTGCTCGTGCTCGCCTCGCGCATCCGCGACGAGGAGAAACTGCTCCAAAAAGAGTTGGCCGGATACCTCGAGTACACGCGGAAAGTTCGCTATCGCCTGGTGCCGTCGATGTGGTAGTGAGCGTCGGCGCGGCTCTAGAGGTCCGGGATGACGGGAACTTCTTCGACCGAGCGGGCATGTCCGCCCAACCGCTGGCTCAACCGTCGCACGGACGGCGCCTCGAACAGGGCGGTTACCTCGAGGTTGGCATCAAGGGCCGTGTTGATCGTGGCAGTGGCTCGCATCGCGGCAAGGGAGTCCCCGCCGAGGTCGAAAAACGACTCGTCGATCCCGACGCGGTCCACGCCGAGCACCTGCGTGTAGATGCCGGTCAAGATCTGCTCGATCAGGCTGGTCGGGGCGTGCTCGCCCGCACCGTTGTGGTGGCGTTCGGGCACTGAGGCCCCCGGGAGTGCCGGCTGGGCCAGCGGCGCGCGGTTGCCCGACCTGTCCGGGCGCGAGTGCCTCCCCTGGTCTTGTCCATCGACCGACGACAGCGGTCGCGCCGGATCGCTGGTCATGGCGACCAACGTCTGCTTGAACCGCTCGATCAGCGCCTCGATGTCGGCCGGGTCGAAAACGTCCGCGCGGAATTGGACGTGCAGCTCCAATTCGCGGCCCGGCAGCGCCTGGACCGTGAGCGGGTAGTGGTAGTAGTCGCGGTTGGCGATCTCGGTGATGGCCAACCCGTCGGTTCCCGACAATGCGGCGGGATCCGCTGGGTAATTCTCGTACACGAAGACCGTGTCGAAGAGTCTTCCGTGGCCGGTGGCACGGTGTATCTCGCTCAGCGCCAGGTGCTGGTGGTCCAGTGTGCGGTTGTGGTCGCCCTGCAGTTGATCGAGCAGGTCGGTGGTGGTGGTCCCGTTGCTGATGTTCGCCCGCACCGGCACCGTGTTGATGAACAGGCCCACCATCGAGTCCGCGCCCGGCACCTCGGCCGGCCGCCCCGAGACCACGGCGCCGAAGGCGACATCGTGCTGGCCGGTCAGCCACATCAGCAGCTGCGCCCAGGCGGCCTGCAGCACGGTGCTCACGGTGGTGTGGCGCGAGCGCGCCAACTCGCTGAGCGCCCGCGTGGTCTGTTCGGGCACCCGGAACGACACGACGCCGCGCCGGCCCAGCCCGAACCAATCCGGCGGCCCGACCAGTGTGGGGGCGGCAAAGCCGGCGAACAGCTCCCGCCACACCGCGCGGGCGCCCTCGAGGTCACGACCGGCCAGCCAGGACACAAACCTGCGATAGGACCCCGCCGCCGGCAGCCGCTGCCCGTAATAGCTGGCGAATAGTTCGCCCAGCAGGATCGGCAGCGACCACCCGTCGAGCACGATGTGGTGATTCGTCAGCACAAACCGGTGCCGGTCCTCCGCGGTGCGGATCAGCGCGACCCGCAGGGCCGGATGGTCGGCCAAGTCGTAGACCGCGGCGCGTTCGGCGGCACAGACCTGCTGGATCTGCTCATCGAGGTCCACCTCGCCCCCGCTGAGGTCGAGATACCGCCAGGGCACCACGGGATCGGCCGGGATGATCTGCACCGGCTGGTCGAACCGCGCGGTGAACCGGGCCGCCAGGTTGGGGTGGCGGGCGACCACCGTGTGCACGGCGTCACGCAGGCGGTGCTGGTCGAGCCGACCGCTCAGCGTGACATCGAGCTGCACCGCATACACGTCGTCGCCACCTTGGGCGGTGCTGGCGTGAAACAGCAGCCCCTGCTGCAGGGGGGTCAGCGGCAGCACGTCAGCGATGCGGTATTGCCGCGCAAGCTGGTCGATCTGCAGCTGGCTCAGCCGTGCGGGCGCGATGTCCGACGGCGTCAACCCGCCCCCACCGCCTCGCACGTGCGCGCAGATGCCGGCCAGCGCATCGAACCACAACCGGCTCAGCCGGCTGACCTGTGCCTGATCCAGGGCCGACGGCGCCCAGGTCCAGCCCGCGCGCAGGCGCGGACCGGTGGGGGCGTCCAGGGTGCCCGCGTTGAGCTCCACGGTGTGCATCAGCGGCATGGGGGTCGCCGCGGCAACGCCGGTCACCGCCCAGCCGTCCTGGCGGATCTCCCATATGTCGCCGGACACCTCGGTCGACGCAGCGCCCAGCCGCCCCAGGTAGTTGAAGCCGATCGTCGGGTCAGGCCCCTCCAGGTCGACGTCACCGTTCAAGTAGCGCAGCAGCCCGTAGGTCAAACCGTCCGGCAGGGCCCGAAGCTGCTCCTTGGCGTCTTTGATCACCGCCCCGAGGCCCGCGTCACCGGCCAGTACCTGCGCCCAGTCCAGCCCGCCTACCGCGAGCGCCACCGGATACTTGGTGGTGAACCACCCCACCGTGCGCGACAGGTCGACATTGGGGTCCAGCTCCTCCTGGCGCCCGTGACCCTCCGCGTCGATCACGACCGGCGCGGCACCACTGCTTAGGAACTCGGCACACGCCAACGCGAACGCGATCAACAGGATCTCGTGTATTCCGGCGTGGAACGCCGCCGGCACCTCACCGAGCAGCATCCGGGTCGTCTCGGCGTCCAGCTCCACCGCCAGGTTCCCGGCGGTCGCATAGGTATCCACCGCGGGCTGCACCGCCGGCAACTCCGCGGGCAGCGCGGCGATCCGCCGCCAAGCCGACGCCTGCTCCACGACCTCGGGACGGCGGGCGTGCTCGGCCAGCAGCGCCGCCCACCCTGCGAACGACGTCCTGGGCGCCGGCAACACGACCTGCTGCCGGCCGCGGTGCTGCGCCCAGGCGAGGTTGAGGTCCTCGAGCAAGATCCGCCAGGACACCCCGTCGACCGCCAGGTGGTGAACGATCAACAGCAACTGACCGGTGGGGGCCGCCCACAGCGCGCTCAGCATCACCCCGGCGGCCGGGTCCAACCGCGATCGCGCCGCCAACACCGCGTCGTCCGACAGCACGTCCACCGTCTGCAGGCACCCGCGCGCGTCCACCGAACCAGGTTCGGGCACCGTCACCGACCACCCGTTGGCGCCGTCGTCGTCGACGCGCAGCCGCAACGTCGCGTGTCGATCGAGCAGGGCCTGCAACACCGCCACCACGTCGGACGAGATCACCCCGACCGGGGCCTGCACCAGCACCGTCTGGTTGAACTCCGCCACCGGGCCCTGAACGCTCTGCAGCCAGCGCATGATCGGGGTGGCCACCACCGCGCCGACGCCCTCGTCGATCACCTCGGCGTCGTCGGCGACCACCCCGGCCACCCGGGCGAGCTTTGCCACGGTCTGCTCGACGAAGATGTCGCGCGGCCGACACACCACGCCGGCGGCCCGCGCCCGCGCCACCACCTGCATCGACAGGATGCTGTCCCCGCCGAGCTCGAAGAACGACTCCTCGACCCCGACCCGCTCCAGCCCCAGCACCTGGGCATAGATGCCGGCCAGGATCTCCTCGACGGCGTCGGCCGGGGCGCGGTAATGATCGACATCCTGATACTCCGGCGCCGGCAGGGCGCGGGTGTCGAGTTTGCCGTTGACCGTCAGCGGCAACGCGTCCAGCGCCACCACCGCGGCCGGAACCATGTAGGCCGGCAGCCGCTCGGCCAGCTCGGCGCGCACCTCGGCCGGATCCACCGTTCCGGTCACGTAGCCCACCAGGCGCTTGTCGCCGGGGCGGTCCTCGCGGGCGATCACCACCGCCTGCTCCACGCCCTCCAGGCCGTTCAACGTCGCCTGGACCTCGCCGAGCTCGATGCGATAGCCGCGGATCTTGACCTGCTCATCGGCGCGCCCCATGTAACGCAGCTGCCCGTCGGCACCCCAGCACATCAGGTCGCCCGTGCGATACATGCGCCCTCCCGGCCCGCCGAACGGACACGCGACGAACCGCGTCCCCGTCAGACCCGCGCGGCCGATGTACCCGTGCGCCAACCCGGCGCCGGCGACGTACAACTCGCCGACCACACCGGGGGGCACGAGCTGCAACGATCCATCGAGGACGAAGAAACCGAGGTGGGCCAACGGCACCCCGATGGGGCTGACGGCGGTGTCGACGTCCGCGGCGACGATCTCGCGGAACGAGGCATGCACGGTCGTCTCGGTGATGCCGTACATATTGATCAACCGGGGCTGAGCCGGGTGAGCCTCCAGCCACGCGCGCAGGCGCTGCGGTTCGAGCGCTTCGCCGCCGAACACCACGGCCTCCAGCTCCAACTGAGAACCCAGCTCGGGCTGCAACGCGTCGGCGGCCTGCAGGGCATAAAACGCCGACGGAGTCTGGCTCAAGACGCTGACCCGCTCGGCCACCAGCAGCGCGTGCAGGTCTTCGGGCGAGCGCACCACCGAGTCGGGCACCACCACCACGCGTCCGCCGTACAGCAGCGCGCCCCAGATCTCCCACACCGAGAAGTCGAAAGCCAGCGAATGGCACTGCGTCCACACCCGCCCCGCGAGCTCCATGTCGCCGGCCAGCGTCTGCAGCAGCCGGGTCACATTGCGATGCGGGACCGCGACCCCCTTGGGGGTTCCCGTCGTGCCCGAGGTGTAGATGATGTAGGCGACGTCGTCCGGGCACGCCGCCGGCAGTGCGGTGCCGATGCCGGCGTCGACGGCGGAGTCATCGGTGTCGTGCACATCGACGATCAGCAGGTCGCGCCCGTCCAGCCGCGGGCGGTACTCGGCGGTGGTGATCGCGGCGATCGGCGCGGCATCGCCGAGCACGAACTGCATCCGCGCCTCCGGCACCGTCGGATCGATCGGCACATACGCCGCCCCGGTCTTCACCACCGCCAGAATCGCCACGATCGCGTCGGCCGAGCGCGGCAGCAGCAGCGCCACGCGCCGACCCGGCCGCACGCCCCCGGCGGCCAACCGCTGCGCCAACCGGTTCGCCGCCTCATCGAGCTCGCGGTAGGTCATCGAGCGGCCCTCAAAGGTCAGCGCCGCCGCGTCGGGTACGCGCGCCACCTGTGCGGCGAACAGCGCCGGAATCGCCACCGGCGGGCTCGCCGGCTCGGTCAACGCGGCCCGGTTGCCCCAGTCCGCCAACCGGGCGCGCTCGACGTCGTCGAGCACGCCGATCGACGACAGCCGCCGGCTCGGGTCCGCGGTCATCTCGGCCAGCACGCGCTGCAAGCGCTCGATCAGCGTTTCGATGCTGGCCGCGTCGAACACGTCGGTGCGAAATTCCACCACGCCGCCGATGCCGGCCGGCTCACCGTCGGCGTCCAGGTGCTCTTCCAGGGCAAGCGCCAAGTCCATGCGGGCGGTGCCGGTGTCCACCGGCATCTGGGTGAGCTCCAGCTCGCCCGATGCGAACACGGCGGTGGGATCGCCGGTGGTGTCGTGCAGGGTCCGCCAGGCCAGCATCACCTGCACGAGCGGGTGATGGGTCAGCGATCGGGTGGGGTTCAGCCGCTCGACGACGACTTCGAAGGGCACATCCTGGTGCTCGTAGGCGGCCAGGCTGCGCGCGCGCACCTGAGCCAGCAGCTCGGCGACGCTCGGGTCGCCGGCCGCATCCACGCGCAACACCAACGTGTTGACGAAGAATCCGACCAGCTCGTCAAGCGCGGGGTCACGGCGCCCTCCGATCGGGAAGCCCACCGCCACATCGGAACTCGCGCTGAGCTTGGCCAGCAGCACAGCCAGCGCGGCCTGCATCACCATGAAATTCGTCGCGTTGTGTTCGCGGGCCACCCGGACGACCTGGCGCTGCAACTCGGCGGGCCAACGCACGGCCACGCTGGCGCCCCGCTGGTCGGCCACCGGGGGGTAGGGCCGGTCGGTGGGCAGCCCGAGCCGCTCGGGCATCCCGGCCAGTGC
>NZ_LZIC01000078.1 GCF_001667185.1 Mycobacterium sp. 852002-50816_SCH5313054-b | reverse complement strand
GGTTGACAAACATTACGAAATAACGGGACCGCGGACCCGAGAATGCCTGCTGAGCTGGTTCAATTCGCCTTTGCGCTGTTCAGGGGCGGCGCCACGGCTAAACGGGACCCTCGACAAGCTCCGTCGGTTCCGGTCCATCTGCGTGCGGCGCGGGTGTGGTCGCGTCGCCCTGGAGGGCCGCGGCGTCGGCGAGGTCGACGGCCGCCAGGTCGATGCCCTTGGTCTCGCGGGCGGCCAGGGCGGCGACCGCGCTCACCGCCGCGGTGGCCGCCAGGTACCAAGCGATCGGCACCGAGGACTTGTACGTTTCGAGCAGGCGAACGGCGATGATCGGCGCAAGCGAACCGGCCACGATCGAGGTGACCTGATAGCCGAGCGACACCCCCGAGTAGCGCATCCGGGTCGGGAACATCTCCGCCATGGCCGCCGGCTGGACCGCGTACATGAGACCGTGGAACACCAGACCGATGACGATCGCCGCCATGATGGTCGCGTTGTGCCGGCTATCCATCATCGGGAAGGCGAAGAACCCCCAGGTGCAAGCGCAGAGGGCGCCGACGAAATAGATTGGGCGCCTGCCGAATCGGTCGCTGAGACGCCCGACCAGCGGGATGACGACGAAGTGCACGGCATGGGCGGCCAGCAGCCACCACAGGATGATCTTGGTGTTGGCGTGCACCTGCACTTTGAGGTAGGTGATGGAGAAGGTGACCACGAGGTAGTACATCGTGTTCTCGCCGAAGCGCAAGCCCATCGCGGTGAAAACGCCACGCGGGTACCGCTTTACAACTTCGACCACGCCGAGCTGGCTGGTCTTGGAGCGCTCGGCTTCCTGCTGGGCGGCCAGGAAGATGGGCGCGTCCGTCACCTTCGTGCGGATGTAGTAGCCGATCAGTACGACGACCGCCGACAACCAGAACGCGACCCGCCAGCCCCAGCTCAGAAACGCCGCATCCGACAGCTTCGAGGTGAGACCCAGCAGCACGACGGTGGCCAGCATGTTGCCCCCGGGCACGGCCGCCTGCGGCCAGCTCGCCCAGAAACCGCGGGTGAGCTTGGGACTGTGCTCGGCGACGAGCAGCACGGCGCCGCCCCACTCGCCGCCGACGGCGAAGCCCTGGAAGAAGCGCAGCACCACCAACAGCGCGGGGGCCCAGTAGCCGATCTGGGCGAAGGTGGGCAGGCAGCCCATGAGGACGGTCGCGGCGCCCACCAGCAGCAGGCTGAACTGCAGCAGCTTCTTGCGGCCGTACCGGTCTCCGAAGTGGCCGAACACGATCCCACCAAGCGGGCGGGCGGCGAAGCCCACGGCGTAGGTCACGAAGGCGGCAAGGATGGCGTCGAGTTCGTTGCCCCCGCGCGGAAAGAACACCTTGCTGAACACCAGCGTGGCCGCCGTGCCGTAGAGGAAGAACTCATACCATTCGACGACGGTGCCGGCCATGGATGCCGCGACCACCCGCCGAAGAAAAGCCGGCCGCTGGAATGGGTCCGGCGGCAACTGATTAGGGACGCTCACCGGAGGCCTCCTAGGTGGAGCGCCCACGCGGAGCGCCGACCGGGGTGTGCTGGCGCTGGGCAGCGTACCGCGGCTGGGCGGGCCTTGCCCATTGGCGTCAAGACACGCGACGTCATCCCCGGGATGCGCCGCTGTGCCCGCCTCACAGCGACAACCGCGGGCCTCTCGGCGGGAAACCGATGCGTTGCGACACGGTCACGGATGCATACCTATCAGCAAATCACTGGTCACAGAAGTCACGCTGATCACTATCGTCACATGAGCCAACTGCGGACGTCAATGCGACGGCCTGCGTCCCGTGGGCGGTTGGACGACGGGCTGGGGCGCGGGCATCGCCGGCGCCGCGGCGGGAGGAT
>NZ_LZIC01000077.1 GCF_001667185.1 Mycobacterium sp. 852002-50816_SCH5313054-b | reverse complement strand
GTTGGCCTCGAGCGCGGTGGCCCACGTTTCCAGGGTCCTCGCGTAGTGGAGCCGCAGCGACTGGACGCGCGTGATCTTGAAGCCGGCCTCCTCCGCGTGCTCCTCGACCGACGGGATCGTCGGCAGCCAGCCGCCCGGGAAGATCTCGGCCAGGATGAACTGGGTGAAGTGAACGACTTCGTGGGTCAGCGGAGTGCCCTGCGCCCTGGCCTCTTTGAATGTCGGACGCGTGATGGTGTGCAGCATCATGACGCCCTCGGCCGGCAGCACCCGGTGGGCCATCTTGAAGAAGTGGCCCCAGCGCTGGCGGCCGAAGTGCTCGAAGGCGCCGATGGAGACGATGCGGTCGACCGGCTCGTCGAACTTCTCCCAGCCCTCCAGCAGCACCCGCGTCGAGCGGTTCGTGTCCATCTGGTCGAACATCTTCTGCACGTGGTCGGCCTGGTTCTCCGACAACGTCAGGCCGACGACGTTGACGTCGTACTTCTCGACGGCGCGGCGCATGGTGGCGCCCCAGCCGCAGCCGACGTCGAGCAGCGTCATCCCCGGCTCGAGCCCGAGCTTCCCCAGCGACAGGTCGATCTTGGCGAACTGGGCCTCCTCGAGCGTCATGTCGTCGCGCTCGAAGTAGGCGCAGCTGTAGGTCTGGGTGGAGTCCAGGAAAAGCCGGAAGAAGTCGTCGGAGAGATCGTAGTGCGCTTGCACGTTCCCGAAATGCGGCGTGAGCTGCACAGACATGAGAAATTAAGCCTTTCTGTAATCTTCGGGGGCCCGGGCTTGCGGCGCCCGAGCGCCCGGTTCACCCCCGATGCATCCACTGCATGCTAGCCGTTAAGGCTGTCCAAGTCGCATTTCAAAGCTTGGCGCTACGTCACATACCGGTCACAACACGCGCAGCACGGCGCCCGCCGCAAGCCCCACGACCAGCAGCGCGCCGGCCTGGCGCACGTGCACCCAGGCCAGCGCGGCGTACCACAGCGGCCACACCGGAAACTTCGGCGGCGGCTGGTCGGGCCTCGGTCGGCGGAAATACGGCCACACCTTCGCCAGCCGGGGCAGCGCCAGCGCGACGACGAGCGCGGGCCAGGGCATCGCCTGCGCCGCGACGGCCACCGCCACCAGCACGTAGAAGCCGACCATCATGCCGAGGGTGACCGCCCGGGCGCGCGCCTCGCCCAGCAGCACGGGCAGCGTCCGGATGCCCAGCGGTGCGTCGTAGGGGATCTTGTCGGTGTGCTTGCCCATCAGCACCGTCGTGCACAACAGGCCGTAGGGCAGCGAGGCCAGCACCACGTCCCAGCCCCCCCAGCCCCCCGCGGAGTAGTAGGTGCCGCACACCATCAGCGGACCCCACACGACGAAGACGTCGGGTTCGCCGAGGCCGCGCTTCTTCAGCCGCAGCGGCGGCGCGGTGTAGGCGACGCTGAGGGCGAAGCCGGCCAGCGCGAAGGCGGCGACGGGCCAGCCGCGCGCCCACGTCAGTGTGACGAGGATCGCCAGATCGGCGACGTTGACGAGCAGGATCGCCAGCCCCAGCGTGCGGCGGCTGACGAGCCCGGACAGCACGGGGTGTGGCGCGTACAGCGCGCGCGGATAGGTGGCGCTGTCGGTGCCGACCCGGGTGTCGTACAGGTCGTTCATCAGGTTGTTGGCGGTGTGCGCCAGCGTGATGCCGACCACGGCCAGCACCAGCCAGCGCCAGTCCAGCCCGGGTTTGCCCACCGCCAGCAGGGCCGCGACCAGGCCGGAGACCAGGGTCATCGGCAGCACCGCCGCCCGGGCGACCACCAGCCACCGCGTGACGGCGTCCACCGGCCCGTCCGGGGGCGGGTTGGTGGTGCGAAGCGCGTAGGCCCACGACCTGAGTCGTGAGCCCACGCTCACGTCAGGCATCCGGGCGCCGCCTCATGGCTCTCGCGGCGGCACGATCGGCGAGGGATGCGGCTGCCCCCGGAACTTCTCCAGCGACCCGCCCGCCTCGACGATCCCGCAGATCGCGCTCCAGCTCAGCATGGTCAGGTAGTCGATCAGCTCGTCGGTGCTCATCCGCGGGTCGGACATCCACGAGTGGGTGGCCAGCTGCACGCCGCCGACGATCAAGTAGGCCCACGGCTCCGCCCCGCCGGTGTCCATCCCGACATCGCGCATGCGGCGGCGCAGCATCACCGCGATCATGCGGGCGATGATGCGCTCGGAGTCGGCGATCACCTTGCTCTTGGTCGGCGAGCTGTTGGCCATCACGAACTGGTAAGGCTCAGGTTCGTCCGCCACGGTCTCGACGTACACCCGGATGACCTCGCGGGTCAGGTCGAAGCCGTCCAGGTTCGATGACAGCGCCGCGGCCATGTTGGGAATCAGCGTGGTCTGCGTGAAGCGCATCAGCACCGCGGTGGTGAGGTCGTTCTTGTCGACGAAGTAGCGGTAGAGCACGGTCTTGGAGACGCCGATTTCCGCCGCGATCTCGTCCATGCTCAGGAAGCGGCCCTGCCGACGGATCGCCTCGATTGTGCCGTCGACGAGCTCATTGCGGCGCTCCACCTTGTGTTGGTGCCAGCGCCGCTTGCGACCATCCGTCTTCACGATCACAGGGGGGATTCGCTCTGCCACTCTCGCCTTTTCCCACTCATCAGACGTTCCCGATACTACGGCGTGCGGGGTCCGTAAGCAGGGCGGTAACACTAACTGCGCGCGGCCATACATGATGGTGTGGTGGCACACAGAGCCTCGCACCCGGGCGAGGGCGCGGCCGCGCCGCCGCCGGCGCCGCCCACGCGACCGTCCCTGGCCGAATCCTTCGCCGGGGCCGATCCGGTGGCCGACGCGCAGCGGCAGGTGGGACTGCGCCGGATGAAATTGGTCGCGCTGAGTTTCCTGGTGGGCGCCACCGCGCTGTTCCTCGCTTGTCGGTGGGCCCAGGCCCACGCCACCACGGCGGCCTGGGTCGGCTACGTCGGGGCGGCCGCGGAGGCCGGCATGGTGGGCGCGCTGGCCGACTGGTTCGCGGTGACCGCGCTGTTCAAGCATCCGCTGGGCATTCCGATCCCGCACACCGCCATCATCAAACGCAAGAAGGACCAGCTCGGTGAGGGCCTGGGGACCTTCGTGCGGGAGAACTTCCTGTCGCCGGCGGTCGTCGAGACGAAGCTGCGGGACGCCCAGGTGCCCAGCCGCCTCGGCAAGTGGCTCTCGGAGTCCGTGCACGCCGCGCGGGTGGCGAGCGAGACGGCGACGGTGCTGCGGGTGCTCGTCGAGCTGCTGCGCGACGAGGACGTCCAGCAGGTGATCGACCGGATGATCGTGCGCCGCATCGCCGAACCGCAATGGGGTCCGCCGGTGGGCCGCGTGCTGTCCACCCTGCTGGCCGAAAACCGTCAGGAAGCCCTGATCCAGCTCCTGGCCGACCGGGCGTTCCAGTGGTCGCTGAACGCCGGCGAGGTCATCCAGCGGGTGGTCGAGCGTGACTCGCCGAGCTGGTCGCCCCGCTTCATCGACCATCTCGTCGGTGACCGAATCCACCGCGAGCTGATGGACTTCACCGACAAGGTCCGCCGCAACCCCGACCACGAATTGCGCCGTTCGGCGACGCGCTTCCTGTTCGAGTTCGCCGACGACCTGCAGAACGACCCGGAGACCATCGCGCGCGCCGAGGCGATCAAGGAACAGCTGATGGCGCGCGACGAGATCGCCGACGCCGCGGCGACGGCGTGGCGGACGCTGAAACGGCTGGTGCTCGAGGGGGTCGACGACCCGTCCAGCACGCTGCGCTCCCGCATCGCCGACACGGTGGTCCAGATCGGGGAGTCGCTGCGCGACGATGCCGATCTGCGCGACAAGGTCGACAACTGGATCGTGCGGGCGGCGCAGCACCTGGTCTCCCAGTACGGGGTGGAGATCACCGCGATCATCACCGACACGATCGAGCGCTGGGACGCCGAGGAGGCCAGCCGGCGCATCGAACTGCACGTGGGGCGTGACCTGCAATTCATCCGGATCAACGGCACCGTCGTGGGGTCCCTGGCGGGGCTGATCATCTACGCGGTCGCGCAGCTGCTTTTCTAGGGGTGCTAACAAGTGCTTGCAATAGCAAGCACTTGGCCGTACTCTAGGGCGCGTAAGGATGAGGCCCAACCCAGGGAGTACGCGATGCCGCCGGAGGAGAAGCTCTCCGCCAAGGTGACCACCGCGGCTTCCGACATCGGCAGCTTCATCCGGGACCTGCGGGAGAACGCGCAGGTCTCGGTGCGCCAACTCGCCGAGCGGTCGGGTGTCAGCAACCCTTACCTGAGCCAGGTGGAGCGCGGATTGCGGAAGCCGTCCGCCGACGTCCTGAGCCAGATCGCGAAGGCGCTGCGGGTTTCGGCCGAGGTGCTCTACGTGCGGGCCGGGATCCTCGAGCCCAGCGACAAAAGTCAGGTGCGCGACGCCATCATCACCGACACGTCGATCACCGAGCGGCAGAAGCAGATCCTGCTGGAGATCTACGCGTCGTTCACCCAGCAAAACGAATCGATTTTCGAGGAGTGTCCGAGCGAATCCGACAGCGACGAGTGATCGCCCGCCACGCCGCCGGCCGCCGTCGCCGACGAAGGGCTTTCGTATCGCGCCAGTGGCCGCCTGCCGCATAGCTGCCGGGCCGCCTGGTTACCCAGAGGGAGGGGTGTGATGCCGACCTCGGGTGGTGCCGACCGCGATACGAACTCGATCAGCCGACCCGATCAACCAGGAGGTTTCCCCGGCAAGTTGAGCGCCACGTCAATCCGCGGGTCTTGACCAGTCCTCTCAGAGGACGCCGACGCTTGCCCTTTCTTTACCAGATCAGCAATCAGTAACCCCGATAACAAAACAATCATGAAAGGAAACACCATGGCTGAAAACACGAACGTCGAGGACCTGCGGGCCCCGCTGCTGGCCGCGCTGGGCGCCGCCGACCTGGCCCTGGCCACCGTCAACGACCTGGTCGCCAGCATCCGTGAGCGCGCCGAAGAGACCCGCACCGAGACCCGCAGCCGGGTCGAGGAGCGCCGCGCGCGCCTGTCGAAGCTTCAGGAGGACCTGCCCGAGCAGTTCACCGAGCTGCGCGAGCGGTTCACCTCCGACGAGCTGCGCAAGGCCGCCGAGGGCTACCTGGAGGCCGCGACCAGCCGGTACAACGAGCTGGTCGACCGGGGCGAGGCCGCCCTGGAGCGGCTCCGCAGCCAGCGGCCCTTCGAGGACGCCTCGGCGCGCGCCGAAGGCTACGTGGACCAGGCCGTCGAGCTGACCCAGGAGGCGCTCGGCACCGTCGCATCGCAGACCCGCGCGGTCGGCGAGCGGGCGGCCAAGCTGGTCGGCATCGACCTGCCCAAGAAGACCCCGGCCAAGAAGGCTCCGGTCAAGAAGGCGCCCGCGAAGAAGGCGGCTGCCAAGAAGGCCCCGGCCAAGAAGGCGTCCGCCAAGAAGGTCACCCAGAAGTAGTTCGGCGCCGAGTTGAACCTCGGTGACGAGCCATTCGACTCCGAGTTGCCCTCCGGGGCGACTCGGAGTCGACGTTTTACGGGCTGCCCGCATACCCTTGACGGGTGACCCACGCCGTGACCATCGTCATGTTCGCCCTGCAGATCGCCGTCGCGCTGACGGCGGTGTACGCGTTTGTTCACGCAGCGCTGCAGCGGCCCGACGCCTATACCGCCGCAGACAAGCTGACCAAGCCGGTGTGGTTGGTGATCCTCGGCTTGGCCGTGCTGCTGACATCGCTGCTGAGTTTCCTTTTCGGCGTGCTCGGGATGGCGATCGCCGCGTGCGCTGCCGGGGTGTACCTGGTCGACGTGCGGCCCAAACTGCTTGAGATTCAGGGTAAGTCGCGCTAGCGGCATGAGAGCGCTGCTGGCCGCGCCGGCGGTGGCGGTCGCCCTGCTCGGCTCGCCGCCGGTGCCTACTCCCGCACGTGCCGACGCCACCCCCGCACCTCCTTTCATCGACCACGCCCAGTGGGCCCACTGGCGGGGCCCGCCCAGCCTGCGGGTCTTTCCGACGCCAGCGGGCCGGATGGCCGCCAGGCAGCCCTACGTCGCGGCGGACGCGGACGAGGCCTGGGCCGAGGTGCTCGCGCTGTCGCCGGACGCCGACACCGCCGGAATGCGCGCGCAGTTCGTCTGCCACTGGCAGTTCGCCGAGCTGGCGCAACCGGGCAAGACCAGCTGGAACCTGGAGCCCTGGCGCCCGGTGGTCGACGACGCCGAAATGGCGGCCACCGGATGCAACCCCGGCGGTCCGGAAGAAGCGTTCTAGTGGCGGGGCAACTCACGCGGGCCCAGCTGGCGGCCCTCATCGACCACACCCTCCTCAAACCCGAGGCCACCCGCGCCGAGGTCGCGGCGCTGGTCGCCGAGGCCGCCGAACTGGGCGTGTACGCGGTGTGCGTCTCGCCGTCGATGGTGCCGGCCGCGGTGGACGCGATGGCTGCCGGCGCCGCGATGCCGGTGGCCGCGGTGGTGGGTTTCCCGTCGGGCAAGCACCTGTCGGAGATCAAGGCCCACGAGGCCGAGCGGGCCGTGGCCTGCGGTGCCGGCGAGGTCGACATGGTCATCGACGTCGGTGCCGCGCTGGCCGGTGAGCTCCTCGCCGTGCGATCCGACATCGGGGCGGTGCGGGCCGCGGCACCCCGGGCCGTGCTCAAAGTCATCGTGGAGTCCGCGGTGCTGCTGGGCCGGGCCGACGGGCGCACGCTCACCGACGTGTGCCGCGCCGCCGAGGACGCCGGTGCCGACTTCGTCAAGACCTCGACCGGGTTTCACCCCGCGGGCGGGGCGTCGGTGGAGGCCGTCACCCTGATGGCCGAGGCCGTCGGCGGGCGGCTCGGCGTGAAGGCCAGCGGCGGCATCCGCACCGCCACCGATGCGCTCGCGATGGTGGACGCCGGCGCGACTCGCCTCGGTCTGTCGGGCACCCGGGCGGTGCTCGACGGGCTTAGTTAGGCGTCAGAGGTTGGCGAAGCAGGGGTCGTTGCTGTTGTCGTTCGGGATGCTGGCGTTCTGCGTCGAAAAGTGTGCTTGCACACCGGTATCGGTGACCTGCACGCTGTCGGCGTGGATGCCCAGCGGGTAGTTCTTGGTGAATTGCGCGGTGAAGTCGTCCAGCGTCGACTGCACCGATTCCTTCGGCATCGTGAAGCCGAGCGCGTTGAAGCTGACGATCTGCAGTTGCAGCCCGGTGCCGGACACCACCGGCTTGGCCGTGATGTTTTCGAGCATGCCCTTCAATTCGATCGTGCCGTCGGCCGGGTGAGTGGTCACGCTGTTGGTGACGAAGGGACCCAGCACCGGAATCGCGTTCTGCACCGACTGCTTGATGCCGTCATTGGTCCAGCTGATGGTGGCGTCCAGCGAGCCGATGGTGCCCTTCGAGTTGGCCGTCGACTGCAGCCGGACGTCGCGGATGTTGAGGTTGAGCTTCATGCCCTTGGCGTCGCGGATGTTGTTGCCGGCGGTCTGCACCGAGATGTTGGTGTAGTGCTTGGTCATTCGCTGCCACAGCATCAGCGGCGTCACGCCGAAGGAGGCGGTGGCCTGGTCCTTCACCTCGCACGCCACCGCTTGGGCGACCTTCTGGTCGGCCACGTGCCGGACGTACAGCTCTGCCCCGATCAGGCCCGCGATGAGCAGCGCGAACACGATGATGCAGATCAAGAGGATGGAGAGCGGGTCGCGCAGGAAGCGTCGTTTTCTTTTCACCGGTGCCGGCTCTTCGTTCGGGGTGGCCAGCTTTTCCGTCGGGCCCGCGGGGGGGATGGGCG
>NZ_LZIC01000076.1 GCF_001667185.1 Mycobacterium sp. 852002-50816_SCH5313054-b | reverse complement strand
ACACCGGGGGATACCCGGGCCGACGCCCTGAATTGCGGCGCGGCGCTGTCGGCGATCCTGCTGGAGTGCACGATGGCCGGTCTGGCGACGTGCCCGGTCACGCACCTGACGGAGCTGGTGTCCAGCCGTGACATCATCTCCGATCTCACGGGCCGTCGCGCGGCGGTTCCCCAAGTCCTGATCCGGGTCGGCGTCGGGCCCGAGGGCGAGTCGGCTCCCAACCCGACCCCGCGGCGGCCGTTGACGGATGTGTTGGAGATTCGCCGGTGAAAGGAAGTGTGTCGGTGATGAAGGCCAAAGTCGGGGATCGGCTGGTGATCAAGCGCGGCACGATCGGGCGTCGCGACCTGCGCGGGCTGATCACCGAGGTGCAGGCGGCCACCACAGATCGGGCCCGCGGCGACTATCCACGCATCGACAGCCCGACGACACCGGAGTGATCATGCAGACGCCAGCACCGCCGCCTGCGACCAGGCCGCAAATCGTCACGTTGACCATGAACCCGGCGCTCGACATCACGACCAGCGTCGACGTCGTGCGCCCCACGGACAAATTGCGCTGCGCGGCCACCCGTTACGACCCGGGGGGCGGCGGCATCAACGTCGCGCACATCGCCTACGTGCTCGGCGGGTCGGTGTTGGCGGTTTTCCCCGCGGGCGGATCGACCGGTGGCCTGATCGCGAAGCTGCTCGGCGACGAGGGCGTCCCGTTCTGGCAGGTTCCGGTCGCCGCGGCCACCCGGGAGAGTTTCACCGTCACCGAGAGCACTAGTAGCCAGCAGTACCGGTTCGTCCTGCCGGGGCCGCAACTGACCCTGCGCGAACAGGCGCACTGCCTCGAGCAACTGCGGACGGCGGCCAAGTCGGCCGAGTTCGTGGTGGCCAGCGGCAGCCTGCCGCCGGGCGTCACCGCCGACTTCTACCAGCGGGTCGCCGACATGTGCCGGCAACTGGGCGTCCGACTCATCCTGGACACCTCCGGCGGCGGGCTGCAGCACGTCTCCTCCGGGGTATTCCTGCTCAAAGCGAGCGTGCGAGAGCTGCGGGAATGCGTCGGGCGCCCGCTGGAAACCGAAGCCGAGCAACTCGGCGCCGCCCATGAACTCGTCGACAGCGGCCGTGCGGAAGTGGTGCTGGTGTCCTTGGGCTCGCACGGTGCGCTGCTCGCCACACGGCATGGCAGCCAGCGCTTTTCGGCGGTTCCGATGCCGGGCGGCAGCGGCGTGGGGGCCGGCGACGCGATGGTCGCCGCGATCGCGGTGGGACTCTGTCGCGGCTGGCCGTTGGTCAAAGCCGTTCGGCTGGGCATCGCCGCGGGCGCGGCAATGCTGATGACGCCGGGAACGGCCGCCTGCGGTCGCGCCGACGTGGAGAAGCTCTTCGCGGCCACCGGCGAACCGTGCGACATCCCTACTGACGAACGGCTTCCCAGATAAGGCCTAACGACTCCTGTCGGACGAGCGGCGGCGCAATAGCCTGATATCGCGTGGAATTAGTCAGGAGCCGACATGAACCAGCTGGACGCAAAGTCGGTGGTCGTGGGCATCAACGGTTCACCGGCCGCGGTCAACGCCGCCAAGTGGACGATCGACGAGGCGTTGAGCCGGCAGCTGCCGCTGCGCCTCGTCTACGTCATCCCTCGCCGGGCGGCGGAATCCGGCTCGCCTCCCATTTCCGAGTGGGAGCTCGAGCGCGCCGAAACGGCACTGTCGCAAGCGGAGTGCGCCGTGCAGCGCGAGAAGAAGCCGGTCGAGGTCGACACGGCCGTCCTCTCGGGCGATCCCGGGCAGGTCCTGATCGAGGAATCACACGACGCCGCGCTGATCTGCGTGGGGACCTCGAGGCGGGGATGGGCGACCGACGGGTTGCTCGGGCCGACGGCCACCGCGCTGGTGGCCGATGCGCAGTGCCCGGTCGCGATCATCCGCACCAGTCCCGACGGGACCCCGACCGAGCTCGGGGTGATCGCCGTGGTGCTCAACGACGAGCCGGACAACGACGAAGTCGTGCACCAGGCCATGGAACAGGGCCGGCGCCGCCACGCCACCGTCCGCCAGATCGATCGGCGACTGAACAGTTGGGTCCGGCGTTACCCGGACGTGCACGTCCAGACCGTCGCCGCGGGCACCGGGGTGAAAACCGGCGAGAAGCACAGCAACGCCATCGAATTAGCGGTGGTGGGCAGCGCCGACGCCGCCGAGATCGCCGGACTGGCCACCCCGAACTGCCATCCGATCGTGGGTTACCCCGACTGTTCCGTGCTCGTGGTCCGCCACTGAAGCCACGTCGATGAACGAATTGGCCACCCCGCGATCGATCGTGGTCGGCGTCGACGGCTCGAACGCTGCGATGCGGGCGGCGCTCTGGGCCGTCGACGAGGCGGTGAGCCGCGACGCGCCGCTGCGTCTGTTTTACGCGGCCGAGCAGCCGGACACGCGGGGGGTCGCCGCGGAAACGGGAATTCGCCGCGCCGTCAAGGCAATTGAAGCCACGCACAAGCCCGTCACCATCGAAACCGAGGTCGCGCGGGGCCCGGCGATCGGATCCTTGGTCGGCGCGTCGGCGTCGGCGGCCATGATGTGTGTCGGCGCGGTCGGATTGCGCCACTTCCGGCCCGGCCGGGTGGGCTCAGTCGCGGCCGCATTGGCGATATCGGCGCGGTGCCCCGTCGCGATCGTCCGCGCCCGCGACGACCACCCCGCCGCGGATTCGATCGTCGTCGAGCTGGACGGGTCCCCCGACAACGGTGTCCTGCTGGGCGCCGCCATCGAGGAGGCCAGGCTGCGCAACGCCGCCATGCGGGCGATCATCTGCCGCCGACCCGCGCCGGAATGGCAGGCCGAGGGCGACCACCGGGCGCTCGCCGACCTGGACCGCCGGCTGGCCCGGTGGAAGCGGCGCTATCCGGACCTGCGGGTGGAATCGGTGGCCGTGCATGGCGGGCTGCTCGAATACCTGACTTACCACCGAAGGTCCGTCGGGTTGGTCGTTGTCGGTGCCCGAAACGGTCAGCATGTCCGGGAGCTCGTCGGCCCGGCCGGCAGCGCCGTGCTCCAGGGCACCGACTGCTCGGTGCTGATCGTCAATCAGCAACACCTGTAACCGCGGGCGACGCTGAAACTATGGGATATTGAGTCGATGGCTTCATAACCGTTGCCTCGCACGCCCGGCAGAAAGAATCCCTCATGGTCAAGGTCTTCCTCGTCGATGACCACGAAGTGGTTCGGCGCGGCCTCGCCGACCTGCTCGCATCCGATCCCGAGCTGGAAATCGTCGGCGAAGCCGGTTCCGTGTCGGAGGCCAAAGCGAGAATTCCGGCGCTGCGTCCCGACGTTGCGGTGCTTGACGTGCGTCTGCCCGACGGGAATGGCATCGAATTGTGCCGCGACCTGGTGTCCGACATTCCGGACCTGCGCTGCCTGATGCTGACGTCATTCACCTCCGATGAGGCGATGCTCGAGGCAATTCTGGCCGGAGCCAGCGGCTACGTCGTCAAGGACATCAAAGGCATGGAGCTGGCCCACGCGATCAAGGAGGTCGGGGCCGGTAAATCTCTGCTGGACAACCGGGCCGCCGCGGCGTTGATGGCAAAGCTGCGCGGCTCTGCGGAACGGGAAGACCCGTTGTCCGGCCTCACCGAACAGGAGCGAACGCTGCTCGGGCTGCTCAGCGAAGGTTTGACCAACAGGCAGATCGCCGCCCGGATGTTCCTCGCCGAGAAGACTGTGAAGAACTACGTCTCGCGTTTGCTGGCCAAACTGGGAATGGAGCGGCGAACGCAGGCGGCGGTGTTCGCCTCCAAGCTGGATCAGCGGACCGGCCGGCCCACGGAGGAGCCGACGAGCTAATCGGCAGCGCGGGCATAGCGCTTTCCGCCCGCCCGGCGTTTGCTGCCGGCACCGCTTACGCGTCGGCCGACGCCGGCTCGCATCGGTTGGGTGCTTGCCGAATCGAGACTAAGCTCCTCAACAGGCACCTCGCGTTGCGCACTGGGGACTTGACTTGCGAGAACGCAGGCCCCCGCGTTAGCGAAGGTGTCGTCGTGGAGGTATCGAGTCGGGTGGCCGACAGCGACGAAACCGGCTCAGCTCTTGCCGGGCTCGGCCAACGAGGGCTGGTCGGCAGGATGCATGCCCAGCTCGACGAGTTGCTGGCGGCCCGCGACCAGATGGAGCAGCTGCTCCGGGTATTCGTGGAGATCGGTGGCGACGTCGGCGACCTCGACGCGACGTTGCACCGGATCATCGCCTCGGCCAGGGAGCTGACCGGCGCCCCCTACGGCGCGCTGGCCATCCGGGATCCCGAGGGCAATCTGCTCAGGTTCATCCACGAGGGGATGGACGCCCAGACCGTCAAACGCATCGGGCATCTGCCGTTTGGCAAGGGGCTGTTGAGCCTGTCACTGCTCAACACGCCGGCCCTGCGCGTGGAGGATATGACCGCGCACCCGGCCGCCGTCGGGTTTCCCGAGCACCACCCGCCCATGCGGGCCTTCCTCGCGGTGCCGATCACCATCCGCGGCATCGTGTTCGGCAACATCTATCTGACCCACGTCGACCCCGAGCGGGTGTTCTCCGAGTCCGACGAGGTCGCCGCCCGGGCGCTGGCGTTCGCGGCCGCGGCCACCATTGACAACGCGCAGCTCTTCGAGCGCGAGCGGTTGTCGGTGAAATGGATGGAGGCCAGCCGCGAGATCACCACCGCCCTGCTGTCCAGCGCCCAGCCGCTCCGGCGTCCGATGCAGCTAATCGCCGAAAGCGCCCGGATCCTGACCGACGCCGAACAGGCGATCGTGCTGGTCCCCGCCGACGCGGACGTGCCGGACGACGAAACCGACACGCTCGTGGTGTCCGCCGCGGTAGGCGTGCACGCCGACGAGGTCATGGGCCGGCAGGTCCCGGTGGACGGGTCCAGCAGCGGGGAGGTTTTCCGTTCCGGCCAACCGCTGATCACTGAGTCGCTGCGGTACCCGATCCAGGCCTTCACCGACGTCGGGCAGCGGCCCGCCATCCTGATGCCGCTGCGCGCCGACGATCGGGTCGCGGGGGTGATCGCGATCGCCCGCGCCGCCCACCAGCCGCCGTTCGACGAGAGCTACCTCGACCTGGTGAGCGACTTCGCCACCCACGCCGCGATGGCCCTGGTCCTGGCGTCTGCCCGGGACGACTCGCGCCAGCTGACCATCCTCGCCGAGCGCGAGCGCATCGCGCACGATTTGCACGACCACGTCATCCAGCGGCTGTTCGCCGCCGGGATGGACCTGCAGGGCACGCTGGCCCGGGCGCGTTCGCCGGAGGTGGCCGAGCGGCTCAACCGCACCCTCGACGACCTGCAGACCATCATCGAGGAGATCCGTTCGACGATCTTCCAGCTCAAATCGCCGTTGGGAAACAATGGCGACTTCCGGCAGCGGATTCAGCAGGTGGTCGCCGACCTGACCGAAAATCGCGAGATCAGCACGACGATGCGCCTGCACGGTCCGATGACCGCCGTGGGCGGTGGGCTCGCCGAGCAGGCCGAAGCGGTCACCGCGGAAGCCGTCAGCAACGCCCTGCGCCACTCCGGCGCGACGCGGCTGACCGTCGAGGTGGACGTCGCCGACATGTTCGTCCTCGACGTGAGCGACAACGGCTGCGGCATCCCCGCCGGTAACACGCGCCACAGCGGCCTGGCCAACATGAAACGCCGCGCCGAGCGGCTCGGCGGCGGCTGCGAGATCAGCAATCCGCCGGAAGGTGGCACCCGGGTCCATTGGGTCGCCCCGCTCACCGATCACTAGCCGGCGCTGGGGGACCAAATCCGCCGGGCTGGGGTCCAACGGCCCCTGCCGAACCGCCCCGGCCCCGAATAACGTCGTGCATCATGGGCGACCAGGCGGTGGAGTTCGCGGGTACGGCTCCCCTGCTCGACGGGCGGATCGTGTCGTTGCGCCGGCTCGGCGCCGATGACGCCGCGGCCGTCCTCGCGCTGCACCAGCACCTCTCCGACCATGACCGGTACTTTCGCTTTTTCACGCTGCAGCCGGTGGAGCTGGCCGAACTCGTCGGCAAGCTGACCGAGCCCCCCGACGGGTTGTGCGCCATCGGCGCGTTCGACGCCGGCCGGCTGATCGGTGTGGCCCACTACGTCGTCGTCCGCGAGGCGCCGAAAGCCGCGGAGTTCGCCATCGTGGTCGCCCATGAAGATCATTCGGTCGGCGTGGGAACGGCCTTGCTGAAGCATCTCGCCCGGGTCGCCCGGGTTCACGGAATCGGGCGTTTCGTCGCCGACGTCCTGGGCGAGAATCACCTGATGCTGATGGTCGTGTTCGATCTGGGCTGGCGTTGCGAGCCGGCTGATTACGGATCGGTGCGTCACCTGGAGATCGAGCTGCCCGATTTCAGCGACGAGGATGCGAAATGTCCAACATGACAAAGAAATTCGGGGTGCTGGTGTGCGTCGACGGATCGTCGGCGTCCGACGCCGCCGTCGCCTGGGGCACCCGCGAGGCCATCATGCGCAAGCTGCCGATCACGTTGATGCACGCCGTGCAACCGGTGGTCGTCGGCTGGCCGGAGGGTCAACTGTATGCCGACATGCCCGAGTGGCAGCACGACGACGCGCAGCACGTCATCGATCAGGCGCGCAAGACGCTGAGCGCTGGCCTGAGCGGGGCGGAGCCACCCGAAACACGCACGGAGGTGGTCTATTCCGGCGTGGTGCCGGCGTTGGTGGAGGCCTCGAAGGACGCCTGGGTGATCGTCGCCGGCGGGCAGGGCCTGGGTGCATTGGGCCGGCTGTTGCTGGGCTCGGTCACCATGGGACTAATCCACTACGCGCATTGCCCCGTCGCGGTCATCCACTCCAGCGAAGGTGCCGCGCTTGACACCAACGCACCGGTTCTCCTGGGCGTCGACGGATCACCCGCGTCGGAAGCCGCGACCGCCTTGGCCTTCGACGAGGCCTCGCGCCGCGGGGTGAGGCTGCGCGCGCTGCACGTGTGGAGCGACGTCGGAGTGTTCCCCGTCCTCGGAATGGACTGGCGCGACCGCGAGCGCGAGGGGCGGGAGATCCTCGCCGAATGCCTGGCCGGCTGGCAAGAACGGTATCCCGATGTGCAGGTCGAGCGATTGTTGTTCTGCGACAAGCCATCCCAGTGGCTGCTCGAGGAGTCCGAACGCGCCCAACTCGTCGTGGTCGGCAGCCGCGGTCGTGGGGGTTTTCCCGGGATGCTGCTCGGGTCGGTGAGTTCGGCCGTGGCGCAATCGGCGAAAGTTCCCGTGATTGTTGTTCGATAGGAGGACGCGATGATCGAGCTACTGCCGGACATGCCGGAGGGGGTGACCGGCGTCCGTGTGTCGGGCCGGCTGCGCGGTGACGAGCTGCGCCACGTCAAGCCCGAGATCGAAGGGATGCTGAACACCGGCGAAATCAGGATCGTGGAGGTCATCGCCCCCGATTACGAGGGCTTCGGGCCCGGCGGCTTCGCCGAGGACATCAAGCTGGGGCTCGGCATGGTGTTCTCGCACCACTCGGCCTTCAAGCGGATCGCGATCGTCTCCGACAAGGACTGGGTCGGCCGTGTCCTGCACGCCGTGGCGTGGATGATCCCCGGCGAGCTCGCCGTGTTCGGGCTCGACGAGCTCGACCGCGCCAAGGAATGGGCCGCCGGCTAAGCCGGTCAGTCCCGTACTACCAGCACCGAACACCCGGCGTGGCCAGACAAGTGTGGACCGGTCGAGCCGACCATTCGGGCCAGCTTGTCGGCGTCCTCGCTGCCCACCACCGTGAGTTGCACGGATTCCTGCGTGTGGGCCAGGAATTCGGCGGGTCCGCGCCGCGCGGCGGCCGGCATGACATGAACCTCGGGATACCGCGACACCCACGGGCCCAGCCGATGCTCCAGCTGGCGGTAGGGGATCTCGCCCAGGCCCCACCGCCACACTCCCAGCGCCAGGATCGGTGCCCGGCGCAGCCGCGCCTCGCGGAAGCCGTGCTCGAGCACCGCGTCGTTGGACGGCGAATCGTCGACGACGACGGCGACCCACCCGGGGTCGCCCTTGTGGCCGTTGACGCGAACGACCGTCACCGGACATTGCGCCTTGCGGGCTATGGCGTCGGCCGTCGAGCCGAGGAGCTTGCGGGCGATGCGGGAGATCCCCACGGATCCCACGCAAATCATGGCCGCCCTTCGTGACTCGTCGACCAGGATGCCCTCCGGCGAACCGCGCACGATGTCGCATTCGACCGTGACCGGCTTGCCCGTCGCCTGCAGCGCGGCGTCGGCGTCGCGCAGGCACGCCTGGGCGTACCCGACCTCCATGCCCTCGTCGCCCGTTTCATCGGCGGGCCCGTCGGGGACGGCATGGATCAGCCGCAGCGGGACGTCGCGGCTGATCGCTTCGGTGATCGCCCACTTCGCCGCGTTGATCGCTGCCTGCGAGCCGTCGATGCCGACGACGACCCGCGCCGGTGCCTGCGGATGGTTCATGGTTCCTCCCGATCTGCGTGGCCGCCCCACCGAGACAGTCCCGGGAAACCGCTATTTCGAAGACGTTATTGGCCGACCACGGCTCCCCAGCAGGGCCGTTGGACCCCCATTTCGGGGCGTTTGTCCATTTCGAGGCCGTCCATCGCGGCTCAGGTGACCTCGATGCTGTGGCCGGGCAAGAGGCTCTGCACCCGGCCGCGGCATTCGACCGTGACCGCTCCGGTGTTGCCGGCCTCGGACGTCAGCACGCCGGTCCGCCCGCTGATCCGCAGATGCACGCGGTGACCGCGGTAGACGAAGGGGAACTCGATGGGGCCGAGCGCTTCCGGCCAGTGGGGGCCGAGCACCAGCCGGTCGTCGCGCGTTTCCAGCCCGGTGAAGCACCGCTGCAGCAGATCGACGCTGCCCGCCATCGCCGCCAGGTGGATGCCCTCCGAGGTGGTGCCGCCCTGGATGTCGACCACGTCGGAACTCAACACCTGAACGAAGTACCGCATGGCGTGGTGCCGGTGGGCGCGGGTGAGCACCCACGAATGGACGATCGCGGACAGCGTCGATCCACCCGACGTCCGCGACAGGTAGTACTCGATCGTCCTCGGAATCTGCTCGGGCGCGAAGCGGTAGCCGAGCCGCCCGAACAGTCCCAGCAGCTCCTCGGACGACAGCAGGAAGAACAGCATCAGCACGTCGGCCTGCTTGGACGCCTTGTAGTTGTTCACGCTGTCGTTCTCGGCCTCCAGGATCCGATCGAGCCGCTGGATGTTGCCGTAGCGCTGCCGGTAGCTCTCCCAATCCAGTTCGTCCAGTTCCGAGTAACCCTCGAACTGGCTGATCACATCGTCGTGGAAGGGCACGAACATCCGCCGTGTCACGTGATTCCACCGGTCCAGCTCGTCGGCCGTCAGGTCGACCTTCCCGACCAGGTCGAGCCGGTCGCGCAGGGGTAGGCGGTCCAGCGCTTCCATCGCGCGCATGACCACCCAGACCGCCATGACGTTGGTGTAGGCGTTGTTGTCTATCCCGTCGTATTCCTTGCCCGGGTAGCCCGAATGAAACTCGTCGGGGCCGATGACCCCCCGGATCGTGTAGCGGCCGCGGCTGTCATCGAAGGTGGCCAGGCCCACCCAGAACCGCGCGATCTCGACCAGCATCTCGGCGCCGTAGTCGATGAGATACTGCCGGTCACCGGTCACCTGGTAGTGCTGCCACGCGTTGTATGCGACGGCGAGGCCGACGTGATGGGCCCGCGCGCTGGCGTCCGGGTTCCACCGGCCGGACTGCGGGTTGAGGTGCACTTCCTGGCTCACCTCACGCCCGTCGCTGCCCGACTGCCAGGGGTACATCGCGCCGAGATAACCGGCCCTGCCGGCGGCGCGGCGCGCCTCGGGAAGGCGCCGGTACCGATAGAGCAGCAGCGACCGGGACACGTTCGGCATGCGCAGGCTCAGGACCGGGGACACGAACAGCGAGTCCCAGAAGACATGGCCGCGGTACGCCTCGCCGTGCAGTCCGCGCGCCGGGACCCCGGCGTCGAGTTCGGCGGTGTGCGGCGAGATCGTCTGCAGCAGGTGCACCAAATGCAGCCGCAGGACCCGCAGCGCCGGCGTGCCGTCGGCAAGGCCGACGTTGCATTGTTCCCACAACCGCGCCCACGCCCGGGCGTGCTGCTGGTGCAGGTCGGCATACCGGCCGGCCGCGTCGAGATATTGCTGTGCGGCGCTTGCCGGTTCGGATATCGCGCTGTCCCGGCCGGTGAAGACGGTCGCGATTTTCTCGCAGGTGACCGACTGTCCGGCCGACAACTCGACCCGGATATCGTGGCCGCCGCGGTCCCCCTCCCGCGCGAAAACGTATTCGGCGTCGGCCAGGGCATCCTCGCACCACACGCTGGTGCGGGCCGCGACCGCGATCGAGATGCGCGACTGCGACGTCTCGGTTCGCAATATCACCGAGCCGGACGTCGTTTCGCCGATCACGGACGGGGTGAGGTGAGCGCTGGACAAGGACCGGTAGCGCTCGACCATGGTGTTCTGCACGCCGCCGTCCAGCAGAGACCTGAACTGGACTGTGCCCGACCAGTTTTCGGCGCCAAGGGTGGCTCGCATGGCCAGCAGGTGGGGCTGGTGCATGGACGCGAAACGCTGCTGCGTCAGCGTGGTGATCCGGCCCGCGCCGTCCCGGAAGCGCAGGCTGCGGGTCAGCGTCGCATGCCGCAAATCGAATATCTGCCGGTAGGAAAGGATTTCGGCTTCGTCGACGTGAAACCACGGCCCGTCGTTGATCCGGAATGTCAGCGACAGCCAGTTGGGCAGGTTGACCAGGCTCTCGTTCTCGATGGTCCGGCCCGCTACCCGATCGGCCAGTATGTTGTACACGCCGGTGGCATAGGTGCCCGGGTAGTGGGCGTCGGACGCGGCCGCCTCCGGCGCGCAACCCCTGGTGGCGACGTAGCCGTTGCCGACGGTGCACAGCGCTTCGCGGAGCCGCTCGTACTGCGGGTCATAGCCCTCGTACACGAGCTCCCAGGCCTCGTCGGTTGCCGGCGTGGCGGGCTCCAGGTCGCCGGCGAGCCGACGGACGAACTCGGCTACGGCGGAAGGGCTTTCGAGGCTGAACTGCGCCGCCGACGAGCGATCGCCGTCCTCGTCGTGGCGCACCACGATGCCCACGCCGTGGAATTGGACGGCGTCGAAGGCATCCTCGTCGGTGATGTCGTCGCCGATGTAGATCGGCAGCACGGCGGTGGGGTCGGCGTCGTCGCTGCCCGTTATGCGTTGAAGGAGCCAACCGAGGGTGGTGCCCTCGTCGCCCTCGATGTCGGGGCGGAGCTCGATGACTTTGCGGCAGGCGGTGACCCGGAGGCCCTCGGAGCGGCCGAGTTCACGGGCCGCCAGGATCACCCGGTCGACGTCGTTGGCATTGGCGTCGCGATAGTGCACCGCGACCGCCAAGCGCTTGCGTTCCAATGTGATTCCGGGGACATCGTTCAGCGTCCGGCTCAGGCGGTCCGCGGCGCGGGCCAGGGCCCCGGCGGCGCCGCCGGCCGGATACTCCTGGTCGGTGCCGTCCGGCGCCGTCAATTCGAAGCCGTGGTTGCCCGCGTACCACACCCCGTCGACCTTGACCCGCTGGCGGACGTCGGCGACGTCGCGGCCGCTGACCACCACGACGGGACACTGAGCGGCCAAGGCGCGCAACGCCTCTTCGGCTCCCTCGACCAGTGTCGCCGAGTTCGGGTGCTCGACGCTGTCGGTCAACGTGCCGTCGAAGGCGAGGAAGACCACCGGCCGCCGGCTCGCCGCGAGTTCTTTCACTTGACCGTAGGCCTGCACCGCGTCGGCGATCTTCGACATGGGCGCGCCGCCGCGCCGCACCGTGATTTCGGCCAGGTCGGCGACCACGGTGTCGGCACCGCACGCCAGCAGCTCGTCGGCGCATCCGTCTCGTTCGAATCCGATGACGAGGCCGAAGCCGGACTCCCTGCCGGCCTTGACGCCGGCCGGGTGGCGGTCGATGACCGCGCAACGCACCGGCCGCACCCCCAGGCGGCTCGCCGTCTCGGTCAGGCCGTCGGCCGCGGCCCCCACGAGGTCGTCGATTCCCGCGGTGCGCAACGCCTGCGCGCAGTCCCGGCCCGGCGAGTACGCGGCCGCCCGGACGCCGACGTCCCGCAGCCGACGCAGCAGCGGGACGGTCGAATCCCGCGGCTGGGCGGTCTCGGTGACCAGACAGTCCAGGCTGACGATCACCGCGTCGTGGTAGCGCCGGTCGACGGTCGCGGCCCATTCGGTCACCCCTGTGACGATGCCACTTTGCGGACCCGGTCAACGGGGCCTGATGTCCACGGGTTTGGGGACTAAAGCCTCATGATCGACGACCGTTCGGCCAATAGCGTTTTCATTGACTGAGGGAGCAACAATGTCCACACCCACGAACCGCCACGGCATCGTCGTCGGGGTCGACGGATCGCCCGCCTCCAGCGCCGCCGTCTGCTGGGCGGCCCGGGATGCGGCGATGCGGAACGTCCCGCTGAAGATGGTTCATACGTACAGCACGTACGTGCCGACGTTCCCCCAGATACCGCTTCCGGCCGGGGTCACCGTATGGCAGCAGCAGGACGGCCAGCAGGCCCTCGAGCAGGCGGTCAAGATCGCCGAGGATGCCGTCAAGGGCGACCAGAAAATCGAGATCACCAGCGAACTGAAGTGTTCGCCAGCGGTGCCGACGCTGGTGGAGTTGTCCGAAGAGGCCGAGATGGTCGTCGTCGGCAGCAACGGGCGCGGGGCGGTGGGGCGGGCGTTGCTGGGTTCGGTCAGCTCGGGCCTGGTGCAACACGCGAAGTGTCCGGTCGCCGTCATCCGGGACGAAGACCCGTTGATGCCGCACCCCCAGCAAGCTCCCGTGCTCCTGGGGTTGGACGGGTCGCCGGCCTCCGAGTGCGCGACGGCCATCGCCTTCGACGAGGCATCTCGCCGCGGCGTCGAGCTGCACGCGTTGCACGCGTGGAGTGACGTCCAGGTGCTCGAACTCCCGGGATTCGATTGGGCCGTCGTGAAGGCCGAGGCCGAGCGCAGCCTCGCCGAAAGCCTGGCCGGCTGGCAGGAACGCTACCCCGACGTCACGGTGCAGCGACTCCTCGTGTGCGATCGGCCGGCGCGCCAGCTGATCGAAAAATCGGAGTCCGCGCAGTTGGTCGTCGTGGGCAGCCACGGCAGGGGCGGCATCGCCCGGACGTTGCTCGGTTCCGTCAGCAACGCGGTCGTGCACTCGGTCCGGATGCCGGTGATCGTGGCGCGGCCGTACTAGGACTTGGCCCAGGACTTGGCCCAGGACTTGGCACGGACGTCCACGGCGACGGACGCTGGGTCGGTGACCAACACTGCGGTGCCGTACATCGATGTGCATGAAACTCACACCGGCATGGTCGTGCTGGCCGGCGACCGGGCTTTCAAGGCGAAGAAGCCGGTGCTGACGGACTTTCTCGACTTTCGCACGGCCGAGCAGCGCGAGCGCGCGTGCCGGCGGGAACTCGAACTGAACAGCCGGCTGTCTCCCGACAGCTACCTCGGCCTCGCGCACCTCAGCGACCCGGCCGGGGGGCCGGCCGAACCGATCGTCGTCATGCGTCGCTACCGCGACGAGGATCGGCTGGCGTCCATCGCGGCGAGCGGTGCGGGGGAGCCCGTCCGGGACTTGCTGGACGCCATCGCCGCCGTGTTGGCGCGGTTTCACCAGGGCGCCGAGCGGGGCCCGGCGATCAGCGCCGAGGGCGAGGCCGGCGCCGTCGACCGGCGCTGGCGGGACAACCTGGCCGAACTCGACCGCTACGCGGGCACGCTGCCGCCCGAGTCCCTGTCGCGCGTGCGGCACCTCGCCGCCGAATTCACCGCGGGCCGTGGGCCCCTGTTCGGGCGGCGCCTCGCAGAAGGGCTCATCGTCGACGGTCATGGTGATCTGCTCGCCGACGACATCTTCAGCGTGGGGGGCAAACCCGCGCTGCTGGACTGCCTGGAGTTCGACGACAAACTCCGCTACGTCGACTGCGTCGACGACGCCGCCTTCCTCGCGATGGATCTGGAGTTCCTGGGCCGCAAAGACCTTGGCCAGCATTTCCTCGAGCGCTACGCCGCGCACTCGGCGCGCGCCGTCCCGCCGGCGCTGGCGCACTTCTACATCGCCTACCGCGCCGGCGTGCGGGCGAAGGTCGACTGCGTGCGGCTGTCACAGGGCAAGCCGCAGGCCGCCGGGGATGCCGCCCGGCATCTCGCCATCGCCGTCGAGCACCTGGAAACCGGCCGCGTGCGCCTGGCGCTCGTCGGCGGCAATCCGGGCACCGGCAAGTCCACCGTCGCCCGGGCGCTCGCCGAACAGACTGGGGCGCAAGTGATCTCCACCGACGACGTGCGGCGGGAGTTGCGCGATTCGGGCGCGATCAGCGGGGACGCCGGCGTGCTGAACGAGGGGCTGTACCACCCCGGCAACGTCGCGACCGTCTACGAGGCCGCCCTGGAGCGGGCGCGCCCGCAGCTGGGGGAGGGGCAATCGGTGATCCTCGACGGCACCTGGCGGGATCCGCAGCTGCGCGCCCGGGCCCGTCGGCTCGCCGCGGAAACGCACTCGGCGACGGTGGAACTCAGGTGCGCCGCTGCGACCGACACGGCGGCCGGCCGGATCACCACCCGGGCACCGGGCACCTCCGAGGTGACCCCGGAGATCGCGGCCGCCATCGCCGCCCAGCAAGCCGATTGGGACACCGCGCACCGGATCGACACCTCGGGGTCCCCCGAGGACTCGGCGCGCCAGGCCCTCGGCGCCTGGCGCTGCTCCTAGGAGCCGAACGCCCCGGTCGTTCGGGACCAACGGCCCTGTCAGGACGGCGAACCCACTTCCTAGTGTCGAATGAGAGCCGATTGGGGTGGTTGACATGCTGATGAAGGCGCCGGAGTCCGAGGTCATCCGTGACGCGGTCATGTTGGCGAGCCGGGCGCCGTCGCTGCACAACAGCCAGCCCTGGCGGTGGGTCGTCCAGGGCGGGGGCCTGCAGCTGTGGGCCGACCCCCGCCGGATGATGCACGCGACCGACCGAACGGGCCGCGAATTGATCGTGAGTTGCGGCGCCGTGCTCGACCACCTCAGGGTCGCCATGGCCGCCGCCGGCTGGACCTCCGCGACCGCCCGCCTTCCCGATCCGTCCGAACCGGATCTGCTCGCCACCGTCGGATTCCGGCCGAGCGACGCCGTGACGGAGGCGCAGCGGCAGCGTGCCGCCGCGATCCGCCGGCGCCGTACCGATCGGTTGCCGTTCGCCGCTCCGGCAGCGTGGGCGTCCGTGGAGCCGGCGCTGCGCCAAGCGGTTCTTCCCTACGACGTGACGCTGGACGTGGTGGCAGACGACGCCCGACCGGCCCTGGCGGAGGCGTCTGAGCTCACCGAGCGGCTACGTCGTTACGACACGTCCTACGTGTCCGAGCTGCGCTGGTGGACGTCGCCATTCGAGTCGGATGCCACCCATGTGCCCGACAGCGCGCTGGTGTCCGGTTCGGAGGCCGCCGCGGTGGACGTCGCCCGCGCCTTTCCCCCGGCGGGCGAGGACCCGCACCGAACGGGCGTCGACCACGACCGCTCCCAGATCGTTGTGCTTTCGACCCCCGACGGCGACGCCAGGCTCGACGTGCTGCGCTGCGGCGAGGCGCTGTCGGCGGTGTTGCTCGAGTGCACCGTGGCCGGCCTGGCCACCTGCACCCTGACCCACATGACCGAACTGGCCATGAGCCGCGACACCATCAGGCAGCTCACCGGGACCGCGGGAACGCCCCAGCTGCTGATCCGGGTCGGCACCTCGACGCTGGGCGGCCATGTCGAATCCACCGCCCGCCGCCTGGTGACCGAGGTCCTCGAGTTTCGCTCATGACGCGCGGCCCGCAACGAACAAGGAGGTGGCGCCGATGACTCGGCACTGGCTGGTGATGGAGACCGCCGGAGAGGGCGTTCCCGCTCCGTTCGTCGCCCGGGTGGCCGGTGCCGGTCGGCAGCTGCCCGAAACTCGGCTCACCACAGACGAATTGATGGCGACCACTCGGCACCGCACCCACATCGATCTGGAACGGTTGACCGGGATCCGCGAGCGCCGCGTCTCGGTGGGCGACGAGGATTCCTACAGCCTGGCCACCTCGGCCGCGCTGAACTGCCTGGCCAAGGCGCAGCAGGATCCGGCCGCGCTTGACGTGGTGATCAGCTGCAGCATCACGAAATTCCGCGACGGCCTCACCCAATGGCTGGAGCCGACGATGAGCGGCGCCGTGGCCCGCGCGATCGGGGCGCCGCAGGCGATGACCTTCGACGTGTCGAATGCCTGCGCCGGGATGCTCACCGGGGTAACCATTTTGAACAACTGGATCCGGCAGGGGATCGTCGAGCGGGGGCTGGTCGTCAGCGGGGAGTACATCTCGCAGCTCAGCCACAACGCGGCCCGCCACATTCGCAACATCATGAGCAAGGAACTCGCCTGCCTCACCCTCGGTGACGCCGGTGCGGCGCTGCTGCTCGAGCGGGCGCCCGTGGGCTCCGCGGGGATCAGCCTCGCCGGCTTCACCACGGTGGCCGACTACAGCCGGCTCTGCCTGGCCTACCCGGAGGGCCACGACCCGGGCGCGCGGATGTTCACCAACTCCCGCGCCATCCAGAAGGCCGCGATCGCCGACACGCCGCTGCTGCTGAGCGAAGTTCTTGATGCCGTTGGCATTTCGATCCACGACATCGACCACGTGATCACCCACCAGACCTCCGCGCGCGCCATCCGCAAGGGAATGGTTCGCATGTCGGAGGCGTTCGGCGACAGCCCCCGTCACGACGCCGTGATCACCGTCGACCGGTACGGCAACACGGCGTCGACGACGCACACGGTGGCCCTCGTCGAGGAACTCGAGGCGGGGCGCATCGAGCCGGGAGAAACGGTCGCGCTGCTCGCGCTGGCCTCGGGATTGGAGATCGGCGTGGTCTTGCTGACCCTGGATGAGGATTTGGTGAACCGCTATGGGCACCGTCATTGATCGAGTCGACCTCGCGCACTCGCGGTTGCGGGGCCGGCACAGCGCGCTGCACCTCGCGGTGGGCGCCGCGAAGGACTGCCTGCATCGGGCCGGATGTGACCCCGACGAGCTGGATCTGGTTGTCAACGCCGGGATCTACCGCGACCGCAACCTGGGCGAGCCGGCGCTGGCCGCGCTGATCCAGGACGACATCGGGGCCAATCCCGAGGATCCGCACGCCGGAGCGCACGGCACCTTTTCGTTCGACATCGCCAACGGAGCCTGCGGAATCTTGACCGCACTGCACATCGTCGACGGGTTCTTGCGAACGCACAGCGTCCACCGCGCGCTGGTCGTGGCCAGCGACGCAAACCCCGGTCACGGGATGAGCGAGCACTTTCCGTTCTCGGCCGCCGGTGCGGCGTTGCTGTGCCGCTGGACCGACGACGACTACGGCCTGAGCCGGGTGTCCTGGGTGAACACCGACGAACCCGAGGCTTTCTCGGCCACAGTGGGATTCGCCGATGCGCGCAACGTGCTGCGGTTCGATCAGTCGGAGGGGATGGACGAGCGATTCGCCGCGGCGGCCGCGACGGCGGCGCGGGCCTGCCTGGCCGCGCAATCCGTCGAGCCGGCGGATATCGACCTGATCGTCGCCGCCCCGGCCCGGCCCGGGTATCGCGCCGCGCTGAGCGACGCGCTCGGGGTCCCGGTCGAAAAGGTCTGCGTCGCAGCAGATCAGCGCATGCACACCGCCGCACTGGCGGCCGCGTTCGAGCCGGAGGCCGGCAGCCTCCCGGCGGGCGCGCGGGTCCTGTTCGTCGCCGCCGGCGCGGGCATCACCGCAGGCGCCGCCCTGTATCGTCAGCCGCCGCGGATTCACTGATCACATCGGCCGCTCACATCAGGCCGCTCGAGTACCGCGGGCCGACCATAAGGTGATTCCCATTTGCGGTAGCACCTGCGCTACCACGCGTATTCATCGCAGCGGCACCGCTTGGCGCTCCAGCTCGAGAATCTGGCGGGTGGTCTTCACCACCACATCGGGGTTCAGGCTGATCGAGTCGATGCCGGCGCGGACCAGGAACTCGGCCATGTCCGGGTAATCCGAAGGCGCCTGCCCGCACAGCCCCGAGTGGATTCCGTTGCGGCGGCAGCCTTCCACCGCCAGGCGAATCATTTCCTTGACGCCATCGTCGCGTTCGTCGTAGTCGAAAGCCACGATCTCGCTGTCGCGGTCGACGCCGAGGGTCAGCTGGGTCAGGTCGTTGGAACCGATGGAAAAGCCGTCGAAGCGCTGGGCGAACTGATCCAGCAGGATCACGTTGTTCGGGATCTCGCACATCGCGTAGACCTCGAGCCCGTTGTGGCCGCGCCGCAGGCCCAGGTCGGCCATCGTCCGCAGCACCAGGTCAGCCTCGGCCACCCGGCGCACGAACGGGAGCATGATGATGACGTTCGTCAGGCCCATCTCCTCGCGGACCCGCTTCATCGCGCGGCATTCCAGCGCGAAGCCCTCGGCGTAGGCCGGGTGCGCGTAGCGCGAGGCGCCGCGGAAGCCGATCATCGGGTTGCTTTCCGTGGGCTCGAAGGCGGTGCCCCCCAGCAGGCTGGCGTATTCGTTGCTCTTGAAGTCCGACATCCGGACGACCACGGGCTTCGGCCAGAAGGCGGCCGCGATCGTGCCGATTCCCTCGGAGAGGCGCTCGACGAAAAAGGCGCCCCCGTCGGGGTAACCGCGGGTGAGCCGTTCGATCGCCCGGAGATCTTCGGCGTCGCCGACCTTTTCGGGGTGCAGCAGGGCCATCGGGTGGACCTTGATGTACTCGCTGACGATGAATTCCATCCGGGCCAGCCCCACACCGTCATTCGGCAAGAACGACGTCTTGAACGCGAGATCGGGGTTGCCGAGGTTGACCATGATCTGGGTCCGGGGCCGCTGCAGGCCTGCCACTTCGGTGCGATCGACGTGGAAGCCGACCTCGCCGCGGTAGACGCGCCCGGTGTCGCCCTCGACGCAGGACACGGTGACGACCTCGCCGTTGGGGATGCTCGTGGTGGCGTCGCCCGCGCCGACCACGGCCGGGATGCCCAGCTCGCGCGCGATGATCGCCGCGTGGCAGGTGCGCCCGCCGCGGTTGGTGACTATCGCGGCGGCGATCTTCATCACCGGCTCCCAGTCCGGCGTGGTGATGTCGGCGACCAGCACCTGGCCGGGCTGGAAGTCCGACAGATGCTCGGGGTGATCGATTCGTTTCGCCGCGCCCGACGCGACTTTCTCGCCGACGGAACGGCCTTCGGTGAGGACCTCGCCCCTGCCCTCCAGGACGTAGCTCTCCACCGTCGTCAGGCTGCGCTGGGAAGCCGCCGTTTCGGGGCGGGCCTGCACGATGTAGAGCTGCCCGTCGAGACCGTCTTTCGCCCACTCGATGTCCATCGGCCGCCCGTAGTGCCGCTCGATGGTGCACGCATACCCGGCCAGCTCCAAAACATCGGAGTCGGTGACGCAGAAACGGGCCCGGTCGGCCTTCGGGGTGGGGATGTTGCGCGTCGTGTGCTTGGTCCCGCCCTCGACGAAGACCATCTTCACCGCCTTGTCGCCGACCAGCCGGCGCAGCACCGCGCGGTGGCCGGCCAGGTAGGTCGGCTTGTGGACGTAGAACTCGTCGGGGTCGACGGCGCCCTGCACCACGTTCTCGCCAAGGCCATAGGCGCCGGTGATGAAAACGACGTCGTTGAAACCGGATTCGGTGTCCAGGGTGAACATCACCCCGGACGAGGCGAGGTCGGAGCGCACCATCTTCATGATGCCGATCGACAGCGACACCTTGAAATGGTCGAAGCCCTGGTCGACGCGATAGTGGATGGCCCGGTCGGTGAACAGGCTGGCGAAACAACGCCGGCACGCGTCCAGCAGGCTTTCGGTGCCCCTGATGTTGAGGAACGTTTCCTGCTGGCCGGCGAAGCTGGCCGTCGGCAGGTCCTCGGCGGTCGCCGAGCTGCGCACCGCGAGGCTCACCTCCTCGCCGTACTCGTCCTGCATCATCCGGTACGCGGACACGACCTCGGCGGCCAGGTCGTCGGGAAGCCCCGCGCCGTAGACGATCTCGCGGGCGCGTTTGCCCTTGCGCGCCAACGCGGTGACGTCGTCCGGGTCCAGGTCGTCGAGCTCCGCGTGCAGCGCATCCCAGGCGCCGGCGCGGTCCAGGATGTGCCGGTACGCCTGCGCCGTGGTGGCGAACCCGTGTGGGACGCGGATGCCCTGCCCCGACAGCTTCTGGTACATCTCGCCGAGCGAGGCGTTCTTGCCGCCGACCACCGGCACGTCGTCGATGCCGATTTCTTCGAAGAACCGAATGTAGTTGAACCCGCTCATGAACCTCACGATATGGCCCGCCCTTGCCGTCGCGCTGCCGTCATTAGACCCCGAAAGTTGAGGACTTCTGGCTCTGACCCGGGGGCCGCGCGGGGGCGGAAAGTAGCGGGATGGAGCAGTTAACCGCCTTCGACGCCACCTTCCTCGAAGTCGAAGATGCCGATCCGCACGTGAGCCTGGCGGTCGGCGGCGTGTCGATCATCGAGGGGCCCGCTCCCGGCTACGACGAGTTCGTCGCCGCCTTCGCCGACCGCGCGCCGACCGTTCCGCGGTGCAGGCAGGTATTGCGGACCCACCCGCTCGATCTCGGTGCACCCGAATGGGTGGACGACCCGCACTTCGACGTCACCCGCCACCTGCACCGCCTCGCACTGCCGCACCCCGGCGGGGACGCGGAACTGTTCGAGGCGATCGCCAATGTCATGGAGCGACGGCTCGACCGCGAGCGCCCGCTGTGGGAGTGCTACCTCATCGAGGGGCTCAGCGGCGGCCGATGGGCCGTGTTGACCAAGATCCACCACTGCATCGCCGACGGCATCGCGACGACGCGGCTGCTGGCGCGGTTCAGCGACGACGCGGGTGAGAGCGGCGGCACTTTCGCCACCGACATACGCGCCGCCAAACAACCGGACGGTTCCGCGTCGAGCCTGCCCAAGCCCGGCTTCAACCCGTTGAGCTGGGTGAGCGGGATCGGGCGAAGCGCGCTCGCCGCGGCGGCGGCGGCCGAACATGTCGCGGTTGGCGCGGCCGAACTCACGGCAAGCATGTTCAGCCTCGCGCCGCAATCGTCGCTGAGCGGGCCCGTCACCACGATGCGGCGCTTCAGCGCGGCCCGCGTCCGGCTGAGCGACCTGCAGCGGGTCGCACGGGCCTTCGACGTGACCCTCAACGACGTGGCGCTGGCGGCCATCACCGACAGCTACCGCAAAATGCTGCTCGAGCGTGGGGAGCGGCCCGGCCGCAACTCGCTGCGCACGCTCGTCCCCGTTTCGGTCCGCCCGACCAACCACTTCGGCATGACCGACAACCAGGTCTCGGCGATGCTGCCGTTACTGCCGGTCGACGAGGCCGACCCGGTGGAGCAGTTGCGCCTGGTGCACGAACGTCTCACCCGGGCCAAGACCAGCGGTCAGCGCGAGGGGGGCAGTGCGCTGGTGTCGGCGGCCAAGAACGTCCCGTTTGCGTTCACCGCGTGGGCAATTCGCTTGCTGGCGCGGTTGCCCCAACGGGCGGTGGTGGCGCTGGCGACCAACGTCCCGGGTCCGCGAAAGCAGCAGACGCTGATGGGCCGGCGGGTGCAGGAGATCCTGCCCGTCCCCCCGATCGCGCTCCAGCTGCGCACCGGCATCGCGATGCTCAGCTACGCCGACTCCTTCATCTTCGGCATCACCGCCGACTACGACACGGCGCCCGACATCGAGGCGCTCGCCGCGGGAATCGAGAACGGTGTCGCACGGTTGGTGAAGGTCAGCCGCAAACAGGCGAGGGTCGCGCGCGCGTCCGCTACCCGGTAACCGGGCGTTCGTCGGAGCGCTGGACGCGCCGCTGCGCGGTCAGCAGGAGATGGTCGAACTGCGATCGTGAGCCGACGGCCGGCCCGGCACCCTGAAAGTCTTCGATGATCCGCTCGGCCAACCGCCGCAGCTTGACGTTTGCCTCCTGGGACAACCACTTCAGCAGGTTGAACGCGGCGTCGTCGTCGATGTTGTAGATCAGCATCAGCATGCCCTTGGCCTGCTCGATGCTGGCGCGGTGCTCGCTGATCTCGGCCAGCCGCGCGGTGACGAGATCCTCCTGCGCGCGCTCGGCGATGGGCGTGACGTCGATGTAGAACCCGTGCGTCCCGATCACTTCGCCATGCTCGTCGACGAGTTGGTCGCCGACGACGATAATGTGGCGCAGCCGGCCACCGGTGTCGATGATCCGGTGGCGGGTGCTGAACGCCTCGTGAGTGTTGAGGATCTGATCGATCGTCGCCGCGACCTGTCCGCGGTCGTCGGGGTGTTTATGCGCGAGGACCAGGTCGGTGGTCGGGGTGACGCCACCGGGTTCGTAGCCGTGGATCCGCTGCACCTCCTCGGACCATTCCCACCGCTGGTCGGCGAAATAGAACCGGAACCATCCCACCCGTTGGGGCACGCCGCCGGCCAAGGCCTGTTCGACGTACGGTGTCTGGCCGTCTAAATGCCAACTCATCTTGGACCTCGCCTCCCCGGGCAAAGGGCGGCGGTGGCCGCCCTTTGCCCGCCGGTTGATCAGGCGTCGATGACCTCGCGCCTGCCGGCGCTCTCGTCGATGGATCTGTGTCCGTTGCCGCGACCGACGGAGATCTTGCGCGGCTTGGCCTTCTCGGCCACCGGGATGTGCAACCGCAGGACGCCCTCGGCGTAGGACGCCTCGATCCTGTCGGTGTCGAGGTTTTCGCCCAGCACGAGCTGGCGGCTGAACACCCCGCGGGGCCGCTCGGTGGCGAGCATCTCGCGGTTGGGGTCGACGGCCGGCCGCTCGGCGCGGACGGTCACGACGTTGCGCTCGATGTCGATGTCCAGCGAGTCGGCATCGATGCCCGGCAGGTCGAACTCGACGACGAATTGCTCTCCCTCGCGCCACGCGTCCATCGGCATCACGGCGGGCCGGGCGGCCGTGCCGAACACGTGTTGGGTGAAGCGGTCGAGGTCACGGAACGGGTCGGTACGCATCAGCATGGCAGTCACCTCTCACTCCAATCTCTTAGCTCTGAAGCGGGCTATTTCCTATGTCCAATGACATAGAATTGATATAACACTATCGACAGGTCTACGCAAGTGTGATAGACAGATTTTCTGTGGAGGTTCGTAAGGGGATGGCCGATGACCGAGAACACCGGCGACGCGGGTGCGCCGGCGCCCGATCGGGGGGTGTACGGAATCTCCGTGGCCGCCGAGCTTTCCGGCGTCCCGGTGCAGTCGCTGCGCCTGTATGAACGCTACGGGCTGTTGACGCCGGCCCGCAGCCGCGGCGGAACGCGGCGCTACAGCGCCGACGACCTGGCCCGGCTTCGGCGCATCAGCGCGCTGGTGGACGCCGGGGTCAACCTGGCCGGCATCGCGCGCATCCTGAACCTGGAAGACGACAACGCCGCGCTGTCGGCGGCGAACACCAACGTGCGCTCCAGCGCCCGCAACATGCGGGACACGGCGAAGACGGCGGGAGCCGAGAAGCGGACCGGCGACTAGTTGGCTCGGCGCCGCCGGGGCGGCGCGGAATGCCGGCGTAACTCGTCGAGCGGCAACGCGTTCCATGTTGAGCGCGCGTCTGGCGCCTGGCGGGACCTCTCGCCTGTGGTGGCCGAGTTCGCCATGCGTTCCGGTTTGGTTTCGCTACTCGCTTTGCACTTCGTTCTCGGGACCATAGACTTCGTGATGTGCGTCGACGCGTCGGATTTGTCGCCGCCACATGACAGGAGTGGGGATTTTGCCGGGTGGCGGCATGATGGGAGTACGCGCACCAAATACCCTCGAGGGGGTGAAGCTGTGCTGGAAGATGCGAACACGGTGGCGGCCCAGCTGACCGCACTGATTGCCGACCTCGATCGCCACGGCACCGAAACGAGCGTCGGTCTGCAGGAACTTGTCGACAGTGGGACCCGGTACGTCGCCGGCTGCCAGTACGCGGGGATCACCCTGGCGGACAAGACGAAGGCTGTCACCAACGTGGCCGCGACGCATCGCTATCCGATGGTCCTGGACGCGATCCAGAACCGGTATGGGGAAGGGCCGTGTCTGTCGGCCGTGTGGCAGCACCACGTGATGCATGTCGAGGATCTCAACGTCGATCAACGCTGGCCGAACTATCAACGGCAGGCGCTCGAGCAGACGCCCATTCGATCGATCCTGTCGTATGAATTGTTCGCCGACAGCAGGAACATGGCCGCGCTCAACTTCTACGCCGAGTATCCGCACGCATTCACCGGCGAATCATTGGAGCTCGGCGGCGTTTTCGCCACGCACGTCGCCCTGGCGTGGTCGGTCATGCGCCGCCAGGACCAATTCCGCAGCGCCTTGGCGTCACGGGACATCATCGGCCAGGCCAAGGGTGTCATCATGGAACGCTTCAAGCTCGATGCCGTCGAAGCGTTCGAATTGCTCTCCCGGCTCTCGCAAAATTCCAATACCAAAGTGATCGAGATCGCCAGGTCACTGATCGACACCGAGCATCCGCTCAACCGACGCGAGCGGATCGGGCGCGGCGCGTAAACCCCGCCCTCGCGGCCCGCCCGCGCCGTTTCGGCCGGCGCGACGCGGGTATGTGCGATGCACATGAAAGCTGTCACGTGGCAGGGCAAGCGCGACGTTCGCGTCGAATCGGTGCCCGACCCGAAAATCGAACGCCCCACCGACGCCATCGTCGAGGTCACCTCGACCAACATCTGCGGGTCCGACCTGCACCTCTACGAAATCCTCGGCGCCTTCATGAATGCCGGGGACATCCTGGGCCACGAACCGATGGGGATCGTGCGCGAGGTCGGTCCCGAGACGGGCGACCTGCGCGTCGGCGACCGGGTCGTCATCCCGTTCCAGATCTCCTGCGGCCGTTGTTACATGTGCGATAAGCGGCTCTACACCCAGTGCGAAACCACCCAGGTGCGCGACCAGGGCATGGGCGCGGCGCTGTTCGGCTACTCGGAGCTATACGGCGAAATCCCCGGCGGCCAAGCCGAACTGCTGCGCGTCCCACAGGCGCAGTTCACACACATCAAAGTCCCTGAGGGGCCGCCGGATTCGCGCTTCGTCTACCTCTCCGACGTGCTGCCGACCGCCTGGCAGGCGGTCGACTACGCCGACATTCCAGACGGCGGATCGGTGACCGTGCTGGGCCTGGGACCCATCGGGGACATGGCCGCGCGCATCGCCGACCACCTCGGCTACCGGGTCATCGCCGTCGACCTGGTGCCCGAACGCCTGGCCCGGGCGGCCGAGCGCGGCATTCACACGATCGATCTGAGTCGGCTCGACGCGCCCCTCGGGGACGCGATCCGCGATCTGACCGACGGCCGCGGCACCGACTCGGTGATCGATGCGGTGGGGATGGAGTCGCACGGGTCGCCCGCCGCGCGGCTGGCACAACAGGCGAGCGGGATGTTGCCGGACTTCATCGGTAAGCGGGTCATGCAAACCGCCGGCGTAGACCGCCTCACCGCCCTGTATTCCGCAATCGACATCGTGCGGCGCGGCGGCACCATCTCCCTGATCGGGGTCTACGGCGGGATGGCCGATCCGTTGCCCATGCTGACCCTCTTCGACAAGCAGGTGACTGTGCGGATGGGGCAGGCCAACGTGAAGAGGTGGGTCGACGACATCATGCCGCTGCTGACCGACGACGACCCTCTCGGCGTCGACACGTTCGCCACCCACGTGCTACCCCTCGATCAGGCGCCACACGCTTATGAGATCTTCCAGAAAAAGCAGGACGGCGCGGTAAAGGTCATGTTAAAGCCTTGAAAACCGCTCTGCGGCAACGCCTTCCGAAGCTCCGTTTGGGGGAGGCCGCGGTAGGGTATCAAATGCGCCATGACCAGCCCAGAAGCGCTTGCCCCCACGCCCACCGGTGAAGTGTGGCCGGGCAGGGCCTATCCGCTGGGCGCGACGTATGACGGCGCGGGCACCAACTTCGCGGTGTTCAGCGAGGTGGCCGAGCGGGTGGAGCTGTGCCTGTTCGACGCCGACGGGGCGGAGAGCCGGGTCGCGTTGCCCGAGGTCGACGGGTTCGTCTGGCACGCCTACATCCCCGGCATCGAACCCGGCCAGCGCTACGGCTACCGCGTGCACGGCCCGTACGAGCCGGAGAACGGCCTGCGGTGCAACCCGAACAAGCTGCTGGTGGACCCGTATTCGAAGGCCATCGACGGCAGCTTCGAGTGGAACCAGTCGCTGTTCAGCTACAACTTCGACAACCCCGACAGCCGCAACGACGACGACTCCGCTCCCAGCATGCCCAAGTCGGTGGTGATCAGCCCCTACTTCGACTGGGGCAACGACCGGCCGCCGGACCACCAGTACGCCGACACCGTCATCTACGAGGCGCACGTCAAGGGCCTGACCCAGACCCATCCCGACATCCCCGAACAGCTGCGCGGCACGTACTCGGCCGTGGCGCACCCGGTGATCATCGAGCACCTCAAGAGCCTCGGCGTCACCGCCATCGAGCTGATGCCGGTGCATCACTTCGCCAACGACTCGACCCTGGTGGACAAGGGCCTCTCGAATTACTGGGGCTACAACACGATCGGGTTCTTCGCGCCCGACTTCAAGTACTCCAGCGCGACCTCCCCGGGCGGGCAGGTGCAGGAGTTCAAGGCGATGGTGCGGGCCCTGCACGAGGCGGGCATCGAGGTGATCCTCGACGTCGTCTACAACCACACCGCGGAGGGCAATCACCTGGGCCCGACGCTGTCGATGCGGGGAATCGACAACGCCGCCTACTACCGGCTGGTCGACGACGACAAGCGCTACTACATGGACTACACCGGCACGGGCAACAGCCTCAACGCCGGGCATCCGCACGCGCTGCAGCTGATCATGGACTCGTTGCGCTACTGGGTGCTCGAGATGCATGTCGACGGCTTCCGGTTCGACCTGGCCGCCACCCTGGCCCGCGAATTCTACGACGTCGACCGGCTGGCGACGTTTTTCGAACTGGTGCAACAGGATCCGACGATCAGCCAGGTCAAGCTGATCGCCGAACCGTGGGACGTCGGCCCCGGCGGCTACCAGGTGGGCAACTTCCCGCCGCAGTGGACGGAATGGAACGGCAAGTACCGCGACACCGTCCGGGACTTCTGGCGCGGCGAGCCGGCGACGCTCGACGAGTTCGCCTACCGCCTGTCCGGGTCCGCCGACCTCTACGAGCACACCGCGCGCCGGCCGGTGGCCTCGATCAACTTCGTCATCGCGCACGACGGGTTCACGCTGCGGGACCTGGTGTCCTACAACGAAAAACACAACGAGGCCAACGGCGAGGACAACAACGACGGCGAAAGCCACAACCGGTCGTGGAACTGCGGCGCTGAGGGGCCGACCGACGACCCGGACGTCAATGCGCTGCGGGCCCGCCAGCAGCGCAACTTCCTCACCACGCTGCTGCTCTCCCAGGGTGTGCCGATGATCTGCCACGGCGACGAGCTGGGCCGCACGCAAGACGGCAACAACAACGGCTACTGCCAGGACAACGAGCTCACCTGGATCGATTGGACAAAAGCGGATAACGGCCTGCTGGAATTCACCCGCGCGGTGTCGGAACTGCGCGGCAACCACCCGGTGTTCCGCCGGCGCCGGTTCTTTTCCGGCAAGCCGCTGGGCCGCCGCGGCCAGGATGGGCTGCCGGACATCGCCTGGTTCACCCCCGAGGGCACCGAGATGACCGAGGAGGACTGGGGCGCGGGGTTCGCGAAGTCGGTCGCGGTGTTCCTCAACGGTCACGGCATCCCCGATCGCGACGCCCGGGGGCAGCGAGTGCTCGACGACTCGTTCCTGTTGTGCTTCAACGCCCACCACGAGCCGATCGAATTCACGCTGCCGCCAAAGGAATTCGGCGCCTCCTGGCAGCTCGTGGTCTTCACCGGACCCGAGGAGGAGACGCCGGCGGAGGAGGTTCCGGGGGGCGGCGCGCTCACCGTGGACGCCCACACCGCCGTGGTGCTGCAGGCCCCCGACCGCGGCTGAGCCGGTTGACGGAATTCCGCCCGACCGTTACGTAGCGGACCCCTGGTAGATACGCTGTGCCTGCAGCGGGCTCGTTACAAGAGAGGGCAAATATGTCAAGGACAGTGGTGGTGGGCGCCTCGAGCGGGCTCGGGCGCTGCATCGGTGTCGGCCTCGCCCGGCGCGGCGATCACGTCGCGCTGTTGGCCCGGCGCCGCGAGCGCATCGAGGCCGCCGCGCAGGAGGCGGGACCGGGCGCGGTCGCCGTCGAATGCGACGTGACCGACGAGGCGTCCTGCCGATCGGCGATCGCCGCCGCCGCCGAAGCGCTCGGCGGGCTCGACAACCTGGTGTACACGCCGGCCATCGGCCCGCTGGTGCGCATGGTCGACACCGACGCCGAGACGTGGCGGCGCGTCTTTGACACCAACGTCGTCGGCGCCGCGCTGGTCACGGCGGCGGCGATGCCGCACCTGACCGAGTCGACGGGCAAGGTTGTTTACCTGGCTTCCGATGCCGGTACCTTCGGGCCGCCCTGGCCGGGGCTCGGCGCGTACGGCGTCAGCAAGGCGGCCCTGGAACGACTGGTGGAGGCCTGGCGGGCCGAGCACCCGGACGTCGGCTTCACCAACCTCATCGTGGGCGAATGCGCGGGCGGCGAGGGCGACGGCCAGACGGGCATGAACATTGGCTGGGACATGGACTTGGCCATGAAGGCCGTCCCGTTGTGGGCCTCCCGCGGCTGCATGCCCGGCAAGCTGATGCCGGTCGAAGATCTCGTCGACGTGGTTCACACGATCCTGCGCACCAACGCGTCGACGTCGATGCCGGTCGTGGTCGCCCGGGGTGCGCCCGCCAGCCCCGCGGCGTTCGCCGACTCCGCCCAGTCCTAGCGGCGATCGAAAGCGCGGCGGTGGGGGTACCACCCGCTTGCGGGGGACCGGGCGTCGCGGGTCGCCGCGGTCAGCGCAGCCCCAGCTTCTCCCGGACCAGGTCGGTCAGGAAGTGCCCGGCCGAGGCGGGCCGGAAGGCGCGCGCGGCGTCGGTGAGCGCGTCGCGAGATTCCGCGGGCAGCTCGACGTCCGCGGCGGCGACGTTGAACTCGAGCTGCTCGACGCTGGACGCGCCGGGAATGGCGACGACGCCCGGCAGGTGGATCAGCCAGGCCAGCGCCACCTGTGCCGGCTTGGCCCCGACCGTGGCGGCGACGTCGCGCAGCGTCTGCAGCAGCGGCTCGATGCGGCGCAGGTTCTCGGTGCCGAACAACGGGTTCACCGCGCGCACGCCACCGGGGCGGTTGCCCAGGCCGTACTTGCCGCCGAGTAGCCCCTGGGCCAGCGGACTGTAGGCGATCACGATGCGGTTCTCGCGCTCGGCGAAGGGCACCAGGTCCTCGAGCGCGCCGGCATGGGCGAGCGAGAAATGCACCTGGTTGCTGATCACCGGCCGCCCCAGCGCCGCGTCGGCCTTGCGCCACCGCGCCAGCGAGTAGTTCGAGACGCCGGCCGCGCCGATCTTTCCGTCGTCGAGCAGGTCGCGCATCCCCGGCATGATCACCGAGTCGGGCACCACGGGGTTGGGCTGGTGGATCTGGTAGAGCGGGATGCGGTCCAGGCCCAGCCGGCGCGCGCTGGCGCGCTCCCGCTGCTTGACCACCGCGGGGAACGGGGCCACCGGGAAGACCTTGCTGGCCACCGCGACCTCGGCGCGCTCGTCGCCGAGCGCCTCGCCGAGTATCCGCTCGCTCTTGCCCAGGCCGTACACCTCGGCCGTGTCGAACAGCGTGACCCCCAGGGCGCGGGCCCGGCGCACGATGTCGCGCGCGGCGCCGGAGGAGTAACCCTCCCCGTAGCCCCACTCCCGCGACCCGAACTGCCAGGTGCCCAGGCCGATTCGGCTGACCCGCCCGACCCCGTCGACGTCCAGATATTTCATGTGGCCACCCTACTTGGGCGGCTCTGAGCCCTAGCCCGGGATCTTGTTGAGCACGAAGTTGGCGATGCTCACCGCCGTGGCCCGCGGGCGGTCGGCGTCGGTGGTGCCGCTGTAGGACACGTACAGGTCGACGACGACGTTGGCCTTGGCCGCGATCGCGCGGGCGGAGCGCACCTGCAGCCCCTTGGGGGTCAGCCCCAACGTGGTGATGCCGTTGCCGGCGTCGGCGGGCGCGCTCACCGCGAACGGGATGGCGCCGGCCTCGGGGATCGTCACGCTCACGGTCGTTCCGCCGCACTGGCGCCACCCGTCCTGCAGCTTCTGCAGTTGCGATTGGGCCGCCGGGGCATCGCGAAACGCCGCCGCGGCGTCGATCACCTGGACCGACTTGAGCAGGCTGCGGGTGTCGGAGAATTCCGCCGCGTGGTAGCCGAAAAGGGCGTCGACGCTGTAAGCGTCCGGGGTCCCCGGGGCGATGGCGCCCCAGCACTCCGGACGGTCGATCGTGCCCTCCCGGTCGGATCGGGCCGGGTGGTCCCACGTCTGGCCGGCCTCGAGGTTCTGGTCATCGGTGATGGTCTTCAGGTCGCCGTCGCTGGGCAACAGCGTGGCCACGCCGCCCGGCGCGACCGTGGGACCCGGCGTCGCCGCGGCCGTAGTGGCCGGCGCAGCGGTCCGGGCCGGAGTGGACCGAAACGCGGCCAGGGTGGCCCACCCGAGAAGGGCAAGCACCGCGAGGGTGACGAACGCGTACGACAGCCCCACCCCGGCCAGCGCCCGGCTTCGGCCGGCCTCGCCCGTGCGGCGGATCCGCGCCAGCGCCAGGTGTCCCAGGATCGCGCCGGCGGGCGGGGACAGGAAAGCGAACACCAGCGACTGCGTCGCCAGCGTGTTGACGGGCGGGCGGTACGGCGGCGGCGGTGGCGCGACGGCCGGTGGCGGCGCCGCCGGCGGCGCCGCTGGCGGCACGCGACCGAGCGGATCGTAACTGAACGGGCCATACCCGAGCGGATCCTGAGGATTCACGCGGCGGCCTCCTCCTTAGCCTGCGACCCTGCGCCGAATGTAGTCCGTTGGAAACGAAAACGGCAGTTCCTACAAGTCGACGTTTGAGGAATTCGGCGTCGGGTACGCGCGCGATGTGGGTTTTCTTGTCGGGTCGTGGCCAGAGAACTGGCACCGCAGCCGGATGTTTCGAATCCTGTCCCTCGGCGGCTACGTCGCCTTCGACTTGCCCAGGGTCGTAACGGGTTTGGGCGCCGCCCTGCTCGCCGGCGTCGCCGCCGTGCACGGCTACCTGATGTACGCGGTCGCCAACCGGGACGCGCTGCCCGCGGCCTTCGTGGTGTACGCCGGCGCGGTGATCGCGGCGTGCCTACTGGCCGCCATCGGCATGGCCTTCGGCCGCAATCCCGCTGTGACACAAGCGGGTTGGTATTTCGGCAGCCTGCTCTCGGCCGGCATTCTCGGCGTTGACGTTGCCACGCGGATCGCCAGCCTGCCCGGCATGACCGCCGTCACCGGGCGGTGGGACGTGGCGCCGGCGACCTTCGCGCTCGCCTTCGCGGGCGCCTTCATCGGACTGCACGTGTCGGTGCTGCTGGGCATCAATGTCGCCTACCCGCGACGGCAGCACTGGGACGACTGAGCGGGCGGCACATATGACCGAGATCGTGCTCGACTACCCGGCATGGCTGCGCATCGACCACTGGCTCAACGTCCTGTTTCTGACGTTGTTGCTGCGCAGCGGCATCGAGATCCTGTCCACCCACCCCAAGCTGTACTGGCGTGAGGACAGCAAGCCCGGCACCGAGTGGGCGCGCTTCACCACCAAGACGATGCCGACCGACAAGCTCTACGACACCCTCGACGAGGAGGAGGACTACAGCCCGCTGGTGGCGCTGCCCGGCCACAAGAAGCTCGGCATGGGGCGGCACTGGCACTTCATCTCGGTGATCGGCTGGGTCCTGGTCGGGCTGTCGTACTACATCCTGCTGTTCGCCACGGGCCAATGGCACCGGTACTGGCCCCACTCGTGGGCGACGTTCGTGGAAGCCGGCAACGACATCGTCACCTACATGACGTTCAACCTGCCCCCGGTGCTGCCCAACGAGCCGCTGGATGCCATCCAGAAGCTGACCTACGGAGGCGTCATCTTCGTGCTGGCGCCGTTCCAAATCCTCACCGGTGCGGCGCAGTCCCCGGCGATCGAGGCCCGCTTCCCCTGGTTCGTGCGGGCCTGGGGTGGCCGGCAATCCGCGCGCAGCCTGCACTTCCTCGGACTGGTCGCGTTCCTGGTCTTCATCGCGATCCACGTCTCGATGGTCTTCTTCTGGGGCTGGGGCCAGCTCAACTCCTCGATGATCCTGGGCTCGGTCCGAAACATCACGTTGGGAACCGTGTTGTCTTTCGTGATCATCGGCGCGATCGTCGCCATTCACGTCGCCGCGACGGTGTGGAGTCTGCGCCGCCCGGTCCAGGTCCGCCGCGTTCTCGGCGCCGTCATCACGCGGGCCCGGCTCATCCTGTTGCGCCCGCTGGACTCGCGGCAGGACTATCCGGAACGGATGCTGTCGGAGGAACACCGCGTCAACGGCAAGCCGCCGTGCTCGGCCGAGTACAAGGTGATGGCGGTGCACAACTTCGTCGACTGGCGGCTGCGCGTCGGTGGGCTCGTCGAGGAGCCGGTGACGCTGGATCTTGCGGCCCTGCGCGCGCTGGCCGACGCCCAAAGCCAGCGGGTGCTGCACAACTGCGTCCAGGGCTGGTCGAGCATCGGTGAATGGAAGGGGCTCCCGCTGGCGGCTCTGGCCGACCTGGTGCGCCCGCTTCCCCAGGCGCGCTTCGTGTGCTTCCTGACGATGCAGGACACCGGACGCGACGAACCCAGCGCGGAGGGGGAGGGACAGTTCTACGAGGTGATGGATCTCGAACTCGCCTACAAGCCGCAGACCATCCTGGCGTACGAGATGAACGGAAAACCGTTGCCCATCAAGCACGGTGCGCCGCTGCGGCTGCGGGTGGAGACGCAGGTCGGCTTCAAGATGGCCAAATGGATCGACCAGATCGAGTTCGTCGACGACCACCGCGGCATCGGATACGGGCTGGGCGGCTGGCGAGAGGACAACGTCCACTACGACAAGGACGTGGAGATCTGACATGACTGACGACGCCACCCTGGTGCGCCCGGAGCTGATCGCCCTGTATGCGGCGGCCCGCGAACGGGTGTCGGCGCAGATCACGGCCAAGGGCGGGTACTGCGAATGCTGCGGGGCGACGGACTTCGACGTCGGTGACGCCCTGTATCTCGGCTTCCTGTTCCTCGACGAGGATTCCAACGCCTACATGGTCGCGCTGACCTGTCGCAACCCGGATTGCGCCAAGCCGCGGACCGGAATCATCCTGTCGGAGAAGGATTTTCTCAGCGACGGGGACGGAAGCGTTTCGCCCTGGCGGGCGGGCGGTCGGTGAAATTCGGCTGGGCGAGCCGGAATCGGTCGATCAGGTGCGACAGCGTGCGCAGTTCGTCACGCAACGCGTGAAATCGCCGCTCGTCGGCCTCGTCGAGCCGGCCCAGCGAGCTGTAGTGCACCAGCCGGCGCAGCCTCCCGGCCAGCACCGTGCCCCACCGGATGCTGAAGTCGTAGCGCTGGCCTTCGCTGATCGCCTCGGCGTCGTCCTGTGTGGCAAGGTCCTTGAGCGCCTTGATCTGTTGGGTGATCAGTTCGACGTCGTTGTCGATGTCGATCGCCTCGCGGGCGGGATTTTGCGTTGCGCTCATCGGTTTCTCCTAACCCTCCCAGCTGCCTCACAGACGGCTTCACAGATGCGGCTTGGCGACGCTGATCACATCCGGCGCGCCGGCCAGCGTGAGATAGACGCGGTGGGGCCCGATGGCCATGCCCGAGAGGCGGGCGGATCGCACGGCGCCCCCGGGAAGGGCCGCCCGGTAGTCGGTCACGCGGATCACCGGAATCTTCTTGTCCGGAAAGCCGGTGAAGCTGTCGGTCTCGAGCGTGACGACCTCACGGTCGGTGGCCGCGTAGATCCGGGTGTCATCGGTGCCGAGTTCGCGGATCGGCGAGGGCAACTGGGCGCTGGCCAGCACCTCCATCCCCCTGCCCCCGCGGCGCGAATCGACGGCATACAGCGTGTTGCTGTCGTGTCCGGCGACGTAGTTGCGGGTGTCCGCGGCGCCGTCGCCCGCCGAGACGGCGACGTCCACGCCCAGCGTGCCGCGCTGCTGCGGTGGCGACGTAAAGCCTTCGTAATAGCGGATTCCCGATGCTCCGTACACGTGGTAGTCGATCTTTCGCCCGCGGTTGGCGCCGTCGATGCTGTCCGCCGGGTCGTCGGAAATGGGTGCCGTCGGCAGCTTGCGGAAGCCGTACTGGTCCACCGGCGTCACCGCCGTCCCGTCCGCCGAGAGGGCGAGCAATATCCGCATCCCGGCGTCTTCGGCCAGGTAGGCCGGGGCCGGGCCGGCGTCGAAATCGCCGATCTGGCGCAGGCTTTCGAGATCGACGGCGGCGACCCTGCCGCGCTCGGGCTGCGGCACGAACACGACCCGGTCGTCCTTCTGGCTGATCTGCAGGTTGCGTCCCACCGCCATGGGCGCGGACAGGCGCGTCTTCGCGTCGTCGGGGCGCGCGCCCTGGGTGACCTCGGCCACCCGGTGATCGTCGGTGATGGCGACCAGGGCGTGCGTGCGATAGGACCACACGGGCTGGCGCAGCGCCGCGCCGACCGACCACAACACCACCGCCGGCGCGCTCTCCAGCGTCGATCCGGGCGTCGCGCAGCCGGCCGCCACGGTGACGGCGCCCAGAGCGCCGGCCATCGCCACCCGCCACGGCATCGCTGTCCTGCCTTTCACCTAGGCATTTTCCGGATGATTACCCCAATAGGCCCACCTCACACGTGTTTTTCCCGCCGCGGGGCGCCACCCGTTTGGTGGCCGCGCCCCTCGGGTAGCCGCTGGAGAGCGCGCAGCGGCCCGCGCGCCCAGTTGGAACAAATGGCTTGCTGACCCGGCGTTTTCACCCTGACCCGTAGGGGTATGCCCGCGGGCATGACGCCCCCCGGCAGTGCCGCAAGATACCTGCCCGAGGATCGCGGGCTCGAGGCGCTGCGGGACGCGGCCGGCCGGTGCCACGGCTGTCCGCTGTACGCCGACGCCACCCAAACGGTTTTCGGCCACGGGCATCCCGGGGCGCCGCTCATGCTCGTGGGTGAGCAGCCGGGGGACCAGGAGGACCGCGCCGGCCTGCCGTTCGTCGGGCCCGCGGGCCGGTTGCTGGCGCGGGCGCTCGACGACGCCGGCATCGACCCGACGCTGACGTACCAGACCAACGCCGTCAAGCACTTCAAGTTCACCCGCAAGGGCGGCAAGCGGCGGATCCACCAGAAACCCAGCCGCACCGAGGTGGTCGCGTGCCGGCCGTGGCTGATCGCCGAGATCGAGGCGGTGCGGCCGCAGGTGATCGTGTGCCTCGGCGCGACTGCAGCGCAATCGCTTCTCGGAGCGGCGTTTCGGGTGTCCACCCAGCGCGGTGCGGCGATCGGATTCCCTAGCACGGTCGACGTGCGGCTGGACCCGGAGCCGGTCGTCGTGGCGACGGTGCACCCGTCGTCGGTGCTGCGCGATCGCAGCGATTCCCACGACGAGGCCTACAAGTCATTCGTCGACGACCTGCGCAGCGCCCGGGCCGCTTCCGCGCGTTGAGCCAAGAGTTGGGCCGGGGCTCAACTCTTCTTGTGCGGCAAGAACTCCTGCGCCTTGGTTTTCAGCCCCACCTTGACGAAGCCGACGCGGTCCTCGTCGCCGGACAGCACCGCGGTGGTGGCCGCCTTGAACTGATCCCAGGTAGCGTGCGGCGGAATCGGCGGCATGTCGGGGTCGGTGTAGACGTCCAGCACCGTGGGACGGTCCGCGGACAGCGCGTTGCGCCAGGCATCCCCGAGCTCGTCGGGGTCCTTGATCGCCATCGCATTGAGGCCGAGGCTGGCCGCGAATCCCGCGAAGTCGATGTCGGGAAGGTTCTGCGACTCCGCGAATTTCGGCGAGCCGGCCATCGCGCGCATCTCCCAGGTGACCTGGTTGAGGTCGTTGTTGTGCAGGATCGCCACGATCAGGCGGGGGTCGGCCCACTCCTGCCAGTACCGCTTGATCGTGATGAGTTCGGCCATCCCGTTCATCTGCATGGCGCCGTCGCCGGCGAACACGACGACGGGGCGGTTCGGGTGGGCGAACTTCGCGCCGATGCCGTACGGCACGCCGGGGCCCATCGTCGCGAGCGTGCCCGACAGCGAGCCGCGCATGTTGCCACGGAACCGCAGGTTTCGCGCATACCAGTTCGCCGACGAACCGGAATCCGCCGTGACGATGGCGTTGTCGGGCAGCTGCGGGGACAGCTCGGAGAACAACCGCATGGGGTTGATCGGGTCGGCGCTGACCTTCGCCTCCATGTCCATGGTTTCCCACCAGCGCGCCACGTTGGATTCGATGGTGTCGCGCCAGCCCCGGTCCTCCTTGCGCCGCAGATGCGGAATCAGGGCCCGCAGCGCGGCCTTCGCGTCGGACACCAGGTTGACCTCGTAGGGGTACCGCATCCCGATGAACCGGCCGTCGACGTCGATCTGCACGGCGCGGCACTGCCCGAACTCCGGCAGGAACTGGGTGTAGGGGAAGCTGGACCCCACCGTCAGCAGGGTGTCGCAGTCGCGCATCAGCTCGTAGCTGGGCCGGGTGCCCAGCAATCCGATCGATCCGGTGACCCAGGGCAATTCGTCGCTGAGCACGTCCTTGCCCAGCAGCGCCTTGGCGGCCCCGGCGCCGAGCAGGTCGGCGATCTCGATCAGTTCGTCGCGGGCCCCGCTGGCGCCGTTGCCGACGAGCATGGCGACCCGTTTCCCCTCGTTGAGCACCTCGGCCGCGCGCCGGATCGCCCCGTCGTCGGGAGAAACCGCCGGCCATTCGATGCCCAGGCTGGAGGGCACCATCTTGAATGCGTGAGTGGGCGGTGAGTACGGCAGCTCCTGCACGTCGGACGGGATGATCAGCGCCGTCGGTGCCCGCTGTGCCAACGCCACCCGGATCGCGCGGTCCAGCACGTTGGGCAATTGCTCTGGGACAGTGACCATTTGAACGTAGTCGCTGGCAACGTCCTTATACAGGCTTATCAGGTCGACTTCCTGCTGATAGGACCCGCCCATCGCGCTGCGGTTGGTTTGCCCGACGATTGCCACCACGGGAACGTGGTCGAGCTTGGCGTCGTAAAGGCCGTTGAGCAGGTGGATCGCGCCGGGGCCCGACGTGGCCATGCAGATCCCGACCCGATCGGTGAACTTGGCGTACCCCACCGCCTCGAACGCGCTCATCTCCTCGTGCCGCGACTGGATGAACATGGGCTTGTTGTCGGCGCGTCCGAACGCGGCGAGGATGCCGTTGATGCCGTCGCCGGGGTACCCGAATACGTGCTCGACGCCCCAGGTCCGCAGCCGCTCCAACAGGTAGTCCGAGACCTCTTGCTTAGACATTGAGTGCCCTCCTAGTCACAAAGATGGGGTGTCGTTCGGCCGCGCAGCGGCGTGTTCGCCGCGCCGAACCGAACCAGACCCCGGATCGCCATGGGTTCGACTTTCCGGGCAGCTTTCCGAGCAGCGCTATCGCGCGTGCGCCGGCGCACCGATTCCCGCATACCCGAATTCGGCAGCCTTATTCCTGCGGCGGCCGTCAGGTTTGGTCAGCCGCCGCGGCACCGCCGAGGCGATCGCTGGGCTCTGCGCGTCCGCGCCGCTGACTCACGCGCTCTTGGCCAGTGAGCCATTCCCAGATTCGCTGTGGCCCTTGGCTACTCGGCGAATCAGCATGCGGGTCGCCTTCTCCAGGATTTCCTGCGCGGCATCGGGCCGGCGGGCGCGTTCGGCGCGGCGCGCGGCCGCTTCGATCGTCAGTCCCTGCTCATAGCCGCTGACGACGCGAGGGTCCACATAGGACCCGCGCGCCACGGCCGGGGTGTTGCCGAGCTCCTCGGCGACCTCCTTCATGACGGCGGACTCGACGCGCTTGATCACCCGCTGCGAGACGGGCGGGTCTGCGTCGGCGAACGCCGCGGCGGCGAGCACGGTGCCGTGCCAGGTCCGCAGGTCCTTGACGGAGTACTCGTTGCCCACCATTTCTTTGAATCGGGCGTTGAGGTCATCGGAACGGATGTCGATCCAACCGGAGTCCTTGCGGCACACCAGCAATCGATCGGTGCGCTCCGGGCGCCGCATCAGCGCACGCACGGCCCGAACGATGTCGGCGTCCTCGATTTCCACGGTGCGCCGCACCCCGCTCTTGGCCGGGTAGTCGAATTCGACCGCGTTGCGATGCACGGTCACGTGACTGCACAGCAGGGTGGCCATGCCGTAGGACTCGTTCTCCTCGGCGTACTGTTCGCCGCCGGCGCGAAAATAACCGCGGTCGAGCAGGCGCAGCGCGACCGCGAGCACCCGCTCGCGGGTCAGCCCCCGGCGCGACAGGTCTCTGGAGATGCGCGCCCGCCACAGCGGTAACTGCACCGACAGCTCCAGCACGCGGTCGAATTTTTCCTCGGCGCGCTCCTGCTGCCAGGCGGCGTGGTAGAGGTACTGCCGGCGGCCGGCCGCGTCGGTGCCGACCGCCTGAATGTGGCCATTCGGGTGCGGCGAGATCCACACCTTCTTCCATGCGGGCGGAATGACGAGATCCTTGATGCGCGCCAGGGTTTCCGGGTCGGACAGCCGTTTGCCCTCGGGGTCGTAGTAGGCGAAGCCCTTGCCCCGGCGTTTGCGTCCGATCCCCGGCTTGCCGAGATCGCTGCGTCGCAGCCGCACCTTGACCTCCAGTCCCGTTGGTTGACTGGACAATTACCCGCGGGTCCGCAACGCGAAACGACCCGCCACGGCGCTGTGGCGGGTCGTTTGCCCCATCGTCAGCGGGGTCAGCCGGCCATGAACTCCTGGTAGGCCGACTCCAGGGTGGGCGGCAGCGCCTTGACGTTGCACTGCCGCTCGGTGTCGCCGATCGGCGCCAGGATGCCGCGCAGGTCGTAGTACTGCTGCGGGTGGGCGGTGAAGTAGCCGCGCAGGCTGGACGCAGCCTCCGGCCGCGACTGGCCGAAGGCGGCGGTGACCGCCTGGTTGGCGTCCGGGTGAGCGGCCAGGTACTGCTGCGCCGCGCCCTGCGCCGAGGAAACGGTCGCGTTCACGCCGCCCGGGCTGCAGTCGGGTGCTGCCGCCGCCGAAGGGGCACCGATGATGCCCATGGTCAGTCCCCCGAGCAGGAGGCCCGCGCTGACGCCGGCGACTCGCCGGCGCGCGACGATACTGCTGTTTTTCATGATTGGTTTTGTCCTTCGAGATACATGTGCATGACTTGCGATGGAGGTTCCCGAGCCCTCGAAAACCAAAGTAGCGGAGGCGAACAGTGGCGCCGTCGGCCAAAATCGGGCAAACCGCGCCGCGCGCCGCTCGCGGCCGTCGGCGGGCGGGTTTTTGCTAAGCGGGCAACCAAATTTCCCCGCCAATGCTGAGAATTCTTAGAGAACGGCACCGGATCTTAAGCAATCGTGATCCGGATCGTGACGAAACCGTGACCTCGTTCGCGGGCGCGACGGGCCGCTAGGGCGCGTTGCGCTGGGCCTCGCCCTGGCGGGCCAGCCCCATCAGGAGCCGGCGGCGCGCGTGGATGAAGTCGTGGGTGCGTTGCAGGGCCTCGGGCACCGAATCGACCACGGGCAGGCCGTGGTCGGTGACCACGCGGGTCAGCCGGCGCAGGGCCGCCCCGCTGACGACGTTGTTGTGCAGTTGGGCCGCGCGGTGCTCCTCGTCGAGGAGCAGCAGCACCCGCAGGCCGGCGCTGCCCAGGAAGTCCAGCTGGCTGACATCGAGGACCAGTGGGGCCTTGAGTCGCGCAAAGCGTCGAACCACCTGTGCGACGAGCTCGGCGTTGGACTCGTCGATGTCCCCGTCGATGCGCAGGACGGTGGCCAGGCTGCGCGCGTGAACGTGCACCTGCGCCCCTGCGCAGTCGATCACGTAGCGGCTGCGCGGTTCTCCGCAGCCGCCGGCTCTGGAATCGAGTGAAGAAGTCATGCGTTTCGCCCCTCAAAGTGTGGTGAGCAGGGCGAGCGACTGCGCTGTCCTACACGCCGCTCGTAATACGGCAGCTGTGGATTCAACTTGTCACGAGCCTAGCCGGTCTAGCCCTCGCCGGCATCGAGAACGCCCCTACCGCGGCGCCGCATCGCGAAGTCTTCGTTTCTCGGCTAGGCCGCACCGCCGCTCAAGTCTTCGAAAAGTCCCGCAGCCGCAGCCTCGTCGGCGCGGCGCCGTCGCCGTCGGCCGAATCGCCGTCGGCGGCGGCGGGGGCCAGGGTGTGCAGCCAGGTATCGACGTTGGGGCCGACGACCACCGCGCCATCGCAAGGCAGCAGCGCCCCGGTGCCGAGCGCGCCGAGCGCGGGCTGCACGACGCGCACGCGACGGTTGTCGCCTTGCCGGGCCAGCAGTTTCGACGTGAGCTCCGGCAGGCGGACGGCCTCCGGGCCGGTGATTGTGCGCGGCGGATGCGTCTGACCCAGCGCGGCCTCCACGAGCACATCGGCAACGGTGTCGGCGGCGACGGGCTGGATCAGCCAGTCCTGGACGGTCACCTCGCCGTCGTGAGAATCCACCGCGGCAGGGTTGGTGGCGAACTCGTACCACTGGGTGGATTTCACGAGCGTCACCGGAACCGGGCTGTCGAGGAGAATGGCCTTCGCCGCCCGTTTGGCCTCGTAATACGGAAACCCGTCGAACACTGGGTCTTCCACGCCGGCGAGCGTCGACACGACCAGTCGCCGGATGTCCCGCGCGGCGCACGCGCCCACGATGTTGCGGGTTGCGGTGGCCACCGTCTGGACGATGTTGGACCGCCCACCCTCCGGCGACGGGTCGCAGACGTCGATCACGACATCCACCCCCGCGAGTGCCTCGAACAGCCCCGGCCCGTACAGCACGTCGACGCCCTGGCGGCGGGAGATCTCGACCACCCCGACGTCGCGGGCCTTCAGCCTGGCGACGACCCGGGATCCGGCCGTACCGGTCGCCCCGATGACAGCGATGGTGCTCAGTGACGCCACCCCCTTACCTGGTCGACGGCTGGAACTACCCGGGAATCGAGTTTTCAAACGCGTTTGTTCGCGCGGCGAAGCGGTCGCGTGATCATCCGCACAGGATCGCCGCGAGGTTGTTTGGCCGCGTTCCGGGTGGGAAGCCGGTAATTGCGAATCAAGACGTAACCATCGAAAGGGAGGTCGACCCATGGGGGACGACAAGAGCGGTCCGCAGGAAGCCGTCAAGGGCGCCGTCGAAGGCGTCAAGGGCAAGGTCAAGGAGGTTGGCGGAACCGTCACCGGTCGCGACGACCTCGTCCAGGAGGGCCAGGCGCAGCAGGACAAGGCCGACGCCCAGCGCGACGCGGGCAAGAAGGAAGCCGAAGCAGAGTCGGCGCGCGCCGGCGCGAAGGCCGCCGAAGAGCGCCAGAAGGAAAACCAGTAAGTCGATTCCAGGAGGGGTCCGGTCCGGATGTCGGGCCGGACCCCTTATTTTTTCGTTGGTTTCAACTCGGCTCGTCGGGTTACTCCCGGCAAGAACCGGGACCGGTGTTGAAGAGGTGGGCGATGGGCTTGCGCGGCGGCGTGTCGAGCATCGTGGCGTTCCTGCGCGCCGGTTACCCGAGCCACGCGCCCGCCGTCGGCTATGCGCCGCTGCTGGCGCTGATGCCGCGGCGGGTCTGCAGCGACGAGGTCGCGATCATCGCGGGCGCGTTGATCGGTCGGCAGCGTCGGCCCATCGATAACGCGGATGTCGGCGTGCAGATCACCCGCGTCACCGACGACATGCCCTCACTCGAGGACATCGATCGCGTTCAACGCCGACTCGATGCGATGGGGCGGGCCGGCGGCTAAGCGCACGGCTCATGCGCGCTCCAGGTCGACGACCAGCGGCCGGTGATCCGAGATCGGCATCTCATCGGACCCGACCGCGGCGCCGCGCAGACCGGCGTCGTCGGTCAGGATGTGGTCGAGCTGGCGGTGGGGGGTCTGCGCGGGAAACGTCGCGGCCGCCGCCAGCGGTCGCATGCCCGACCAGCGGCGGGCCGCGTCGGGCGTCATGTTGAGATCGCCGGTCAGCAGGCGGGGACCCGGGAAGCCGCTCAGGTCGCGGATCAGCCGGCGCAGCTGGCGCCGATTCCAGCCGGGCACGAAGGACAGATGCGTGTTGGCCACCGTCAGCCCGCCCCACGGGGTGTGCAGCTGCGCGATCACTGCCGCCCGCGGTTCCTCGTCGACGACCATCACCCGGTTGGGTCCCGGCAGGTACATGGGGAACCGCATCGGAATCCGCGGCAAGCGCACCACCTGCCAACTGGCCGCCGGAAACCGGGACAGCAGCGCGATCCCGTAGGCGGCGGTCCCGGGTTGTTCGTGGCCGGTGGCGGCCATCCAGGTCGCACCAGGGGTGCCGGAGATCGCGGCCACGAACCGGTGCTCGACCGCTCCCATCGCCTCGGCCGCCACCGCGGTGAGGTCCGCGAGCGAGGAACGCGGCTGGTCACAATCGACCTCCTGCAGGGAAAGCACGTCCGGATCCAGGCGGCGCACGCAGTCCGCCAACCGTGCGGGATGCACCCCGTTGCCGACGGTGCGGCCGTGCAGGATGTTGAAGGTCGCTACGCGCATAGGTGTTTCGATACCCACTCTCGGCCGTGCCCACCACTCCCGGGTGCCTGCGCGGCCAGCCGAGGCTAGCTGAACACCACTTCGCCCACCGCGAGCAGCCGCTGCAAGACGAAGGCCGGCAACACGGGCGGGGCGCCGACGCCGCCCGGCTCGAGCTGGCTGCGGAAACAATGGGCCGCAAGGCGTTTGCGATCGAGCGCCCAACCGGGCACCCCTACGGACCGGGCCCGCTCCCACGGCACCGCGGGGTCGGCCGGGCTGGCCCAGTGCCACATCCACACCGGGTATTCGAGCAGCTTCACGCCGGTGCGCTCGCAGGCCTTGGCGGCCGCACGTCCAACCGCTTCGTGGTCGGGATGCCCGTCGCCCCGCCAGGTGGCGGCGCACCAGGTCCCGGGAGCGGTGCCCTCGAGGATCCCCGTGAGCAGTCCGGCGACCCTCTCCTCGTGGTCGGCCAGCTCACCGTCGGGCAGGCCCAGCGACACCGGCGCGGAGACACCTAAAACGGCTGCCGCCCTACGCACTTCGTATCTGCGCGTGATTTCCGCGCGCGCCCGCTCCCGCGGCGTCGCGCCCGGCCGGGCGGCACCGCCGTCGCTGACCGTGACCACTTGGACGTCGGCGCCCGCGGCGACCAGTTGTGCGATCGTCGCGCCGAGGCCGAGCGTCTCGTCGTCGGGGTGGGCGGCGACGACGACCAGCCCGGGGCAGGCGCTCAGATCCAGTGGCGGCGGCCGTCGGCCGTCGAGGGCCGCCAGCCACAACGGAACCGGGGTGCCGCCGCGGGTCAGCGGCTTGGCCGCGAACTTGGCACGATTGCTCGCGGGAAGTGCGCTCAGGGGCCGCTCGATGGTGGTCATTGCGGCCGCCCGACGAGTCTCCCGAGCTCGGCCAGATCCCGCTCGGCGTGGCTTTGTCGTATGTAGATGGTCAGGTCGGCGACCCGCTGCGCGTGCCGGCCGTCCTGACACAGCGGGCCGGGCCCGAGGGCGCGGCCGGTGCGCGTGATCGCCTCGTCGGCCGCGTGTTCCACCACCGTGCGGGCGCGGCGGGCCAGCAGTTGGGCGGTCTCGGACCGGTCGAATGGGTCCGAGTCGATCTGCATCGCCGCCGCGGCCAGGATCGCGTCGCCCGCGGCGAGCGCGGCGTCCACCGCGCCCAGGTGCGCCAGCGAATACGCATCAGCCGATTTGCTTGTGGCGCACCGATACAGCGGTTCGGCGACCCTGCGCGCGCCGCCCAGCCAGCAAGCGGCCACGCCGATCGCGCCGTGCCAGAGTCCCGGCCGATCGAAGTAGGCGTCGGGATCGCCGACGGCGACGGCCTGGGCGTTGGTGAACTGCACCGCCCGGGTGTCGCTGCCGGCCATCCCGACGTTCCACCACGTGGTCGGCAACGCCTTGACGGCGGGTTCGGTGACCGACACCGCGAACAGGCCGTGCCTGCCGTCGTCGAGCCGGGCGGTCACCAGGGCGTTGGTGCAGAACCCGGCGCCCGAACACCACACCTTGGTGCCGTTGAGGACGACCGCGCCGCCGCTGATTCTGGTGGCGATCAGCTCCGCGTCGGGCGATTCGGCCGCCCACACACCCCACAGCTGCCCGGAATCGGGCGGCTTGCCGCCCAGCTCATGCAGGATCGCGACGGCGTCGACGTGGGACTCGGCGATCCGGGCCGCCACGATGTCGTCTTCGGCCAGCCGTGCCAGCCGCTGCCAGCGTTCGGCGGTGCGCCCCGAGGCTGGCAACGGCAGCTCGAGTCGTCCCGACTCCAGCCAGTGCTTCACCAACCCCGCCGTCATGCACACTCACCCGCCGCCGATCTCGCCGGGGCCCCGCGGGCACGGCGAGCGTAGGAAACGGGGGCTGACATAACACAAAGGTTTGCCAGTCTGAACCCCGCTTAAACGAACGACACGCAATGCCGCACAAGGTCGGCCAGGTTGCGTCCCCCGGCGGCGGGGTATGACCTATGCACCATGACACCCACCGAGACGCCCGCGGATGTGCCCGATTCCTGCGCGCACCTGCGAGAAGCGTTGCGCGGTGCGGCGTCGGCGCTCAAGGAGAACGGGCCGCCCTTCGCACTGGCCGGCACCTATGCCCTGTGGGCCTTCGGCGCGCCCGAACCCAGCCACGACGTCGATCTGGTAGTCGCCGAATCCGACGTGGCCGGCGCCGAGGCCACCCTGGCCGACGCCGGATTCGCGATCGAGCATCCTCCGGAGGACTGGCTGTTCAAGGCGCGCACCGGCGATACGGTCGTGGACGTCCTGCACCGCATCAACGGCGAGCGCGTAGAGCCGGCGACGCTCGATCGCGCCGAACAGCGCGACGTGTTGGCGATCGCGATGCCGGTGCTGCCGCCCACCATGGTGGTCATCCAGAAGCTGCGTTCCCTCAACGAACATCACTGCGACTTCGCGAAGCTGCTTCCGGTCGTGCGGGCGGTCCGCGAACGGCTGGACTGGGAACGGATCAGGGCCCAAACCACCGACAATGATTACGCGGTCGCATTTTTGGTGCTGGCCGATCGGCTCGGCCTCACCGGTTGAGCGGGCCGGTCAGTGGTTGCGCAGCTTGGCGACCAGCTTGTCCTTGGTCAGGCTCGAATAGCCCGACATGCCAAGCTCTTTGGCCTTCTTCCGCAGCTGGGGGACCGTCCAGTCCTGGTAGGAGCCGGATTTGCCGCCCTTGCGGCTGACCGAGGACTTGCCCCGGCCGGCGGCCGCATTGGAAATCCGCGCGGCCTTTTCCTTGGAATCGCCCTTCTTGCGGAGATCCTGATACATCTTCTCGTTCTTGATCGAGGAACGTGGCATGGTTCATCCTCCTCTGCAAAACCCCGGGGCTAGGCAGGCACCGGGTCCGTTTGGCGTTCCCAGCAACGATGCCGGGCCAGCGCGGCGACCAATTCCGCGGCGAACTCGTCGGGAAACTCGTCGGCCGCCGCGGTGGTGGTCACGACCGACCGGTCGTTGACGACGTCAGTGGCCGGTTCGCTGTTGTCGGCGAAGCGGGCCTCGATATGCGCCGCGCGCAACAGCTTGATACCGGCGCCGTACGCGCCGATCGGTTTGAGGTGTTTGTAGGCCTCCACCAGGAAGTGCACCGCGTAGCCATCGCGGGACAGCGTTTCCACCGAATCCGGTCCGCACGCCACCACCACCGCGTCGTAGAGGACCGACGCCATTGTCGTGATCGCCCGATCGACGGGTAGCTCGCCGCCGGACCCACCGCGCAGGGTGCCGCCGGCGACCGGGGCCAACACCTCGACCACCGCGCCGCGCTGCCCCATCAGCTCCCTGAAGCGTTGCGTGCCAACGACATCCACGCCATCGGCGGCCAGGACTGCGATCTTGCGCGTGGCGATGCTGTCGCCCTCGCCGATCTGGGACAGGGCCGGCGAGGTGGTCACCTCGCCGTCGGGCGCTTCGTCGGCGGGCTCGGGAAGACCCAGCTTCGCCGCCACTTGGGCGGCCAGGTCGTGGTCGACGCGGGCGAGCTGGGCCACCACCGCCGAGCGGATCTCGGGCACTTCCACCTTGCCCAGTTCGAAGGCGAACGCGGCGACGATGTGTTCGGCCTCGACCGCCGACATGCTCTTCCAGAACATCCGCGCCTGGCCGTAATGATTCTCGAAGGACTTGGCCCGCTTGCGCATCGCGGCGCCGTCCACCCGTTGCGTGTAGTGGCGGAACACGTCGTCATCGGCCAGCGCCGGACAGCCGCCGCCGAGGGTGTTCTTGTAATAGCTGGAACGGCCCTGCGGGATCGCGTGCTGGGAGTAGCCGTCCTGCTGGTTGTTGCGGACGTCGGCCAGCGGCCGGTTCACCGGCAGTTGCGCGAAATTGGGGCCGCCCAGGCGGATCAGCTGGGTGTCGAGGTAGGAGAAGTTGCGGAACTGCAGCAGCGGGTCGTTGGTGAAGTCGATCCCCGGCACCACGTTCGCGGTGTGGAAGGCGACCTGCTCGGTCTCGGCGAAGAAGTTGTCGGGGTTGCGGTTCAGCATCATCTTGCCCACCGGGCGGACCGGGACCTGTTCCTCGGGAATGAGTTTGGTGGCGTCGAGCAGGTCGAAGTCGAAGTTGAATTCGTCGGCCTCGGCCACCAGCTGCACCCCGAGCTCCCATTCGGGATACTGGCCGGACTCAATGGCCTCCCACAGGTCGCGCCGGTTGAAGTCCGGGTCCTTGCCGGCGATCTTTTGGCATTCATCCCAGACCAACGAGTGCACGCCCAGGCGCGGCTTCCAGTGGAACTTCACGAAAGTGCCCTCGCCGCGGGCGTTTACCAGCCGGAACGTGTGTACGCCGAAACCCTGCATCATGCGGTAGCTGCGCGGCAGGGCGCGGTCCGACATCAGCCACATGATGGTGTGCAGTGTTTCGGGCTGCAGCGCCACGAAGTCCCATAGCGTGTCGTGCGCCGAGGCCGCCTGCGGAATCTCGTTGTGCGGCTCGGGTTTTACCGCGTGCACGAAGTCGGGGAACTTGATGCCGTCCTGGATGAAGAAGACCGGGAAGTTGTTTCCCACCAGGTCGTAGTTGCCTTGTTCGGTGTAGAACTTGGTGGCGAACCCGCGCACGTCACGGACGGTGTCGGCCGAACCGCGGGAACCGGCCACCGTGGAGAACCGGACGAACACCGGGGTCCGGGTGCCCGGCGAGGTCAGGAATTTCGCCGCCGTGTACTCGGCCAGCCAGTCGTCGTACGGTTCGAAGAAGCCGTACGCGCCAGCGCCTCGCGCGTGCACCACGCGCTCGGGAATGCGCTCGTGGTCGAAGTGGGTGATCTTCTCGCGGGCGTGGAAATCCTCGAGCAGCGTGGGACCCCGCTCGCCGACGGTCAGCGAATCGTCGGTGTGGTCGACCCGGACGCCCTGCTGGGTGGTCAGGTATCCGGTGTCACGCCGGACCCGCGATCCCTCGAGCGCGCGCGTTTTCGGATCGGACGTGTGATTGGTGTCCATGGCGTTCGGTTACCACCGTCCGCCGCCGATAAACCGGGCGGCCAAACAGCGCAAGTGTCCCTATCCACCGACCACGCGGTTACGTACGCTTGATCGGGGTAGCCGAGGGTGGTGATTGACGCGACCAACGAAAACGATGGTCTGCGCGGAGTGGTCGCGATCGGTGCCTCGGCGGGCGGCGTCGAAGCACTCTCGAGGTTGGCCTCCGGTCTATCCGCGGATGTGCCGTACGCCTACCTGATCGTGCTGCACGTCCCCGCCGGCGCGCCGAGCATCCTGGCGCGGATCGTCGACCGCAGCGGCCCGCTGCCGGCGGTGACCGCCGAGGATGGTGCGCCGCTTCTGCCCGGCCACATCTATGTCAGCCCCCCGGACCGTCATCTGCTGGTGGCCGACCATCGCGTGGTCCTGTCACAGGGGCCGACCGAGAACGGTCATCGGCCCGCGATCAACGCATTGTTCCGCTCGGTCGCCGTGGCCTTCGGGGCGCGTTCGATCGGGGTCCTGCTCTCGGGTGTGCTCGACGACGGCGTGTTGGGCCTGGCCGCCATCCGTTCCCGCGGCGGCACCACCATCGGCCAGTCACCCGAGGATGCATCGTTCCCGGCGCTGCCGACCAACGCGCGCGACGCGGGCGTGCTCGATCGGCAGGCCGCCGCCGGCGACATCGGGGCGGTACTCAAGGAGCTGTCCCAGACCGAAATCGATGACCCGATCATCGAATCCGACGAGACGCTGGACCTGGAGAACCGCATCGCGATGGAGTCGCGGTTCTCGACCGACTTCGACACCCAACAATTGGGTGCGCCCTCGGGATATACGTGTCCGGATTGCAATGGCTCGCTGATCTCGCTCAGCGAGGGCCACTTTCGCTGCCAGGTCGGCCACGCCTGGACGGCGGATGCCTTGCTGGCCGCGCGGGACGCCGAGGTCGAGGGCGCGCTATGGGTTGCGCTGCGCAGCCTGCGCGAAAAAGTCAAACTGGCCCGGCAACTCGCCGAGAAGGAGAATCACGGACCGCTCTCCCGGCACTACCACGGCGTGGCGGAGGAAAGCGAGAAGGCGCTGAGCCTGCTCAGCGAGCGGCTGGCCGCCAATGCCCCCGATGGCGGTGATACCGGTGGATGAACCGCGGTCGGTGATCCGGATCGATGCGGCACCTCAGCAGGAGGTACCGATCCTGGTGATGGAGGGCGTTCTGGACAGCTCCACCTATCGCAGCGTGCGCGACAGCGTCATCAAGGCGGCTCTCGACGAGCCTCGCGCGGTGATCGTGGATGTCGACCGCTTGTCGGTTCCCTCCGCGTCGGCCTGGACGGTGTTCACCAGCGCCCGCTGGCACGTAAGCACCTGGCCGGACGTTCCGATCCTGCTGGTGTGCTCGCAATCGCAGGTGCGGCGGTCGATCGCCGCCGGCGGTGTGACCCGATTCGTGCCGGTGCATCCCAACCGGGAGTCGGCGCTGGGAGCCGCCCACAGCCAGTCGTTACCGATCCGCCGGCGGGCGCGCAGCGAGCTTCCCGCGACCAGGGTCGGCGTCGGCCTGGCGCGCGCGATGATTTCCGATTGGCTCACGCAATGGGACAAAGCCGACCTGGTTCCCGTCGCGGCCACCGTGGGCACCGTCTTCGTCGAAAATGTCCTCCAACATACTCAGAGCGCACCGGTGCTGATAGTCGAGAGCTATCGGGACACCGTCACCGTCGCGGTCGAGGATCGCAGCGAGCACCTGCCGGGCCGGCACGAAGACGCCTACCGCGGCGCCGAAATCGTCTCCGGTCTGGCCATCGTGTCCGCACTTTGTCGGGCGTGGGGCACCACCCCGACATCGTCGGGCAAGACGGTGTGGGCACTGGTCGGTCGCGAGAATCAGCTGTAGCGCTACGAGTAGTGTTCGAGTCCGACAGCGAACGCGCTTTCGAACGGGACGTTAATGGACGCTACGACTGACGAGGCCTTCGAGGCGTTGTTGCGCTATCTGCGGGATTCCCGCGGGTTCGACTTCACGGGCTACAAGCGCACGTCGCTGTTGCGCCGGGTCCGCCACCGCATGGATCAGGCGGGATACGCCACGTTCGAGGAATACCTCGACGTGCTGCAGGCCAACTCGGATGAATTCGCGGCGCTGTTCAACACCGTCCTCATCAACGTCACCGCGTTCTTCCGGGACCCCGAGGCCTGGGAATTCGTCAGGGCCGAGGTCATTCCGCGGATGCTGGCCGAGCGTGGTCCCACCGATCCGATCAGGGTGTGGAGCGCTGGATGTGCGTCCGGTCAGGAGGCCTATTCGTTGGCCATGCTGCTGGCCGAGGCGCTGGGGCCCGATGCGTTCCGGCAACGGGTCAAGATCTACGCCACGGACATCGACGAGGAGGCGCTCACCGCGGCGCGCGCTGCGTCCTACGACGCGAAGGCCGTCGAGTCGGTCCCGGAAGACCTGTTGGCGCGCTATTTCGAACACGTCAACAACCGCTACGTGTTCCAGAAGGATCTGCGCCGCACGGTCATCTTCGGCCGCAACGACCTGGTCAAGGACGCGCCGATCTCGCGTGTCGATCTGTTGGTGTGTCGCAACACCCTGATGTATCTCAACGCCGAGACCCAGCGAAACGTGTTGGTTCGACTACGTTTTGCGCTTGCGCCCCAGGGCACGCTGTTCCTCGGGCACGCCGAGATGCTGTTGAGCCACAGCGAACGCTTCGTGCCGTTGAGCCTCAAGAATCGGATCTTCCGCAAGGCCCTCGGGGCCGAGGGCGTGGCGGATCGCTACGACCCGGCCGCGGCCTTCTACGACGGCCACGGTGAGCTGCCGGGCTCGACCTCGGCGAACACCGCACGTGACTTGGCTTTTCGGGCCAGCCCGGTCGCTCAGATCGTGATCACCGGCGACGACACCGTCGCGATGATCAACCAGCAGGCGGAGAGCGCCTTCGGCCTCTCGGCTCGCGACATCGGCCGCCCACTGCGTGATCTCGAAGTGTCCTACCGACCGGTCGAGCTGCGCGCCTACCTCGAACAGGCCAAGGTGGAGCGGCGTTCGACGCGCATTCCGGACGTCAAATGGCAGCGACCCGGCGCTGAGACGGTGTGGTTCGAAGTCCATGTCAATCCGCTCGTCGACGCCGATAACGGCCTGCTGGGCGTGTCGATCGTGTTCTTCGATGTCACCGCGACTCGCGCCCTGCTCGACAAGGTCGTCGAAACCAACCGCCAGCTCGAGGCGGCCTACGAAGAGCTGCAGTCCACCAACGAGGAACTCGAGACGACCAACGAGGAACTGCAATCCACCGTGGAGGAGCTCGAGACGACGAACGAGGAACTGCAGTCCACCAACGAAGAGCTCGAGACGATGAACGAGGAGCTGCAGTCCACCAACGACGAACTGCAAACCATCAACGACACGCTGCACGAACGCAGCGTGGAACTGGACGACACCAAGAACTTCCTTGATTCGCTGATCAACTCGGTTCAGCCGGGGATGGTGGTGGTGGACCGGGAGATGCGCGTGGTGGTGTGGAACCGCGGATGCGAAGACCTGTGGGGACTGCGGGCCGACGAAGCAACGGGAACCCGGTTGACGGGCCTGGACATCGGACTGCCGCTGGACAGCGTGCGGCCGTTGATCGGCAACGCATTCGTCGATCCGGACAGCTCCGGTGAAACGGTGGTGGACGCCGTCAACCGGCGCGGCCGTCCGGCCCGGGTACGGGTGGTGTGCACATCATTTCGTTCGGCCGAGGGAACCGTCGGCGGGGCGCTGATGCTCATGGAGGTCTTGGGCTGAGCCTGATGGTGGCGACCCGCCACGGGCCTGATGGTGGCGACCCGCTTCGCCCGGCTGCGCCGCGCTCGCGATCGCCACGAGCCTGATGGTGGCCGGTCAGCGCCCCCATCGCGCGGCCGCTTCCGACGCCGCTTGATGAGCCAATTGGGCTCGGCGCAAAGACTCTTGGGCCCGACGCCGCGCGAGGGCCGCGCTCTTTGCGGTAGCAGCGAACCCTTCGGACAGATCCTGGCGTCTGCGCCGGAGCTCAGAGACGCGCTGTCCGGCCATCTCGGCACGGGCCGACGCGCTGTTGGGTGCGGCGGTCAGGTCGTCGGTGCCCATCGACTCTCCCTCCGTGGCGGTTGCGTTATCGCCGCTGAGTTCCCCGGGCGGGCGGCGCGCTGAGGAACTGAGTGCGTTGCCCGCGACGATCTCGGCCACGGCGTGTCCGATCTCGTGAATCGGCAACACCAGATCGGCGCCGGCGCGCGCGGCCGCGAGCGGCATCGACGAGTACTGGGCGGTCTCCGGGCTTTGCGCGATGACGATGCCACCGGCCCGCTTCATCGCGACGGTCCCGACGGCGCCGTCTTCCCCCGAGCCCGACAACACCACCGCGGCGCTGCGCGCTCCGTACGACCTGGCCACCGACGCCAGTAGCACGTCGAAGCGCCGTTCGCCGTGCGCCTCGATTTCGCGGAGGTGACAGCGACCGTCGGGCGTCATTTCCAGCTGCACTCGCGGCGGACAGACCACCACTTGTCCCGGCACGACGGCCTGGCCGTCCTGTGCCCAACTGACCCGATGGGGCGTTTGCCTGCCCAGAATCGTCGGCAACACGCTGCTCAGGCCGCCTAGGTGCTGCTGCACGACCAACGCGGCCGGAAACTCGGCTGGCAAGTCACGCAGGACGAAGGACAAAGCGTCCAGCCCACCCGCCGACGCCAGCAGGACCACCAGCTCGACTGCCGGCCGCTCCGGGGGACTCGTCACTCCTTCAGTGTCCTCCCGGTCGGCTTCAGTGTCCTCCCCGTCGGCGTCCTCGGTCCCGGCCCACTGCGGGAGATCCGATATGCGAAACACCAGGACCGCGGACGAAGCGCGCAAGGTGCCGCGTTTCGTTTTGTATCCGGCGGGGTAGCACGTCGTTTGGACGGTGACCGCAACGTGCATGGGAAGGGAGCCGTGTTGAAAATCGCGATCGTCTCCGGTGACGACCTCGTCAGCGATGACCCTCAGCAACTTTGTGCCGCGCTCGCGGCCCGGGGCGACGACGCGACCGCCTATGTCCGGCAATCAGGGAAGCGACCAGCGAAGGTGATCCGCGTCGGTCCGCGCGCGGCGGCGTCACCGCCGGAGGTGCTGCCGTATGTCGCGGAGTGGGCGCAAACCCTGGAGCGCCTGTGGGCATCGGATGCGCCCGACGTCGTGCACGCCTACGGCTGGCTGGGCGGGTTGGCCGCCCAACTGGCGGCACGCCGGCGGGGGTTGCCGATCGTGCAGTCTTTCCTGGGACTGGCCGTGACGTCGCGTTCGGCGTCAGGTGACCCCCCCGAGAGCGAACGCGAACGCATCGAGCCGCTATTGGCGCGGGGCGCGACGTGGGTGACCGGCGAGTCCACGGCCGACGTCGACGTGCTGGCCCGGTGGCGTCACGGTCGCGCCCAAGTGTCGAACCTGTGCAGCGGCGTCGATGTCGAGCAGTACAGCCCGGTCGGCCCGGCGGCTGCGCGCAACGGCCTCCATCGTGTCCTCTGCCTGGCGCCCAACCTGTTGGAATGCAACGGTTTTGACATCGCAATTCGGGCACTGCCCAAGGTGCTGGGTGCCGAGCTCGTTGTCGCCGAGACCGCCGCCGGCGACCCCGGCCGCGGCGAGGCGCGGGCCAGGCTCGAGCGGCTCGCCGCCGAGTTGGGCGTGTCCGACCGCGTCCGCTTTGCGGGCAGGGTCGGCGATGACGACCTGCCGGCGCTGCTGCGATCCGTTGATGTGGTCGCGTGCACACCCCGGCGGCCGCCGCGGGCGACACCCGTGTTGCAGGCCATGGCCAGCGGGGTGGCGGTGGTCGCGCTTCCCATCGGCGTCCTGACCGACGCCGTGGTCGACGGGGTCACCGGACAGGTGCTGTCGCAGCGCAGCCCCGCCGCTCTGGCGGTGGCCTTGAGAAGCCTTCTGGCGCAAAGCTTCCACTGCGAGAGCATGGGAGCGGCCGGTCGAAGCCGCGCGGTCTCGCGCTTCACCTGGGACCGGATCGCGCTCGACTCGCTGAAGATTTATCGGCAGCTCGTGTCGCAACCTCGGGTTCCCGAGGAGTTCCAGTCAACGGGCACGCGGTGATGCGACCGTGAGCGCGTCCGGCGACCGGTGGGCGGGTCCCCGATGACGGCGACGGCCGACACTGCGGTACCCGGCTTCGTCGGCGGTGTCGCCGGTGAATCCGACGCGATCCAAGTCGAGCTGCGTCCCACCCAGCGCACCCCCGCCCCCGACGTGGGGGCGGCCCAAAGCCCGGTCGCGGTTCGGTACGAGCAATTCCGCATCGCCGAGCCGGAGGCCACCCGCCGGTTCTATGCGGGCGCCTATCTGCCGGGCTGGCGCGTCAGCGGCGTCACGGGCCGCTCGACCGTCACCCACCGACGCTGCGCGACGGAATGGATGGCGCTGGACGAAGTATCGATCCAGGGTCAGTTGATCTTCGAAATCCCGCCCGCCGACACCGTTGTGGTGATCCAGCCCCGTGCGGGATCCCTGACCGTGACGGGGGGACCCTTTCCCAACGTCGATTGCCCGATCCTGGTCGCGCACGGCATGTCGTGCGCGCTTCGGGTGAGTGGCGCGCGGTTCGATGTGGTGACCATCGCCGCGGACGCGCTGCACCGGGTCACCGCGGACTGGCATGCCCAGCCGTCGCACCAGATTCGGTTCCTGAACTGGCGCCCACGCTCGCGCGGCGCCGTGCGCGCCTGGCATCGGGCGCTGGATTACGTGACCGCGACCCTGGCCGCGCCGGACACCGCCCAGCAACCGCTGCTCGTGGCCACGTTGGCCCCGTTGCTGGCCGGCGCGCTGCTCGAGTGCTACCCGTCCAACGCCACCGATCAGGTCCTGGCCGGCGACCCCGCGCTTCCGGAAGCCCTGAAGGACGCGGTGGCCTTCATCCACCGCCATGCGGCCGCCGACGTGAGCATCAACGACATCGCGGCCGCGGTCCATCTGACTCCCAGGGCGGTGCAGTACCTCTTCCGGAGACAGCTCGACACCACTCCCACCGAATATGTGCGTCGCGTCCGGCTACATCGTGCGCACGACGAGTTGATCGCGGCCGATCCGTCCAACAGCACGGTCACCGAGATCGCGCAGCGCTGGGGCTTCTCGCACACGGGCCGGTTCGCGGTGCTGTATCGGCAGACCTACGGCCAGAGCCCCCACACCACACTCAAACAGGTGCCGTAGCTTCAGTCGCGCAGCGTGGTATGCGGGCTTTGGCCATAGACCTGGCGGTAGTAGACGGCGAACCGGCCCGTGTGCGCAAACCCCCATCTGGCGGCGATCTGTGTGACGGTGGTGTGCGCCCGGTTGGCGGCCAGTAGGTCTTGGTGCGCATAGTGGAGCCGTACCCGGCGCAGATATTCCATTGGCGTGCAATCCCGGTGGCGACGGAACATCAACTGAATCGCGCGCGGGGTCACGTAGGTGGCGCGGGCGACGTCGGCGATGCCGATGTCGCTGTCGGCGTGTTCCTCGATGAAGGCGATCGCCCGCCGCAGCAACGCCGGCGTGGTGTCGTGCCCATCCCCGATCGTGGGATCCAGCAATGCGTTGTTCGGGAAAGCGGTAAGCATGGTGGCGGCCAAGTGCTGCATCGCGGTGGAGGCGATCAGCGTCGCGCCGCCGTCAGCCGGATCGGTCAGCAACCCGTCGCGCAAGTAGTCGACGGCACGGACCAACTGCCGGCCGGCCGCTGCGGACACCGGCCGCGAATCGGTCAATCGGATCCGCCCGGGCGGGGAATCGTTGCCAACGGTCGCCACCCGATCGAACAGGCCCCTGTCAACGGCGACAATGTCGCACCGCGCCCGGCTGACGCGGCCGCCGAATGGCACGTCGAGCGCGCCCATGGCGAGGATCTCTTCGGGGCCAACGGAATTCGGCGCCCCGGCCGGCCGCCGTTCCTCGAGCAGACCGGAGCGCACCCGGCACAGGTAAATCTTCTCGGGCGACTCGGCGTCGTAGCTCAGGTCGAAGCCGACCTCGGCGTCGTCGATGGTCAGCGGGCCCAACGAGGTTCTCGAGATTTTCATGCGGGTGGTATCGCTCGCCGTGGCGCTGACACGCACGGCGGCGTAGGTCTGACCAAGGATCTGCTCGGCCTTACCCAGGTCGTCCGTGTCCAACAACACCGTTCTCATCGGCTACCGTCCGTTGACGCTACCCAAGTATGTGCGATGCAACGGCGACTAGCATGTGCGGGATGGTCCAGATTTCCTTGGAACGAACGATCGCCGCGCCGGCAGAACGGGTCTTCGACTGGCTGGCCGACCCGGCGAACCTGGCCGCCGCCCCGCTGGCGCTGAAAGCCGGTTACGCTAAGGATTCGCCCGGGCACGGTGCGGGCGCCCTGCGCGAGGTGGTCGGGGTGGGCATGTGGTTCCGCGAGGAGATCACGGCCTACGACCGGCCGCACACCTACTCGTATCTCATCATCCGATCCTTCCCGCCGTTCAACCACGATGGCGGCACGCTGACGTTCACCGCCGCAAAAGATGGCACCGCCGTGGACTGGCTGACGAACTACACCCATCCGGCATGGGCCGGGGGAAAGCTGTTGGAGGCGATCAGCCATCGGCTGCTGCGCAACAGCTTTGACGCCATCCTCGCCGCCTGCGCCAAGGCGCTGGAGCACGCGTAGCGATCGTCAGCCGCCCAATTGGTGCATCAATTGGGCGGCGGCGTGGCGGCCACTGACCACGGCGCCGGTCACGGTGCCCGGATTGTTGACGCCCACGGCCTCGCCCGCCAGGTAAAGCCGGTCGCCGATCGGTTCGGCCAGCCGGCGCCGGTCGCTCAGGCCTGAACCGGGGGCATGGAACGAATACGAGCCGAGCGCATACGGGTCCGCGGCCCAATTCGAGCTCCGGACCTCGACCGGCGAGACGTCGGCGCCGAGCAGCCGGCGGGCGATGGGCACGGCGCTGGCCATCAGCTCCTTGGGGGACGCCGACTCCACCCAGCGGCCGCGGTCACCGGCGTTGAACGCCAACATGATTGGGCCCGCGGCGCTCGGCAGGCTGAACCATTGCGTCCACACGTCCGGCTCGGCGCCGATGTACTGGTAGAAGGCGTTCTCGACGTCCCAGCTGCGCCGGCTGAAACGGAAGAAGCTCTTGGACAGGACGCCGAAGCCGAGCGCGTTCACCGCGCGCAGATGCGGGTCGGGGAGCGGCGGATCGAAGGCGATCGCACCGGATTTCAGGACGCCCAGCGGCACCGTGACGATCGCCGCGGGTCCCTCGAACGAGCGGTCCTTGGTGCGCACGATGACCGAGCTGTCGCGTCGCGCGATCACGGTGGCCGCCGTCCTCAGCTGGATCTGCAGGCCCTCGGCGAGGAGCCGGGGCAATGCGTCGTAGCCGTTGGTGATCACGTCCTGGTCGCCGTCGGCGTAGTCGCCGTGGTCAAAGGTGTTGGCGGACAGCTGATCCGCGCCGACGGCGTATTCGTCCTCGATCTCGGTGGTGACGTAGAAACCCAACTGAGCCCGGTCGGAATCGGAGAGCTCCGCGCGGGAGGCCGCCGCGTCCACCGCGGCGCCGAGGCTGCCGCCGTCGACGTGTCCCCTAGCCCGGCTGACGAAGGTGCGCCAGGTTTCCGGGTCGTACTGAAGCGGCGGCAGTCGCGGATCGACCGCAAGCTTCGCCCACCCGTAGTAGTCGGTGGCGACGAGCTGGGCCCGCGCCTTTTGGGCGAGCTCCATCAGCGGATTGTCCGTCGTGCCGTGGATCCAGGACGCCCCCATCTCCAGCGGCACGCCCCAGTCGCGGTCCGTGTGCACCCGCCCGCCGATACGGTCGCGTGCCTCGATGACGCGCACCGGCCATCCCGCGTCGGCAAGGCTGCGCGCGGCCGCCAGGCCCGCCATGCCGGCGCCGACGACGAGCACCGACTTGGTGTCCGGCGGGGTGTCAGCTGTGGGCGGGGGACCCGACGCGCAGGCGGCCGTCAGCCCGCCGGCCAGGCTTGTCGTGGCCGCGAGAAACTCCCGACGGGACATCGGGTACACGGCTGACAGCGTCTCACAAGTTGTTGCACGATCGTGCCCAAATCCGCGGTGCGTAATGGGCCGTTTTCACCAGTTCATTGTTGAGTGCGGGCTACACTTCGCCTACATCCTGAGTGCGGCGATGTGGCCGCGTTCGAAGGGGGGCGGCGATGAGTGCTGTGTCATCGAATCCAACACGTGAGCGGCTCCCCGACGATCTGCCGCCAAGCCGCACCCTGACCGTGCGAGGGGCCGACGGAACCGCGCTGCATGCAGAGATTTTCGGGCCGCCCGAGGGTTATCCGATCGTGTTCACGCACGGGATCACCTGCGCGATCCGGGCCTGGGCCCACCAGATCTCGGACCTGGCGACCGACTACCGGGTCATCGCCTTCGACCATCGCGGCCACGGGCAAAGTGGCGTTCCACGGCGCGGCGGCTACAGCCTGGAACACCTTGCGGCAGACCTGGATTCGGTGCTCGAGGCGACATTGGCGCCACGCGAGCGCGCTGTGCTGGCCGGGCATTCGATGGGCGGCATCGCCATCGCCGCATGGTCGGCACACTATCGCGACAAGGTCCGTCGACGCGCCGACGCGGTCGCGCTGATCAACACCACCACCGGGGATCTGGTGCGACAGGTGAAACTGCTGTCGGTGCCGCGCGAACTTTCGACGGCAAGGGTCCTGGCGGCCCGGGGTCTGATCACCACGTTCGGCGGGTTCCCCCTGCCGGCCGCGGCGCGGATCCCGAGCCGCTACGTGGTCGCGGCGCTGGCGGTCGGAAAGGACGCCGACCCGGGCGCCGCGCGGGTCGTCTACGAGCTGTTCGCGCAGACCCCGCCGGCCGGGCGCGGCGGCTGCGCCAAGATGCTCGTCGACGCGTTGGGGTCGCGGCATCTCGCCTTGGACGGGTTGACGGTGCCGACCCTGGTCATCGGCAGCGAGCGCGACCGCCTCACGCCGATCGGCCAGTCCCGCAGGATCGCGCGCACCGCGCCCAACGTCGTCGGCCTCGTCGAGCTGCCCGGCGGCCACTGCTCGATGCTGGAACACCCGCGCGAGGTGAACCGGCACCTGCGGGGTCTGGTGGAATCGGTGACCCACGACGCGCGGATGCGCCGGATCAGCTCATAGCGAAGCTCAGAGCCGGGCGGTGATCTCCGCGGCCGCCCGCTGGCCGGACCGCACGGCGCCGTCGAGGAAGCCGGTCCACTCGTCCGCGGTCTCGGTACCGGCCCAGTGGATCGGCCCGACCGGCTCGCGCAGCCATGGCCCGAACCGTGTCCACGACCCCGGCGGTACCGCCGCCGTCGGGCCGCCCGGTGCGAAGTGCTCTGCGCCCCAACGCTGGTCGACATAGTCGAGCGGCTTGAGCGCTTCGTCCCCGAACAGCGACGCGAAGCAGCGCAGCGCGTCACGGCGGCGCTGTTCGGAGGGCAGCGAGTCGAAGGCGCGGGCGTCGACGAATCCCATCAGGATGCCCGGCCCGTCGGCGTGCGGGCTGACGTCGAAGGTGATGAACACCGGGCCCTGGTCGGAAAGCGCCTGCCCGGAGAACCCGTCGGCCCGCCAGAACGGAGTCTCGTAGGCCGCGTAGGCCTTGCTGAGCCGGCCCTGCGGCCAATTGCGGGCGAGCTGCTCGTACTCGTCGGGCAGCGGGGGAACGAACTCTATCGATGCCCGATGGGCCGGCGGGACGGCGACGATGACGAAGCCGGCCTCGGCCGAACCGGCGTCGGTCGTCACCGTGACCCCCGAGCCGTGCCGCTCGATACGGCGGACCGGCGCGTTCAGGACCACGCGCGCGCCCAGCTCGGCGGCCGCCGCCTCGGCGATCTGCTGGGTACCGCCGGGGAAGCGGTCCTGCTGGGCGCCGTTTTCGACGTCGAGCAGCGGGTCCAGGCCCCCTGCGGCGTGCACGTAGCGGGCGGCGTGCAGCATCGACACCTCGTCGGGTTCGCAGCCCCAGGTCACCCGGGCCACGATGGCCATCAGGTCGTGCGAGGAGGCGCTGGCGCGCACCGAGCGCAGCCAGCCGCCCAGCGACATGTCGTCCAGCTCGCGCGCGCGACGCGCGCCCCACGGCTCCGCCACCGGGACACTGCGGGCGATCCTCTCGAATTGCCAACGGAGCCGGCCGATGTCGAGCAAGCCGGTCAGCGAAAGCTTGGGGATGGTGCCGCGGTAGGGACGCGCCCAGCCGCGCCAGTGGATCACGTTCTTGCCGTCGTGGTGGGTCGGGATCGTCGGGACCTGAAGTTCGGCGGCCAGCGCCAGCACGGCGTCCTGCGTCGGGCCGACGAAGGTGCCGCCCAGGTCGGCGGGCAGCCCGGCGACGCTGCCGGTGAACGACCGGCCGCCGACCCGGTCGCGGCCCTCGAACACCAGCACGTCATGCCCTTGGCGCGTCAGCTCGCGCGCCGCGGACAGCCCGGCAAAGCCGGCACCGACCACGACCACGTCGACAACCGGCGGCGGCTTCGTCACGTCCCCTAGTCAACCGCATTTTGACGATTTCGTACGATAAATTTCCATTGCCCGTCTAAGTAGGTGCTCAGGTAGCCAGATGAAGATCTTCACCGCGTTGTACGGGCCGGTGGATGCGGCCGAGCGGGCGCGGGCCCTGCGCGACGCGGGGGCCAGCGGTGTGGCCACCTTCGAGGGCCAGCACGACGTGTTCGCTCCGCTGGCGCTGGCCGCCACGGTGGGCGGGCTGGACCTGATGACCAATGTGGCCATCGCCTTTCCGCGCAACCCGATACACCTGGCGCACCAGGCCAACGATCACCAGCTGCTGAGCGAGGGCCGATTCTTCCTCGGCCTGGGCACCCAGATCCGCCCGCAGATCGAGAAGCGATTCGGCGCCCAGTTCGAGCACCCGGTGGCCCGCATGACCGAACTGATCGCGGCCCTCCGTGCGATCTTCGAGGCCTGGAAAACGGGCGGCCGCTTGGACTTTCGCGGCGACTACTACCGGCACACACTGATGACGCCGACCTTCAGCCCCGGTCCCAATCCCTATGGCCCGCCGCCGATCTATGTCGGGGCGCTCGGTCCGCGGCTGACCCGCGCCACCGCCGAGCACGCCGACGGCCTGTTGGTGATGCCGTTCGGCACCAAGCGGTTCCTGCGCGACGCCACCATGCCGGCGGTGCGCGACGGCCTGCGGGCCGGTGGCCGCCGGCCCGGGGAGTTTGTCGTCATTCCCGAGATCATCGTCTCGGCGGGCTCGGACGCGGAGGATCACGACGCCACGCGGCGGCTGCTTGGGTTTTACGGGTCGACGCCGGCGTACCGGCCGGTGCTGGCCGCGCACGGCTGGGAGGACCTGCAGCCCGAACTCAACGCGATGTCCAAGCAGGGCCGCTGGCAGGAGATGGGCGGGCTGATCGACGACGAGGTGCTGCACACCATCGCGGCCTGCGGCACCCCGAAGGAAATCGCCGCACACATCCGCGATCGCGTCGACGGGGTCTCGGACACCGTGTGCCTCTATCAGCCCTCACCGATCCACCTGCAGACGCTGTCGGAGATCGTGGACGAGTTGGGATAGGCCCGGAAAGCCCTAGGGCGCCACCGTCAGCCAGTCCTTGAAGCCCGACGGGTCGTGGCGGCCCAGCGCGCCATGCTCGTAGAGGCCCCAGCCCTCGACCGGATCGCCGTCGCCGTCGCGGCACACCGCGCGGCCCACGTGGTCGATCACGCCGAAGCCGGACCGCGCGACGACGGCCGGGTCGGTCATGTCGTAAGTCAGCCGCTCGACGAACTTTTCGCCCTTCCACATGCCGTGCAGCCAGTCCGAGTCGCCGCCGTAGCCGCCGCCGACGTGGATGGGCACCGGCAGCTTGGACTCGACGTCGAAGTGGACCGGCGTGCCGTCGGGGGCGGTGGCGTCGATCGTCGCCCCGGTCGGGATGCGGGTGCCGGACCGGTAGTGGATCTTGACCCGCGGCCAGCCCAGCTGCTCGACGCGGCCGTCGCGCCACACCCGGGTGCAGTCGTTGAGCGAGCGGAACCCGTTGGGCTCCTCCTGGATGATCAGCACGATCGCGAACTCGTCGAACGCCATCGGCACGTAGAGCCACCACATGCCCTCGAAGGGTGGGTCGGCGGGCCGGCCCGCCCGCGCGGGCTCGCCGATGGGCCGGAGGCCCCAGGACCGGTCGCGGCTGCCGAGCCAGGTCGCGGGGTCGACGGTGATCTCCTCGCCGTCGACGGCGATGCGGCCGCTCCAGCTGCCGAGCTGGGCGAACCGCTGGGCGTTCAGCGTCACCCGGTTGCCGGAGCGCAGGATGTGCGGCTGCTCCTGGACGACGTCGAACAGGCCCTCCCAGGTGAGATCCGCTGCGATGCCCTCGGTTTCGTCGAGGACCAAACGCAGTTTGCGCAGCGGTTCGCTGACCTCGATGCGATAGCCGTTGACGTTCTGGTTGAGCCGGTCCTGGTCGATCGCGTCCGACAGGTGCACCGCTGTCTGGGTGTCCCCGCGCCTGACGAGGAAGAACGCGTCCTTGACGCCGAGGTTGGGGTAGTAGCCGATGCCGCTGATGACGAAGATGTCGCCGCTGCGGTCGTGGGCGTTGAAGTAGGCGCGGTCGTAGAAGTTGCGGTCCGAGGAACCCGCCCACGCAATGGGGTGGGGAACCTGATGTACCGGAAACTCGTCCAGCGGTCCGAGCATTACTGATCCTCTCCGATGAGACGCTCACCGATTAAACGGCGCATCAATCCGGCGTGGTAGAACAGCGATTCGACATCGTCGGGCTTTTCGGTTTCCCCGAAGTGCACCCGCCGCGCGCCGGTGCGCATGAACACGCACGCCCACATCACCCCCGAGTAGACGTAAAACCAGCGCAGGTCGCCGACGTCGACGCCGCTGAGTTGTCGGTAGGTGGCGCGCACGTCGTCCTCACGCATCACGTCGGGCAGGCCCGGCAGGGTTGCCAACCCGGCCAGCTCTTGGAAGACCATGTGCGCGTAGATCATCCACGCGACGTCGAGCTCGCGTGGCCCCAGCGTCACCATCTCCCAGTCCAGCACGGCCGCCGGTTGGAAGTCGTGGTACAACACATTGCCGACCCGCGCGTCGCCCCAGAGCAGCACGGGCTCGCGGGCGGCCGCCTCGTGGGGCCAGTTGTCCTCCAGCCACTCGAAAGTCCGCTCCAGCAAGGGCGATCGGCCGATGTCGGGCACCGCGAAGTCATACCAGGCCCGCACCCAGTTGAAGTGCTTGCGCAGCGCGGTGTCGCCGTCTGCCGCGGCGAGGAACCCAAATGTGTTCTCGGCCTCCGGGATCGAGTGCAGCTTGGCCAGCACCCCCACCGTGGCGTCCTGCAGTTCGCGCTGGCGTTCGGGGGGCGCGTCGGCGAACCAATTGCCGCCGAAGGTGTAGGGCATGACGTCCGGCGGCACCTCGCCCTCGACGTAATCCATCACGAAGAACGGCGTGCCCAGGACGTCACCGGTGGGCTCCAGCCAGCGCACCCGCGGGACGGGGACGTCGGTGAGCTCGCCGACCTTGCGGATCACTTCGAATTGGTGGTCGAGCCGATACGTCGGGAAGACCTGCACGTCCTCGGCGGTCGGCGCCACCCGGGCCACCAGCTTCTGCTCGACCGGCCGGCCGTCCTGCTCCCAGCGGGCGGTCAGGATGATGGTCTCCGACGACATGCCCGTCGAGTCGACGCCGCTCTCCACGGTGATGTCGGGTTTGACCCCGCCGGGGAGCAGGGTCGACAGCCATTGCGACATCACCCAGGGCAGCGTGGTGACGTCCCGGCTGGACCGCTGCAGTCGGTCGACTTTGTCCAGCACAGGTTCATTGGACACGGGTGCCTCCATTCCTAGAGACTTCAGCGAGGCAATTACGATACGGTAGGTAGCGTTATGAAAGCAGAACCGTCCTACCTTGACAAGGCCCCGGGGGCCGGGCGCCCCCGGGATCCGCGGATCGACTCGGCCATCCTGTCGGCGACCGCGGAATTGCTTGTGGAAATCGGCTATTCGAACCTGAGCCTGGCCGCGGTGGCCGACCGCGCCGGCACCACGAAATCGGCGCTGTACCGGCGATGGTCGAGCAAGGCCGAGCTGGTGCACGAGGCGGCGTTCCCGACGGCGCCCAGCGCGCTGGAGGCCCCCGCGGGCGACATCGCCGCCGACGTCCGGATGATGATCGAGGCCACCCGCGACGTGTTCACCACCCCGGTGGTGCGCGCCGCCCTGCCCGGGCTGGTGGCCGACATGACCGCCGATCCCGCCCTGAACGCCCGCGTGATGTCGCGCTTCGGCGAGGTGTTCGCGGCGGTGCGGGTGCGGCTGGGCGAGGCCATCGACCGCGGTGAGGCGCACCGCGGAGTGAACCCGGATCGGTTGATCGAGTTGATTGGGGGAGCGACGATGCTGCGGATGTTGCTGCGCCCGGAGGAGAAGCTGGATGACACCTGGGTCGAGCAGACGACCGCCATCGTCGTGCACGGCGTGACCGGATGACGCGGCTGGCGGGTCGGGCCGCGATCGTCACCGGGGGCAGCCGCGGCCTGGGCCGGGCGATCGCGCTGGCGCTCGCCGCGGAGGGCGCGGCGGTGGCCGTCGCCGGCCGCACCGAACAGGTCTGGGACGACCGGCTGCCCGGGACGATCGGCCAGACCGTCGCCGACATCGAGGCGGCGGGCGGGCGCGCCGTGGCGATCCGCGCCGACCTCACCGACCGCGACGATGTCGCCCGGTTGGTGGGCGCGGCCCGAGAAGCGTTGGGGCCCATCACGATCCTGGTGAACAACGCGGCGTTCACGGCGCCCGGCCGGCCGCCGGTGCCGGGTGCCGAGCCGCGCCCCAAGGCCGCGAAGCCATCCGTCGGCGGCGCGAAACCCGGGTGGCCCGGCTTCGTCAGCACGCCGTTGCAGGCGTTTCGCCGCCATTTCGACATCGGGGTGTTCGCCGCCTACGAGCTGATGCAGCTGGTGTGCCCCGACATGATCGACGCGGGCGGCGGCTCGATCATCAACATCACCTCGGTGGCTTCGCGGATGCCCGGCGACGGACCCTATGCCGACCGCAGCGGCGGGGTGCTGCCGGGTTACGGCGGGTCCAAGGCGGCGCTCGAGCACCTCACCCAGTGCGCGGCTTACGATCTCACCGACCACAACATCGCGGTGAACGCGCTGTCGCCGTCGAAGCCGATCCTGACCCCGGGCCTGGCCTACTATGCCCGCGAGTTCGTGGACACCGCCCCGGCCGATGAATTCGCCCGGGCGGCAGTGGAATTGGCCCTGGTCGACCCCGCCGTGGTGACCGGGCGCACGATCGGCCATCTGCAGGTGCTCGACGGCAGCTTCTCCCCGTTCACGCTGGGTTAGCCCGGCCTGGTCGCCGTCAACTTTCGTCCTCGTCGGGTGGGTCGGAGTCTCCGCGCAGGAGTTCTTCGGGGTGGTGGGCGCGGTTGACTTGCGGCGGCCCGGTGCCGTCGGTCCAGCCCAGTCGGCCGTTGTCGGTGACGCTGGTGTGCCAGTGGCCGCTGCTGGCGTCGTCGTGGTCGGCGTCGCAGGCGAAGTGCAGTTTGTCGGCGTCGGTGCGCCCGCCGGCGGCCCAGTCCGGTGAGTGGTGGACCTCGCAGTGGTAGCCCGGTGCCAGGCAGTTGGGGCGGGTGCAGCCGCGGTCGCGGGCGTAGCAGATGAGCCGTTGATCTGCGGTGGCGATCCGTTTTTGGCGACCCAGATATAGCGGCCGGCCGGTGTGGTCGTCGAACACCGCAAGATAGTGAATCCCTTGGGCGGCCATGCGAATCAGGTCCCGCATCGGCAGCCGCGAACCCGCGCCCGTCAGCGCCGGGGCCGGCATGGAGGCCGACGGGTCGACCACGGCATCCGCGGCGCGGTCGAGTTCGGCCAGGGTGGTGGTGACGATGACGGTGACCGGGTGACCGCGGTGGGTTCCGAGCTCACCGCAATCAATCGCCGTCTTGAAGCCGAGTTTCAGCGCGTCGTGACAGCGCTGGGCGACGGTGCGCTCATCGCGCTTCTCGGGCTCGGCGCCCTCGGGCTGGTGGCGGCCGGGACGCACGGCGGCCTCGACGGCCTCGAAGTAGGCGCGGGCCTCGGGATCCAGCACGCCAGATAGCCGCGACATGCCGTCGGGCCCCTGCGGGCCCAGCCGCAGGCAGCGTCGGCGCGCCCGGTCCTCGTCGGTGAACAGCCCGTCGGGATTGAGGTAGTCGGCGATGCGCTTCCCCAGCTTGGTGACCAATCCGGCATCCAGCCTGGACGCGTGCCCCACCAGCCTGCGCTCCGCCTCGGCCACGTCGGCCGCCGACACGCAGGCGGGCAACACGTCGACGGCGTCGCACACCGCGCGGATATGGTCCGCACCGACCGTGCCGGCCTCCACCGCTGCGGCCAGCGCCGAAAGCTCCGCCGCCACCGGCGGGCCGGTCAGCGAGCGCCGCGGCCGAATCCGCGCCGCCAGCTTGAACCGGCGCGCGATCTCTTGGGGAGTGATGCGCAGCCGCGCACCCAACATCCCGCGCACCGCCGGGGTACCCGTGGCGCCGTCGGGGGGTTCGGCGATCTCGGCGAAGAACCGATACATCAGACCCCGGTTAAGCCGCTCCTGGGTCTCCAACCGCCGGGCCACCTCGATACGAAAGTCGTTGCCGACCACGTCCGAGCTGGTCTCGCGCAGCACGTCGTGCGCGGCATCGATGGCCGCCAGCGCAGCATCGATGCGCTCCCGTGCCTCCTCGGCACCCACGCACGAACCCATGCCGCCAAGCTAAAAACCAGCCCCGTCAAAACCCCGACGCGGAAACCACACCGCCCCCGGCCTGTGGATAAAACCCCAACTGTGGATAAGCCCCGCCCCGGCGTATGCAAGTATTAGAAAACCAGTGCAACCGGTCGAGTGGTGTGCCCATGCCCGTGATAAAGCCCGGTATTGACAAGCCGACGCGGCGCGTCGTCGTGCTGATCGTGCTGATGATCCTTGTCGCCGCCGCCCTCCGCGGATACCTTCCGGCTCAGGGCCGTGGCGTGCGGACGGAGCCGGGCGGCGGCCGGGCGGCGCTACTCTTCGTCATAGCTGCCCTCGCCGGCTCCCTGGCGCTGCTGGCGATCGCCGTCATCGCGCGGTTGCGCGATCCGCGTGCGCCGGCACCCAAGCAGGAAGATCTGTCCGACATGCTCGGCACCGGCAGGGGCCGCCCGAGCTGGCGCGTGATTCTGATCGGGCTCGCGCTGATCGCGGCGTGGCTGCTGATCGCGACGTTGCTGGTCCACTACCTGGTGCCGCACCGCGTCGACCCCTCCGTATCCGGCCCGGCCCCGCCCGCGCAGCCGTCGGGACGCCCCGCCAACCCGCCGCCCCAGCAACACCCGCCTAACAACTCCGGGGACATGTTCGGGGTGTTGCTGGCCGGCGCGATCCCGATGATGCTGGTGATCGTCGCCGGCTCGGTGATCATGGCGCGGCGGCGCTGGCGCGCGGCAACGCCGTTCGCCAATGCCGACGATCACGTCGAGTCCCCCGCGCCCGCGCCGCGTGCGGAGTCGCTGGCCCGCGCCGCCGAGGTCGGACTGGCCGAGATCGGCGACCTCAGCCGGGAACCGCGGGAGGCGATCATCGCCTGCTATGCCGCGATGGAGCGGGAGCTGGCCAACGTACCGGGCGCCGCCCCTCAAGACTTCGATACGCCGACCGAGGTCCTCGTCCGCGCCGTCGAACACCACGCGCTGCAGGCCGATAACGCGGAAAAGCTGGTGAACCTGTTCGAGGAGGCACGTTTCAGCCCGCACGTCATGACCGAGGAACATCGTGAGGTGGCGGTGAACGTCCTGCGACTGGTCCTCGCGGAATTGCGGAGCCCGGTATGAAAAAGCTGTTGGCCCTGGGTGTTTGCCTGGTGGTGGGGATCGAGCTGTTGGCGTTGCTGCTGCACGGCCGCCGGTTCCTGCTGGCGGCCGCGGGCGTTGCCCTGGCCCTGGTGCTGCTCAACGTGCGTCGCTACCTCGGGCGCGGCAACGAACCGGCGACCGAGCCGGATTACGACGACCTCGGGGATTCATTGCGCCGCTGGCTTGCGACCACCGAGACCACGATCCGGTGGTCGGACTCCACGCGGGTCGACTGGGACCGCCACCTGCGTCCCATGCTCGCGCGGCGTTACGAAATGACAACGGGCCAACGGCAAGCCAAGGACCCCGTGGCGTATCACGCGACCGGCAGGATCCTTTTCGGCGCCGAACTGTGGGAATGGGTCAATCCCAACAACGTCACGCGCACCGGTGACCATAACCCCGGCCCGGGCCGCGCGGTGCTGGAAGAGATCCTGCGAAAGTTGGAGCAAATATGACACTGCCGGCCGCGACAACCACCGCACAGTGCGAGGCGGTGCTCGACGAAATCGAACGGGTGGTGGTGGGGAAGCGCTCGGCACTGACGCTGATCCTGATCGCCGTGCTGGCGCGCGGACACGTGCTCATCGAAGACCTGCCCGGCCTCGGCAAGACGCTCATCGCCCGATCCTTCGCGGCCGCGCTGGGGCTGCGATTCACCCGGGTGCAGTTCACCCCGGACCTGCTGCCCGCGGACCTGCTCGGCTCGACGATCTACGACATGCAGTCGGGTCATTTCGCGTTCCGGGCCGGCCCCATCTTCACCAACCTGTTGCTCGCCGACGAGATCAACCGCACGCCGCCGAAGACGCAGGCGGCGCTGCTGGAGGCGATGGCCGAGGGGCAGGTGAGCATCGACGGCGAAACCCACAAGCTGCCAACACCTTTCATCGTCTTGGCGACCGATAACCCGATCGAGTACGAGGGCACCTACCCGCTACCCGAGGCGCAGCTGGATCGGTTCGCGATCCGGCTGGAACTTCGATACCTCTCGGAGCGCGACGAGACCTCGATGCTGCGTCGCCGCCTCGAACGGGGTTCGGCCGAGCCCACGGTCAATCAGGTGGTGGACGCTCACGACCTGCTGGCGATGCGCGAGTCGGTCGAGCAGGTGACCGTGCACGAGGACGTCTTGCACTATGTGGTTTCCCTGGCCACCGCCACCCGGCACCACCCACAGGTCGCGGTGGGCGCCAGCCCCCGCGCCGAACTCGACCTCGTCCAACTCGCGCGCGCCCGTGCGCTGTTGCTCGGTCGCGACTACGTGATCCCGGAAGATGTCAAGGCGCTCGCCGTTGCGGCCGTGGCGCACCGGATCACCTTGCGCCCGGAGATGTGGGTGCGCAAGATCCAGGGCGCCGACGTCGTCGGGGAATTGCTGCGGCGCTTGCCGGTGCCCCGAACCGGCGGGGGGCACGGGGGGGCCGGATGAGACCGGCGTGATCCACAGCAGCGAACTCGAGTTCCGCTGGCGCGCATCGCCGTTGGCGCGCGCGATCGCGACGTGCGCCGGGGTCGCGCTGGCCGCCGCCGTGATCGGGGCGCGCTGGCAGCTGATCGCCTTCGCGGCTCCACTGCTCGGCGTGCTGTGTTCGATCAGCTGGCAACGCCCGGCGCCGACGATCCGGGTGCATGGGGAACCCGATTCGCAGCGATGCTTCGAAACCGAGCGGGCGCGGCTCAAAGTCTGGGTGACCGAGGAACGCGGGGCGTCCGGGCACGCGGCGGTCGAACTCACGGTTTCGCCGGTCGCCGGCATGGAGCTCGAGTCGCTGGAGCCGATTTCCCGCCACGCGAAAACCGTTGCGGCAACCGCACAACGCTGGGGCCGCTATCCGGTGCGCGCCCGCATCGAGGTGGTCGCGCGCGGCGGGTTGCTGACCGGGACGGCCACCGTCGACGCCGCCGAAGTCCTCGTGTTCCCGCTGACGCCGCCGCAGTCGACGCCGATCCCGCAGACGGAGTTGCTCGACCGCCTGGGCGCCCACCTCACCCGGCACATCGGGCCGGGCGTCGAGTACGCGGACATTCGCCCCTACGTGCCCGGCGACCAGCTGCGGGCGGTGAACTGGCCGGTGAGCGCGCGCCGCCGCCAACTGCACGTGACTCAGCGCCTGACCGACCGCGCCGCCGACGTGGTGGTGCTGATCGACACGTATCGACAGCCGGCGGGTCCGGCGACCGAGGCCACCGAACGGGTCGTGCGCGGCGCGGCGCAGGTGGTGCAGACCGCGTTGCGGCACGGTGACCGCGCCGGCATCGTCGCGCTCGGCGGCAACCACCCGCGCTGGCTCGGCGCCGATATCGGGCAGCGCCAGTTCTACCGGGTGCTTGACACGGTGCTGACCGCCGGCGACCAATTCGAAAACACCACGGGCACACTGGCGCCGCGCGCGGCCGTTCCGGTTGGCGCCATCGTGATCGCGTTCTCCACACTGCTGGACACGGAATTCGCGCTGGCGTTGATCGACCTCCGTAAGCGCGGTCATGTCGTGATCGCGGTGGACATCCTCGACACCTCACCCTTCGAAACCCAGCAGGATCCCCTGATCGATCGGATGTGGGCGCTGCAGCGCTCCGCCATGTATCGCGACATGGCGACCGTCGGCGTGGACATCGTGGGTTGGCGGGGAGACAGCACGCTGGATCAGTCGATGGGCGTGCTGCCGGATCGCCGCCATAGCGTGCGGGGACGGCTGAGGGGATAGCGGTGGTATGAAATCGATCCCGCGTTCGGCCACACTGGCGATCTCGACGATCTTCGGCGTGCTCATGGTCGGGCTCGCCGCCGTCGGCTCGCACGGACCGGCGCTCGTCGCGGCGGTGGCGGCCCTGGTGGCGGTGGGCGCCGGAGTGGCCGCGCGCCCTGCGGCGACGATTGCGGTGCTGCTGTCCGTGGCGACGATCGTGGCGTCGGATCCGTCGCTCGTCTTCGCCGCCTGGTCCGGGCTTTGTGCCGCCGCCTACCTGGTCTGCCGCCATGCGGCGGCGACGCCCGGCGGGGTGATGTGGAGCTGGCCGACGGCGGTTGCGGCCGTTGGCTTTACCTGCGCGGGGCTGGCGGCGGCCGCGTTCCCGCTACAGTTGCCGTGGTTGCCGCTGGCCGCGCCGCTGGGAGTGCTGGCGATCTACGTCCTGGCGACGCGCCCGTTCGTGACCTGAGCGCAAAAAGACTCAAACACCGAGGATCAGTGCAGCAGCTGGGCTGCCTGATCGGCCAGGTCGAGCAGCGGCTGCGGGAAGATCCCCAAAAGCACCGTGACCAAGGCGCATACGGCGATCGCGGCCTTGCTGAGGATGCCCGGCGCCACCACGTGCGGGGTGTCGTCGGTTGCCTCGGTGAAGAACATCGAGACGATGACTCGCACGTAGAAGTACGCGGCGACGCCGCTCGCGACGACACCGACGATGACCAGCGGCACCGCGCCACCCTGGGCGGCGGCCTTGAACACCGCGAGCTTGCTGACGAAGCCGCTCGTCAGCGGGATGCCGGCGAACGCCAGCAGGAACATCGAAAACATCACGCCCACAATGGGGGAGCGCTGTCCGAGCCCGGCCCAGTGCGCCAGCGTAGCGTCCTCGACGCCGTCGGCGTTGCGAATCAGGCCCACGATGGCGAACGCGCCGACGGTGCTGAAGCTGTAGGCGACCAGATAGAACAACGTAGCCGAAAGGCCCGTCGCGTTGTCCGCGATCACGCCGGTGAGGATGAAACCCACGTGCGCGACGGACGAATAGGCCAGCATCCGCTTGACGTCGGTCTGGTTGACGGCCGTGATGGTGCCCACCGCCATCGTCAGGATCGAAATCGTCCACAGCACCGGGCGCCATTGATCGTGCAGCGGGGGCAGCGCCACGTAGACCACCCGGAGCAGCGCGCCGAACGCCGCCACCTTGGTGGCCGCCGCCATGAACCCGGTGATCGGGGTGGGTGCGCCCTGGTAGACGTCGGGAATCCAGGAGTGGAACGGCACCGCGCCCACCTTGAACAGCAACCCGACCGACAGCAGCGCGACGCCGATCAACGCCATCGAGCTATCACCATGCGCGGCAAGGGCATCCCGGATCCCCGACAGCAGCAGCGTGCCGGTCGCGCCGTAGAGCAACGCCACGCCGTAGAGGAAGAACGCCGAGGAGAACGCGCCCAGCAGGAAGTACTTCATCGCCGCTTCCTGGGACAGCAGGCGGCGATGACGCGCCAGCCCGCACATCAGGTACAGGGGCAGCGACAGGACCTCCAGCGCGACGAACATCGTCAGCAGGTCGTTGGACGCCGGGAACACCATCATGCCGCCGACGGACAGCATCAGCAGGGGGAAGAGCTCGGTCTGCGCGGCCCCGGCCCGCTCCGCCTCGCGCTCGGCGTCGCTGCCCGGAACCGCGGACGCCTGCGGCGTAAAGGAATCCAACCCGGCCGAACCGGCCGCGACCGTGACCTTGCTCTCCGCCCTGGCCTGCGTCCGTTCGGCGATGAAGATCACCGCCAGGACGGCGACCAGCAGGACGGTGCCCTGCAGGTACAGCGTCGGCCGGTCGATGGCCACCGCGCCCAGCACGGTGGCGCGACCCGACGCAGGGATCGACTCGGCGACCTCCACGTCCGCAAAGAACGCCGCTACCAGGCCGGCGAGGGCCAGCGTCACCTGGGTGGCGTAGCGAATCCGCCTGGGCGCGAACGCTTCCACGAGCACCGCGGCGATAGCGACGCCGAAGACGATGAGCATCGGGCCGAGCAGGAAGTACTCGACGCTGGGGGTGGGAAGGGTCATCGGTGCGGTCCTTCGGCTGTGCGCGGTACGCCAGTACCCGGTCGCACGCTCGGTGCGGGGTCATGCTGGCCGATGGTGGTCATCGTGTTCTCGACGGCGGGATTGATCAGGTCCAGCACCGGCTTGGGGTAGATGCCGAGCCCGAGCAACAGCGCGATGAGTGGGGCCACGACGATCAGCTCGCGCGCCTTCAGGTCGCCGATGCGTTCGTTGCCGGCGGCCACCGGCCCGGTCATCACCCGCTGGTAGAGCCACAACATGTAGATCGCCGAGAGGACCAACGCGGTGACGCCGAACGCCGCCGCCAGCCAGTACCGGTTGAAAGTGCCCAGCAGGACCAGGAATTCGCTGATGAACGGCGCCAGGCCCGGGAGCGACAGGGTGGCCATCGCCGACACGAGGAACGTGCCCGCCAGGATGGGTGCCACCTTCTGCACGCCGCCGTAGTCGGCGATCGCCCGGCTGCCGTGCCGCGAGATCAGGAAGCCCGCGATCAGGAACACCGCCGCGGTGGACAGGCCGTGGTTGAGCATGTACAGCGTCGACCCGCTCTGTCCCTGCGTGGTCATCACGAAGATGCCCAGGATGATGAACCCGAAGTGGGAGATCGAGGTGTAGGCGATCAGGCGCATGATGTCGGCCTGGCCGATCGCCACGACCGCGCCGTAGATCACCCCGATCACGGCCAGCACGATGATCAGCGGCCGGAAATACGTTGAGGCGCTCGGGAACAGCTGCAGGCAGTAGCGCAGCATGCCGAAGGTGCCGACCTTGTCCATCACCGCCATCATCAGCACCGCGGTCGCCGGCGTGGCCTCGACGGCGGCGTCGGGCAGCCAGCGGTGGAACGGCCACAGCGGCGCCTTGATCGCGAAGGCGAACATGAAGCCGAGGAACAGCGCCTTGAACACCGCGGGGTCGGCGCCGTAGCGCCCCGACGCGACGCCGGCGACGATGTCGCGGAAGTCGAAGGTGCCCGAACCGTGCTGCGCGGTCACCACGTAGAGCCCGATGACGGCCGCCAGCATGATCAGGCCGCCGAACAGGTTGTACAGCAAGAACTTCACCGCCGCGCGCGACCTGCCCGGGCCGCCGCCGAAGCCGCCGATCAGGAAGTACATCGGCACCAGCATGGCCTCGAAGAACACGTAGAACAGCAACACGTCCAGCGCGACCACCGAAACCAGCACCATCGATTCGATGGCCAGCGTCAGCGCGACGTAGGCGTGCACGCCGCGGGTGCCCTTGCCGCCGTCGTTCCAGCCGGCCACCTGCAGCAGCGGGATCAGCACCGCGGTCAGCAGCACCAGCACGACGGCGATGCCGTCGACGCCGAGGGAGTAACCGGCGCCGAACGCCGGGATCCACTTGTGGCTTTCCACGAATTGGTAGGTGGGGCCGCCGGTCTTGAATCCGACCGTGACGACGATCGCCACCGCCAGCGTCAGCACGCCGACCACCAGGCCGGCCCACTTGGCGAGCTGCCGCAGCCCGGGAGGCAGCAGGATGATCAGCAGCGAGCCGGCCAGCGGCAGCAGCCACAGGACGCTCAGCCACGGCACGTGCGAGTTCACCATCCCCGCACCGCCAGGATCAGCGCGACCACCAGCACCGCGCCGGCCAGCATGGACAACGCGTAGTTGCGGGCGAAGCCGGTTTGGAAGCGCCGCAGGCCGTTTGACGTCCGGCTTATCAGCGCCGCCAGCGCGTTGACCGAGCCGTCGACGCCCGCGTTGTCGAGTTCGACCAGCGCTTCGGTCAGTTGCGCACCAGGGCGCATGAACACCTCCTCGTTGAAGGCATCGCCGTACAGGTCGGCGCGCGCGGCCGTCGTGAGCGCCGAGACGCGGACCGGGGCGACCCTGGGGATCGGCGCGGTGGCGTACATCCGGTAGGCCACCGCGATGCCGACCGCGACGACACCCAGCGCGACGACGGTGGTGACCCAGGCCGGCAGGGCATGCGCGGCCTCTTCGCGTATCCCGACGACGGGTTCGAGCCAGTGCTGCAGGGCGCCTCCCCACCACAGCAGCAGGCCGGAGAACGCCGAGCCGACGGCGAGCAGGATCATCGGCCACGCCATCACGGCCGGCGCCTCGTGCGGATGGCTACCCGGGGCCCAACGCTTTTCACCGAAGAAGGTCATCAGCATGACGCGGGTCATGTAGAAGGCGGTGACGCCGGCACCCAGCAGCGCCGCCCCACCCAGCACGTAGCCCCGGGTGTCCCCGGAGGACAGCGCCGCCTCGATGATCTTGTCTTTGGAGAAGAAGCCCGCGAACGGTGGCACGCCGATGATCGCCAGGTAGCCCAGACCGAACGTGGCGAAGGTGATCGGCAGGGCCTTGCGCAGGCCGCCGTAGCGCCGCATGTCCTGCTCCTCGTGCATCGCGTGGATCACCGCGCCGGAGCCGAGGAACAGGCCGGCCTTGAAGAAACCGTGGGTGAGCAGGTGCATGATCGCAAAGGCGTAGCCGGCCGGGCCGAGGCCGGCGGCGAGCACCATATAGCCGATCTGGCTCATCGTCGATGCCGCCAGGGCGCGCTTGATGTCGTCCTTGGCGCAGCCGATGAACGCCCCGAACAGCAGGGTGACGGCGCCGACGATGACCACGCCGAGTTGTGCGTCGGGCGACAGGTTGTAGAGCGGGTTGGACCGCACGATCAGGTACACGCCGGCGGTCACCATGGTGGCGGCGTGGATCAGCGCGGACACCGGCGTCGGGCCCTCCATCGCGTCGCCCAACCAGGCCTGCAGCGGAACCTGCGCGGATTTCGCGCAGGCGCCCAGCAGCAGCAGCAATCCCATCGCGGTCAAGGCGCCCCGGCCGGCGGCGGGCGCGCCGGCGAACACCCCGGCGTACGACAGCGTGCCGAAGGTGCTGAACATCAAGAACATTCCGAGGGCGAGGCCGGCGTCCCCGACCCGGTTCATCACGAACGCCTTCTTGGCCGCGGTGGCCGCCGTGGGCTTGTGGTACCAGAAGCCGATGAGCAGGTAGGAGGCCAGGCCGACGCCCTCCCAGCCGACGTAGAGCACCACGTAGTTGTCGGCGACGACCAGCAGCAGCATCGAGGCCAGGAACAGGTTGAGGTAGCCGAAAAACCGTCGGCGGTCTGGTTCTTCGGCCATGTAGCCGACCGAATAGATGTGGATCAGCGACCCCACCCCGGAGATCAGCAGCACGAAACACACCGACAGCTGGTCGATCTGCAGGCCGAGGTCCACCTGCAGCTGGCCGACGGGAATCCAGGTGAACACCTTCTGGTGGATGACCCGGTCGTCCGCGCCGCGGCCGAGCAGCTCGGTCAGCAGGCTCAGCCCGACGCCGAATGCCGCCAGCGCGGTGGCGCAGCCCAGCAGGTGTCCCCACCCGTCGGTGCGCCTGCCCCCGAACAACAAGATCGCGGCACCCGCCAATGGCAGTGCCACCAGCAGCCAGGTGTAGTCAGTCATCGTGGCGTTGGTCAGCCTTTGAGTAGGTTCGCGTCGTCGACCGACGCGGATTTGCGGGCACGGAAAATCGTCATGATGATGGCCAGGCCGACGACGACCTCGCACGCGGCCACCACCATCGTGAAGAAGGCGATCATCTGGCCGTCGAGGTGGCCGTGCATCCGCGCGAAGGTGACGAACGCCAGGTTGACGGCGTTGAGCATGAGCTCCACGCACATGAACATCACGATGGCGTTGCGACGCAACAGCACGCCCGCGGCACCGATGGTGAAGAGCAGCGCCGAAAGGTACAGGTAATTCGCCGGATTCACGACGCACCTGCCCCCGAAACAGAACCCTGCACGGCCCCGGCTGGGGTCTCCTTGCCGTCCGCGCCCCGGATCCGCAGGATCGGGGAGACCGACAACTCCGAGTAGGAGCCGTCGGGCAGCATCGCGGCGACGTCGACCGCGTTGTGGCGTGCGTACACACCGGGGTTGGGCAGCGGGGTGGCGCGCCCGCCGGGGCGGAAGCGTTCCTCGGACAGCTCGCGCTGGGTCTTGCGGCGTTCGAAACGCTCGCGGTGCGCCAGCACCATCGCGCCGACGGCCGCGGTGATCAGCAACGCGCTGGTCAGCTCGAACGCCCAGAGGTAACGCGAAAAGATCAGTGCGGCCAGGCCTTCCACGTTGCCGTTGGCGTTGGCGGTGGTCAGCCCCGCAAAACCCGGGTGACCGCCGGTCGCCACGTTGCCGATGCCGGCCAGCAGCAGGATGCCGAACCCGACGCCCGTCAGCACCGCCGCGACGCGCTGCCCGCGCAGCGTCTCCTTGAGTGACTCCGCGGAGTCCACGCCGATCAGCATCAGCACGAACAGGAACAGCATCATCACCGCGCCGGTATAGACCACGACCTGGACGACACCCAGAAACACCGCGTCCTGGATCATGTAGAACACCGCCAGGATGATCATCGTCATCGCCAAGAACATCGCCGAGTAGACGGCGTTGACCGCCAACACGACGCCCAGCGCGCCGATCAGCGCCACGGCGCCCAGCACCCAGAACGTGACCGCCTCGCCGGTGGAGGTGCGAACGATGGCGTCGGACGCCAGATTCAAGGCGAGCGTCGCGGTCATCTTGTGTCTCCGGCGTTCTCGCGCTCCTGCAGCCCCTGCGCGGTCACGTTGCCCTGGTAGTAGTCCTTGTCGGTGGCGCCGGCCGCCCGCGGGTGCGGCGGCGCGAGCATGTCCTGCAGCAGGGGGGCGAGCAGTCGGTCCTTCTCGTAGATGAGGTCGGCGCGGTTGTCGTCGGCCATTTCGTAGTCGTTGGTCATCGTCAGCGCCCTGGTGGGGCAGGCCTCGATGCACAGGCCGCAGCCGATGCAGCGCAGGTAGTTGATCTGGTACACGCGGCCATAGCGTTCACCCGGCGAGTACCGCAGCTCCTCGGTGTTGTCGGCGCCCTCGACGTAGATCGCGTCGGCGGGGCACGCCCAGGCGCACAACTCGCAGCCGATGCACTTTTCCAGGCCGTCGGGGTACCGGTTGAGTTGGTGCCGGCCGTGATAGCGCGGCGCGACCGGGCCCGGCTTCTCCGGATATCCCTCGGTGACGCGCTTTTTGAACATCGAGCCGAGCGTCACGCCGAACCCGGCTACCGCGTCGAGAAACTTAGGCACGTGCTTCCTCCTTGCTCGCGCCGACCTTCGGCGCCGGCAGCGGCGGAGTCGGGAAGGCAGGCTCGGTGATTGCGGGGGAGGGGGTTTCGCGCTGCCGGCGCAGCTGCCGCTCCATCGCGCGAATGCTCGGCGCTGTGAACGGTTTTCGCAACAGCAGCACCAGCGCACCGGCCACGACGATGCTGCTGGCCACGAGCACCGGCGTCCAATGCGCGTATCCCTGGTTGCGTGCCGTGCGGATCACCGCCGCGATCAGCACCCACACCAGGGAGGCCGGGATCAGCAATTTCCAGCCCAGCGCCATGAACTGGTCGTAGCGCAACCGGGGCAGGCTGGCGCGCAGCCAGAAGTAGATGAACAGGAAGGTCCACATCTTGGCGGTGAACCAGAGCACCGGCCACCAGCCGGTGTTGGCCCCCGCCCACATGTTCAGCGGCCAGGGCGCGTGCCAACCGCCGAAGAACATGGCCGTCGCCAGCGACGACACCGTCATCATGTTGACGTACTCGGCCAGCATGAACATCGCGAACTTCAGCGACGAGTACTCGGTGTGGAAACCCGCCACCAGCTCGCCCTCGGCCTCGGGCAGGTCGAAGGGCGCCCGGTTGGTCTCGCCGACCATGGAGATCAAATAGATCACGAACGACGGCAGCAACAGGAAGACGTACCAGACCCGGTCTTGGGCGGCCACGATCTGCGACGTCGACATGGAGCCGGCGTAGAGGAACACCGCCGCGAAAGACAGCCCCATCGCGACCTCATACGAGATGACCTGGGCCGTGGAGCGCACCCCGCCCAGCAAGGGGTAGGTCGAACCGGACGCCCAGCCGCCGAGCACGATGCCGTAGACGCCGATCGCCGAGAGCCCCAGGATGAACAGCACCGCGACCGGCAGGTCGGTCAGCTGCAAGGGCGTGCGGTGACCGAACACCGACACCACCGGGCCGAACGGAATGAACGCGAACGCGGTAAACGCGGGGATCACCGAAAAGACCGGCGCCGCAAAGTAAACGAACTTGTCGATGCCGCCCGGGGTGATGCTCTCCTTGAGCGCCAGCTTGATCCCGTCGGCCAGGCTCTGCAGGGCACCCCATGGCCCCACCCGGTTGGGGCCGGGCCGCAGCTGCATCCAGCCGAGAATCTTGCGCTCGAGCAGGATCGCGACCAGCACGTTGAGCATGAGGAACACGAAGATGGCCAGCGCCTTGCCCAGCACCAACCACCAGGTGTCGTGCCCGAAGGCGGCCAACCCGGTCATACGCCCACTCCGATTTTCACTGTGCTGCCGATGGTCACGCCCAATTTCCGGTGCACCGCCGAACCCGGCGAGTTCAGCGGCAGCCACACCACCCGGTCGGGCATGTCGGTGATGTTCAGCGGCAGGCTGATCGATCCGCGCGAGGTGCTCACCGTGACGTTGTCGCCGTCGGCGGCGCCGATCTCGGCGGCGGTGTCGGCCGACAGCCGGACTACTGGCTTGCGCGCGGTGCCGGCCAAGTGCGGTTCGCCGTCCTGCAGACGGCCCTCGTCGAGCAGCAGCCGCCATCCGCTCAGCACGGCCTCACCCTGCCCCGGCTTACTCGGTTCCGGACTGGCGACCTGCGGGCCCGCGGCGTGTTCGCCGTCCCAGGTCCCCAACCTGGACAGTTCCTCGCGGGCCGCCTCGACGGTGGTCGTCCCCAGGTAGACGCCCATCTCGTCGGCCAGCGTGTCGAGCACCTTGTGATCCGACTGGCGGGCCTGCTGGGTGGTGCCGTGCAGCGCGGGCGCGAACCCGCGATAGCGGCCCTCCCAGTTGACGAACGCGCCGGACTTCTGCGTCGTCGGCGCGACCGGGAACACCACGTCGGCGCGTTCGGTGACCGGGCTGTGCCGCAACTCCAGGCTGACCACGAAACCGGCGGCGTCCAGCGCGGCCAGCACCGCGTCGGGATCGGCGAAGTCGTTCGGCTCGATGCCGCCGACCAGCAGCGCCGCCAGGGACCCGTCGGTGGCCGCGGCCAGGATGGCCTCGGCGTCGCGCCCTGCCGCGGAAGGCAATTCGTCGACGTTCCAGGCCGCCGCGACCTGCGCCCGAGCGGCGTCGTCGGCGACCGGGCGGCCGCCCGGCAGCAGCGTGGGCAGCGCGCCGGCCTCCAGCGCGCCGCGCTCGCCCGCCCGGCGCGGCACCCACGCCAGCCGGGCGCCGGTGGCGTCGGCGAGCCGGGCCGCGGCGGACAGCCCGCCGGGGGCCGTGGCCAGGCGTTCGCCGACCATGATGACGGCGCCCGGTTTGGACAGCAGCTCACCCACCTCGCCGCCGGAGAGCCCGTCCAGCGCGGCCGCTTCGGCGCCGGGAACGGTCTTGATCAGCCGGCCCGACAACTTCGTCAGCGCGCGGGTGGCGAACGGCGCGATCGCGTACACGGGCATCCCGTGCTTGCGGGCGGCCTTGCGCAGCCGCAGGAACACGATGGGCGACTCGTCTTCCGGCTCGAAGCCGACCAGCACCACCACCGGCGCGGTCTCCAGGTCGGCGTAGCTGACCGTCACCGGCCGGCCGGCCACCCGCGCCGCCAGGAAGTCGGCCTCCTCGGCCGAATGCGGGCGGGCGCGGAAGTCGATGTCGTTGGTGTCCAGAGTGATTCGGGCGAACTTGCTGTACGCGTAGGCGTCTTCCCAGGTCGCGCGGCCGCCGACCAGCACGCCGGTGCGCCCCCGGGCCGCCTCGAGCCCCTCGACCGCCGCGACGATCGCGTGCGACCACGACGCCGGCTGCAGCTCGCCGTTCGCGTCCCGGATGAGCGGGGTGCTGATCACGTCCGGCTGGGTCGCGTAGTTGAACGCCCACCGGCCCTTGTCGCAGTTCCATTCCTCGTTGACTTCGGGGTCGTCGCCGGCCAACCGGCGCAGCACCTTCCCGCGGCGGTGGTCGGTGCGCTGCGCGCAGCCCGAGGCGCAGTGCTCACACACGCTCGGGCTGGACACCAGGTCGAAGGGGCGGGCCCGGAAGCGGTACGCGGTCCCGGTCAGCGCCCCCACCGGGCAGATCTGCACGGTGTTGCCCGAAAAGTAGGAGTCGAACGGCTCATTGGCGTAAATGCCGACCTGTTGCAGGGCGCCGCGCTCCTGCATGTCGATGAACGGGTCGCCGGCGATCTGCTCGGAGAACCGGGTGCAGCGGGCGCACAGGATGCAGCGTTCGCGATCCAGCAGCACCTGCGCGGAGATGTTGATCGGCTTGGCGAAGGTGCGCTTGACGTCGGTGAAGCGGGAGTCGGTGCGGCCGTTGGACATTGCCTGGTTTTGCAGCGGGCATTCGCCGCCCTTGTCGCACATCGGGCAGTCCAGCGGATGGTTGATCAGCAGCAGCTCCATGACGCCGTGCTGGGCCTTGTCCGCGGCCTCGGAGGTGAGCTGGGTGCGCACCACCATGTCGTCGGTGGCGACCGTCGTGCACGACGCCATCGGCTTGCGCTGTCCCTCGACCTCGACCAGGCACTGGCGGCACGCGCCCACCGGGTCCAGCAGCGGGTGGTCGCAGAACCGCGGGATCTGGACGCCCATCAGCTCGGCCGCGCGGATCACCAGAGTCCCCTTGGGCACGCTGATCTCGGCGCCGTCGATGGTCAGCGTCACCATCTCCTGGCTCACCCCGTCGCCGGTCTGAGGCTTGGCCGCCTGGGTCATGCGCGCCGCTCCTTCTCATCACTTCGTTCTGCATCGTCGCCGGCGCGGGTCACGCATTACCCCCGTTGAGCATGGAATCCCGGGGATCGAAGGGGCAGCCGCCCCCCTCGACGTGGGCGACGTACTCGTCGCGGAAGTACTGGATCGACGACATCACCGGGCTGGCGGCGCCGTCACCCAACGCGCAGAACGACTTTCCGAGGATGGTGTCGGAGATGTCCATCAATTTGTCGATGTCCTCGCTGGTGGCCGGGTTGGTTTTTGAGCCGGTTTCCAGCCGCTCGTAGATCTTGTCCAGCCAGAAGGTGCCCTCGCGGCACGGCGTGCACTTCCCGCACGATTCGTGCTTGTAGAACTCGGTCCAGCGGCGCACCGCGCGCACGACACAGGTTGTCTCGTCGAAGATCTCCAGCGCCTTGGTGCCCAGCATCGAGCCGGCGGCGCCCACGCCCTCGTAGTCCAGTGGCACGTCGAGGTGCTCGTCGGTGAGCAGCGGCGTCGACGACCCGCCGGGCGTCCAGAACTTGAGCCGGTGCCCCGCCCGCACACCGCCGGCGTAGGCGAGCAACTCCCGCAGTGTGATCCCGAGCGGGGCCTCGTACTGGCCCGGTCGGGTGACGTGCCCGGACAGCGAATACAGCGTGAAGCCAGGCGATTTCTCGGTGCCCATCGAGCGGAACCATTCGGCGCCGTTGAGGATGATCGGCGGGACGCTGGCGATCGTCTCGACGTTGTTGATCACCGTCGGGCAGCCGTAGAGGCCGGCCACCGCGGGGAACGGCGGCCTCAGCCGCGGCTGCCCGCGCCGTCCCTCCAGGGAGTCGAGCAGCGCGGTCTCCTCGCCGCAGATGTAGGCGCCCGCGCCGGCGTGCACCACCAGCTCGAGGTCGAAGCCGGAACCGTTGATGTCGCGGCCCAGGTAACCGGCGGCATAGGCCTCGGCCACCGCGTTCTGCAACCGGCGCAACACCGGCAGCACCTCACCGCGCACGTAGATGAACGCGTGGCTGGCCCGGATCGCGTAGGCGGCGATGATGACGCCCTCGATGAGCACGTGCGGCGTCGCCAGCATCAGCGGAATGTCTTTGCACGTACCGGGTTCCGACTCGTCGGCGTTGACCACCAGATAGTGCGGCTTGGCGGCAGCGCCGGTGTCGCCCTGCGGGATGAACGACCATTTCGTCCCCGTCGAGAAGCCCGCGCCGCCGCGGCCGCGCAGGCCGGAGTCCTTGACGACCCCCATCACCTCGTCGGGCTCCATGCTCAGCGCTTTCTGCATGGCCTGGTAGCCGTCGTTGCGGCGGTAGGTCTCCAACGTCCACGACTCGGGATCGTCCCAGAAGCGGCTGATCACCGGGGTCAACGGCGTCGCCTGGGCGGTGGGGGCGGCCATCACCGATCCTTCCCGGACGACGGGGTTTCGGGCGCCTCCATGCCGAGCTCCCTCGCCACCTGCAGGCCGGCCAAGGTCGCGGGGCCGGCGCCGCCCTGGCCCTGGTCGGGGCGCTCGTCGGGCAGGCCGGCCAGGATGCGCGACGTCTCGCGGAAGGCGCACAGCGGAGCCCCGCGGGTGGGCGAGGCGGGCTCGCCGGAGCGCAGCGAGTCGACCAGTTCGCGCGCCGACTCGGGCGTCTGGTTGTCGAAGAACTCCCAGTTGACCATCACGACCGGGGCGAAGTCGCACGCGGCGTTGCACTCGATGTGTTGCAGGGTGATCTTGCCGTCGGGGGTGGTCTGGTCGTTGCGGACGCCGAGATGGTTGACCAGCGTTTCGAAGATGGCGTCGCCGCCCATCACCGCGCACAGCGTGTTGGTGCAGACACCCACCAGGTAATCGCCGGTCGGTCCGCGGCGGTACATCGTGTAAAAGCTTGCCACCGCGGACACTTCGGCGCCGGTCAGTCCCAGCTGCTCGCCGCAGAACTCCAGGCCCGCCGGGGTCAGGTACGAGTCCTCGGATTGGACCAGGTGCAGCAGCGGCAGCAGCGCCGAGCGCTTGTTGGGGTAGCGGCCCATGATCTCTTTGGCGTCGACCTCGAGCCGGGCCCGCACCTCCGGCGAATACGACTGCGGCGCACCCTCGGTCACGAACGCGTTGGGCTCCTCGGGCGGCGGCCCGAGCCGGATGAACACCGGCTGACCCTGCGGACCCGTCATCGGTCGACCCCGCCCATCACCGGGTCGATGCTGGCGACCGCGGCGATCAGGTCGGCGACCATCCCACCCTCGCACATCGCGGCGACCGCTTGCAGGTTGGTGAAGGACGGGTCCCGGTAATGCACGCGGTAGGGCCGGGTGCCGCCGTCGCTGACCATGTGCACCCCGAGCTCGCCGCGGGGCGATTCCACCGCGGTGTAAACCTGGCCCGCGGGAACGCGAATGCCCTCGGTGACCAGCTTGAAGTGATGGATCAGGGCCTCCATCGAGCTGCCCATGATCTTCGCGATGTGCTCGGGTGAGTTCCCCATGCCGTCCGGGCCCACCGTGAGGTCGGCCGGCCACGCGATCTTGCGGTCGGAGATCATCGTCGGGCCCGGCCGCAACTTGTCCAGACACTGCTCCACGATCTTGATCGACTCCCACATCTCTTTGACGCGAATGATGTAGCGCCCGTACGCATCACAGCCGTCGTCGGTGATCACGTCGAACTCGTAGTTCTCGTAGCCGCAGTAGGGCTCGCTCTTGCGCAGGTCATGCGGCAGACCGGTGGAACGCAGGATCGGGCCGGTGATGCCCAGGGCCATGCAGCCGGTCAGGTCCAGGTAACCCACGCCCTCGGTGCGCGCCTTCCAGATGGCGTTTTCGTTGAGCAGCTCGCCCATTTCGCGCAGCGGCTGCTTCAACTGCTTGAGGGCCTCGGCGATCTCGGTTTCCGCGCCCGGCGGCAGGTCCTGCGCGACGCCGCCGGGCCGGACGTAGGCGCTGTTCATCCGCAGGCCGGTGATGGATTCGAACAGGTTCAGGACGATCTCGCGCCCGCGGAAGCCGACGAACATCGGGGTCATCGCGCCCAGTTCCATGCCGCCGGTGGCCAACGCGACCAGATGCGACGAGATCCGGTTGAGCTCCATCATCATCACCCGGATGACGTTGACGCGCTCCGGAATCTCGTCGGTGATGCCGAGCAGCTTCTCCACGCCCAGGCAGTACGCGGTCTCGTTGAAAAACGGTGCCAGGTAGTCCATTCGGGTCACGAAGGTGACGCCCTGGGTCCAGTACCGGTATTCGAGGTTCTTCTCGATCCCGGTGTGCAGGTAGCCGATTCCGCATCGGGCGGAAATGACGGTCTCACCCTCGATCTCGAGGATCAGGCGCAACACCCCGTGCGTGGACGGGTGCTGGGGGCCCATGTTGACGACGATGCGTTCACCCGGGTCCGCGTTGCGGGCGGCCTCCACGACCTGGTCCCAGTCCTGACCGCCCGCGACCAGGACAGTGTCAGTGTCAGTGTCGCTCATCAGTTGTAGCCTCTGCGTTCGTCGGGTGGGGGAATCTTCGCGCCCTTGTATTCCACCGGGACGCCACCCAGTGGGTAGTCCTTGCGCTGCGGATGTCCGTGCCAGTCGTCGGGCATCTCGATCCGGGTGAGCGACGGGTGGCCGTCGAAGATGATCCCGAAGAAGTCGTAGGTTTCCCGCTCGTGCCAGTCGTTGGTGGGGTAGACCCCGTACAGCGAGGGGATGTGCGGATCACTGTCCGGCGCAGCCACTTCCAGCCGCAGCCGACGGTTATGGGTGATCGACTGCAGCGGATAGACGGCGTGCAGTTCCCGGCCCGTCTCGTGCGGGTAGTGCACGCCGTTGACGCCCAGGCACAGCTCGAAGCGCAGCTCCGGTTCGTCGCGCAGCCGCTGGGCGACCTGCGGCAGCAGATCGCGGCGGACGTGCAGCGTCAGCTCGTCGCGGTAGACGACGACTTTCTCTATCGCGTCCTCGAATTCGACACCGTCGCGGTCCAGCGCCTCGGCCAGCCGGTCGGCGATGTCGTCGAAGTAACCGCCGTAGGGCCGGGGGCTGCTGCCGGGCAGCGTGACCTCGCGCACCAGTCGCCCGTATCCGGACGTGTCGCCGGTGCCCCTGACCCCGAACATGCCGCGTCGAACGTCGATGACCTCTTCGTCGGCGGTGGGCACCGATCCGCCCACTTCGCCGGCCGCTACCTTCGGGTCGTGGTCCGGCGAACTCATCGCAGCAGCCCGCGCATCTCGATGGTGGGCCGGGCCGCCAGCGCGGCCTGTTCGGCCTCGGCGATGGCTTCTTCGCGGTTGACGCCCAGCGGCATCTCTTGAATCTTCTCGTGCAGCTTCAGGATTGCGTGCAGCAGCATTTCCGGCCGCGGCGGACAACCGGGCAGGTAAATGTCCACCGGAACCACGTGGTCCACACCCTGCACGATCGAGTAGTTGTTGAACATCCCGCCCGACGACGCGCACACGCCCATGGCCAGCACCCATTTCGGCTCGCCCATCTGGTCGTAGATCTGCCGCAGCACCGGGGCCATCTTCTGGCTGACCCGCCCGGCCACGATCATCAGGTCGGCCTGCCGCGGTGTGGCCGAGAACCGCTCCATGCCGAATCGCGCGATGTCGAACCTCGGACCGGCGGTCGCCATCATCTCGATTGCGCAGCAGGCCAGCCCGAAGGTGGCCGGCCACAGCGAGTTCTTGCGGACGTAGCCCGCCACCTTCTCGACAGTCGACAGCAGGATGCCGCCGGGCAGCTGTTCTTCCAGGCCCACGTCTTACCTCAATCCCACGTCAGGCCGCCGCGGCGCCACACATAGGCGTACGCCACGAAGACCGTGAGCATGAACACCACCATCTCGACCAGCGCGAAGGTCCCCAGCGCGTCGTAGCTGACCGCCCAGGGATACAAGAACACGATTTCGATGTCGAAGACGATGAACAGCATCGCGGTCAGGTAGTACTTCACCGGGAACCGCTGCCCGGCCGTCGCGTGCGGCCCGCTCACGGGGGTTTCGGTGGGCTCGATGCCGCACTCGTAGGCCGCCAGCTTCGACTTGTTGTAACGGCTCGGGCCCGCCAAACTCGCGATCGCGACCGAGCCCACGGCAAACGCGGTGGCGATCGCGCCTAGCACCAGGATGGGTATGTAGACGTTCAACTCGCTCCATGATCCGTCGGAATGTGGCCGCCTTCCCAAACTGAGCGGGCGGCCAGGCGGTAACCGGGCTGCTGTGACGAACCGGGTCCGTAGCCCGTCACAGTGACCTTCAACATAGCGTCGTTGCGGCTGGCCCACATGCCCGGGGTGGTGCTATTAGCCCGGTTTTAACGTGCCCGCATCCGGGCGCGACACGTCGCGGATGCTGAGCGACCGCCCACCCGGCCTGTGTTTTCGTGTCGGCGCAGGTGAAAGCGCTAAACGCTTAGCGAGCGGGAGTGCGGAGCAGCCCAAGCACCGTGCGGCCCAGCACGATGGGGTCCAGCGGGTGCGGCACCGCGCCCTCGGCGCGCTACCAGGTGGCCAGCCACGCGTCGTCGCGGCGGCCCGTGAGCACCACGATGGGCGGGCACGTCGCCAGTTCGTCCTTGAGCTGTTTGGCGATGCCCATGCCGCCGGTCGGGGTGGCTTCCCCGTCGAGGATGGCCAAGTCGATGCCACCCTCGTCCATCGTGCGGATCACCATCGGGCCCGTCGCCACCTCGACGTAGCTCAGCTCGGGGAGGTCCGGGTGCAGCTGCTTGCCCAACGCCCGCATCACTTCCTCACGGGTTTCGGCGTTGTCGCTGTAGACAAGGATCCGCAGGGGGGTGGAGTCGGCCACGCTCAGATGGTAGCGGTGGCGAGGCCGCCCTACCGGGCCGCCCGAACGAAAACCGCCTGCGCGGCCGCCGTCGCCGTCGCGCCGACCATGCCGAACCTGTTCCAGCCCAGATCGAATTGGGACCGATCGACCTTGGTCTCGCCGGAGATCTGGATCGAGCCGTCCTCGAGTTCGGTGACCGTGACGGGCAGGGGCAACGGCGCCGTGACGCCTTTGATCGTGAAGTTGGCGCGCAGCTCCGCGGCGTTCCCCTTGGTCGGGTGCACCGCGGTGATGACGACGCTGATCTCACCGAAGCGCTCGACGTCGAAGAAGTCGGCCGAGCGCAGGTGTGTGTCGCGGCGGCCGATGCCCGTGCTCAGCGACGCGGCCCGGATGTCGAGGCGGCCGAAAACGGCGCCGTTGCCGGTCAGCTGCCCGTCGCCGGTGAACTCGGTGAAGCGGCCCTTGACGTTCAGCAGGCCCCAGAAGTTTCTGACCTTGAAGGTGATGGCCGAGCGTTCCGGAACGATGTTCCAGACGCCGGCCACATCGGGATCGTGCAGCAGCGTTTCCAGAGTCGTCATCGTCACCCCCATCTGACTCGTGGCGAATCTAACCGTTAGTCGAGCAGTGGCGCGATCTCGGCGGGGTCGAAGTATTCGTCGATCCGGTCGATCAGGCCGCCCGTGCTCACCCTGATCACGATGCAGACCCGCATGGAGATCGATTGGCCGGCATGGCCCGTGGCGTGCAGGACGTGCTGCTGGACAAAGCCGCCGTCGAAAAGTTGGCGGTCCAGGATCTCGTAGCGACGCCGGGTGGTCGCGGTGATGAACCAGTCGATGACCCGCATCGCGCGCACCTTGTCGTTGTCGCGGTGCGCGCCGACGCGCCACACCGCAATGTCGTTGCTCCACAGGCGATCGACGCCCGCCACGTCGCCCCGCTCGATCGCCGCGAACAGGCGGTCGGCCGCGTCGACGATGGTTTCCGCCGTGGTGGTCGGCATGGTGGCTCCTAGTCTGTCTGGTCGTATCCGGGGTGGGCTACCGCCAGCCGGTTTCGCACCAGCGTGCGCAGGCAGGCGGTGAGCTCGTCGGCGCGCCCGTCCAGCTCGCCGGCCCGGATCGCGGCGGCGAGTTGCTCCTCATCGGCGTAACCCAAGCCGGCCAGCGCGGCACCGGTCTCCGCCTCGCCCTCGTCGAGCAGTTCGCGCTCGACGATGCGCAACGCGTTGGCGGCCACCCTGGCGTGAAAGTTGACCTGTCCGCCGGTCGCCTCCCGGACGTCGGTTTCCAGGAATTCGGCCACCGCGGCCACGAGTTCGGCCGCGAGCGGCCGGCCGTAGGCGCCGATCACGGCCGCACCTCCTCGAGCAGATCGAGCAGGTCCCACTCCGTCTCGCAGACGCGCCGGCCGATCGTCGCCAGCTCCACCGAGCGGAACTCGCCGCTGAGGTGCCGCTCGGCCTGGTAGCGGCAGATGACGCCCCAACGCAGCGTGGCCAGCACCAGCCACCAGTGCAACGCCACCCGGTCGACGGTAGTCGCGCTGGACTCCTCGTAGGACCGCACGAAGCTTTCGACGCTGCCGAGGCCCCCCGCCCCCAGGCTGGCCGGGGCGCCGAACCGCCACGCCCGGATGCAGAACCAGGCCAGGTCTTCGCACGCCTCGCCGATGTGCACCAGTTCCCAGTCGAGGACGGCGGCCAGCTGTGACCCGTCGACGATCAGGTTGCCCATCCGATAGTCCCCGTGCACCAGGACCGGGGCCGACGGTTGCGGCCGGTGGGCGGCCAGCCAGCGGAATGCCCATTCGAAGGTGGCGGTGGTGTCGCCCATGGCGTCGAGCCGCTCGCGCCACTGCACGAGTTGGTCCTCGTGGGCCAGGCCGGGGATTTCCGGGTCGGCCCGGTGGATGGCGGCCAGCGCCCCCGCGCACTGCCGCAGCAGCTCCGTTCGGTGCGCGTGCCCGCCGTCGGCCTCGAGCCGACGCTGGATGCGCCGGACGATGGTCTCGCCCTCGATCTCGTCGCAGATCAGAAACGGGTTGCCCAGCGCGGCAACCGAATCGTCGGCGACCAGGATGTGGGGGACCGGTGCGCCGGCCACGGCGGCCGCGGCCTGGGCGCGGGCCTCGAGCTCCATGCCGGCGTGCACGTCGTCGGGCGGGCCGGTGCGCAGGATGAGCGCACGGCGCCCGTCGCCGGTGACGGCATCGAACGCCCACGTGGTGCGGCTGGCGCCGCCGGTCAACGCGCGCAGCTGTTCGATCGCGACGCCCGCGCCGAGCGCGGGCGCCAGCACCCGCGCCAGCTTGCCGGCCAGCTCGTGGGTGTCGGTCACCTGTGGCCGAACTTGAACAGCCGCTGCGCCACCCGGCGGATCTGGATCTCCTCGGCGCCCTCGGTGATCCGGTAGCGGCGGTGGTGGCGGTAGATGTGCTCGAACGGTTCGTGGCGGCTGTAGCCCAGGCCGCCGAAGATCTGCATGGCCCGGTCGGCGGCGTCGCAGACCAGCCGGTTGGCGCGGTAGTTGGCCATCGACACCTTGTCCGAGACCTCCATGTGGTGGTCACGGTCCAGGTGCCAGGCCGCGTAGGCCACCAGCAGCCGCACCATCTGGGCCTCGGTCTGCAGCTCGGCCAGCGGCCATTGCACGGCCTGGTTGACCGAGAGTGGCTTGCCGAACACCGCGCGCTTGCCGGCGTAATCGGCGGCGCGGTCGATGCAGTATTGCGCGGCCCCCAGGCTGCTGGCCGCCTGCCGAATCCGGTTCTCGTGCAAGAACGTTTGCGCCACCTCCAGCCCACGGTCCACCTCCCCGAGCACCGCATCGGCGGGCACCCGCACGTCGGTCAGCTCGACTTCGCCGTGGTCGGTGGGCATGTTGAACGTCCACCAGTAGTAGGGAATGTTGAATCCCGGCGTGTCGGTCGGAACGAGGAAAGCGGTGATGCCCACCGCGGCTCCGGGCTCACCGGAGGTGCGGGCGAAGATCAGGTCGTGGGTCGCGCGGTGGACGCCGGTGTTGAATCGCTTGGAGCCGTTGATCACCCAGCCTCCAGAGCCCGAGCCGTCGCGTTGCGCGTTCGTCTCCAGCCACGTCGCGTCGGAGCCGTGCTGCGGTTCGGTGAGGCCGAACGCCATGGACCGCTCCCCGGTGATCAACGCCTCCGACCACAGGCGGCGTTGCTCGTCGGTGCCGAAGCGCTCCATCATGATCACCTGCGGGAAATTTCCGACGATCGACGATTCGTTCTGCAGGTCGTTGTGCAGGCCAAGGCCCTTGTGCGCCAGGTGTTCCCGGATGACGGCCATGTCCAGGTTGGTGCCGTCGCGACCGCCCAGCGACGCCGGCAATCCGTAGCGCAGCCAGCCCGCCTTGTCGGCTCGCCTGCGCATCTCGGCGAGCAGGTCCTCCCACTCGCGCGTCGGGATGCCGTCGTTGTCCCAATCGGTGCGGGCGTGCTCCCTGCGCTGGTCGAAGTACTGCATGTTCTCGGCCTGCAGCGGGGCGATTTCTCGCTCGATGAATGCGTCCATCTCCGCGAGCACCCCCGGAAGATGTTCCGGCAGTGTGAAATCCATGTCGACTCCTTACGCGCCGTAAAGCGTTTTCTTCCAAATGGTGGACAGGGTGGCGATGGCGTCCTCGTCGCAGATCTGCAGGCCCAGGCCCGATGGTCCGACGAACACGGTGGTGAAGTTCTCGAACAACAGCGCGATGGCCGCCGCGGTGTGTTCGGGGTTGAGCTCGGCGCCGTAACCGTGTTCCTGGGCGCGCCGGACCGACGCGGCCACGATGTCCATGCCGAAGCGCCGGAATTCGTTCTGGACGGTCGCGAAGCGTCGCTGGGTGGCGGCCAGCTGGGCCACGGCGATCATGATGCCGATGTTCTGTTTGAACATGTTCCAGTACCCGGTCACCACCCCGGTGAAAAACGCGTCGTCATCCGGCGATTCCGGCGGCTCGACGCTCAACCCGGACGGCCTGACGACCTCGTGCAGAAACGACTCCGCCAGCACGGCCAACAGGTCTTCCTTGTCGGCGAAGTACCGGTAGAACACGGCGGACGACTTGCCGGCCGCCGACGTGATGTCGGCCAGGGTGGTGCCGTGAAAGCCGCGTTCCGCGAACAGTTTTCGGGCTGCCTGTTCGATGGCCTGCCTGGTCTGGCGGCCCTTGGCGGTCAGGTTTTCGGTGGGCATCAGTTCCGGATTCGGTCGCCGGCGCGCAGCAGTGCACTCGGCAAGTCATGGCCCACAACGGATTTGGCGACTTCGGCGGCCGCGATGGCGGCCGGCAGGTCGACGTCGACGCCGATGTCGCTGTCGCGGAGCAAATAGACCAGGTCCTCGGTGGCGATGTTGCCGGTGGCGCCGGGCGCGAACGGGCAGCCGCCCAGCCCGCCCACCGAGGCGTCGAGCCTGGTGACCCCGGCGCCGACCGCGGCGTAGGCGCTGGCCAGGCCGGTGCCGCGGGTGTTGTGGAAATGCCCGCCCAGCGGCATGTCGCCGATCACCGGACGCAGTTGTGCGATCAGCGAAGTCACGCGCCGCGGGGTGGTGGTGCCGATGGTGTCGGCGATCGAGAAACGGTCGGCGCCCCTCTCGCGCGCCGCCGCACCGATATCGAGCACCCGCTGCGGCGCGGTCGGCCCTTCGAAAGGGCAGTCCCACGCGGTGGCGACGATGACCTCGACCGTGACGCCTGCGTCGTGGGCGATGGCGACGATCTCCTCGATCTGTCGGGTGGCCTCGGCGGCGGGCCGCCCGACGTTGGCCTCGCTGAACGCGTCGCTCGCCGCCACCACGTACTCGATCGACCGCAGTCCCGCGGCGACGGCGCGCCTGGCGCCGTTCGGACTGGCCACCAGGGCGGAGAACTCGATCTCGGGGTAGTCGCGCAGATGCGCGGCGAGTTCGGCGGCGTCGGCCATCGAGGGCACCTTGGACGGGGACACGAACGCCGTCGCTTCCACCTCGCGCACCCCGGTGGCGGCGACCGCGGCCAGCAATTCCAGCTTGGCGGCCAACGGGATTGGCTTTTCGATCTGCAGGCCGTCGCGCAGCGAAACCTCACGGATGTTCACGTGGGTCATAGCACCTCCTCGGCCCTCAGCCCGTCGAGCTCCTCGGCGGTCTTGCCCAGCAGCCCGATGTAGACGTCGTCGTTGTGTTGGCCCGGGCGCGCCGGCCCCGCGTTGCGGACACCGCCCGGGGATTCCGAGAGCACCGGCACGACGCCCGGCCCCAGCACGGTGCGCCGCACCCGCTCGTCGTAGTGTTCGACCAGCATGCCGCGGGCCCGCAGCTGCGGGTCGTTCACCACCTCCGCGACGGTGTTGATCGGTCCGGTGATCACCCCTGCGGCGGACAGCGTTTCGATGATCTGACCGGGCTCGCGTTCCGCGGCCCACGCGCCGATGATCCCGTCGAGTTCGTCTTGGTTGCGGCCGCGGGCGCCGTGGGTGGCGAAGCGGTCGTCGGCGGCCAGTTCCGGGCGCCCCAGGGCCTTGCACAGGCGGGCGAAAACCGTGTCCTGGTTGGCGGCGATCACCACCCAGGAGCCGTCGGCGGTGCGATAGATGTTGGACGGCGCGATGCCCTCCAGCCGGGTGCCCGACGGACCGCGCACCACGCCGCCCGCGTCGTAGTCGGGAATCGTGGATTCCTGGACCGCCAAGCACGATTCGGTCAGCGCGACGTCGACCACCTGTCCGTGCCCGGTGACGCTGCGACGGTACAGCGCTGCCAGCGCGCCTTGGGCGCCGAACATGCCCGCCAGGCTGTCGCCGAGCGAGAGCGCCAGCCGGGGCGGCGGACCGCCGGGAAAGCCGTTGAGGTGCCGCAGGCCGCTGGCGGCCTCGGCCACCGAGGCGTAGCCGGCCTTGTGCGCCTCGGGCCCCGTCTGCCCATAGCCGGACACCCGCACCAGGATGATGCCCGGATTGCGCTCACTGAGCGCGTCGTAGCCCAGGTTCCATTTCTCCAGCGTGCCCGGGCGGAAGTTCTCCACCACGATGTCGGATTTCGCGACGAGGTCGAGGAACAGCTCGCGGCCGCGTGGCTTGCGCAGGTCGAGGGTGATGGCCCTCTTGTTGCGCGCGTGCACGGTCCAGAAGACGTGGTGTCCGTCCAGTTCGGCCTGGCCCCAGGTCCGCAGGGGGTCCGGGGCGCCGGGGGGTTCCACCTTGATGACGTCGGCGCCCATGTCGCCGAGCAGCCGGCCGGCGAACGGCCCGGCGATCAGGGTGCCCAGCTCGAGCACCCGGATGCCGTCCAACGCACCTGTCATTCGGCGCCCGCGAAGTCGTGCCGGACCAGCCAGTCGGTGACCACCTCGACGGCGTGCCGCAGCTTGTCCCGTTGGTCGGGACCCGCGTAATAGTGTGTGGCGCCGGGAATTTCGTGCATCTCCTTGTCGGGGTGCCCGATCGCCTCGAAGAGCCGTCGGGTGTGGCTGGGCGTGCAGGCGTCATCGGCCAGGTTACCGATGACCAGCGCCGGGACCGCAAGATCGCGCCCACACGCCACGCCGTCGCCGCGGGCGTCGTCGTAGCTCCATTGCGACAGCCAGCCGCGCAGCGTCGAAAACCGGGCCAACCCGACCGGGCTCATGTTCACCACTCGAGGATCGCCCAGATAGCAGGTCCCCGGGGTGCGTTCGTTAGGATCGACGGCCGGGTCCAGCCAGCGCGGGTCGGCCATGGTGCCGTGCACGACGAAGCAGAATTCCTCGTCGGGGCGTCCGGAGGCCTTCAGTTCGGCGAGCTTTTCCTTGACCCACGCGGTGATGCGCCGGTTGCGGTCGATCTGCGCCTGCCGGTAGCGCTCCAGGAATTCCTGGCTGTAGGGCGGTTGGTTGGGGTTGTCCGGGTCGTACAGGTCCAGCTCGGGATCGCGCTTGGTGGGATCGGATTCGTCGAGAATGGACGCGTCCAGCCATTCGGTCAGCGTGCCGTGCCGGCTGATGTGCGCGGCCAGCAGCATGATCCCGTCGGCCTCGGGCAGGTCCAGCTTGGTGAGGTCGGGGCCGTCGCCGGACGGGCTCGCCGTGATCGTCGGTTTCTGGGCCTGCTGCTGGTAGAACATCGACAGCGAGCCGCCGCCGCTCCACCCGGCCAGCACGACTTGGGAGTAGCCCAGCCGGTTCTTGGCGTCCTTGATGCACTCGCCGAGGTCCTCGACCACCTTCTCCATCAGCAGCCCCGAATCCGTGCCGCGGAACCGGCTGTTGCAGTAGATGACGTGGTGCCCCGCCCGGGCCAGCGCGTTGATCATCGGCAGGTACGCGCCCCCACCGATCGGGTGCATGAAGACCAGCACGGTGTCGGACGGCTTGGCTTTCGGCTTGAGCAGATAGCTTTCCAGGACGGTGATCTCGGCCAGCCCGCCGTAGACGTCGCGTACCGCGGAATTGTTCTGGAAGGCAACCAGATACGGGATTCGGTCGTAGTCGTGCTTCACGAGTGCTGCCCCAGGTCGTGGGCGAGCACCTCGGCCGACGGTGTCAGCCGGCGGCGGGTGTCGACGGCGATCACCTGCCAGTCCACCCGCGAATGTTCGTCGAACTTGCGGCGCGCACGTTCCCGCGCCTTCTCCGGGGCGCCGTGGTGAACCCCTTGCGGCGCATGGGTGATCAGCCCGGGCGGCATCGGGATGCCGTACAGCGATCCGCCGTGAAAGAAGGCGATCTCGTCGTAGTCGACGTTGCGGTGGTACCAGGGCGTACGCTCGGTGCCGGCGACGCCCTCGGCGGGCTTGGGCAGGAAGTTCATCACGTAGACGCCGGTGGCCTGCATGAAGAGGTGCACGGTGGGCGGCAGGTGGACGCTGTCCGAGGTGATCACGTTGTAGTCGGCGATGTTGAAGGTGAACGCGAAGTTGTCGCCGCGCCAGCCCTCGACGTCCAGCGGATTGTGTTGGTAGAACAGCGTTGTCGGGCCGCCATCCCCAATAGGCCGGTGGAGGAGCCGGACCTCGTACTCGTCGCGTTCGTCGTCGCCGATCGGGGCCGGCTCCGGAATGGTGGCCTGCGACGGGTCGAACGGGAAGTGGCGGCCCAGCGCGCCGGGTGGCGGCACCCGGAATTCGTCGCTGGCCTCGATCATCAGCAGGGTGGTCTCGCTATCGGGTAGCTGGCGCCAGGTGCACGCCTTCGGGATGTAGACCCAGTCGCCCTCCCGGTAGCGCAGCGGCCCGAACTCGGTCTCCAGCAGGCCCGCTCCCCGGTGCACGAAGCACAGCAGATCTCCGTCGATGTGCCGGGCGTAGAACGGCATCGGCTCGTGGCGCCGGCTCAACGAGATTCGGCAGTCGTCGTTGCTGAACATCAGCAGCGGCCCGCCGTCGGCGTCGGTGGCGTCGCTGGGCTTGAGCTCGCCGGCGAGCACGTCGACGGGTCGCAGGGGGCCGACGGCCCGATAGGCGGTGGGGTCGTTGCGGCGGTACATGTTCGCGGTCCGGCCGGTGAACCCGCCCCGGCCCAGTTCGTCGTCCTTGAGCCCGTCGAGGTCGGCGTGCAGCCGTCGCGGTGTTTTCCCTTTTCGCAGGTGAACGAAGGATTCCATGGAGACTCCAAGCTCGGCGGGGCTACGAAACTGAAAGTGACATTACTTTTTGTTTACCGGCAGCACAAGGTGCTCGGCGCCCCAACTCCTCGAGACATAATCCATTGCGCACCGCGTCGGCGTGTCGTCGCAAACGTTTATGTGTCGCCGCGCCTCAATCGCGAACGCGCACCACAACTTTCCCTTTGGCCGTGCGATTCTCGAGCGATGCGACGGCCGCGCCGGCCCGCTCCAGCGGGTAGACCTCGGGCCTCGGGGCGGCCAGCCGGCCCGAGCTGAGCAGTGCCTCCAGCCCGGCCCACTGCTCGGCGAGCGCGCCCGGGTGCGTCCCCGCCCAGGCTCCCCAGCCCACGCCGACCACGTCAATGTTGTTGAGCAGCAGCCGGTTCACCTTCACGGTCGGGATCTCCCCGCCGGTGAAGCCGATGACCAGCAGCCGGCCGCCCGGGGCGAGCGAGCGCAGCGAATCGGTGAACCGGTCGCCGCCGACCGGGTCGACCACCACGTCGACGCCGCGGCCGCCGGTGAGCTCCTTGACCGCGTCCTTGAACCCCTCGGCCAGCACCACATCGGTGGCGCCGGCCGCCGTCGCGACGTCCGCCTTGTCTTCGGTGCTGACGACCGCGATGCTGCGCGACGCCCCGAGCAGCGACGCCAGCCGCAGCGTCGACGTCCCGATGCCGCCGGCGGCGCCGTGCACCAGCACCGTCTCGCCCTGGGCCAGCCGGCCCCGCACGGTCAGCGCGAAGTACACCGTCAGGTCGTTGAACAGCAGCCCGGCCCCGGCCTCGAAGCTCACGTTGTCCGGCAGCTTGAACACCCGGTCGGGCTGCAGGATCGCGACCTCGGCCATGCCCCCGGACAGCATCGTCAGCCCGACGACCCGGTCGCCGGGTTGCACGTGGGCGCCCTCCGGCGCGGAGCGCACCACGCCGGCGATCTCGGCCCCGAGCACGAACGGCGGCTCCGGCCGGTACTGGTAGAGGCCACGGGTCAACAGCGCGTCGGGGAAGGCCGCGCCCGCGGCGTACACGTCGACGACCACGCCGTCACCCGAGGGTTCCTCGACCTCCGCCACCTCGATCGCGTCCGGACCATCCAGCCGAGTCACCCGTGCAGCCCGCATGGTCGGACAGCCTACTGCCGACTCAAAATCCGCCGGCGACCCGCACCAGGGCGCGGCCGGAGAAGGCGCCGGCGCGCAGTTGATCGAGCACCCCGACGACGTCCTTGACGTCCACGTCGCTGACCACCGCCTCCAGGTGACGCGGCCGCAACGAATCACCCAGCAGCGCCCACAATTTGCGGCGCCGGCCGATCGGCATCAGCACCGAGTCCATCCCGAGCAGCGCGATGCCGCGCAGGATGAACGGCATCACGGTGGTGTGCAACGCCGGCCCACCGGTCAGGCCGCTGCAGGCCACCGCCCCGCCGTAGTCGACGGCGCTGAGCACATCGGCCAGGGTCGCCCCGCCCACGCAATCCACCGCGCCCGCCCAGCGCGTCTTGGCCAGGGGCCGCGGCTTGGCGTCGGGGTCCTTGGGCAACCGCCCGATAACCTCCGCGGCGCCAAGCTCTTTCAGCAGTCCGGCCGCCTGCTCCTTACCGCTCGATGCGACCACCCGGTAGCCGGCGGCGGCCAGCAGATCCACGCTGATGGACCCGACGCCGCCGGAGGCGCCGGTGACGACGACCGACCCGGCGCCGGGTTCGAGGCCCCAGTCGATCAACGCCTGCACGCTCATCGCGGCGGTGAAGCCGGCGGTCCCGATCGCGGCGCCCTCGCGCGGCGTCAGGTCGCCGAGCGCCACCACCTGGTCGGCCGGCAGCCGCGCGTATTCGGCGTAGCCGCCGTGGTGGCCGGTGCCGATCGCGTACCCGTGGGCCAGCACCTTGTCGCCGACGGCGAAGTCGGGGGAGTGCGACTCGACGACCTCGCCGGTCAGGTCGATGCCCGGCACCACCGGATAATTGCGGACCACGCCGCCGCCCGGCGTCAGCGCCAGCGCGTCCTTGAAGTTGACGCTCGAGTACTCCACCCGGATCGTCACCTCGCCGGGCGGGAGGTCCTCGGCGCTCAGCGTCTCGACCGACGCGCTTATCCGGTCACCATCTTGGCGCGCCACGAGCGCGTGAAACGTGTCCATACGACGACGCTAACCTCACCCCATGGATTCCTTTCCACTCGGTGGCTTTTCCGTCGGGCGCATCGGCTTCGGCGCGATGCAGCTGCCCGGCCCCAACGCGTTCGGGCCGCCGCGGGACCGCGCCGAGGCGTTGGCGGTGCTGCGGCGGGCCGTCGAGCTCGGCGTCGACCACATCGACACCGCCCAGTTCTACGGCCCGGACGTCGCCAACGAGCTGATCCGCGCGGCGCTGCACCCCTACCCGGAGAACCTGGCGCTGGTGAGCAAGGTCGGCGGTCGCCGCGACGACGCCGGCGCCTGGCTACCGGTGGGCGAGCCCGGCGACTTGCGGCGGGACATCGAGACGAACCTGCGGGCCCTGGGTGTCGACCGGCTGGCCGCGGTCAATCTGCGGCTGTTCGACAGCGACGGGCCGGATCACCTGTTCGACGATCAGCTCTCGGTGATGATCGAGGCCCGCGACGAGGGGTTGATCGCCGGGATCGGGCTGAGCAACATCAACCGTGAGCATTTGCTGCACGCCTTGGGTCGCACCGAAATCGTTTGTGTGCAAAACGCTTTCAATCTTGTTGACCGCGGCGCTGCCCCCGTGCTCGAAGAGTGCACGAGGCAGGGGATCGCGTTTGTCCCGTTCTTCCCCCTGGGGGCGGCGTTCGCGCGGCCGAACCCGGTGCTGAGTCACCAGTTGGTGACCGCCGCCGCCGAGCGGCTCGGCCGCACGCCCGCGCAGGTCGCACTGGCGTGGACGCTGAGCGTGGCGCCCAACGTGCTGCTGATTCCGGGCACCTCGTCGGTGCGGCACCTGGAGGAGAACATGGACGTCGCGTCCATCGAGCTGGACGAGGACACCCGCGAGCGGCTGGGCGCCGTCGCTACTTGAGTTCGGATGACGACAGCCCCAGCAGGCGACGGGCGACCACCAGTTGCTGGATCTGCTGGGTGCCCTCGAAGATGTCCAGGATCTTGGAGTCGCGCGCCCACTTTTCCAGCAGGGACTGCTCGGAATACCCTGCGGTGCCTGCCAATTCGACGGACTTGAGGGTGACGTCGCTTGCCATCCGGCCGGCCTTGGCCTTGCTCATCGACGCCTCTTTGGAGTTGGGGATCTTATTGTCGGCCTGCCACGCCGCCCGCAGCGACAGCAGGTAGGCAGCCTCCCAGTCGGCCTCCATCCGCAGGAACTCGGCCGCGGCCGCGCTCTGGGCGTGTGACGGCCGGTCGTAGGAGATCTCGACGCCGGCCTCGGTGAGGATCTTGCGGATCCCCTCCAGCGCGGCGCGGCCGACCCCGATGGCCATGGCGGCGACGATCGGCCGAGTGTTGTCGAAGGTCTCCATCACACCGGAAAAGCCCTTGCCGACCTCGATTTCGGGGTTGCCCAACAAGTTGTCCTTCGGGATGCGGGCGTTTTCGAACCGGATCGCCGCGGTGTCGGACCCTTTGATGCCGAGCTTGTGCTCGAGGCGTTCGACCGTGACGCCGGGGTGATCGCGCGGCACGATGAACGACTTGATCGCCGCGCGGCCCGCCGCCTTGTCCAGCGTGGCCCAGACGACGATGTGGGTGGCGCGCGAGCCCGCGGTGACGAAGATCTTCTCTCCGTTGATGACGTACTCGTCGCCGTCCAGCTTGGCGGTGGTGGACACCGCCGCCGAGTCGGATCCGAAGCCGGGCTCGGTGATGGCCATCGCCGCCCACACCTGGCCCAGGCGCTCTAGCTGTTCGTCGGTGGCGACCGCGGAGATGGCGGCATTGCCCAGACCCTGATAGGGGACCGAGAGCATCATCGCGACGTCGCCCCAGCAGGCCTCCAAGGTCTGCAGCAGCGCCGCCATGTTGGCGCCGTTGTGGTTCGTGCCGCGGTCTTCGTCCTCGTCTCGGAGGGCGTCGGCGCCGGCGAATTCGATTGATTCCGAGGCTCCCGCGAACAGGTTGAACAGGGTGTCCAGCTCGACCGGGTAGGCGTGTTCCTTCAGGTCGTACTTGCGCGCGATCGGTCGCATCATCTCCGCAGCGCCCTGGTGCGTCTTGACGACCACCGCTTGCAGCTTGCGGGGCAGTTCCAAATTGATTGCCATGATTGAACTTTCGGCTCGTGTTAGATAACTACTCAGATGACGACGACGCCCTCCGCGACGCCGATGGCCCGCAGGTCGCGGTACCAGCGCTCGACCGGGTGTTCCTTCGTGTAGCCATGGCCGCCGAGCAGCTGCACGCCGTCCAGGCCGATCTGCATGCCCTTGTCGGTGCCGAGCCGCTTGGCCAGCGCCGCTTCGCGGGTGAACGGCAGGCCCTGTTCGGCGCGGGCGGCGCCGCGCCAGGTGATCAACCGCAGTCCGTCCAATTCGATGGCGATGTTCGCGCACATGAAGGCCACGGCTTGCCGGTGAGCGATGGGCTCGCCGAAGGCCTCGCGCTCCTTTACATAGGGGACGACGTAGTCGAGCACCGCGTGTGAGGTGCCGACCGCCAGCGCCGCCCAGCCCAGGCGGGACAGCGCTATCGCCTCCGAATAGTCGTCGCTGGAGGCTTCGTCCCCGCCCAGCCGGGCGCTCAGCGGCACCGACACCCCGGACAGCTCGACCTGACCCAGGGCGGCCGCGCGGATTCCCATGCTCGGATCCGCCTTGACGGCAAGACCTTTGGTGGACGACTCGACGATGAACAGCGCGGGCTTGCCGTCCAGCTGGGCGCCGACGATGAACAGCTCGGCGTCGGCCGCCGCGGGCACCAACGACTTCACGCCCTCGAGCCGGTAGCCGCTCGGGGTGCGCACCGCGGTGGTCTTCAACCGGGTGGGGTCGAACAGAGGTTGCGGTTCGGCGATGGCCACGCAGGCTTGCGGGACGTTCTCGCCGGCGAACTCGTGCAGGTAGGTCGCCTGCTGATCGGCGCTGCCCCAGTGGGTGAGCGCGGACGCCACGCCCCCGGGCGCGAGAATCGGCAGCGCCAGACCCATGTCGCCGTAGGCGAGCGCCTCGGCCACCAGCACGTTGGTGACGCTGGAGCGGTGGGCGGCGATGCCCTCGAAGTCCTCGGGGATGTTGATCGCGGTAATGCCCAGTTCGGCGGCCTTGGCGATCAGGTCGGGCGGGTAGGTCGCGGCCTCGTCGGCGTCGTGCGCCGCGGGACGCAGCACCTCCTCGGCGAACTCGTCGAGGGTCTCGACGATCATCTTCTGCTCGTCGTCGGGCATCAGGTCGAAGTAGTCCTTGCCGCTGGACTTGAGCCGGGTCGGCCCACCCCGGAGGTTCTGCACCCGCTTGAACTGGCGGGTCGCGGCGCCGGCGGTGGAGAAGATCGTCTTCGTGCCGTAGCGCAGCCCCCGGTTGAGCGGGTCGCGGAGGTGGTATTTGTCCAGAAACTCCTGGCCGACGAGCGGGGTGAGCAGCGCCAGGGTCAGGTCGATGCCGGTCCGCTTGTGCGGTTGCAGTCCGACCCCGGTCTTGCGGCCGCGTCTCTTCAAGCGTGGGCGGGTGGCCTTCGAAGTCTGTTTTGAACCGGAGGTCTCGGTCATTTCAGCAGCCTCTGTCGTTGGGGCAATGCGGATATCTCTATCTTACTCCGGAGTAAGATAGATGGGACTGCGTGTTAACTAATTCACAAAGACTAGGCCCGCAGGCGGGAAAGCACCTGGTCATGCAACAGGCCGTTGGTGGCCACGGCGCTGCCGCCGTGCGGGCCCGCGGTCCCGTCCAGGGCGGTGAACTTCCCGCCCGCCTCGCGCACCAAGATGTCGAGCGGCGCCAGATCCCACACCGACACCTCCGGTTCGGCCGCGATGTCGACCGCGCCCTCGGCGACCAGGCAATAGGACAAGAAGTCGCCGAAGGCTCGGACCCGCCACAGCTCATCCGTCAGCCCGATGAAGCGATCACGCAAGCCGCGGTCCGCCCACCCCGACAGGCTGGAGAACGACAGGCTCGCCGAATCCAGCTGCGCCACAGAGGAAACCGATAACTGCCGCGGCGGGCTGCCGTCGACGGTGGCGAACGCGCCGTTTCCCCGCGCCGCCCACCAACGCCGGCGCAGCGCCGGCGCGCTCACCACGCCGACCGAGGGGACGCCGTCGGTGAGCAACGCGATCAGGCTGGCCCACACCGGCACGCCGCGCACGAAGTTCTTGGTGCCATCGATCGGGTCGATGATCCACTGCCGCCCGCTGAAGCTGGCGGTGCCGCCGAACTCCTCGCCGACGACGCCGTCGTCCGGCCGTTCGCGCCCCAGCACGTCGCGCAGGTCGACCTCGACGCCGCGATCGGCGTCGGTCACCGGCGTCAAATCCGGTTTGGTGTCGACGCGCAGGTCGAGCGCCCCGAACCGGGCGGCGGTCAGCGCGTCGGCGCGGTCGGCCAGGGCGAGCGCCAGCGTCAGATCCTCGCGACTCATGGGAGCAGTCCTACCATGGCCAGGTGTGGGAATTCGGTGTGCTCATCCTCCTCGTGGCGGTCCTCGGGGTAGCCCTTGCCCAGCGGTTCCTCCCGCGCGGCCCGCGCGGCGAGCTGGCGAGCGGGACGCTGCTGGTGACCGGGGTCAGCCCGCGGCCGGCCGCCACCGGCGAGCAATTCGTCACCATCGCCGGCGTCATCAACGGGCCGACCGTCAGTGAGTACGCCGTCTATCAGCGCATGGCGGTCGACGTCGACCGCTGGCCGACGATGGGCCAGCTCCTCCCGGTGGTGTATTCGCCCAAGAATCCCGACAATTGGCGGTTCGCGCCGGCCGCACCGCCGGCCGCCTAGCTAGCCGCCCGCGGGCGGGCGCGTCATCACGTTGAGCCGGGTCCCGTAGCGCGGCAGGACGCCCGAGGCCCGCCCCATCGTGCCCGCCGGCATCCCAGGCACGCCCGGGTAACCGGACCCGGCCAACTCGTCGGTGCCCGGCAGCGTGGTCAGGCCTGCGGGCTGCAGCGCAGCGACCCTAGTGGTCGACGGCGCGGACCAGCTGGCCGGCACCGACATCGGCCCGATCGCATTCGCCCGGGCCATGCTCACCGTGACCGCGTTGGGCAGGCCGCCGACCCCCGTTGCGCTGGCCGCACCCTGCAACTGCCCGAGCCCGATCGGCCCGAGCGCGGGTGCAGGCGCCCCGACGCCGGATAGATAGGCCAAGTTGGCCTGCGCGCTGGTGAGCAACGACGGCATCGATCCCATGGCTGCGGTCCCCTGGATCCCTGTATTGAGGAGCTGTATGGAGTCGAGCACGCTGAGCGGGTTTGTGCTGATCGGAATGGGGCTGAGGTTCAGAAGGTTGCCTATGGCATTCGATAGCTGCGTACTCAACCCCTGCAATAGCGAGTAGATGGTGGCGAACGGGTCGGCGGCCGCCTGGTTGGCCGCGGCGGTCTGCTCGTTGACCCCGCCCGGGTTGGTGTTCTGCGCGGGGGACGCAAACGACGTCAACCGGGAAGCGGCCGCCGAGCTGACGGCGTAGCCGTTCATCGCAGTGGCGTCCTGGGCCCACATCTCGGCGTACTGGGCCTCGGTGGCCGCGATCGCCGCGGTGTTCTGGCCGAAGAAGTTCGTCGCGATCAGCGCCTGCAGCTGCGCGCGGTTGATCGCTATCGCCGGCGGGGGCACCGTCATGGCGAAGGCCTGGTCGAATGCCGCCGCCGCGGCCCTGGCTTGCATGGCCGTCTGTTTCGTCTGCTGGGCGGTGGTGGTCAACCACTCCACGTACGGGGTCGCCGAGGCGGTCATTGCCGCCGACGCCGGTCCGTGCCAGTGCAGGGTGGTCAGGGCCGAGAGCACGGAGCCATAGGTCTCGGCTGTGGTGCCCAATTCGGCGGACAGCGAGTCCCAGCTGCCGGCCGCGGCCAACAACGATCCGGACCCCGGGCCACCGTAAATGCGAGCGGAATTGATTTCGGGCGGAAAAAAGGCGTAATCCATGTCAGGTCTCCCTGTTGGTGTACGTGGTGAACCGTGCCGGTCCCGATTCGGCAGCGTGTCCGCCTCCGCCGCAGTGGCGGTGGTGATAAGAATGTAGGCGCCGCTGCGGGTCTGTACCGGAAATTTCGGCCAAATCCGACCGTGTCGGGGGCATCGGCGGCAGCCCCCTGAAAATGTCCGAGTGCGGCCGCGCCGGCTGGCCGCGATCGGCGAATCGCCTTTCGGATAGCCGGGGTCAACGCCGATACCCCGCCATATGTCGGGGCGCCGCAGGCCACCGTCGAATTGTGAGGCCGGCCTCTCCACGGGTTCGCGCCGGTTTCCCGAGCCATTGATAGGGGCCAATGGCCCCCATTTGTGAATCCAACGCCCCTGGGTAAACCCCGTTCCAGGCCAATAACGTACGGGTGGGCCGTAACCGTATTGGCAGTTCCGAGCAGCGCAGGAGACCCCGATGGGTGATTCAGCTCCGAGCGTCGTCGTCGGCGTCGACGGATCGAAAGCGGCCATTGCCGCTGCGCGCTGGGCGGTCGACGAGGCGGTGAGCCGCGACATACCGCTGCGATTGGTTTACGTGATCGAGCCGTCAGAAACTCACGCAACCGGGGACCGCGAGGGCCGGTTGGCCACCGCCCGTTCGGCGTTGCAGGACGCCCGACGCGCGGTCGAGGCCACCGGGCAGCCGGCGAAGGTCGAAGCCGAAATCCTTTGGGGCAGGCCGCTTGTCAGCATGATGGAGGAGTCCAGGTCGGCGGTGCTGATGTGTGTCGGGTCCATCGGGCTCAATCATGCCGCCCATGGCGTCGGCTCCCTTTCTGCGAGCTTGGCAGCGTCGGCGCTGTGCCCGGTCGCCGTCATCCGCCGCCCGTCGGGCAGGCGGGCAGCCGCCAAGGTCAGTCGCGTCACCGTGCAAGCCGACAACGCCGGGGTGCTGCGCCAAGCCTTCGAGGAGGCGCGACTGCGGCGAGCCCCGCTGCGCGCAATTGCGGTAGCCCGTTCCGCGGGGCCGGACGACGTTGAGGCGAAACGTTCTGCGCAGGCGCTGCTGAGACGCCGGATTGCCCGGTGGACGCGGCAGTACCCCGACGTGCAAGTCGAATCCGCCGTCGTGCGGGGGAGCGTCGACGAGTATCTGGCCGCCAATCCGGAGCCGGAGCAGCTTTTCGTGACCGACGCGCGCGCGTGCTACGACCTGTGCGGCGCGCACAACGCCGGGAATTCCATTCTCGCCACGCGTTCGAGCAATCTCTAGCGGCGTGCGGGCGCGACTTGGATGAGCCTAGGTTTCTTTTTGGTCGACGATCATGAGGCGGTGCGGCGCGGCCTGATCGACTTGCTTTGTGCGGACCCCGAACTCGACTGCGTGGGGGAGGCCGGATCCGTCGCCGAGGCGATGTCCAAGATTCCCGTGGCCAGTCCCGATGTCGCCGTAGTCGACGACTGGCTGCCCGACGGGCACGGTGTCCAGCTGTGCCGCGATCTCCGGTCGTCCATGCCGGATCTGCGCTGCCTGATCCTGACGTCGCATAGCTCTGACGAGGCGATGCTGTATGCGATCCTTGCCGGCGGCAGCGGATATGTCGTCAAGGACATCAAAGGCATGCAATTGGCTTCCGCCGTCAAGGATGTCGGCGCCGGGCGATCTCTACTCGACCCGCGGGCCACGGCCGCGCTGATGGAGAGGGTGTGGCGGATCGCCGAGGACAACGACGGGCGCTGGGGCCTCGACGACCGGGACCGCGCGTTGTTGAGCTTGCTCGGTGACGGCCTGACCGACAGGCAGATCGCCGAGCGGACCAGGTTGGCGGAAGACCTCGTGCGCAAACGCGTGTCGCGTGTGCTGGTCAAATTGGGTGTGACCCGCTACCCGTACACGCTCGACCGCCAATGGTTCTAAGCCGCCCGATCAGCCGTGTCCGATCCGCAGCAGCTCTGCGAGGCTGGGTAGCTTGACGCGGGGGCGCCCATGGGGCTCGCCGGCGGCCCGCTCGTGGCGGTCGATGACTTCCCAGTGAGCGGAGGTGACCACCTTCGGCTGACGCGATGCCAGCCAGTCCACCAGCTTGTCGGCGTGGTCGTCGTCGAAGTCCGCGAGTTCCTCGGCAGCGGCCAAGTCACCCAGCAGGGTATCGACGGTCTCCTGGGAGTCCTTCTTATTGGTACCGATCACACCGGTCGGTCCGCGCTTGATCCACCCGACGACGTACTCGTTGCGGCTGCCATCCACCCGGCCGTCGGTGTTGGGGATGGTCGCGCTCTTGTCGTCGAACGGCAGACCCGGGGTGGGCACGCCGCGGTAACCGACCGACCGGACCACCAATTGAGCCGGCAGCTCCTCGCGCTCGCCGGTGTCCTTCGCCGCGACCCGCCCGCTCTCGTCGCTGACCAGCTCGTTGCGGCCGAGCACGATGCTCTCCACCTTGCCGTCACCCTTGATTTCGATCGGAGAAGTCAGGAATCGGAAGACGATTCGGCGATGGCCGGGCCGCGGGGCGCGCTGGGCGTAGTCGCGCAGCACCTTGATGTTCTGCTTCGTCGTCTTTCCCACCGCGGCCGCGTCCTCGTCGCTGATGCCCTCTAGTTGGGCCGGGTCGACGATGACGTCGACCCCCTCGAGGTCCGCGAGTTCGCGCAGCTCCAGCGTCGTGAACGCCGTCTGCAGCGGTCCGCGCCGGCCGATGATGACCACCTCGTCCACACCGCAGGGGCGAAGCGATTCCAGGGCGTGGTCGGCGATATCGGTCTGCCCCAGCACATCCGGGTCGGTGACCAGGATGCGCGCCACGTCGAGCGCCACGTTGCCGTTGCCCACGACAACGGCCCGGGTGCCCGACAGGTCGGGCGTGCTGCGCTCGAAGCTCGGGTGCGCGTTGTACCAGCCCACGAAGTCGACGGCGGCGACGCTGCCTTGCAGATCCTCGCCCGGAATGTTCAGCGCGCGGTCGGACTGCGCCCCCACGGCATAGACCACGGCGTCATAGCGCTCGGCGAGTTCGGCCGCCTCGACATGCTCGCCCACCACCACATTGCCGAAGAAGCGGAAGCGGGGGTCCTCCGCGGTCTTCTCGAATTGCTTGCTGATCGACTTGATCTTGGGGTGGTCGGGGGCGACGCCGGAGCGGACCAACCCCCAGGGCGTCGGCAGCATCTCGAGCATGTCGACGGCCACGTCGATGTTCTCCGAGGCGTCGGCGGCCTTCAGCAACGATGCCGCGGCGAAGAATCCCGACGGTCCGGAGCCGATGATCGCGACGTGATATGGGCGCATCCTCGAGCCTTCTGTTCGTGTGGGGCTGGTCACCTGATGCTAAACGCTGGCACCCGGGCCATGACCTGAGCATTGGTAACGTGGGCGCCTGTGGAACCCGACCGTCAAGCCGACATCGCCGCCCTTGACTCCACCCTGACCACGGTGGAGCGGGTGCTCGATGTGGACGGTTTGCGCAGCCGCATCGAGAAGCTGGAGCACGAGGCGTCCGATCCCAAGCTGTGGGACGACCAGACCAATGCGCAGCGCGTGACCAGCCAGCTGTCCCACACGCAGGGCGAGCTGCGCCGAATCGAGTCGCTGCGGCAGCGCCTCGACGACCTGCCGGTGCTCTACGAGCTGGCGGCCGAAGCGGGGGAGGGCGGCGCCGACACGCTCGCCGAGGCCGACGCGGAGCTCAAGGCGCTGCGCGCCGATATAGAGGCCACCGAGGTGCGCACGCTGCTCTCGGGTGAGTACGACGAGCGCGAGGCGCTGCTGACGATCCGTTCGGGCGCCGGAGGGGTGGACGCCGCCGATTGGGCCGAGATGCTGATGCGGATGTATATCCGCTGGGCGGAGCAGCACAAGTACCCGGTCGAGGTGTTCGACACCTCCTACGCGGAAGAAGCGGGCATCAAGAGCGCCACCTTCGCGGTGCATGCTCCCTTCGCCTATGGCACGTTGTCCGTCGAGCAGGGCACCCATCGGCTGGTCCGGATCAGCCCGTTCGACAACCAGAGCCGGCGTCAGACTTCGTTCGCCGAAGTCGAGGTGCTCCCCGTCGTGGAAACCACCGATCACATCGATATTCCGGAAGGCGACGTGCGGGTGGACGTCTACCGGTCCAGCGGCCCCGGCGGCCAGTCGGTGAACACCACAGACTCCGCGGTGCGTTTGACCCACATCCCGACGGGTATCGTCGTGACTTGCCAGAACGAAAAATCGCAACTGCAGAACAAGATCTCGGCAATGCGAGTGCTTCAGGCAAAGTTGTTGGAGCGCAAGCGATCAGAAGAGCGCGCTGAGCTGGACGCGTTGAAGGGTGAGGGCGGCAGCTCCTGGGGTAACCAGATGCGCTCCTACGTACTGCAGCCGTATCAGATGGTCAAGGATCTGCGGACCGAGTACGAGGTGGGCAATCCGACCGCGGTTCTGGACGGGGACATCGACGGATTCCTGGAAGCGGGGATCCGGTGGCGCAATCGAAAAGATGCTGACTAACACGACATTTACTGCCGCAACCGCCTCGATACAGGCGCTGGGCTGGCACGAATTCTGGCGCGGCGACGCCGGTCAGTGGATCATCACCCGCGGTCTGCGGATCGTCATGGTGTTGATCGCGGCGGTGCTCGCGGCCCGCTTCGTCAACTGGGTGGCCCAGCAGGTCACCCGCAAGCTCGACCTGGGCTTCGCCGAAAGCGACGCCTTGGTGCGCTCGGAGGCCACCAAGCATCGCCAGGCCGTGGCGTCCGTGATCTCCTGGGTTTCGGTCGTGATCATCGGCATCTGGGTCATGCTGCAGATCGCCGACGTGCTGCGGTTTTCGGTGAGCGGTTTGGTGGCGCCGGCGACGGTGGTGGGCGCGGCGCTCGGTTTCGGTGCGCAGCAGCTGGTGCGAGACCTGCTCTCCGGGTTCTTCATCCTGGTCGAGAAGCAGTACGGCTTCGGAGACCTGGTCAACCTGACCGTGGTGTCCGCTACGGAGGCCAGCGGCACGGTCGAGAACGTGACGTTGCGCGTGACCCGGCTGCGCTCGCCGGATGGCGAGGTGTTGACCATTCCCAACGGGCAGATCGTCAAGGTGGTCAACCTGTCCAAGGATTGGGCCCGTGCCGTGGTGGACATCCCGGTGTCGACCACCGCCGACCTGAACCGGGTCAATGAGGTCTTGCACCAGGAATGCGACCGCGCGATGGACAACCCGGTGCTGGGCGAATTGCTGCTGGATCCGCCCACCGTGATGGGCGTGGAAAGCATCGGAGTCGACACCGTCACCCTGCGCATGGTGGCCCGCACCCTGCCCGGCAAGCAGTTCGAGGTCGGCCGGCAGTTGCGCGTCCTGGTCATTCGAGCGTTGGCCCGCGTCGGAATCATGACCGCGGCCGACGCCAAGGTCGGTCTGGTCGACGATCCCTCGGTCCCGGCGGCCGAGGCTGCCGAAGAACAAGCCGATGCGGCGGTGCGGGGCCGGTGAAGTTCACCGTGAACATCCTCGAGCGGCGCGCCGGGGGAGCGCAACGGCGCTGGAGCCACCTGTTCGGCGGCCGGATGCGCACGTCGACGCTGATCTTGATAGTGGTGTTCTTGGCCACATGGTGGGTGTACGACACCTACCGGCCCGAACCGGCTGCCAAGCCCCCGGCCCCGCAGGTGGTGCCGCCGGGCTTCGTGCCGGACCCGAACTACACCTGGGTGCCGCGCAGCCGGGTGCAGCAGCCGCCGGCAACCGTCACGTTCACCCCGACGCCGACGACGACGGTGCCGCCGAGCACTACCGTGCCGCCGCCCACGACGACCACCACGACGCCGCCGCCGTTCGCCCCGCCGCAGCTGCCGTGCCTGCTGCCGGCGCCCTTCTGTCCGCCGAGCACCAGCCCCACGCCGACCCCGCCGCAGCTGCCACAGCCAGGGCCCGGCCCGGCGCCGAGTTCGCCGGCGCCGGCCAGCTGACTTCGCTTGCCGGCGAAATTCACCGCTACACTGGCGTGCCGTGATGATCACCCTTGACAACGTCAGCAAGAAGTACAAAGCGTCGGCTCGCCCGGCGCTGGACGACATCAACGTCAAAATCGACAAGGGTGAATTCGTCTTCCTGATCGGCCCCTCGGGTTCGGGCAAATCGACGTTCATGCGGCTGCTACTGGGCGAGGACTCGCCGAACACCGGCGACATCCGGGTGTCGAAGTTCCACGTCAACAAGCTGCCCGGACGACACATCCCGAAGCTGCGCCAGGTCATCGGCTGCGTCTTTCAAGATTTCCGGTTGCTCCAGCAAAAGACCGTCTATGAAAACGTCGCTTTCGCGCTGGAGGTCATCGGCAAGCGCCGAGACGCCATCAATCGGGTGGTGCCCGACGTACTCGAGACCGTCGGCCTGTCCGGCAAGGCCAACCGGCTGCCGCACGAGCTGTCGGGTGGTGAGCAGCAGCGGGTGGCGATAGCCCGCGCGTTCGTCAACCGGCCCCTGGTGCTGCTGGCCGACGAGCCGACCGGCAACCTCGACCCGGATACCAGTAAGGACATCATGGATTTGTTGGAGCGGATCAACCGCACCGGCACGACGGTGCTGATGGCGACGCACGACCACCACATCGTGGACTCGATGCGGCAGCGGGTCGTCGAGCTGTCGCTGGGCAGGCTGGTGCGCGACGAGCAGCGCGGCATCTACGGGATGGACCGCTAAGTGCGCTTCGGCTTCCTGCTCAATGAGGTCCTGACCGGCCTTCGTCGCAACGTCACCATGACGGCCGCGATGATCCTGACGACCGCGATTTCCATCGGCCTGTTCGGCGGTGGCCTGCTGGTGGTTCGGCTGGCCGAACACTCCCGGGCCATCTACCTCGACCGCGTCGAGACCCAGGTCTTCCTCACCGAGGACGTCTCCGCCAACGACCCTTCCTGCACCGCCAATCCGTGCAAGGCGCTGCGGGAGAAGATCGACAAGCGTGACGACGTCAAATCGGTTCGGTTCCTCAACCGGCAGGACGCCTACGACGACGCGATCCGCAAGTTCCCGCAGTACAAGGACGTGGCCGGAAAAGATTCGTTTCCAGCATCTTTCATCGTCAAGCTGAATAACCCCGAGCAGCACAAGGATTTTGACACCGCGATGCAGGGACAGCCCGGGGTGCTGTCCGTGCTTAACCAGAAGGATCTGATCGACCGGCTCTTCGCGGTCCTCGACGGCTTGAGTAACGTCGCGTTCGCCGTCGCCCTGGTGCAGGCGGTAGGCGCGATCCTGTTGATTGCCAACATGGTCCAGGTCGCGGCGTATACACGTCGCACTGAAATCGGGATCATGCGTCTGGTCGGCGCCAGCCGCTGGTATACCCAGCTGCCATTCCTCGTGGAGGCGATGGTCGCCGCGGCGCTCGGTGTGGCCATCGCGGTCGCCGGCCTAATTCTGGTCCGGGCAACGTTTTTGGACAGCGCGCTCAACCAGTTCTACCAAGCCAACCTGATCGCCCGGGTCGACTATGCCGACATCATCTACATCTCGCCGATCCTGTTCCTGCTCGGCGTGTCGATGGCCGGGCTGACCGCATACGCGACGCTGCGCCTGTACGTCCGGCGGTAGCTGTGGCCAAGGACTCGAGCCGGGGCAAGGCGGCGGCCGGCAAGGGCGGCAGCAAACAGGTTGTGGCCACCAATCGCAAAGCGCGCCATAACTATTCGATCGAGGAGCTTTACGAGGCCGGAGTGGCCTTGCAGGGCACCGAAGTCAAGAGTCTGCGCGAGGGCCACGCGTCGTTGGCCGACGCGTTCGCAACGGTTGACGACGGCGAAGTGTGGTTGCGCAACCTCTACATTCCCGAGTATCAGCACGGTAGCTGGACCAACCATGATCCCCGCCGCAATCGAAAGTTGTTGTTACATAGGCAACAAATCGACAGACTGGTCGGCAAGATACGAGATGGTAACCTCGCGCTCGTGCCAATGTCTCTGTATTTCTTCGAAGGAAAGGTCAAAGTCGAGCTCGCGCTCGCGCGCGGCAAGCGAGCGTACGACAAGCGCCAGGACCTGGCCCGTCGCGACGCCAATCGCGAACTGCATCGAGAGTTGGGCCGGCGAGCCAAGGGCATGAGCTGATCGGGGCGGCGTACGCCCAGCTGTCTGCCGTTACGTATGGCGTCAGCGATTTCGTGGGCGGTGTGGCCGCTCGACGGGTGGCCGCGCTGCGGGTGATGCTGGTGGCCTACCCGCTCGAGGCACTGATTCTGGGCGTGCTGGCCGTCGGCGTGGGCGGCCCCATCCAGTCCGGCGCGATCATCTGGGGCAGCCTGTACGGCATTGGTATGGCGTTCGGCATGTGGGCGTTTTTCGCCGCGCTGGGCTCCGGGCCCATCTCCGTGGTCTCACCGCTGGCCGCCGTCCTGAATGCGGCCGTGCCCGTCGCGGTCGGCGTGGCGCTGGGGGAGCGACCCGGCCAGGCGGCGTCGGTCGGTGTCGTTCTGGCCCTGATCGCGGTGATGTTGGTCAGCCGCGAGGCCACCGCCGACGGCGTGACGCCCTATCGATTCACCCCGAAGGTGGCCTGGCTCACAGTGCTGGCCGGTTCGGCGATGGGGCTCAACATGGTGTTCCTTCATCAGGCGCCACATGCGACCAAGCTCTGGCCGCTGGTGTTCGCCCGGCTGGCGGGCACCGCGGTGGTGGTCGGCATGTCCGCCCTGAGCAACAACTTGCGGCTGCCGCGCGGCAAGCCGATGAAGATGGCGCTGACGGTGGCCCTGCTGGACATCTGCGCCAACGTGACGATGCTGCTGGCGCTGCACACCTGGCTGCTTTCGCTGGCCAGCATCCTGATCTCGCTGTATCCGGCCGCGACCGTCGTGCTGGCGATGGTGGTGCTGCGGGAACGCGTCAGTCGCCTTCAGGGGGTCGGAATGGTGATGGCCATGGGCTCGGTGGCGATGATCGCCGCAAGCTAACGATCGGCTGCGTGATCGGCCTACTATCCGACCATGGCCGATCGACCGGTGACCAAACTCGACAAATCCGAGGTGCTCGCTGGCCTCTTCGCTGTGTGGGACGACATCGACGCCCTGCTGGACGGGCTTGCGGAGGCGGAATGGCAGGCGGCCAGTCCGCTGCCGGGGTGGGACGTCAAGGCGCTGGTGGCGCACATGATCGGCACCGAGTCCTTCCTCGCCGGCGTCCCGGCACCCCAGCCCGACATCGACGTATCGGCGCTCGAACATGTCCGCAACGACATCGGCGTCATGAATGAGTGCTGGGTCCGCCACCTCAGCTCGGAAGCCGGCGCCGACGTGCTGGCGCGGTTCAGGGACATCACGAGCGACCGGCGCAAAGCCCTGACGAGCATGTCCGACGAGGACTGGGACGCGGTCGCGCCGACGCCGGTGGGCCCGGAAAGCTACGGGCGATTCATGCGGGTCCGGGTGTTCGACTGCTGGATGCACGAGCAGGACATCCGGGAGGCGCTGTCGCGGCCGTCGTCCGACGACGCGCTGCGCGGCCCGGCTTCGGAACTCTCCCTCGACGAGATCGCGGCAACCATGGGCTACGTCGTGGGAAAGCGTGCCAAGGCGCCCGATGGCTCGCGCATCCTCTTCGAGCTGACCGGTCCGGTGGCCCGCGCCATTCGGGTCAACGTGGACGGCCGCGCTCAGCTGGTCGACGGCTTCGGCGGCCAGGAATCGACGGCCACGATCCGGCTGGATGGGCTGCAGTTCACCCGGCTCTCCGGCGGGCGCCCGATGAGCCCGGCCCGCGCCCAGGACATCGAACTCGGCGGCGACAAAGACGTCGCCACCCGGGTAGTCGAAAACCTCAATTTCGTGATCTAACAGTACTTTCCGCGCGATATACATCACACCGCGCGGCGTATGTGTATCCACGCCGCCTGATTGGGTAGCCGAAAGCGTACGGACGCGCCTCGCGCCGACACCGAATCGTCAACCCCAGGAGGGCCGATAGTAATGACTGCACCCGACACCACCCGTTTGCTCGCGCAGCTGCGCACGCTGCTGGACCTGACCAACACCGAGATCCAGATCGCCGAAACCCGCGTTGTCCAGGCACGCACCGAGGCGGTGCGCCGCGAACTCTCGCAGAACGCCGCGAATGGCCGCAAGCGGGCCGAGGCCCTTGAGGCCGCGATCCGCAAGCTGGGCGGCTACCCCGACGTCATCGGCCCGTTCCTGGGTCGGGCTGCGGCGGCGGTCAAGGCGCTGACCGAGCAGGCCGAACCGTTCGACGAGGCGTTGCTGGGCGACCTCGCGCTCGAGGACCAGCTGCTGGACCGCGCGCGCTACGCCAAGGCGCTGGCCGTCGCGGCCAAGCGCCAGGACATCGAGAACCTGGCGGAGCGCATGATCACCGCGCACTCGGCCACGGTGGACTGGCTGACCACCGTGCTGGCCGAAGATGCGCTCGGCGGACCGGCCGCGCTTCGCCGCACCCCGCTGCAGATGGCCACCGGCACGGCGGTCAAGCTGGTCAACCTGCCGGCTTCGTGGTCGGCCCGCGGCATCGACAGGGCCGTGGACGCGTTGCGCTCCACCGGGCCGGCGTTCAATGACCTGGTCAAGCGCGGCGGCAATGCGGGCGAGATTGCGGCGAAGGCGTTGTCCGCATCGCAGAGTGCGGCTTTGAAGGCCGCGGAGCGGGTCACCCGCTCCGAGGGGGCGGACGAGGCCGCCGACGCGTTGCACTCGGGCCGCACGGCCGCCGGCGTCCTGGACGCCAAGGAGCTGCCCATCCGCAAGTACGACGACCTGAACGTCAGCGAAGCGGTGGCCGCGATCAAGGAGCTGACGGCCCCCGACGACGTTCGCGCGATCCTCGCCTACGAGGAGGCGCACAAGAACCGGCAGGGCATCGTTTCTGCCGCGCAGACCCGCGTCGCCGCGATCGCACAGGACGTCGTGGGCATCAAGTAACGGCTGGCGACGGACCGCTCGCCGCCTCGGCACCGAGTACCCCCTGGAGTCGTCAGACCGGGGGGTACTCGGCTTTGGCGGTCAGCTCGGGAAGTTAATTCCGTTGCCCGCTGTTGGTTACCGCGTACCATTGATTGTCCCGCCGAAAGTCGGCGGGGATGCGAGGGGCTGAACGGCTTCGACTTCGCGCATCGAATCAAGGGAAGCGTGCCGGTGCAGGCAAGAGACCACCGTAAGCGTCGTTGCAACCATATAAGCGCCGATTCACATCAGCGCGACTACGCTCTCGCTGCCTAAGCGACAGCTAGTCCGTCAGACCGGGAACGCCCTCGACCCGGAGCCTGGCGTCAGCTAGAGGGATCCACCGGTGAGTCCGGTCGCGGGACTCATCGGGACATGCACAGCGACTGGGATCGTCATCCTGGCTGGTTCGCGTGACCGGGAGATCCGAGTAGAGGCATAGCGAACTGCGCACGGAGAAGCCTTGAGGGAATGCCGTAGGACCCGGGTTCGATTCCCGGCAGCTCCACTGAATCGATGCCTTGCCGTCGTTGCTCGAAACAAGGCTAGGTGTTGATCTCAATAGCAACTTCGGCCCCGGTGAAATCGAATCCGGGCGTCAACGGTGCTGACATCGACCGTCAACTCCCAACGAGGTCTCGTGGGCTCTCCGGTTATCGGATGCTGCCGACTGCTCGCGAACGCTATTGCTCAACGTCGGCGCACCAGTCATCATACAGTTGTGCTATCGGATGTATGACCACTGCCAGGGCGGCTCTGATCAGCCGATATTCTGCGGGAGTGTTGCTGCGTAAGGAGGTCAACCGTGGCGCGTAGACGGGGCTGGGACGGGCATCCGCCGGCGACCGACGAGGAAGCCTCGCGGCGCATCGTGGCCAGTGCGGTCACGCTGATCGCCGAAAGTGGTTCCGATGTGAGCATCGCTGAGGTTGCTGAGTCGCTGGGCGTCATCAGACAGACGGTGTATCGATACTTTCCCAGCGCCGAGGCCTTGATGCAGGCAGCGGCGGTGGCATCCGTCGACGGCTTCCTCGACCGGCTCACCGAGGCGGTCAGCGGGATCAGCGATCCGACCGAAGCGATGACCGAAGCTGTGCTATATGCGCTCGAACAAGTAAGGCGCACACCCCATCTGGGCATTCTGCTGTCCGAACCGTACCGCAACGCCCACACCCCAAGCCTGGCCTCCGATGAAGCCCAGGCGTTCGGGATGCGGATGATCACCCGCTTCGACGTCGACTGGGAGCTCTACGGCTACGACCAGGCGGCGCTTCGCGAACTGGTTGAGTTCACCCTACGCACGATGCTGTCGTTCTTCGTCGCGCCCAACGACCCCGGCCGCAGCCGAGATGACCTGCGGCGCTTTATTAGACGGTGGCTGGGAGGCGCGATCTTGGCCCAGCCCCACGACGCCGCCGTTGCTGCAGCCGCCAGACAGTAGCTGCTAGCGGCCCGTTGACCTCGAATAGTGCGTCCGGGTTTCGCGGCGTCAGATCTTGCCCTGGAGGAGCTCGCCGACCACAAGCTGGGTGTAGTACCAGGCGGTTTTGCCGATCGTCGGCGGGTCGAGGGTGCTGAAGACGGCGTCGGCGATGCCAAACGGCATCATGCCGGGTATCGGCCCGCGCGCGTACTCCAGCATGAACGCCGCGTCGGGCACGGCGTAGCCCTTGGCGCGGCCGCCGGCGAGATAGGTTACGTCGCCGGGTCGGTAGACGCTGCGCTCAAAGTCGCCCTCCTCGTAGCACCACACCTCGCCGTCGATGATGAAGTCCCACACCTCACTGGCGTAGCGGCCGGAATGGCCTTCGGTGCCGATCGGGGTGCCGAAGAAGATGAGGTATTCCGACAGCGAGGCGTGCAGGAGCTTCATCTGCCCCATCGCGCCGCCGGCGTTGTTGAACACCCAAGGGATGTCGTCGCGGATGTGACCCGGATATTCGTGTTTCAGCTCGGCGATGATCTGCGCGAAAGCCGCATCCTTGCTGTCCAGACCGACAGCCTTCTTAGCGATCGAGTGCAAGTGCTCGGAATCGAATATTGCTCCCATAACAAGCGACGCTACGCTATCATACGATGATCGTCCAATGTGTATGATGAGGTCGGCGAGGGGCATACTCCGGATCTGACCACGCCGGCGTCGAAAGCCACCGCGCGACATCTCCACTCAGGAGTTCTTGCGAACTGCTCCGTGATTACGCGGGGCGGGCATAGGCTCCCGTTGTTCGGCGATCGCAGAGGTAATGGGGAGCGGCACGGTGTCCTACGTTCTTGCGCTGCCAGAGGTGATGTCCGCCGCGGCGACCAATGTGGCCTCGATTGGTTCGGTGGTCTCGACGGCACATCAGGAGGTGGCGGGTGCCACCACCGGAGTAGTGGCCGCCGCCGAGGACGAGGTGTCCGTGGCGATCGCGGCGCTGTTTTCTGCCCACGGCCAGGGCTATCAGGCGCTGAGCGCGCAGGCTGCGGCTTTTCATGGGCGGTTTGTGCAGGCATTGACCGGCGCGGCCGGCGCGTATGCGGCCGCCGAGGCGGCGAACGTTTCGCCTTTGGCGAGCATTGAGCAGGCGTTGCTCGGTGTTCAGCAGGAAGTTCAGCAGATCCCCACGACACTGGGCGCCGGCGTCAGCAACGAACTCAATTTTCTCTTTTCCGAGCCGGGTTCCCCAATCTTGGCGCTGCTCACCGGAGACAATCCGCTACTTGGGATAGGCATCAGCAACAGCCCGCCGCGGTTGTTGCCGCTGCTGCTCGGAGAGACGGTCCAGCACACCACGTATAACGGGATGCCCGTCGTGCAGATCACGCCGGCGCACCCCACCGGCGATTACGTGGTCGCCATTCACGGTGGCGCTTTTATCTTTCCGCCTTCAATCTTTCATTGGCTGCAGTACACGGTGACGGCCTACCAGACCGGCGCGACCTTCGAAGTGCCGATCTACCCGTTGGTGCAGCAGGGAGGCACCGCGGGCACGGTGGTGCCCAACATGGCCGGTTTCATCTCCAGTCAAGTCGCCGCACACGGGGCCCCGCACGTCAGCGTGATGGGCGACTCCGCGGGCGGCAACCTCGCACTAGCGGCCGTCCAATACATGGTGCAGACGCCCTCGCTTGGCCCGGTCCCGAATTCCATTGTGTTGGTGTCTCCGTGGCTGGACCTGGCGTCGACCGGGGGGCAGATCGGCAAGGTGTGGGCGGGCGGCCTTTCGCTGACCAACCCCGAGGTGAGCCCCCTGTACGGGTCGCTGAGCGGACTTCCGCCGACGTATGTCTACTCGGGCTCGCTGGATCCGCTCGAAGCATCGGCGTTCGCCCTCCAGCAACTGGCCGTAGCCCAAGGGGCCCCGATGGGTTTCGAATTCAACTACGGCGGCATTCACGACTGGGTTCTGCTTACGCCCCTCGGCCCGCTGTCCTGGCCGCAGATCGACCAGCAACTCGGTATCGCGGCCTGACGCACCGAAACCACAATCACAGGCCAAGCCTGAGCTTTGCGCGCGGGAGCGGAAGGACTCAAGTAGCCGACTACTCTAGCTGGCCCGGCATCCACGGCGGAACCCTAACGAGTGGGACAAAGTAATACCGTCGTTCGCGATGCGAAGGGGTTGTCATGGACGCCCAAGACTCTAAGACTGTGCACGACAGGCCGGCTGGCGAGGCCATCACGACCGCGACGGCATGCCTACGCGGCATCGTGCCGACACGATTTCGTTGGTGGCTCGGCATTCCAAGCGTGCTCCTGATCGGTTTGGGCGCATCCCTGTTCGCCGCGTATTGGGGAAGGGCCGACGCGGAATACCTGTTCACGGTGATCTTTAGCAAGAATCCGGAATTCCTCTGGAGGGGAATACCTGCCTTCGCGGTGAAGGCGCTGAGCGACGCCCTGCGCTTTGACTGCTTCGTGATCCCTGGTTATTGCGTGGCGCTCATGATCTGTGCCTTGGTCTTCATGTCTCTCGCGTTCTCCGAGTCCGGCAAGAAGTTGAGCCATTGCATCCTTGCTGCGGCGGTCGTCGCCACGGTCGCACACATACTCGAGGACATTTTGATTTACTGCGTTCTGCACCGGACGCCGGGCGGGTTGCTCAGCCGAGTGCCCAACCCATTCTGGATTTATGCGCCCCCGGCGGTGGCAACCGTGAAATGGTGCGCACTCGTTGTGGCGGTGACGGCGATACCCGCCGCCGTTTTCTCGGTAATCCGGATGGCCCTGTCGCACCGGCGCATGCGCAGGTACCGGCGACGACACAACGGCCGAAACTGGTGGGACGACGCGTTGTCGGCCCCGGCGCCGGTGCCGGGGGAGGGTGACGTGGAGGCGGCCTGGCGTCGGGCCTATTACGTACCTGACGGCGAAGGCTCGGCCGGCAGTCACGATGACGGCTCCGTACCGACGCCAACGGCGCTGTGCCTGTCCGGCGGCGGAATCCGCTCTGCCTGTGTGGCGATGGGCGCAATGCAGCAGCTCGCCGGTCCGCGAGGCGCCGTCACAGACGCGTGGCCAAAGGGACCGGCGCTTGACGATTTCGACTATGTGATCTCGGTGTCCGGTGGTGGGTTCAGCGCCGGGGCGCGGGTGCTCGGCGTTCAACCGGAACCAACACAGGACCGCCGGGGCGGTGGGGTGATCGCGCGGCTGTCCGACCGCTTCAGTCCCGGCTCAGTCGAATTCGATTCCTTGCGCCGCCGCTGCGACTACCTCGCTGATTCGCCGCTCGCACTGCTGCGGGCGCTGGCCGAGGTTTTCAAGAACCTGCTGGCGTCGCTGCTCATCGTGGCCTCGTCGGCGGTCATTCTGGGCTGGCTGCTGGGCATGTTCGTAAACTATTTTCCGTTCAGGGCGGTGGTCCCCTACAGGGGTGCCGGACCATCATCTGCCCCGATTGAGCACCAGCGGGTGGATATCGAAGCGCTTCATGCCCGCCCGGTAGCGGCGTTTGCGGCCATCGCGATTCCCGTTGCGGCACTGATCGTCTGCGTCATCCTTGGTCTGATCTGCGAGTGGGCCTCCACGTCGCGGTGGAGCACCGTGTGCCAAAACTTTTTCGGCCGGTGGGGCCGTAGGGCCGCGTTGCTGGCTTTGGTGGTATTCGGTCTCAGCGTCGCGGGACCCGCGCTGATGTGGCTGTGTTTGCAGCGACCGGACAAAGGGCCTGTGGGGGCGATCGGCGGTATCGCGGCGGTGGTAACCCTGCAGTTCTCGACGACCCTTTTGTCGATGACGTCGAAGAAGGACAGCCCGGTGAATCCCTCGCGGTGGCTGAAACTGGTTCCGTCGGGAGTCGTGCGCATCGCCTTAGTCGTTTTGACGTTGGGCGTGCTATTGGTCGCATGGCTGCTGCTGCTCGGAATCGTAGCCGGCCACGTCTTCAACATGGAGATCCACCAAGCGATCCTCAATCCGACCCACAGCCGGCAGCCTTTGACGTCCGACATTCAGTGGCTATACCTGGGCGGGATCGCGCTGCTTGCGCTGCTGCTGAGTAGCTTTGACGTGACCTCGCTCAGCCTGCACCCGTTCTATCGGCAACGACTGGCGCACGCATTCGCCGTCCGCCGCCTCCGCGGGAAAGCCGTGGAGTACACGCCTAGCGAGTCGACATGGCTCGACCAGTACGGCAAGGCGCAGACCGGTGGTCCGAAATTCGTGTTTGCCGCCGCCGCCGCCATCTCTGACGGTGACATTCGGCCGGCACCCGGCCTGAATGCCGTGTCGTTCGTCATGACCGCCGATCACATTGGCGGGCCGGCCCTTGGCTGGCTCAAGACTGAGGAACTTCGTTACGCATCACCCCCGCGCATTCAGCGCGACCTCACCGTACAAGCAGCGATGGCGGTGAGCGGAGCGGCGTTCGCCTCGGCAATGGGAAGGCAGGGACAAGGCATTCAGTCGCTGCTGGCGCTGTCCGGTGCGCGGCTGGGAACCTGGCTTCCCAACCCACTTTTCGTGAGGAACATTCAGCTCAATGCTGCCGACCCTTCGTTCCCCAAGGCGCTGCCGTCGGTGCGGGGAGCCGGGTATTTCTACCGGGAGCTGTTGGGGATTAATAAGTTCGATGCGCGACTCGTTCAGGTCACCGACGGCGGACACTACGAAAACCTGGGCCTCGTCGAGGCCCTGCGCCGGCGGTGTCGACTGATCTACTGCATCGACAGCAGCGGCGACTGTCCTCCGTTGCTGTCCGGTCTGTCCGATGCAATCAGACTCGCCAGATTCGAACTCGGCATCGAGATCACCATGGAGAACGGCGGACCGTTCGGTGTGGAAAATCTCGCGCCGGGATCCGGCGACCAGTTCGGCGATAGTAACGCGTTTTGCAGCCTCAACGCCCGCGTCACCAAATGCGCTGTGGCAAGGGGAAAAATCACCTATCCCGAAGCAGCCGGAATCGAAACGGAAGAGGGCAGAACGGGCTGGCTGATCATCGCCAAAGCTGTGTTGTGGCAGGAGTTGCCCGATTGGGTTTTGACCTACGCTGCGGAGCACGGCGGCGCAGAGTTCCCCCACGACAACACATCTGACCAATGGTTTTCCGAGGGGCAGTTCGCTGCATATACGGAGGTTGGTCGCAGCATCGCGGTGAGTGCGATGAAGGTCCCCGGGGACGGCAGCTTCCCCGCGGCCGAATCCCCAGTGCAGGTGGTCGAGGGCGCCGAGCCCGCAGAGTCGCCCAGGTCGGCGGCATGACTACACCGGAAGGAGCTTTTCGATGATTACCCGCCCGAGGACGCGTCATACTCGTCACGCACGTGTGGGTCGGCTGATGTGCGCCACCCTTTGCAGCGCGGCACTTGCGCTCGTCGCGAGTCCGTTCGTAGCGCCGGCCATCGCGCGCGCCGATTTCAACCAGCAGTTCTACGAGTTCTGCATCACCAACCTTGGTCAGGGCAACGACTACTGCTGCGCGCATGCGGCGGGCAATGTAAAGGGCGGCTCTTGCCTAGATCCGGCGACCGGGAACGTTATCTCGCCGGCGGCCGTGTTAAGGCAGGGCTGAACGCCCACGTCTGATCGCTCGAAGGTGAGGGGCGCAGGCCCCGGACGCGGGCTAAAATTCAGGGCGCAATGCCGGTGAGCCGAAGGGGGAGCATCGTGACCGATGGGTTCAAGGTCGATCCCGTCGCGCTGCACGTCGGCAGCAACGACATGTTCAACGCGATCGGTCAGGCCGCTGTGGAATTCCTCGGCCATGAGGAAGGGCTTGCCGGGGCCGCGCCGGGGTGGGTCGGGTCCTCGCAGCTGGCGTTGGCTGAGCTTTCGGCGCGGTGGGAGATCCGGCACGACCAACACCAGCTGCGGGTGGACGGGTTGGGATCGCACGTCGCCGAGGCGATGTTCAGCTATGCCACCAACGAGGACGACTCGACCCGAGCTTTCAGGTCGCTGCGGGACTAGGGGTAGCGCGTGGGGCCGTTGACCCCGAATGACGTCAAGCGATGGGATCTCGGCGCAATCCAGCAGGTGTTCGAGACGGCCAACGGGCGCGCCAGCACCTTGCAGCGGTTGGGCGACAACCTGCAGCAGGTCCACAACGTTCTCGGCGGCTGGGACGGGGAAGCCGGCGAGGCGTTTCGCGCCGACCTGGGCAAGGCTCGGCGCGACATCGAGGCAGACGGTCAGGAGTCCAGGCAGGTGGCCGCGGCGGTGTCGCGCGCCGAAGCCGACGTGCGGGCGTGCAAGAACGAGTTGGCTGACATTGAGCGGGCCGCTGACGCCAAGGGCTGGAAGATCACGCCGGACTGGCGAATAGACGTGGGCGACACCTGGGTTGGGCGCGACACCTTGGAGTTCGCCGCACAGCAGCAGGTGTTGCAGGACCGGCTGATCCTGTTGAAGGCGCACGCCGACAGCGCCGACCACGAACTCGCCGCGGCCATCCGCGCCGCCGTGAGCGAGGCCCCGTTGGATGCCGGCGGACGTCCGCCAGCCGGCGGCCCACCGCCGCAGCAAGGCCGGCCCAAGCCACCCGGAGCACGCCATCCGCGGTCGCTGGAAGACATGCTGTTGCCCGACGGCCCCGCGGAGCCGGGGGCCGGCAAGGGCCCGCCGTCGGACGCACCCGCTCCGGCTACCGGGACTACGGGCAAGCCGCCGTCGCTGCAAGACCTCCTGCTGCCGAGCGACAAGCAGCCGGCGGCCGGCCAGGGCGACCAACCGCAACCCGGCAGCCTGCCGGACCTCTTGAGCCGGCTCCATCAACCCGTTGTCCCTGGCCCGCCGCCCCAGCTCAAACCCGCAGACGTGGAGAGCTTCAAGGCGATGGCCCGTCCAAGCATGATCCGGGATGGGGTGCCGCCGGAACAGATCGAGGCTCGTCTCAATGACATCGTGGGCCGCACCCAGCAGTGGATCGACAACGGGATGCCGAACTACGTTCCGCCCGAGCCGAAGGCGCCACCGCCGCCGGGATTCGGCGAAGGATTCGCTGACCGCTGGTTTGCCACCGAACAGGGCATCCATAACCTCCTCGGGGTCGGGGGGCCCGGAGCGCCCGGCGTGCTCGAGTCATGGCAGCAGATGCTCAAGGGGACCGTCGAGACCGCCGTAAACCCGTTCGGTACGGCGATGGGCGAGGTCAAAAACGCGCTCGATTCGCCCAGCCCGGCCTACTACCTGGGAGGCAAAGCCTCCGACGGCGCCTTCGCCCTGCCCGGCCTGCTTTTCGGAGGTGAAGGGGCTGGCATCGGCCGATTGGCCGACATCGATGCCGCCGCCGCAGTCGATTACGGCCCAACGCATTTGCCCCAGGTACCGGTCGGCTTGGATCACCCCATCCCTTACCAGCCGTTCGCAGACCTGGTGGGGCAAGATCTGTATTCCAGCTTCGTGCACGGAGAACCCACCACCGGCCTGAGCCAACAGTTCGCTGACATGTCGACCCACTATGTTGGCGACAACCCGGACCGAGTAGTCCTAGGTAGATGGGCAGGCCACGACGATGGATACATCGGGGAAGCCAGATCTAACGGCGGAATCTACTACGACACCGGCGGGCAACCATGGGATGCGCTCACCGGCGGGCTCAATGAGCTAGACAAGCAGATTCTTGGGTGGCAACCAAATGAGGCGTTCCTCCGCCAGCAGATGGAAAACCACGTGCCTCGGATCGAGTACGTCTTGCCAGATGGTTTCAACAGCGTCGATGAGGTTGCGCGCGTACGTCGGGAGACTTTCTCAGCGTTCGAGATTAACTTCTTGGACCAGAATGGGGCGAAGTTCGGTTATACGCGGATCGGGAACGCTTGGGTCTACGAGGGTGGATAACTGCGAATGAGCTCCAGCGATGTGGAACGGTACATGGGTTCAATGTTGGCGGCGTTAGGGTTTCATCTTGACGAGGTCGACGCCGAGACCATGTACGGCGAGCGTCCGGCATGGGCGGTCTTCTACCGCGGACCTGACTGCAAGCTTCAGGTGTGCTGGTCTGCCCGAGAGGGCGGAGTCGACTTCATGCTCGCCCCGCTAGATGCGCCGAACGAGTACGGCCTCATTAACAGATCGACGAAGTGGCGCTTCATGCTGGCCCTCAGCGATGCGACCGATGACTTGGGCCTGCCGCCCCTGGGAGCAGGCACGGACCAGGTGTGGGCTTGGCGAAAGGCACTCTTCGAAGCCCATTTCGAATCCGCTCATGATGCCCTAGTGGGAAAGACTAAATAACAACACGACTCCTTGCCTAATGTGAGTGAGAAAAGATGTTTAGAAAAAAACGAAAAGAACCCGCTACCGACTGGGCGTGGGCGGCGATGACGAAAGAATTCCTTGCCGGAGTCCGGTCTATTGTTGAGCCCTTATTGATTCCGCTTGGATTCCACCTAGATGAGTTCGGTGATGCGGTCTATCATGATCGGAAGGCCTACGTCGTGTTCTTCCGTTCGAAGGATTGCAAGATCCAGGTCTACGACGCACCGCGGGAAGGTACGATCAATTGCATGATCGCCCCGCTGGATGCAGCGAATGTGTTTGGTCTATACGATCAGTCCGGCAAGTGGCAGTACCTTCCGAGGTTCGCCATCCGGCAAGGCGTCCCGCTCGAAGAAATCATGAAGGATAAGTTGCCAGTCGATTTTCCGACGACCGATCAATCTCTTGAATCAGTGCGCCGCCGTATCGAGAAATATTTTCCAGTCGCGCACGATGGGATTCTCGGGACGAAGAGTGATGACGTTGATCTGAACGAAGCGATCGTTTCATGCCTGCGCCGGTACCCGGCAAGCAATCGCGGTGAGTTCGAAGCGCGCTTTGGATCAGCGGCTGCGGCCGTGATGGAGCAGGTGCGTGCGATCCTCAACGAAGCGATGACGGTTGAGCCCGATTGGAATCGCATGCAGCTCAACGAGGCAGGAGATTATGTCGAAGCGGTAATGCATGACCGGCATCCGAACCTCACGCCGGAGGCACTCGAGGCTATCGGCAACTATTACACCTTTCAGATGCGCTGAGTTGACGCGTGGGCTAGGAAGCTGAGGCGAACGGGGTATCCATTGGGAAATACGGATCGCTTGTTTGAAGATAAATCAGCCGAGCTACAGGCCGAGCTCGATCGGTTGTCGGAAAAACTCGGTGCTCGTTCCATGCCTGTCGGCATGCGAACAAATGATGGTCTCAATATTTATGTTGCCGACAACGGCTCGTACCACTTCGCCTTCTACGAACGAGGAAAACTGGGTTTCGATCAGGTCGGCAGCCTCGATGACGTTCTCTACTGGTACACCGAAGGTGTAGTGACGCGTCTGGCGGCCAAACAGGTGGGGGGTCGCGCGGAACGCTTCAAGTACGAGTACAAGGTATTGAGTCAATTTGATGTCGCATGGGCGAAGCGGCGGGTGCGTGAACTCGCCGCTCTTTTCCGCAACGGCCAGCTCAAGGATATTTCCCTACTTCCCGACATCGGCGAAGCGTTATGACGCAAGCTTCAGTTGCCCGCCTCGATCGCCGCGACTCTCGCGGCAGCGTCGGGTCCGCAGAAGCGCTGCAGATCCACCGGCCCGGCGGATACCAGATCGTTGATGCGCCGCTTCAGGTCACCTGAGGTTAGGTGGGCGTACAAGTTCGCGCCGGGGCAAGAAGTCTGGGCCAGGTCGCGATGGCCCGCCAACGTGTCGGGCGCGATACGAAAATTCTGCACGGCCCACGCAAACGCCAGAGCCGCTCCATGCAGCTGGGCCTCCGACACGGCCTCTTGATCGAAGTCTCCTTCGCACAGGACCAGGAAATGGCCCGTCGTGTTGTAGTCCGTCGCGGTGTCGCCGGCGATTTCGGTGCTGCGCAGTTCGTAGATGTTGCCGTTGCGGTCGATGCCGACGTGATACGCGATGTCGATCCAACCCTTCTGGTCTTGGTGGTAGTGCTGATCCTGCCGGAGGCGGCCCGGGGCATTGCGGTTGTCGCCGAGAACCACGGCCTCGTGGTGGAGAGTCATGCGGGTGATGGTGTGCGGCTTGCCACCGGGGCGGGCAGCCTGCGCGCCCCAGGCGTCTCGGCACAGCAACTGAGCCGAAGTCGCAGCGGTGAGCCGGACACCGGTCGTCGACGTCGAGCACGCACCGAGCATGGAAGCCACGCCGAGGCCGCCGGCCAGCGTAAGGAGCTGACGGCGGTCGAGGAGACTGGGCGGGTCGGGGG
>NZ_LZIC01000075.1 GCF_001667185.1 Mycobacterium sp. 852002-50816_SCH5313054-b | reverse complement strand
CCGCCGACACGGGTGACGGGCAGGCCACGGAAGCCAAAGCGCCCGCCCCGGAAGCCAAGCCCGTCACCCGTGTCGGCGGTGGGCTCGGGGTTGTAGTCGACCAGGAATTCGTGCCAGCTCGGGTCGACCGAAGAGGGGTCGTCGCGGAACTTGCGGTACATCTCCTCGACCAGCCATTCGTTTTGCCCGAATGGCGATATGTTGCTCACGGCCGCTGTTCGCCTCAATTCTTCTGCTCTGCAAGCGCTTTCCTCACGCCTGCGACTCTCCCGCGCCCCTGATGGTGGGGCACCTCACACCCGCGCCGGTCCTGGGGACGTTGCCGCCCCAATAAAGGCTAACCTTTTGCCGGCGATCCGCGAATGCGACCGGTGAGTGAACCGCTAGCCGGCCTCGTGGACCGGGGGCAACACCCGCAGCGTGCTCGGCCAACGGGTGGGCGCGGGCCCGAATGCGTGGCGGGCGTTGGTGACGATCTTCTTGCCCACCATCCGGTTGCCGGCGCCGCCGATCACGGCGCCGATGCCGACCGGCAGCGCCTTGCCGAACATCAGTGCGCCCTTGCGCACCGTGTACCGCTTGACGAAGTACTTGAGCATCCGCGTGTTCAACCGGCCCAGCGTCGGCAACGGCAGCGACGCCATGCCCTCGGCCAGCCACCCGCCCTGGGTGCGGCCGGGGCCGATCAGCTCGCCGATCGCGCGGCGGCTGTCGTCCCCGACCAGGACGGCGAGCACCAGCGCGCGGCGTCGTTCCCGGTGGTCGGCCGGGATGTTGTACACCGCGGCCTTCGCCAGCACGAACAGGGCGGTGGCCTCGACGAAGAACACGGTTTCCCCCGCGCCCGCGGACACCGCGGCCACCGTTCCGACCCCGGGGAACGTCGCGGCCGAACCGACCGCGGCGCCGCTGGCCGTCAGCGCGGCCAGGTAGCGCTTTTCCAGCTTGGCGTCGATTTCGGTGGGGCTGGCGCCGGGGTGCGTCCGTCGCAGCCTGGTGACGTAGGCCTGGGCCGCGGGGCCGTGGACGCGCGTGCTGCGCTCGATGACCTGCGCCAATGCGCGTGCCGATGCTTTGGGCCGACCGCCGTCGGCCGGCGTCTGGTCCAGCTCTGACAAATGTGAAGCTCTGTTCCGTCGGGCTCGCATGTGCCTCTCCTGGCCTTTCCCGCCGCATGGCGTCCTTTCCAGGCTAACCCGCCTTTGCCAAAACACCGGTCGGTCGCGACGCCCGCGGTGTTAGCCGATTGCCGCATCGGGATAATGCGGGCAGGGTGAGGTTCCGGGCCGTTCGTTTCCAGGGGGAGGCCAGATGACCAGGGCGACGTCGAGTCGCGCCGACTTCACGAAGCTGTGGAACCCCGCGAACGCTTCGCATCCGCGGGGCTCCGGGAATCCCTGGAACGCGCTCTGGGTGATGATGGTCGGCTTCTTCATGATCATGGTCGACTCGACCATCGTCGTCATCGCCAACCCGACCATCAAGGCCGACCTGCACACCAGCTACGCCACCGTGGTCTGGGTGACCAGCGCCTACCTGCTGGGATACGGGGTGGTGCTGCTGGTGGCCGGGCGGCTCGGCGACCGGTTCGGCACCAAAAACGTCTACCTGATCGGGCTGGCGGTGTTCACCGTCGCATCGATGTGGTGCGGGTTGTCGGGCAGCGCCGCCATGCTGATCGCGGCCCGCGTGGTCCAGGGGGTGGGGGCCGGGGTGCTCACCCCGCAGACCCTGTCGACGATCACCAGGATCTTCCCGCCGGAACGGCGTGGGGTGGCGGTGAGCCTGTGGGGCTCCACCGCCGGCGTGGCCAGCCTGGTCGGCCCGCTGGTCGGCGGCGCGCTGGTCGACGGGTTGGGCTGGCAGTGGATCTTCTTCGTCAACGTCCCCATCGGCGTCGTCGGGCTGGCGCTGGCCGTGCGGTGGGTCCCCGTGCTGCCCACCCAGGCGCACCGGTTCGACCTGGTCGGTGTCGGGCTGTCCGGGCTGGGCATGTTCCTGATCGTGTTCGGACTGCAGCAGGGGCAGGCCGGCCACTGGCAGCCCTGGGTCTGGGCGATGATCGTCGCCGGCGTCGGATTCATGTCGGTGTTCGTGTACTGGCAGGCCGTCAACACGGGTGAGCCGTTGATCCCGCTGCAGGTCTTCGCCGACCGCGACTTCAGCGTGTGCAACGCCGGGGTCGCCATCACCTCGTTCGCGACGACGGCGTTGATGCTCCCGCTGCCTTTCTTTTTGCAGGCCGGGTGCGGCCTGTCGCCGACGCGCTCGGCCCTAGTGATCGCGCCGATGGCGGTCACGGGCGGTGTGCTGGCGCCGTTCGCGGGCCTGCTCGTCGACAGGTACCACCCGCGGCCGGTGCTCGGTTTCGGCTTCTCGATGATGGCGATCGGGCTGACGTGGCTTTCGTTCGAGATGTCCCCGTCGACGGCGGTCTGGCGGCTGCTGCTGCCGTTCGCTGTGATCGGCGTCGGGAGCGCGTTCGTTTGGGCGCCGCTGACGGCCACCGCGACGCGCAACCTGCCCGACGACCTGGCCGGGACGGGTTCGGCCGTGTACAACGCGGTGCGGCAGCTGGGGGCGGTTCTCGGGAGCGCGGGCATGGCCGCGTTCATGACGTGGCGGATCGGCGCCGAGATGCCGTCGGCCGGTGCGGCGACCGAGGACACCGCGTCACCGCAACTACCCGAGTTCCTGCGCGCGGCGTTTTCCACCGCGATGGCGCAGTCGGTCCTGCTGCCCGCATTCATCGCGTTGTTCGGCATCGTCGCCGCGCTGTTCCTGCTCGGCTTCCCCCGTCCGGCGGTCACGGCCTGGGATCCGGCCGACGAGGACGACGTCGTCGACGACGACTATGACGACGACGAGTACGTCGAATTCATCCTGCTGCGCGAACCGGACGCCGGCCCGGCCTCGATCGACCTTGCCCGCAATGGTTCTCGTGGCGCTCGTGCCGAGGGCGGGAGGCCGCCCCGCCCGATGGTGTCACCCGGACACCGCTACCGCCCGGATCCGCACGAGGCTCCCACCGGCTACGGCCGGCACTCGTCCGGCGACTAGTCCCGCGTCAGCGCCAGGAAAGCGCCCAGGTCGATCAGGCCCGCGGGTGTGCCGGGCAGATACTCGGTGAGCAACTGCGAGCGGACGAGCACCGCGGCGTACTGCGCCCGGCTGACGGCGACATTGAGCCGGTTCCTGTTGAGCAGGAACGAGATTCCGCGAGGCACCACGTCGACCGACGACGCCGTCATCGAAACGAAGACCACCGGCGCCTGCCCGCCCTGAAACTTGTCGACGGTGCCGACCCGGACGGCGCCGAGCCGAGCGGCGTCCAGCCGCCGGCGAATCAGCGTCACCTGCGCGTTGTAGGGGGCCAACACCAACACGTCGGAGGCGACCAGCGGCCGGGAGCCGTGCTCGTCGGTCCACGACCGGCCGAGGATTTCGCCGATTTGTGCGACGATCGCGTCCGCCTCCTCGGGACTCTCGGTCGAGTTTCCCTGGTGGGCAACGACGCTCACGTGCACGCCGGGCGGGTAGCCGTCGAGGAGCCGCGTGGCGGCGCACTCGTGGGAGTACAGCCTGCCCTCGTAGGACAGCGCGGACACGGCTGCGCAGACCGCCGGGTGCATGCGGTAGGAGCGGTCCAGGAAGTAGCCGCGTTCGTCGGGCAGCGTGCGCGCGCCGTCCACCAGCCAGTCGAGCGCCGAGGTGTCGACCGGTTCGGGATGCGTTCCCTGGCTGACCTGCGGCAGCTGCTGCGGGTCGCCGAGCAGCAGCAGGTTGGCGGCCGCCGGCGCCACCGCGATGGTATTGGCCAGGCAGTACTGGCCGGCCTCGTCGATCGCCAGCAGGTCCAGCGCGCCCGGCGGCACCCGGTTGGCGTTGGCGAAATCCCATGCGGTGCCGCCGATCACGCAGCCGTGGGTGCCGGTGATGAACGCCGCGTACTCGTTGGACTCGATCTCCCGCCATCGGGGTGCGTCGCGGCCGGCGGGTTTCTTTGCGACCCGCGCAGGGTCCAGGCCGGCGTCGATCACGCAGTCCAGCAGGTTCTCCACCGTGGCGTGCGATTGCGCCACCACGCCGACGCGCCAGCCGTGGCCGGTGACCAAGCGCTCGATGACGCGCGCCGCGGTGTGTGTCTTGCCGGTGCCCGGCGGCCCGTGCACCGCCAGGTAGGACGCGTCCAGATCCAGTGCCGCGGCGGTGATGTCGGCGACGGTATCGGCGCTGCGAGGCAGTGGGTCGCCGCTGCGGGTGCGGGGCGCGCGACGCAGCAGCATGTCGGCCACGGCGCTGCGCGGTAGTCGCGGCAACCCGGCGGCCACCGCGGTGGCGGTCGCCTCGATCGACTCCCGCAATGCCGTCGTGGGAATCGGTGGCCCGGGGGTGAGCGCGAACGGCAGTTGGTGAAAGGTGGTGCCGTCATTGCCGACTCGCTCACGGATGACCACTTCGGTGGGCACCGCAGGGTCGTCTACCGCGACGACCTGCGCGCGGCCGGCCGCGCGCCGGTCCGGGTTGTCGGTCATGCTCGGTGGGGCGGGGGGCTCGTAGAGGGCAAAGACCTCTGTCAACAGGTCGCCGCGCGCCAACTGTCCCCGCAGTTGCACTTCCCGTCGGAGCTTGCGCGCGCGGGGCGGGGTGTGCCAGTCGGTGTCGACCGACGCCGACTCGGCGATGAAGACGTCGGTGTCGTCGGACCATTCCTCGACGGGGAAGTTCAGCCGGTCGAAATGAGCCCACCAGAACGGCTTTTCCTCGCGCCGGTGGTAGCCGCGGGCCGCCGACACCAGGGCGACCGCCGTCTGCTCGGGCGTGCGGTCGCCGACGCCGGCGTGCCCGGTGAATGTCGACAACGCCACCGCCAGCTGGTCGCGGTCTTCGACGGTGTTGCCTTGCGGAACCGGTTGGGCGCCAATCGGTACGACGCCGGACTCGTACGCGCGCAGCATCAGCCAGTTGCGCAGCTCGCGGGTCGAGCGGCAATCGTAGTGGTTGTAGTCCTCGATCTCCTTGAGCACCGACGCGGCGGCATCGTGTTCGCCGGCGGCGCGCAGCTCGCAGTAGCGGGCGTAGGAGGTGATCGATTCGGCGGCCGTGGTGACGTCACCGGCGCGCAGCTGCGCACCCATGTAGAGCGGCTCGAGCGCCTTGAGGCTGAACGATTCTGCGCCAACGCGAATACTCTTGCGCACCAAGGGGTATAGGTCGACCAGGGTGCCGCTGCGCAGCAGCTCGTCGACCTCGTCCTCGCCGACCCCGTACCGTCCGGCGAGCCGCAGCAGCGCGGTTTTCTCGTAGGGCGCGTAGTGGTAGATGTGCATGTTGGGCCGGCGCTTGCGGCGCTTTTTGACCATCGCGAGGAAGTCGGTGAGCGCCTTGCGCTCGTCCATCCGGTCGTGGGCCCACAGCGCGCGAAAGCTTCCCGTGGCGTCCAGGATGCCGAACAGGTACTCGAGGCCCCAGTCGCGGGCATCGGCCGTCCACAGCGGGTCGCCCTCGAAGTCGAAGAACAGGTCACCGGGGTCCGGTTCGGGTAGCAGGGTCAGCGGTTGGGGGTCGACAATCTCGAATTGCGGTATTCCGGTGTCACGTTGGCGTAGTTGCAGTTTGGCTTGTGCCGTCAGTTTGTTGAGCGCCGGGGGTGCCAGGTCGGCCACCGGACCGGTATGGTCGGCCAGCGTGGCGATCGTGGTGATGCCGGCGCCAATGAGCGTGTCCCGCTGGCCGATTCGCATACCGGCGACCAGCAGCAGGTCATCGGTGGCGCGCAGCTGTTCGGTGCACAACGCGCAGCGAAAGCAGGCGGCCACGCCGTCGTCGTCCCAGCGCACCGGGGCGCCCGTGGTGTGGTGCCCGTCGAGCAGTCGCTCCAAATGCGTGCGCTGCGAACGGTATACGGGAATCAGGTCACAGACCCGGTAGCGCACGACGGTGCCGTCGCCGAGTTCCAGTTCGGCCTCCGGCGCCACCACCACCCCCGCGTCGGCGAGCGCGTCGGCGTAGGCCGCCAGCTGCAGCAACGCGGTGACCTTGGGTGAGCGCGCCAGCTTGGTGTCGGTGACCCGATAGTGGTCGTCGTCGAGCACCAGGAAGTCGGCGAAGCCCACGAAGCGCCCGTCGAACATCGCGGCCTGATACACCACGGGGGCGCGGTTGGCGATGGCGCGCTGGGTTGCCTCGGCCGCGGCGGTGAGCCCGGCGAGGGTATATGCCGGGCGGCCGATGACCGCGACGCCCTCGCCGAACTCGTCGCGGAATCGGTCGAGTCGCCGTCGCTCGTGTTCCGTACCGAGAGTGGCCGTGCGCGCGAGCAGTTCGTCTCCGACGTCGACCGCGGGGCCCCAGCCGAGTTTGGCGTCGAAGTCCCTGAGCAGGGCGTACTCGCAGCGGGCGGCCGCCGCGAGATCCGACGCGCTGTAGACGATCCTGTCGTCGGTGACGAACACAGCAGCCACAGTAGGTGAGGGGACCGACGTGATCGACGTTCCGCCCGCGGGGGCCCTTGCTGACAGTCGAGGAAGCGGTAACTTCAGCGGGGTGATTACCGGGGCCTTCCTCGCCGAAGCGGCTTCGGTGGTGGACAACAAGCTCGCCGTGTCTGGCGGCGTGCTGTCGGGCTTCCGGGTGGGGACCGACCGGGTGGCGCGCTTTGTGCTGGTTGTGCTGACGCAGGTGGAGACCGATAGTCCGGTGCGACTGGTCGAGGTCGAGATCAGGCCGCCGACGGACGACGAGCCGTTGACCACCGAGTACGAGCTGCCCGAGGCCGCCGCTGGTGGCGAAATTGGGTTCGCCTTCTTCGACATCGAGGTACGGCTGCCGTCGAACGGCCGATGGGTGTTCGTGGTGACCGGTGGCGCGGGAGCGTTCTCGCTCCCGCTCCAGGTGAGCGGCTGACGCTGTTCAATGGCGCGCGGCCGCGCGGGTTAGCAGATTTCGTGGATGCAGGTCTTCGCCGACGCGGGCGCCCTGGGCAGCCGGGGCAGCAGCTCACCACCGGCCCGCCCGTTCAGCCGCCGGGCTTGTTACCGATGAGCTCGACGCCGTTGCCGTTCCACCGGAACTTCACCGTGGTGGTCAAGCCGATCGCGCTGGGATAGGTGAGCGCGACGGTGTCGCCGGTGGTTTGCGACGGGTCGACCCCGTTGAACCCGTAGGTGTCGGGCACGCCTTGCGGGATGAACTGGCCGAGGTGAAACAGCACCGCCCGGGTCGAGGGATTGCCGGCGTTGGTGTTGGCCTTGATGATCACCGCCGACAGCTGAGCGCACTCGTTGTAGTTGCCGGCCAGCGGCTCGGGGTTCCAGGCCTGTTGGCTGCGCGGATCACGGGGCAGCTCCGAGACGACCTTGGCGATCGTGGGGGAGGCGAGGTTGACCGCGCACGGATCGGCCGGCGCCGGACTACCGGAGGGTGGGGCAGCGGCCGGCGTCGGAGTGGCGGGGGCCGTGATCGACGCCGTCTCGCTGGTTGTGGTCGCCTGCGGCGTCTTGGCGACGGTCGAATCTCCGGAGCCGCAGGCGGTCAACGCCGAAGACACAACAACGGCGAGGCCCATCAGCGCGCGATGAGTCAGCGAATACACATCGCGAAACCGTACCGTTAGCGGGCCCACGAGTGTGGCAGGCGCGGCCGAGGGCCCGCGGCGCAGCCGCTCACTCGTCGTGCGGCCGCCGCAGTTGGCCGTCGGTGATGATGTGCTCGGTGGCCCGTCGCCAGCACTCCAATTGGGTTGGGGTGGCCAGGGGTTCGGGCGAGTGCCGGCTTAGCTGCGTGCGAAGGATGAACATGCCCAGCACGAGCGGGTTGAGCGTCATCCAGGTCGGGTCGAGGCCGGGTTTGGCCAGCCCTTGTTCTTGCAGCTGGTCCAGTGCCCGCCGGCGACGGCGACCAGGGTGTCGAAGTCGCGCGTGCCGGTGCGGGTGGCGTCCACGAGCGCGCGACACCGGTAGTCGGCGACCTCGGCCTGGTCCGGTCCGCGATGTCGGCGGCGGGGTCGTCGGCCGGCGCCGATGGCAGGTGGCCAGCGAGGCCGTCAGCACCGTCGTCACATGGTCGTCGACGGCATGGATGAGGTCGGCCTCGGTGATGCAGTGGCGACCGGGTACCAACACGCCCGCCCATGACCATACGGTTGTATTGTCGCCCATGGGGCGCGCACTCCCGGGGTGAGCGCGCGCAGATGTACGGCCTCTGCGGCGTGTCGGCGTACAAACACGCGCGCTCGCGGTCCATCGGCCCGTCGTGCTCGGCTCCGCCGAGCCCGCGATCACCACTACACTCCTAGATGCGATGACCCTCCCCGACAGCCCACCCGAGGCTGCCTCTCCCACGTTCGCCGACCTGCAGATTCATCCTGCGGTCCTGCGGGCGATCGCCGACGTCGGCTACGAGGACCCGACGGCCATCCAGGCCGCGACGATCCCGCCGCTCATGGCCGGTTCCGACGTCGTCGGGCTGGCCCAGACCGGCACCGGCAAGACGGCCGCGTTCGCGATCCCGATCCTGTCCAAGATCGACGTGACCAGCAAGGCGACCCAGGCGCTGGTTCTGGCCCCCACCCGCGAGCTGGCCCTGCAGGTGGCCGAGGCGTTCAGCCGCTACGGCGCGCACCTGCCGCAGATCCACGTGCTGCCGATCTACGGCGGGTCGTCCTACGGCGTGCAGCTGGCCGGGCTGCGACGCGGCGCGCAGGTGGTGGTCGGCACGCCCGGCCGGGTCATCGACCACCTCGAGCGCGGGACGCTGGACCTGTCCCATCTCGACTACCTGGTGCTCGACGAGGCCGACGAGATGCTCACCATGGGCTTCGCCGAGGACGTCGAGCGCATCCTGTCCGACACCCCGGAATACAAGCAGGTGGCCCTGTTCTCGGCGACCATGCCGCCGGCGATCCGCAAGCTCACCAAGAAGTACCTGCACGATCCGGTCGAAATCATCGCGAAGGCGAAAACCGCCACCGCCGAGAACATTTCGCAGCGCTACATCCAGGTCGCCGGCCCCCGCAAGATGGACGCGCTCACCCGACTCCTCGAGGTGGAGTCGTTCGAAGCGATGATCGTCTTCGTGCGCACCAAGCAGGCCACCGAGGAGGTCGCCGAAAAGCTGCGGGCCCGAGGGTTTTCCGCGGCCGCGATCAACGGTGACATCCCCCAGGCGCAGCGGGAGCGGACCATAGCGGCGCTGAAAAATGCCAGTATCGACATCCTGGTCGCCACCGACGTGGCGGCCAGAGGCCTTGACGTGGAGCGCATCTCGCACGTCCTCAATTACGACATCCCGCACGACACCGAGTCCTACGTGCACCGCATCGGGCGCACCGGGCGGGCCGGGCGGTCCGGAACCGCGGTGCTGTTCGTCTCCCCGCGGGAGCGCCACCTGCTCAAGGCGATCGAGAAGGCGACGCGGCAGCCGCTCACCGAGGCCGAGCTGCCCACTGTCGAGGACGTCAACGCCCAGCGGGTGGCCAAGTTCGCCGACTCCATCACCGACGCGCTCGGCAGTCCCACGCTGGAGCTGTTCCGCAGGCTGGTCGAGGACTACGAACGCGAGCACAACGTACCGATGGCCGACATCGCCGCGGCGCTGGCGGTGCAGTCGCGCGACGGCGAGGCGTTCCTGATGGCGCCCGAACCCCCGCCCGAACGGCGCGAACGCCGGGAACGTCCCGATCGGGCCAACGAAAGACCCAGGCAGCCAAGGGACTTCGCCACCTACCGGATCTCCGTGGGCAAGCGGCACAAGATCGGCCCCGGCGCGATCGTCGGCGCCATCGCCAACGAGGGTGGCCTGCACCGCAGCGATTTCGGCCATATCGCCATCGGGCCGGACTTCTCGCTGGTGGAGCTGCCGGCCAAACTACCCAGGGCGACGCTGAAAAAGCTTGAGCAGACCCGCATCTCGGGCGTGCTGATCGACCTGCGACCGGACCGCTCACCGGGCAAGACCAAACCGCGCCGATGACCCTGTCCGAGGAACGGGACGCCCAAGGCGGACTCGAGCAGGTCGCCCACGTCGACCGCGTCGCGTCGCTGACCGGCATCCGTGCCGTCGCCGCCCTGCTCGTCGTCGGCACCCACGCGGCCTACACCACCGGCAAGTACACCCACGGCTACTGGGGCCTGGTCGGCTCGCGGCTGGAGGTCGGCGTGCCGATCTTCTTCGTGCTGTCGGGCTTCCTGCTGTTTCGCCCGTGGGTGAAGTCGGCCGCCACCGGTGGCCCGCCGCCGTCGCTGAGCCGCTATGCACGCCATCGGGTTCGGCGCATCATGCCCGCCTACCTCATCACCGTGTTGTTCGCCTACGTGCTCTACCACTTCCGCGAGGCGGGCCCGAATCCCGGGCACACCTGGCAGGGCCTGGTGCGCAACCTGACGCTGACGCAGATCTACTGCAACGGCTACCTCGGCAAGTATCTGCACCAGGGCCTGACGCAGATGTGGAGCCTGGCGGTGGAGGCCTCGTTCTACGTCGCGCTGCCGCTGCTGGCCTACCTGCTGCTGGTGCTAATCGCCCGGCGCCGATGGCAGCCGAAGGCGATGCTGGCCGCCCTGGCGGCGATGGCGCTGATCAGCCCGGGGTGGCTGGTCCTGGTGCACACCGATCACTGGTTTCCCGACGGCGCCCGGCTGTGGCTGCCCACTTACCTGGCCTGGTTCGTGGCCGGCATGTCGCTGGCCGTGCTGCAGGCGATGAGGGTGCACTGTTACGCCTTCATGGCCACCCCGCTGGCGCTCGTCTGCTACTTCATCGCCTCAACGCCCATCGCCGGCGCGCCCACCACCTCGCCCGCGACGCTGAGCCAGGCCATCTGCAAGACCGTGTTCTACGCCGTGATCGCCGCGCTCGCCGTGGCGCCGCTGGCACTGGGTGATCAGGGTGCGTATTCGCGGCTGCTGGCCAGCCGGCCGATGGTGTGGCTCGGTGAGATCTCCTACGAGATCTTCCTGATCCATCTCATCACGATGGAATTCGCGATGGTGTACGTCGTTCGCGCCCACGTCTACACCGGCTCGATGGGCTACCTGTTCATCGCGACGATGGTCATCACCATCCCGCTGGCCTGGCTGCTGCACCGTTTCACCCGGGTCAAGGACGGCTAGGTGGCCGGAGACGACGGGGATGGGGGGACAGCGCTTCATCCTCGGCTGACGCTGCTCGCGGTCTGCCTCGCGGTGTTCATGTTGCTGCTCGACATGACCATCGTTTCGGCCGCGCTCGCCAACATCCAGGCCACCCTGGACGCCGACCTGAGCGGACTGCAATGGGTGGTCGACGCCTACGCGCTGCCGATGGCCGGACTGTTGCTGACCGCCGCGACGTTAGGTGACCGACTGGGGCGGCGACGGCTTTATCTGGCCGGGATGACCGTGTTCACGCTGGCGTCGGCCGGCTGCGCGCTGGCCCGCAGCATCGAGACGCTCAACGCGTGCCGGGCGCTGCAAGGCGCGGGTGGGGCTGTCCTGCTGGGCGTTTCGTTGCCGATGGTGGCCGCGGCGTTCCCCGAACAAAAGGGGCGGGGCATCGCGATCGCGATCTACGGCGCCGTGATGGGTGCGGGCGCCGCCGTGGGGCCGCTGCTCGGTGGGGCGCTGGTTTCAGCGTTCGGTTGGGAGTCGATCTTCTTGATCAACGTGCCGATCGGGGTGGTGGCGTTGGCGATCGCCGTGCGGTTCGTCCCGGAAACCCGTGCCGCGCAGGACCGTCCGCTCGACTTGGTCGGCACGGCCGTGTTGTCGGCCGCGTTGTTCGCGGGCGTGTACGCGTTGATCGAGGGCAACCGCCGCGGCTGGACCGACGGGGTGATCCTGGCGCTGAGCGCGCTGTCCGTGTTGGGCCTGGCGGCCTTTGGGTGGTGGGAGTCGCGGGTGAGCGCGCCGATGCTCGACCTGCGGGTGGTGCGGCGCCCGGGTTTTGCGGGGGTGTCCCTGGCGGCGTTCGCCGCGGCCGGGACGCTGATCGCCGCGACCAACTACCTGGCGCTGTATTTCATGAATACGCTGGGGTACAGCCCATTTCAGTCCGGGCTGCGGGCGCTCCCGCTGACCGTCGCCTGCGTGCTGGGCGCCCCACTGGCCATGGCCGCCGCGCGCTATTTCCCGGCGTGGACCTCGATCCCGGGCGGCGTGGCGCTGATCGCGGTGGGGCTGTGGCTGATGACCGGGGTCGGGGAGAGCACGCAGTGGACGCACTTCATCGCGGGTTCCGTCGTGGCCGGGCTGGGCCTGGGCGGCCTATTCGCGTTGACGTCCGACATCGCACTGCAATTCGTGCCGGTCGCGGACGCCGGCATGGCGACCGGCGCGGTGAGCACCGTTCGCCAGGTCGGCATCCTGGCCGGCGTCGCGGGCCTGGGGGCCTTGTTCGGTCCCAGGGCGTCCGACAGCGCCACACATGAACTGGCTCAGCTCGGTGTCCTCGGCCCCGGCGCCGCACGCCGCCTGATCGACAGCGTGTCCGCCGGCGCGGGCCTGCGGGTGCTCGATTTCCTGCCCACCGAATACCGCCCCGCGCTACCGGCCATCGCGCGGGCGGCCCGTCAGGCTAGCGCCGCCGGAATGCAGGCCGCCCTGGTGGCCGCGGCCACCGCCGCCACCGCCGCCGCGGTCGCGACCGCGATCTTGATCGCGGTCGGCGCGCGCCGCCACGGAGAGCCCGAAATGCCGTTTGCTGAGGGCATGTCCGTGTAACGTTCCCATCCATGTTGGGCGATGCGGTCCTCATCCCTGCGACGGACAACAACCGTTACAGCGTCATAATCTCCAGCGACCCCGCAGACATCGAAGCCGCCCAGCGGCTGCGCTACCAGACGTTTGCCGAGGAGATGGGCGCGGCGCTACCGCAGGCCGTCCGCGGACCGCTGACCGGGGACCTGATCGACGTCGATCAGTTCGATCCGTACAGCGATCATCTGCTGGCCCGAGACGAGACAACCAGGCAGATCGTCGGGTGCTACCGGCTGCTGCCGCCCGCCGGCGCCCGGGCCGCCGGCGGCCTGTTCGCCGACACCACCTTCGACATCGGCGGCCTGAACGAGATCCGCGGCGAGCTCGTCGAACTCGGCCGCGCGACCGTGCATGCCGATCACCGCAGCGGGGCGGTGATGGGTCTGTTGTGGGCGGGAATCCTTCGGTATCAGGAAATCAGCGGCTACCGGTTCGGAATCGGATCGCTCTCGGTCCGGATGGAGGACGGCGGGCCGCGCGGCGCGCTGGTGCGGGGCGTGCGCGATGCGGCCCTGAGCGGGCATCAAGCCCCTGCCCAATACCGGGTTTATCCGCGAAATCCGGTGATGGTCAACGGATTGAGCCTTTCCGAGCTAACCGATCCGGGACGGGTGCGCATCCCGCCGATGGTGCAGGGGTCGCTGCGGATCGGCGGAATGATCTGCGGGGAGCCCTCCTACGATCCCGACTTCGACATGGCCGATTTCGTCGTCCTGATTGATAGGACCATGGTCCGCGAACGCTATCTGGAACGATTGGCGCGCTCTTATGCCCATTCCTGAAAAGACCGGCCTGCTGGGCGTCGGCTTCGGGCCGTCGAACCTCGCGTTCGCAATCGCGTTGAACGAACGCGGCTTGGCCGCGGTATTTCTCGAGCAGCAGCCCAAGTTCGGCTGGCACCTGGGGATGCTGCTGCCCCACGCGCGCATGCAAATTCCGTTCCTCAAAGACCTGGCGACCCTGCGAAACCTGCAGAGCAACTTCACCTTTCTGAACTACCTCGGCGAGCGCGGCCGGCTGGTCGAGTTCATTGGCCAGCACACGCTGTTTCCCAGTCGGATGGAGTTTCACGACTATCTCGAGTGGGCTGCGGCGGGGGTGGCCGCGGATGTCCGCTACGGTCATCGTGTCGTCGAAATCTCACCGGGCGAAACGGGGTTCGTGGTGCGGACCGACCCCGACCGCGTCATCCATGCGGCAACGTTGGTCTTGGCGACGGGCCTGCGCCCGGAGTTGCCCGCCGGTGTTGTCGAAACTCCCCGGCAGTGGCACAGCCACCGGCTGCTCGGTAATCTGGCCGCGCTGAACCCCTCTGCCCCAAAGCGATTCGCCGTGGTTGGTGCGGGTCAAAGCGCGGCCGAGGTGGTCGCCCACCTCCACGAGACCTACCCGCAGGCCGAGGTACATGCCGTTTTCGCCCGGTACGGCTACAGCAGCGCCGACGACACTCCGTACGCGAACCGAATTTTCGACCCGTCGGCGATGGACGAGTTTTATCGCGCCGACGAGCAAGTGCGCGAACGACTGCTCGATTACCACCGCTCAACCAACTATTCGGCGGTGGATCCGCCATTGATCGACGAACTCTATTCGCGCGAGTACGCCGAGCGGGTGTCCGGCGGTCGCCGGCTGTTCATGCACAATGCGTCCGAAGTCATTGCCACGCAGGAGTATCCGGACAAAGTGCGCCTGACGATCTCCCGCCTCATCGATTACTCCCGGACAGCGCTGGACTGCGATGCGGTGGTGTACGCGACGGGCTACGCCCCGATGGACGTGCGGTGCCTGCTGGGCGAGTTGGCCGGGCGCTACGAATTCGGCGCAGACGGGCGGCCCGCCGTCACCCGGGACTATCGGCTGGTACCCAAGGCGGGGGCACCGGGCGACATCTACCTCAACGGCGGCGTCGAGCACACCCACGGCCTGTCGTCGTCGCTGTTGTCCAACGTGGCGGTGCGCGCCGGGGAGATCGTCACCGCGTTCGAGACGCGCCGCCGGCTGAGGCCACACGCCGCGTCGGCGTAGTGCCGCGGCGACCTATCCCTCGGCGGCGGACTGTCACGGGAAGTTGCTGCCGGCTGAGCCGTCGCCGCCGGCCGTGTCGTCGGTGCCGGGTTGGCCGCCGGTGCCGTCGCCGGCGAGGCCGCCGGTGCCGTCGCCGCCCGCGCCGCCGATGCCGCCGTGCCCGGTGCCAGTGAGGCTGCCGGCGCCGCCGGCGCCGCCATGGCCGCCGGTACCGGAAGCGTTACCGCTGTTGACGCCGAAGCCGCCATTACCGCCGGCGCCACCGTAGGCGCCGCTGCCGGCGCCGCCGGCGCCGCCGACTCCGGCGTAGCCGCCGGTGGCGCTGGCGGTGACGGTGCCGGACGACGCGGTGACTTGGGCGTAGCCGCCGGCCCCGCCGACGCCGCCGGGAGCACCGGCGACGGTGCCATCGCCGCCGGCCCCGCCCGCGCCGCCGGTGGCGGTGCCGGTCACGTTGGCGCTGCCGGTGGCCAACACCTCGGCCCTACCGGCGGTGCCATAGCTGGCGTTGACGGCGTTGCTGCCGCCGTTGCCGCCGTACGCTCCGTGGCCGCTGTCGCCGCCGGCGCCGCCGATGGCGGTGCCGGCAGCGGTGGGCCTGCTGCTGAAGTTGCCGTTGGCGATGATGTCGGCCCCGCCGCCGGCGCCGCCGATGTGGCCGTCGAAGCCGGTGCCGCCGGTGCCGCCGGTGCCTGAGCCGGTGGCTTCGCCGCCGTAGATCCCGGCGGCGGTGGCGTCGCCTCCGGCGCCGCCTATGCCGCCGCCGCTGCCGGCCCCGCCGGCGCCGCCGGTCGCTCCGGCACCGACGGCGCCGCCCTCGTAGCGGCTGGTGACGGTGGCGCTGCCTCCTGCGCCACCCTGGCTGCCGGTGTCAGTGCCGGCTCCGCCGGCGCCGCCCTTGGCGGTGCTGTAAGCGGTGTACTGGCCGCCGACGAAGGTGGCGCCGCCTCCGGCGCCGCCCTGGCTACCGGCGCCGGTGCCATAACCGCCGGCGCCGCCGGTGGCTGAGCCGAACTCGACGACTCCCCCGTGGGGCGTGGTGATGGTGGTGTCGCCGCCGGCGCCGCCGATGCCGCCGGCGCTGCCGTTGCCGCCGGCGCCGCCGGTGGCGGTCATGCCGATGACCTGGCCTACGTCCTGGGAGGCGGAGGCGATAGCGTGGCCTCCGGCGCCGCCCTGGCTGCCGGCGCCGGTGGCGTAACCGCCGGCGCCGCCGGTGGCCGAGCTCTCACCGTTGAAGGACTGAGTGGTTGCGGTGATGGCGGCGTAGTTGCCGGCGCCGCCGATGCCGCCGTTGGTGGCGTTACCGCCGGCGCCGCCGGTGGCGGCGTCGCCACGGATGCTGGCGGAATAGGCGTCGGCGGAGACGAGGGCGTGGCCTCCGGCGCCGCCCTGGCTGCCGGCGCCGGTGCCGTAGCCGCCGGCGCCGCCGGTGGCTGAGCTGTTGTTGAGGTAGCCGGACCGGTAGGGACCGTTGGTTGCGGTTGCGGTGACAGTGGCGTAGCCCCCGGCGCCGCCGATGCCGCCGCCGCTGCCGGCACCGCCGGCGCCGCCGGCGGCGGAGACGAGACCGCGGTTGCCCACGGCACTGGCGTCGGCGGAGACGATGGCGTGGCCGCCGGTGCCGCCCTGGCTCCCGGCGCCGGCGCCGCCGGCGCCGCCGGTTGCGGTGGCGTCGGTGATGGTGCCGCTATTGGTCGCGCTGACCGTGGCGTAGTTTCCGGCGCCGCCGATGCCGCCGTCGGTGGCGTGACCGCCGGCGCCGCCGGTGGCGGTGCTGGTAGTGACGGAGCTGCCTGCGCCGTCGGCGGAGACTAGGGCGTGCCCCCCGACGCCACCGTGGCTGCCCGCGTCGCTGCCGTAACCGCCGGCGCCGCCGTGTGCGGTGGCGCCGGTGATGGTGCCGCCGTACGTGAACGTGTTGGGGTTGCCGGATTCGACTGTGGCGGAGCCGCCGGCACCTCCGATGCCGCCGCCGCTGCCGGCCGCGCCGACGCCGCCGGTGGCGGTGCTGTCAGTAACGGTGGCGGTGTCACCGAGGCTGGGGCTGAAGGCTTGGATGCTGGCGGCGCCTCCGGCGCCGCCGATGCCGCCGGCGCTGCCGGCCGCGCCGGCGCCGCCGGTGGCGGTGACGTCGCTGACGCTGGCGTTGGCGTTGGCTTGGATGACGGAGGAGCCTCCGTAGCCGCCGTGGCTGCCGGCGCCGCTGCCGTAACCGCCGGCGCCGCCCATGGCGGTGGCGCCGCTGACGTTGCTGCCAGTGTTGTAGGCCTGAACGAACCCGCCGCCGCCGTGACCGCCGGCGCCGCCCGCGCTGCCGTAACCGCCGAGGCCGCCCTTGGCGGTGCCGTCGGTAATGGCGCCGCCGCTTGCGCCGATGACGGCGGCGCCGCCGCCGTAGCCGCCGTGGCTACCGGCGCCGCTGGCGTTCCCACCGGCGCCGGCGGTGGCGGTGCCGGTGACGGCGCCGTAGACGTAGCTGGCAACCCTGGCGAATCCGCCGCCACCGGCGGTGCCGCCAGTGGTGGCGTTGCCGCCGACGCCGCCGGTGGCGGTGCCGGCAACGGCGGTGCTGTCGCCGTAAGCTCCGACCGCCGCACTAGACCTGATGCTGCCGCCGCCACCCAAGCCGCCCTGGCTGCCGGCGCCGCTGCCGTAGCCACCGGCGCCGCCGATGGCGGTGCCGGTAGCGGTGGCGCCCCCGTAGGAGCCGTAAGCGCCGGCCGACACCGTGGCGCTGCCGCCGGCACCGCCGATACCGCCGTCAAGGCCCGCCCCGCCGGTGCCGGCGGCGGCGTACCCGTCGGTGACGGAGCCGTAGGTGCCGGACGCGCGAATGTACCCGCGGACAGTGGCGTCGCCGCCAGCGCCGCCCTGGCCGCCGGCGCCGCTGCCGGCCGCGCCGGCGCCGCCGGTAGCGGTAGCGGTGTGGACGTCGCCGCCATTGCCGGCCTGAACATCGGCGTATCCGCCGGCGCCGCCGATGCCGCCGGTGCTGCCGGCACCGCCAACGCCGGCGTGGGCGTAGCCGTCGGTGATGATGCTGCTCGTGCCTGAAGCGATGACCGTGGCGTCGCCTCCGGCGCCGCCGAGCCCGCCGGTCGTGTTGCCGGCCCCGCCGGCGCCAGCGGTGGCGGTGCCGTTGGTGATGGAGGCGTGTCCGCCGCTAGTGATGACCCCGGCGCTACCTCCGGCGCCGCCGACGCCTCCTGGGCCGCCGTAGCCGCCGGCGCCGCCGTGCGCGGTGCTGGTAGTGACGGTGCTGCCGGAATAGCCGCCACCCAGGGCCTCAACCTGGGCCCCTCCGCCGTCACCGCCGAGGCCTCCGGTGCTGCCCGCACCGCCGATGCCGCCGGTGGCGGTGCTGCCGGCCGCGGTGCTCTGCGTCTGGGCTTCGACGGTGGCGTAGCCGCCGATGCCGCCGTGGCCGCCGGCGGTGCCCGCCCCGCCGTGGCCGGCGGTGGCGGTCGCGCCGGTGACGCTGCCACCACTGGCGGCCGCGACGCTGGCCGCTCCGCCTGCGCCGCCGATGCCGCCGTTGGCGCCCACGGCGCCGGCGCCGCCGGTGGCGCTGCTGTCGCTGATCGTGGAGGAGAATTGGTTGGCTTCGATGCTGGCCGAGCCCCCGGCCCCGCCGATGCCGCCGGTGGTTCCGGCACCGCCGTCGCCGCCGGTCGCGGTGCCATCCGTGAGGTGGCTATAGGCCCCGGAGAACATGGTGGCGTCACCGCCGTGCCCGCCGGTGCCGCCGTTGGTGCCGCCGGCCCCGCCGTGCCCGCCGACGGCGGTGCCGCTGACGGAGCTGGGCGTTGGGTTGATCGGCGTCGGGCCGATGAAGCGTTCGCCGTTGGCGAAGAGGGACGCGTCGCCGCCGGCGCCGCCGGCCCCACCCACCCCGGTGGTGCTGCCGGCGCCGCCGGTGCCGCCGCCACCGCCGGTGGCGGTACCGCTGGCGGTGCCACCGTTGATGCCCTGAACGGTGGCACCGCCGCCGCCACCACCGCCGCCGCCGCCGAAGCCGGCCACGGCGTCAGTGGCCACGCCGCCCGCACCGCCGGCCGCGCCGGCGCCAGCGGTGGCGCCGGTACCGATAGTTCCGCCGATACCGCCCTGGCCACCGTCGCCGCCGTCGCCGGCGCTACCACCCGTGCCGCCGGCCAGGCCGCCCTTGCCGCCGGTACCTCCCTGGCCCCCGGCCGCGCCGGCGGCGCCGAGGCCGCCCTGCCCGCCGATGCCGCCGGTGCCGCCCGTGCCGCCGTCACCCGTGGCACCAGTAGTCCCGAAGATTCCACCCGAGCCGCCGGCCCCGGCGAGGCCTCCGGTGCCACCGCCGCCTCCGTGACCACCGGTGCCGGCCGCGGTGATGGCCGTGCCCTGGACGCCTTGGGCGCCGACCCCACCGAGGCCGCCGGCACCACCACCGCCGCCGGCTCCGCCGGTGCCGACAATCCCGCCTGCGCCACCGCCGATGCCGCCCTGGCCGCCCTGGCCGCCCAGGCCGCCGGCCGCACCCGGCGCCGCCAGCGGGTCAGCGGCCGCGTCATACCCGTTGCCGCCCTGCCCACCGGCACCACCGGGACCCGCGACGCCCCCAAGCAGCTGATGGCTCGCACCGCCTGCCCCGCCCTGACCGCCCATCCCGGCGCCCGCGGCGGACGTGCCCGCGGCACCCAGGCCGCCGACACCGCCCGACCCGCCGCCGCCGTATGCGAACCCGCCGGCACCACCGGCACCGCCGGAACCGCCGGTCGCGCCGCTACCGGCAAAGGAAGTCCCGCCCGCCCCGCCGTTGCCGCCACGGCCAAACAGCACGGCCGATCCGCCGGCGCCGCCCGAACCACCATTGGGATTGGCGGCGGTACCGAGCGTGCCGGACCCGCCGTCGCCGCCATTGCCGTACAACCAGCCGCCGGGCCCGCCGGACTGCCCGGTCCCCGCCGCGCCATTGGCGCCGTCGCCAATCAGCGGGCGCCCCGTGAACTGCTGCACGGGCCCGTTGACCGCACTTTCCGCCCCTTGCGCCGCCGCCGCGATCGCCTGCAGCGGCGAGGCGTTGGCGGCCTCGGCGGCCGCATAAGCGAACCCGCCCGAACTCAACGCCTGCACGAATTGCTGGTGAAACGAGGCCGCCTGCGCACTTAGCGCCTGATACTGCTGCCCGTAGCCGCCAAACAGCGCCGAGATCGCCGTCGACACCTCATCCTGAGCCGCGACCACCAGCGACGTCGTCGACGGCGCCGCCGCCACATTCGCCGCACTCAGCGCTGACCCGACCCCGGTCAGCTCCCGGGAGGCGGAAGCCAACACATCCGGCGACGCGAAAACAAACGACGACATAACGGCTCCCATCGCCCTGAGCACGGGCGGACGACCTCAGCGAAAAACGAACGTTTTCAGCACCTGGCGGACTCTACGCTCGATGGGCAGTATGTCTACCGCGAGTTTGCAAACTTAAGTCATCGAATTGGGGCCAATTCCAAAATTCGATTTGGTCCCCTCGGGCAAGCATCGGGCAGCAAAGCACCGCGAAAACGAACGACGACATCTCGGCTCCCATCGCCCCGGGCATGGCGGGGCCTGAAGGCCGAATATCAGGCGGCCGAGCGCCGGTTCGATCCGGGAGGGACTACGGCAATTTCCGGGTGGGTCGGTGGGTGACTACTGCAAATTGCGTCATACGACCCGCAGCCCTGCGGGGATTCGCTGTGGGTCGCGCCAGAACGCGTCGCGCAGGAAGCGGTTGAACAGGTCTGGTGGCAGCAGCGTCTCGCGGGGTTCGGCTTTGACGGTGCCGCGCACGGTGTGTAGGCCGGGTGTGCCGGCGCGTTCGTCGAATTCGGTGACGTCGTAGTCGACGTGGTCGAAGTCGTGGTCGAAGGCCGGTTCGCCGAGGAAGGCGTAGATGGCGTGCATGGTCTTGGCGGGGTCGGTGGTCAGGGTTTCGTATTGGATCAGCATCAGGCGGTCCCGTTGGGCGCCGTAGCAGGCTTGTTTGAGGGCGTCGTAGGGGCCGCCGACCATGCCTTCGGGGGCGATCACGCTTTTGGCGCGGGTGTAGACGGTGCCGCCGGCGCTGTAGTTGAAGATCGATGACGGGCTAAAGACGTTGCGTTGGATCAGGCGTTCGATGCTGTCGACTACCCAGGCCAGATCGCGTACGCAGGCGATTACTTTCGCGTCGGGGAACAGCCGGGAGACCGCGGGCATCCAGCCGCACCAGAAGCGGTTGGTGTCGAAGATGACCTCGGCGGGGCAGTCGGAGTAGAAGTCGTTGAACAATCCGCGCAAGATGCGTTCGCGCTGGGTGTCGTCGATGAAGACCGAAAATTCGTTGCGGGCGCTCATTTCGCCGAGCAGGGCGCCGAACAGCCCGGCCAGTGGGCCCGACATCCCGGCCTGGAACCGCGGGTTTTGCCGCAGTAACGCGGCCAGCAACGTCGAGCCGGAACGCGGCAGGCCCGAGATGAAATGGATGGATGCCACGGCGCACTCTCCGACCTACCTAGCCCTGTGATGTCGGCATGTTAACCGATCGCAGATCGACCGGCGCCACGATCGGGACGACGAACTCCTCGATCATCGCCCGCTCGTGGGCCTCGTCCCGCCCGGGGTACATCAGCAGCGACGTGAGGACCCGCACCACCCAGCGGGCCCGGCGCTCCACGGCGGCGGCGTCTTCCGGACCGAGCGAATGGACGAAGGCCGCGGCCAACCCGGTGATCACCTCGGAGTGCCCGGCCAGCTCGCCGCCGACCGGCGGGCGGCTGATGGCGAACCACGCTGAGAGCGCAGGGCTTTCGCGAACCATCCGCAGCGCCGCGGTGATGCTCGCTACCAGCCGTTGGCGCGGGTCTTCGACGCCGTCGATCTCCTCGGCGATCGCGCGGCCGAGCCGGCGCGTCTCGCGGTGCACGTAGGCGGTCCGCAGCGCCTCGCGGTTCTCGAAGTACCGGTACAGCGTCGCGCGGGAACACCCTGCGGCCCTGGCGATTTCGTTCATGCCGATGGAGGCCTGGTCCCGCTGCGTGTACAGCTCCTCGGCCGCGTCGAGTATCCGGTCCGCGGCCACTTCGCTACGGTGCGCCCCCAGCCAGTCGCCGGCCATCAGGCGTTCACCCGGATCGGCACCGACAGCGGCCGGCGCACATAGCTGCCGCCCGACCACACGATCCCGGGCTCGTCGACCTCGAAATCCGGGCAGCGGGACAGCAATTCGGTGAGCGCGACCCGCGATTGCATGCGTGCCGCGGCCGCGCCGAGGCAATGGTGCGCGCCGTGGCTGAAGGTCAGGATGTTGCGGGGGCAGCGGGTCACGTCGAGTTCGCCGGCGTCCGGCCCGTATTGGCGTTCGTCGCGGTTGGCCGACCCGTACAGCAGCAAGACCTTGCGGCCGGCCGGCACGGTGGTGCCGTTGATGGTCACGTCGCGGGTGGCGGTGCGCGCCAGCCCCTGCACCGGCGACGTCAGCCGCAGCAGCTCCTCGACCGCGTCGGGGATCAAACCTGGGTCGTCCACCAAACGCCGCCGCTGGTCGGGGCGCTCGTGCAGCAAAGGCATTGAGCCACCCAGCATTCCGGTGACGGTGTCGTTACCGCCGGTGACCATCGTGAACGTAAACGCCAGCACGGACAGGGTACCGGCGATGTCGCCGTCAGCGCCCACCCCGGCGGCGACCAGGTGCGAGATCGTGTCGTCCTCGGGCTCGCTGCGGCGCCGCTCGATCAGCCCGGTGAAGTACGCCATCATCGACCCGATGGCCTCACCGACGGTTTCCAGCGCCGCGCCGATCCCGCCGTCCGCGGTGTTACCCGCGACGATGGTCTCGGTCCAGCCGTCGAACTGCGCCCGATCCTCCTCGGGCACACCGAGATAGTGCGCCACCACCATGGACGGCAGCGGTTTGAACAGCTCGGTGACGACGTCGCCGCCGCCCTGGGCGCGCAGCCTCTCGATGCGCTCGATGACGAAGTCGCGCACCTTGGACTCCACCGCGTCCACCTGCCGCGGGGTGAAGCCCCGCGACACCAGCTTGCGAAACTCGGTGTGCACGGGGGGATCCTGCATCACAAACGGGGGGTTGTCGCGCAGCCCGATGAGGTCCAGCTCGCCGTAGTTGACGGTGAGGCCCTGCGCGGAGGAGAAGGTTTCGTGGTCGCGGGCCGCCGCCCAGACATCGGCGTGCCGGGACAGCACGTAGTAATCGTCGACCGGCCTGCCGTCGGGCACGACGTGGTGCACGGGGTCGTGGTCGCGCAGCGCCCGGTACATCGGCCAGGGAGCGGGCCAGGTGTCGGCGGTGGCGAGCCGGAACGCCGCCGGCGCTTCATGAGACATAACCGCAGCCATGTCTCATTCGTACGACAACTTGAACGGTCTGTCAACCGCCGATTGTGCATCTCACGACGGGACACGCCGCAAACGCGTCGCACAACGCACGCTCGGCGCCAAGTTAAATCGCCGCGCCGGGGTTCAGGATGCCCAGCGGGTCCAGCGCGCGCTTGATTCTCTGGTTCAGCTCCATCACGTCGGGCCCCAGGTAGCCGTCCAGCCAGGGCCGCTTCAGCCGGCCGACGCCGTGCTCGCCGGTGATCGTGCCGCCCAGGCCGACGGCCAGCTCCATGATCTCGCCGAACGCCAGATGCGCGCGCTCGGTCATCGCGGCGTCGGCGGGGTCGTACACGATCAGCGGGTGGGTGTTGCCGTCACCGGCGTGGGCGATCACCGAGATCATCAGGTCCCGCTGCACCGCGATCCGCTCGATGCCGGTGACCAGCGACCCCAGCGCCGGCAGCGTCACCCCGACGTCCTCGAGCAGCAGCGACCCCTTGGCCTCCACCGCCGGGATGCAGAACCGGCGGGCGGCGATGAAGGCCTCGCCCTCGTCCGGATCGTCGGTCGAAAACACCTCAGTCGCACCGTTTTCCGCGAACACCGCGGCGATCACCGCGGCGTCCTCGCCGGACGCCCGCCCCCGTTCGTCGGAGCCGGCCACCAACATCGCGGCGGCCCCGCGATCCAGGTCCATGCGCAAGGTGTCCTCGACGGCGTTGATCGCCACCGAATCCATGAACTCGAGCATCGAAGGGCGCAGGCGCGCAACGGTTCCCAGCACCGCGTCGACGGCCGCGGAGACCGACCCAAACGACGCCACCACCACGCTCGACGTGTTCTGCGCGGGCAACAGCCGCAGCGTCACCTCGGTGACGACGCCCAAGGTGCCCTCGCTGCCGACGAAGAGCTTGGTCAGCGACAGCCCCGCGACGTCCTTCAGGCGCGGACCACCGAGGCGCACCGCGGTGCCGTCGGCCAGCACCACCTGCATGCCGAGCACGTAATCGGTTGTGACGCCGTACTTCACGCAGCACAGCCCGCCGGCGTTGGTGGCGATGTTGCCCCCGATGCTGCAGATCTCGAACGACGACGGGTCGGGCGGATACCACAACCCATACGAGGCGACGGCCTTCTTCACCTCGGCGTTGAACAGCCCCGGCTGGCATACCGCGGTGCGGGTGACGGGGTCGACGGTGATGTCGCGCATCTTTTCCGTCGACAGCACGATCCCGTCGTCCAGCGCGGTCGCCCCGCCGGACAGGCCGCTGCCGGCGCCCCGGGTCACCACCGGCACCCGGTGCGCGGTGGCCCAGCGCAGCACCGTCTGCACCTCCTCGGTGCGCCGCGGCCGGACCACGGCCAGCGGCTTGCCGGCCGACGGATCGAAGGCGCGGTCCTGGCGGTAGCCCTCGGTCACGGTCGGATCGGTGACGACCATCCCGTCGGGCAGGTCGGCGATCAGGCTGGCCAGCATGTCCACGCCCAGATTTTAGGCCCCGGAATCCGCGGCGAGTTCCGGCGCGCGGTCCAGCTCGCGCAGCGAGGGCAGGCCGCACGCGATAACCCCGATCACCAGGATCGGCACCGCCAACGCCAGGAACGTGACGCTCAGCCCGGCGGCGTCGGCCAGCGGACCCGCCACCAGCAAGCCCAACGGGCCCGCGGCGTACATCAGCCCCGTCATCACCCCGACCACCCGGCCACGCAGATGGTGCGGGGCCCGGGTCTGCATCACGTAGTTGTAGATCGGCTGGATCGGCCCGTAGACCAGGCCGGTCACCGCGCACAGTGCCAGGATCACCGGCAGCGGCGGCAGGAATGCGATGCCGGCCGTCGCGGCCCCGAAGGTGAGCGTCGCGGTCAGCAAGGCCGTCCGCCGCCGCGTGCGTTGCGACAGCACGGCGTAGCCGAGCGCCCCCGCCACGCCACCGACCCCGAGCGCCATCAACACCCAGCCCAGCTGCGCGGGCTGATGATGGTCGGAGAAGTACTTGGGGAATAGCACGCTTTCCATCGGCAGGTACAGCGCGGTGACGGCCAGGTCGATCAATCCCAGCGTGCGCAGCACGCGCAGGTTCCAGACAAACCGCAGCCCGTCGGCGATACCGGACACCAACCCGTCGGGTCGCGTGGCGTGGTGTGGCTTGCCGGCGCCCTCGAGCCGCAGCGCGCCAATCGCCAGGAAGGACAACCCGAATAATCCCGCGGTGACCCACATCGTGTTGATGCCGCCGACCGTCGCGATCATCAACCCGCCGATGCCCGGTCCCAGGATGTACGCCAGGTTCAGCACCGCCTCGTAGATGCTGTTGGTGCGGTCCAGCGACCAGCCCGCCCGGTCGGCCGCCTCCGGCAGCATCGACTGGCGCGCCGTCATCCCGGCCGGGTCGAAAGCCGCCGCGCAGCAGGCCAGCGCGGCCAGCTCGACGATAAACATCGGGTTGGCCGCGTCGCCGCCGAACAGCCAGGCGGTCAGCGGCACGGCGGCCACCGCCGTACCCGACAGCGAATCGGAGACGAGCGAAACCCGCCGGCGCCCGAAAAAGTCCACCGCTGTGCCGGCGACCAGCGTGGAGAACACCAGTGGCACCGTCATCGCGGCCGCCACGACCGACGCGTCCTTCGCGCTGGCGTGGTGCTGCAACGCCAGCCACGGGAACGCGACGATCGAGATGCCGGTACCCGCGGTCGCCGTCAGCGTGGCGAACAGGATCAGAACCGCTGGGCCGCTGCTTTTCATGGGATATCGCGGCTGAATGTAGCGCCAAAGCGCTCGGTGCGGCGACCGATTTTTCGCGCTCATGCAGGATGTTCATGTGCTCGTCCACCCGAATACCGGCCAAAAGTTCGCGTCTCCGGTGGCGCCCGGCACCGGATGGCCGGGGGATCCGGCCACGCCTGAGACGCCGGTGGCCGCCGACCCGACGCAAGTCGCCGCGCTGGCGGCCCAGGCCGGTTCGATACCGCAGCTGGACGCCGTCATCAGCGTCTGCCGCGCCTGCCCGCGGCTGGTCGCCTGGCGCGAGGAGGTCGCCGCCGTCAAGCGCCGGGCCTTCGCCGACCAGCCCTACTGGGGGCGGCCGGTGCCGGGCTGGGGGTCGGAGCGGCCCTGGCTGCTGATCGTGGGGCTGGCACCCGCCGCGCACGGCGCCAACCGGACCGGGCGCATGTTCACCGGCGACCGCTCCGGCGACCAGTTGTACGCGGCGCTGCACCGGGCCGGGCTGGTGAACCAGCCGACCAGCGTGGACGCCGCGGACGGCCTGCGCGCCAACGGGATTCGGGTCTCCGCCCCGGTGCGCTGCGCGCCGCCGGCCAACGCGCCGACGCCGGCGGAGCGGGACACCTGCTGGCCGTGGCTGCAGGCCGAATGGCGGCTGGTGTCCGAGCATGTCCGCGTGATCGTGGCCCTGGGCGGATTCGGCTGGCAGATCGCGCTGCGGCTGCCGGGGCTGTCCGGCCTGCGCAAGCCGCGGTTCGGCCACGGGGTCGTGGTGGAGCTCGAATCCGGCGTGCGATTGCTCGGCTGCTACCACCCCAGCCAGCAAAATATGTTCACCGGTAGGTTGACTCCGGAAATGCTCGACGACGTCTTCGCTGAAGCTAAGAAACTGGCAGGAGTTACGTGACCGATATCCTGGTCTCCGGTGCGAGTGTGGCCGGCACGACGGTCGCGTATTGGCTTGCCCGCCATGGCTATTCGGTCACCGTGGTGGAGCGCCATCCCGGGCTGCGCCCGGGCGGGCAGGCCATCGACGTGCGGGGCCCGGCGCTGACGGTGCTCGAACGCATGATGCTGCGGTCGGCCGCCGACCACGTGCGGACGCGGATCCGGGGGGCGTCCGTCGTCGACGCCGAAGGCAACGAGCTTTCCGGGGGCACCGAGTCGACGCCCACCGGCGGGCTCATCGCCAGCCTCGACATCGAGCTGCTGCGCGATGACCTTGTCGAATTGCTTTATGACGCAACCAAACTCAATGTCGAGTACATGTTCGACGACAGCATCGCGGCGCTGGAGGACGACGGTAGCTCGGTCAAGGTGACGTTCGAGCACGCGGCCGCGCGCAGGTTCGATTTGGTGATCGGAGCCGACGGTTTGCACTCCAATGTGCGCCGGCTGGTCTTCGGCCCCGAGGCGCAATTCATCGAGCGGTTGGGCACCCACGCGGCGATCTTCACCGTGCCGAACTTCCTCGACCTGGACTACTGGCAGACCTGGCATTACGGCGACAACACCATGGTCGGCGTCTACAGCGCGCGCAACAACACCGAGGCGCGGGCCATGGTCGGCTTCATGGAGGCCGACCTGCGGATCGACTACCGGGATACCGAGGCGGTGTTCGCCGAGCTGGAACGGCGCATGGCCGACGACGGCTGGGTCCGCCCGCAGCTGATCGAGTACATGCGGAGCGCGCCGGATTTCTACTTCGACGAGATGTCGCAGATCAAGATGGACCGCTGGTCGAAGGGCCGGGTGGCCCTCGTCGGCGACGCCGGCTATTGCTGCTCCCCGCTGTCGGGCCAGGGCACCAGCGTCGCGCTGCTGGGCGCCTACATCCTGGCCGGCGAACTCGCGGCCGCGGGGGACGACTACGCGCTCGGTTTCGCCAACTACCAGAAGGAATTTCAGGACTACGTCAAGCGAAACCAGTGGCTGGTGATCGACAACATCCCGGGGGGTGCGCCGATCCCGCAGGAGGTGTTCGACCGCATTGTCAACTCGATCACCCTGAAGGGCTACTGAGCCGGCTTTGAGTGTGAAACCTTGGCTTTGCGTGTGAAGCCTGGGCGAGAAAGCGGCCGAAATCCCGCCCTGTGGTCACACCGAATGCCGTGAGCGCACACTCGACGGCCCGGGAACGTTTGCGTGCCCACCGGCGTTGACGGCATCGTGCGACTTTCCGTGCTTGACCTCGTCCCGGTGCGTACGGACCAGACGACCGCCGACGCGCTGGCGGCCACCGTGCAGCTGGCGCAGGCCGCCGACCGGCTGGGCTTCACCCGCTACTGGCTCGCCGAACACCACAACATGCCGTCCGTCGGGGCCACCAGCCCGCCGGTGCTGATCGCCTACCTGGCCGCGCAGACCACGCAGGTGCGGCTCGGGTCGGGCGGGGTGATGCTCCCCAACCACGCGCCGCTGGCCGTCGCCGAGCAGTTCGCGTTGCTGGAGGCGGCCGCCCCGGGCCGCATCGACCTGGGCATCGGCCGGGCGCCCGGCTCCGACCCGGTCACCTCATACGCCCTGCGCGGCAGCCGCGGCGATGAAGACGTCGAGAACTTCCCCGAATACCTCGACGACGTGGCCGCGCTGATGAGCGCGCGCGGCGTGGTGGTGCCACTGCGCTCGGGGGACTACCGGCTCAAGGCGACCCCGGCCGCGGCCAGCGAGCCGCGGCTGTGGCTGCTCGGGTCGTCGATGTACTCCGCACACCTGGCCGCGGCCAAGGGGCTGCCGTACGTGTTCGCGCACCACTTCTCCGGCCAGGGCACCGAGGAGGCCCTTGAGGTCTACCGGACCCGGTTCCAGCCGAGCGCCCTGACTCCCGAGCCGGTGACGTTCCTGACGGTCAACGCCGCGGTGGCCGAAACCCGCGACGAGGCAACGGCTTTGATGCTGCCCAACCTGCAGATGATGGCGCGGCTGCGCACCGGGCAGCCGCTCGGGCCGGTGCCGCTGGTCGAGGAGGCCGAAGTCGCCCAGCTCAGCCCGGAGCAGCAGCGCATCGTGGAAAGCGGATTGAAGCGCGCCGTCCTCGGCACGCCGCCAGAGGCCGCCGAGCAGGTGCGGGATCTGGCCGCCCGGTTCGACGTCGACGAGGTGATGGTCCACCCCGTCGCGTCGGCCCACCTCGGCACCGATCCCGCCACCGCGCCCGCCCGGGTCGCGACGCTGGAGTTGCTCGCGAAAGAGCTCTTTTAGCCCCGGCG
>NZ_LZIC01000074.1 GCF_001667185.1 Mycobacterium sp. 852002-50816_SCH5313054-b | reverse complement strand
GGTCGGCAGCTGGCTGCACCGCATCGTGATCAACGCCTGCCTGGACCGGCTGCGCCGCAGCCAGCCCGCCCGGGCCCGCCCCGATCACGGCGACGCTTCTCGTCACACTGGAACTGTAAGCGCTTCAGCCCATGCCGATACGGATGTTCTTGACTTGCAGGAATTCGTGGAGACCCTCGAGGCCACCGGTGCGGCCGAAGCCGCTCTGTTTGAAGCCGCCGTAGGGGCCCTGCGGCGAGATGTCACTGAACGTGTTGATCCAGACCGACCCCGCCTCGAGCCGGCGCGCCGTCCGATGCGCGCGGGTGAGGTCGCGCGTCTGCACGAAGGCGTTCAGGCCGTAGGGCGTGTCGTTGGCGAGGCGCAGCGCCTCCGCTTCGCTGTCGAACTTCATCAGGGACACGACCGGCCCGAAGGTCTCCGTCTGGGCCAGGGTGGAATTGTTGTCCACCCCGCCGAACACCGTCGGCTCGATGTAGTAACCCGCGGCCAGATCGCCGCCTAACCTTCCTCCGCCGGTGAGCAATTCGCCGACCTTGCTGTTGGTCGCCTCCTCGATTTCGGCGACGATGCGGTCCGCGGCGGCCTGGCTGATCACGGGCCCGCACACGACGCCGGGGTCGAACGGGTCACCCACGGTCGCGCCCTTGACCACCGCGACGAACCTCTCCGTGAACGCGTCGTAGACGGATTCGTGGACCAGGACGCGGCTCGCGCAGGCGCAGCTCTGCCCCGATTGGATCAGTGGTCCCTGGTGCGCCGCCAGCATCGCGGCGGCGTCGAGGTCGGCGTCCTCGAAGACGATGCTCGCCGATTTGCCGCCGAGCTCGGTGACCACCGGTGTCAGGTTCGTTGCCGCGGCCTTGAGGACGTTGCGGGCCGTCGCCCCGCCGCCGGTGAAGTGGATCTTGCGGACACCCGGGTGGCGCACCAGGGCGTTGCCGCCCTCCGGCCCCGCCGGCACCACGTTGACCAGGCCGGCCGGGAGCCCGACGGCGGTGCACAACTCGCCGAACCGCAGGGCGGCGAACGGCGCCACCTCCGAGGGTTTGAGCACGACCGCGTTGCCCGCGGCCGGTGCCGGGGCGACGCACGACCCGATCACCACCAGCGCGCCGTTCCACGGCGTGATGACGCCGACGACGCCGTAGGGCTCGCGCTCCACGAGGTTGACGTCGAACGATTCGGCCACCGGCGTGCTGATGCCGTGTGGTTTGTCGACGTAGCCGGCGAAGTGGCGGAGAAATCGTTCGAGGAGGATACCGTTGTGGGCAAACGAGATCGGGACCGCGTAGTCGTGCACGTTGAGCCGCGCCAGCTCGTCGAGGTTGTGGTGCACGGCGTCGGCGAGATCGATCAACAGATCGCGTCGGCGATCGGCGGTGAGCGACATCCATTCCCGGTGGCCATCCCACGCGGTGGCGACCGCCTCGTTGATCTCGGCGGCACCGGCCAGCGGCACGCTCGCGTTGGGTTGGCCGGTGGCGGGGTTGATGTGCTGGTGGGTGCCGCCGGACGACCGGGTGATGCGGTCGCCGGCGATCAGCAGTCCTCCGGACAGGTTCATGCCGTGGTGGCCTCCGCATGCCATTCGGCCGAGACCCGCTGCTTCTGTTCGCCGATCACCTGGCTGAGGTTGGCGGCCTTGGGCCAGCCGTAGTAGGCGGCGAAATGCAATGCCACCTCGTCCATCTCGTCGAAGGAGACGTCGCGGCTCTTGAGGGCGGCGTAGACGTGGCTCAGGATCGGGATGGGTGCGTCCTGGAAGGCCACGCAGGCCACCGTCACCAGCCGCCGCTCCTTCATCCCCAGCCCGGGCCGCAGCCACATCTCGCCGAACACGAAGTTCAAGATCCCCGCGCCGGAGTACGGGTTGTCCCGGATCGGCGCGAACGGAATGCAATTGACCGCCGTGAAGCATCGCTCCCCGCTGGCCAGCCGGTCCTCCGGATCGCTCGGCGTGACCAGGGGGAGCAGCGGCTCGGGCGGCGGCACGTCCAGCCCGCGCTCGCGATGGATCCGTTCCCATTGCGCGTCGACCGCCATGTTTAATCGGGAAGCTTTGGGCCACCCGCCGTACACCGCGAAATGAAGCACGGTTTCGCGCATCTCGGTGATGCTCACGTCGCCGCTATTCAGCGCCGCATAGACGTGATCCTGCAGCGGCTCTTCGGCGGCGGCGGCCGCGACGCACGGCAGCGTGACGAAGCGCCGATCCCGTCTGCTCAGGTTCGGTCGCGACCAGATTTCGGCGAAGACCAATTCGATCAGGCCGCTGGCCGTCGTGGGGCTGGGATCCTCGGGCGGCGGCACCGTCATCACCTCGGTGAACAGTCGCCTTCCGCGTTCGGTCCGTTCCATCATCAAATCCGCTCTCTGCGTAGAGTTTTGACGGCCGGTCACCGCAGGGTGACGCCGGCGTCCACCTTGAGCTCCAGCCCGGTGACGAATCGGGACTCGTCGGACACCAGGAACAGCACCGCGTTGCTGATGTCGATCGCCTCGGCCATGAGGGTGGGCAGGGCGTTGAGGAATATCGGGATCAGGTCGGGCCGTCCCTCGGCCAGGAGGCCCTGGAGGGACTCCGGGCGCATCCCCGTCTCCACGCCGGTGGGGTGCACGGAGTTGACGCGGACGTTCTGTGCCGCAAGCTCGTTGGCCAACGCCCGGCTCAGCCCGACGACGGCGTGTTTGGACGCCGTGTAAGGAAGGTGCAGCGGGGTGCCCTTCAGGCCGGCGGAAGAGCTGATCAGGACCAGGCTGCCGCCCTCGTTCACCAGGTGGGGGAGCGCCGCGGCGCAGGTGTTCCACGTGCCGATCAGGTTGATGTCCACGACGGTGCGCCACTGCTCCGGTGTGGTCGTGTCCCACGTGCCCACGGTCAGAACGCCGGCGTTGGCCACGGCGGCGTCGAGGCCGCCGAGTTCGGCAACGCCCTCGGCGATCACCGACGCCAGCGCCGCGGCGTCACGGACGTCGACGACGTGGGCGATCGCGCGCCGGCCATGCTTTCCGACCAGTCGCGCCGTCTCCTCCAGGTCCGCGCGCGACGCCAGGGGATACTCGATCTCCGGCAACGAGGCGCAGATGTCGACCAGGATGAGGTCGGCGCCCTCCTCTGCCAGGCGCACGGCGTGGCTGCGGCCCATGCCGCGCGCGGCGCCGGTCACCAGCACCCGCTTGCCGGCGACGCGGCCCGTCGCGGCGCTCATAGCTTGTTGCAGAAGCCGGCGTCGACCGGAAACGTCACCCCGGTGACGTACTTGGCCGCATCGGAGACCAAATAGGCGATCGCGGCGCTGATGTCCTCGGGCTCCAGCAGACCCACGGGCATCGGGTTCTGCAGGTGCGGGCCGCCCTCCGGATAGTTCTCCAGGAATTCGGTCATCGCGGGATTGACCGCCATCATGGTGTTGACCGCCGTCGGGTGCACGGTGTTGACCCGAATGTTCATCGGCGCAAGGGCGTTGGCGAGCGTGCGCATCAGCCCGACGATGCCGTGCTTGGACGCCGCATAGCCGAGGCCCCCGCCCTGCAGACCGCCGAAACCCCTCAGCCCCGCCGTCGAGCTGGTGAAGATGATCGCCCCGCCGCGGTTACCGGCGAGCAGATGCGGGATCGCCGCCCACGCGGTGTGATACGCGCCGTCGAGGTTGACGGCGGTCGCGGCCTTCCACTGCTCGAGTTCCTCCTCGATCGTCAGCGCGCGAAACGCCACCGGGGCGATGCCCGCGTTGGCCAGCACGATGTCGAGCCGGCCGAACTGCTCCACGCCGGCGTCCACGGCCGACTGGACCTGATGGAAGTCGCGGACGTCGGCCACCAGGCCCAGCATCTTGGCGCCCTCGGCCTCGACCAGGGCCACGGTTTCGTCCAACTCGTCGCGGCTGGCCATCGGGTAGCCGTTCGCGGGGATGTCGGCGCAGATGTCGATCCCGACGATGTTCGCTCCGTCGCGGGCCAGGCGGATCGCGTGACTGCGCCCCTGACCGCGCGCGACGCCGGTGATGAAGGCGACCTTGCCGTCGAGTTGGCTCACCATTTCGTCATCCTCGCCTTGGGGGATCGCCGCAGCTAGAACGGCGGTAACGTTGTTACTGGGCAATACAGTAACATGGTTACCGTGGTTGCAGAAGGGGGTTCCGGCGACGCACCGGACCCGATCATCGAGATCGTGGTCGAGCTGTTGGACACCCAGGGCTACGAGGCCGTGCAGCTTCGCGAAGTGGCCAGGCGCGCGCGGATGTCCCTCGCGACGATCTACAAGCGGTACGCGACTCGTGACGAGCTGATCGTCGCCGCGCTCGAATGGTGGATGGACACCAATCGCTACGCGAACTTGCCGTCGCCGGCCGGCGGGGTCTCCGGCGAATCGCTCTACGCAGACCTGATGCAGGTGCTGCGAACGATTTTCAAACCCTGGGAGCGGCACCCCATGATGCTGCGCTCGTACTTCCGCGCCCGCTCGGGACCCGGCGGCGACAGGTTGATCCAGCGCGGCGTCGATGCCGTCGTGCCGGTCGCCAAATCGATTCTGGCCCAGGTCGATTCGGGGTACGCCCAGGATCTGGAGCTGATCCTGACCGGTGTGATCTTCGGCTTCCTGGCGCGCTTTACGCAGGGCGAAATTGAGGTCACCGAGATCGTGCCTGGACTCGAGCGCGCCGTGTTCTGGCTGACCGCCGCCTACGAAAGCCGGGCGGTCGCGCAATAGCGGATCCCTAAGTGCCGCAGAATGTTTGGTACGTGCCGAAATCCTCCGGCGCGGGATCGGCGTAGCGCTCCAGGCCGGGTCGTTCGTGATAGGGGGCGGTGACGGCGTCCAGGAGCCGCCCGAGCGGATCGAGATCGCCGGCCGTCGCCGCGGCCAGCGCCTCCTCGACGAGGTGGTTGCGCGGGATGTAGATCGGGTTGGCGCGGTCCATCGAGTCGGCGTCCGGACCCAGGGCCCGCCAGCGCGACAGCCAGTCGTCGAAGCCGGGCAGGTTGATGAAGAGCCCGCGCGCGGGCCCGGCGTCCCCCCGGGCGGCGTGGGCGAGGTGGCGGAAGAAGGAGGTGTAGTCGAGCTGGCTCTCCTTGAGCAGGGCAAGCAGCTCGTCGACCAAGGCCGTGACCCGTTGCGCCGCAACATCGTCGGACAGGCCGAGCTTGGCGCGCATGCCCGACGTCCACACGGCGTCGTACGTCGGCCGGAACACCCCGAACGACTGCTCCGCCAGCGCGACGGCCTCCTCGGCGTCCTCGGAAAGCAACGGGAGCAGTGCCTCCGCGAACCGGGCGAGGTTCCAGCCGGCAATGACCGGCTGGTTGCCGTAGGCGTAGCGCCCCCAGAAATCGATCGAGCTGAAGACGGTGTCGGGGTCGTAGGCCTCCATGAAGGCGCACGGGCCGTAGTCGATGGTTTCCCCGGAGATCGTCATGTTGTCGGTGTTCATCACGCCGTGCACGAACCCGATCAGCATCCAGCGGGCGATCAGCGATGCCTGGCCGGCGACCACGGCCTCGAACAGCGCCAGGGAGGGCCGGTCGGCCGTCGCCGCGGCGGGGTGGTGGCGGGCGATCGCATGGTCGGCCAGGCGTCGCAGCAGGTCGAGGTCGGCGGTGGCCGCGGCGTATTGGAAGCTCCCGACGCGCAGGTGGCTGCTCGCGATGCGGGTGAGCACGGCGCCGGGCAGCAGCGTGTCGCGCTGCACCGGGCGCCCGGTGGCCACCACGGCCAGGGATCGCGTGGTCGGGACCCCCAGGGCGTGCATGGCCTCGCTGAGGATGTATTCGCGCAGCATCGGCCCCACTGCGGCCAGGCCGTCACCGCCGCGTGCGAACGGGGTGGGGCCGGACCCCTTCAAGTGGATGTCGCGCAGGCGCCCGTCGTCGTCGACGAGCTCGCCGAGCAGCAATGCGCGCCCGTCGCCCAGCCGCGGCACGTAGCCGCCGAACTGGTGTCCGGCGTAGGCCTGCGCCACCGGGGCAGCCCCGTCGGGGACCAGGTTGCCCACCAGGAAACGCAGCCCGTCGGGACTGCGCAGCCAGGCGCCGTCCAGGCCGAGCTCGGCGGCCAGTGCGTCGTTCACCACGAGCGGCCGTACCTCGGGAGCCGCGTCGGCCTGCCAGCGGACGGCCAGCTCCGGCAACTCGCGAAAGAACCGGTCGCCGAGGGCGACGGTCGTCGCCGGTGTGACGCTCACTCCACCGACACTACGGAACGCCGGGTGCTAGCCGATAGCTTGCTGAATCAGATCGCGGGCGCGGTCGAGCATCGAGGCGAACGGCCCCACGGCGAAATTCAGCTTCGCCGATTCCACGCCGGGGTGCGGGCGGGTTGGCGCGATGGCCTCGGCCGCTCGCACGGCCGTCCCCATCCGCTTGAGGTCGTCGTCGTCGACTTTCCGCTGCAGCACGGGGAATTCCTCGTCTTCCTCGTGCCGCGCGTGGTCGAGTACGGCATCGCGCAGCTTACTGACTTCGTCGATGAACTGCTGCGAGGTGATGTCGAGTTTCTCGATCTGCGAGAGCAATTCCTTGGCCTCGTGCTCTTCGTGCAACCGGGCGTCGACGATGTCGTCGCCCGAATCGGCCTCGCGACGCACCCGGGGGTGCACCACCATCTCCTCGGCCGTTTCGTGCACGGCCAGCAGCTGACGCAATTCTATGAAGGGCTTCTCGCGCGCTTTGGGATCCGAAGCGTGCAGCACTTCCTCGAACATGTCCTCGATGAGGTTGTGCTGCGCTTTGAGGAACGCGACGACCTCCTCGGGTGATTGAACAAGCATCTCGGCCATCGCCGATACCTCCAGTGATAGGGGAATTGAAGAAATACCCGGTGGGAGAACGCATAAACGCGAGCCCCCGCCAGACGCGACGGCGCCTGACGGGGGTTTCGACGTCAAACGGCTAGACGCCGCGCCCGGGGGTCGTGGCGGTGTGGACGCCGGTGACGGCGTCGGTGTCCTTGCGGCGCTTCAGGCCGAGGAGTCCACCCAAGCCGAGCAGGCCGAGCAGCCCCCACAAGCCGTTGTCGTCACTGTGCTGGTTGTTGTTGTTGCCGTTGTTGTTGTCCGCCAAGGTCGTTGTGGTCGACGACGGCGCCGGTGCACTCTCGACGGTGGCGTTGGCGACGCCGGCCCCGCCGAGCAGCAGTGCCCCGGTGGCGGAAATGACAGCAATGGTCTTACGCATGTTTGCTCCTTGATGGTTCCCTCGATCGATGGGATGACCGAGAACGAAGTCGGGCCAGTCGCCTCTAGCCCTTGCGACGGTCGACGCGGGACGAAGGTCCCTAACGTCGCAAGGCATGGGCTACCCCGCGCGACGGCAACGAAACCTCGCCCGGGATGCGCGGCACATTGGCCTGCGACGCCTTTTGCGGAATGCGATCATTTGCGGATGGACGACCCCCAGCAGCGCATCGCCGAGCTGGAGCAGCAGCTGGCACAGCAGAAGCGCATCGCGGAGCTGGAAGGTCAGCTGGCCGAGGCCAAGGCGGCAGCCGGGCCAGGCCAGGCCGTCGAGCAGGATTCGCCGGTCTCCGCCGCGCAGCTGGGGGCCATCGACGAGCACGCGCGCGGGTTGGCCCAGGCCCTGCAGGCGGAGCGAGGCAACCCATTTGCGCCGGGGCTGACGCCGGTTCGGGAGGCGCTCTCGCGAGCCGTCGTCGACGCCGGTTTGTCGCAGCAGCAGTACCGGGATGTCCTGGCGCGCGCCGGTCTACGGGCCGGCGGCACCATCAAGCTCGGAAGCCAAGTCGTCTTTTCGCGTTGCGACCCGTCCGATCCCGTTTTCCTGGAGCCCGGTCTGCGCGCGGTGTCCGCCGCGCCGCCGCGCAAGCGTGGCGGGGCCGGTTGGATCGGACCGGTCATCGCGATGCTGGGCGGGGCGATCGGCCTCTGCGTCGGCGGCGCGGCGGCGGTGACCGCGGTCATCCCGTCGACCGCGCTGTGGATGAGCCCCATCGTGTGCCGCGGCGGGTATGAGATGGCGTACAACACCTCGCACTACAGCTACAAGCCGGGCCAGTCGGGCACCAGCGTGAGCTTCCAATGCGTCGGCGACGGCGACTATTACGACGTCAACGACTTCGCAGTGTTTGCGCTGCAGTCCTTGCTCGTCGCGGTCGTGCTGTGCGTCGCCCTGGCCATTGGCCGCGTGCTCTGGCGCCGGTCGCACAAGCCGGCCTGACCGGCCGTTCGGCATGCCGCTACGGTTTAACAAACACCAGCTAGCACCCACGGAATGAAGATGGCGACAGATCAGACGTATGAACAGGTCGGCGACCAGGCGCCGGATCCCTCCGACATCGGCTGGCGCATCGATCCCGTACTCGCCCGCAGTTGGCTCCTGGTGAACGGCGCGCATGCCGACCGGTTCCAGTCCGCGGCACATTCCCGCGCCGACATCGTCGTCCTCGACATCGAGGACGCGGTCGCGCCCAAAGACAAGCAGGCCGCCCGCGAGAACGTCGTGCGTTGGCTCAGCCCCGAAAACACCGACTGGGTCCGGATCAACGGGTTCGGCACCGCGTGGTGGGCGGACGATCTGGCGGCGCTGGCCGGCACCCCCGTCGGCGGGGTGATGCTGGCGATGGTCGAGTCGGTGGACCACGTCACCGAGACCGCCCAACGGCTGCCCAACGTGCCGATCGTGGCGCTGGTCGAAACCGCCCGCGGCCTCGAGCGCATCACCGAGATCGCCGCGGCCAAGGGCACCTTCCGGCTGGCCTTCGGCATCGGCGATTTCCGCCGTGACACCGGTTTCGGGGAGGACCCGAGCACCCTGGCGTACGCCCGGTCACGCTTCACGATCGCCGCGAAGGCGGCCAACCTGCCGAGCGCCATCGACGGGCCGACGATCGGCTCCAACGCGTTGAAGCTCATCGAGGCCACGGCGGTTTCCGTCGAGTTCGGCATGACCGGCAAGATCTGCCTGACCCCGGATCAGTGCGCGGTGGTCAACGAGGGGCTGTCCCCGTCGCAGGACGAGATCTCTTGGGCCAAGGAGTTTTTCGGCGAGTTCGAGCGCGACGGGGGAGAGATCCGCAACGGCTCCGACCTGCCGCGGATTGCGCGGGCGACCAAGATCCTCGAGCTGGCCCGCGCTTACGGCATCGAGGTGTCCGAGTTCGACGACGAAGAACGGGTGCACTCGCCCGCGCCGTCGGACACCTATCACTACTAGGCCCGGGGGCAGGTCCGATGAGCGACGCGGTGGACTTTCACTTCGACCCGATGTGCCCGTTCGCTTATCAGACCTCGTTGTGGATCCGCGACGTTCGCGACCAGCTCGGTATCACCGTCAACTGGCGGTTCTTCAGCCTCGAGGAGGTGAACCGGTCGGAGGGCCAAAAGCACCCCTGGGAACGGGAGTGGTCCTACGGGTGGTCGCTGATGCGGATCGGGGCGCTGCTGCGCCGAACGGACATGGCGTTGCTGGACCGGTGGTACGCCGCGATCGGCCACGAGCTGCACACCCTGGGCGGGAAGCCGCACGATCCCGCGGTCGCGCGAAAACTGCTGGGGGACATTGGCGTCGACGCGGCGGTTCTCGACGCGGCGCTGGACGACGCCACCACCCACGACGAGATTCGCGGGGACCATCAGCGCGTCACGGCTGCGGGTGGATACGGTGTCCCGACGCTGTTCCTGTCGGGGCAGTGCCTGTTCGGTCCGGTGTTGGTGGACCCGCCGACCGGTCAGCCCGCCCTCACGCTGTGGAGCGTGGTGACCGGCATGGCCGAGCTGCCGCACGTCTACGAATTGCAGCGGCCCAAGGCGCCCGCCGACCTCGAGCTCATCGGCGCAAGCCTGCGTCCCTACCTCGACGGGCGCGATTGGGTCAGCATCAATCGCGGTGAGGTCATAGACGTCGAGCGCCTAAGCGGCGTGCCGGGCAATCGCGACACCGATTCGTAATTCGACCTCGCTGACCGTGATTGCCGGCGCGCGGGGCGGGGCGCCCGATCGGTAGGTGTGGCCGGTCGGTGTGGTGAATTCTGCCGTGTGGGTGTGGTTTTCGTCGATCTGCGTGCGGACCCGCCAGCCCGCGGCCTGCTTGGCGTAGTTGCAGCGCTCGCAGCAGCCCAGGCCGTTGTCCGCCGTGGTGGTCCCGCCGTCGGCCCAGGGCTGGGCGTGGTCACGGTGGCGGATGGGCGCGTCGCAATAGGGGGTGCGACATCGTTGGTCGCGCAGCGTGATGAAGCCGGCCAGGCCGCGCGGAAACAGCCGCGCGCGTGACTCCATGGCCACCAGGGCCCCGGCCGCCGGGTGGGCGTAGAGCCTGCGCAGCGTGGCCCGGGACCGCCGGTCGCCGACCGCGTCGGCGACCATCGCGCGCGCGACCGCCGCCGGAATCGGTCCGTAGCCGGCGATGTCGGCCGGCGCGTCGACACCGCCCAGCAGCGTTTCGTCGGTGAGCACCAGGTTGACCGCGATGGGCGTCGGCACGGCCGCGTCTCGGCCGGTGACCCGTTCAACGAGGGTGTCGGCCATGACCTGCCCACGCGATCGACCGTCACAGCGGGTGTCGGCCTCGCGGCGCAGCGCGGCATACACCGAAACCCCTTGGGCAACAGGCAACAACGCGGTCAGATATGTCATCGTGTCGGGCGCGGGCCGGATGGTGACCGTGCGTTCGGACTCGGCCTTGGCCGCCCGGTCGACCACAGCATGCGGGTCCAGCCGGTAGGCGATCGCCTTGGCCGCTGCGGCCACCCGCGCGTCGCCCATCCCGTCCAGGCCGGCCGGGTCAGCGCACATCTCGGCGTCCAGCCTGCGGCGGTCCTCGACGTCCAGGCAGGCGCTCTCGCGCACGATCAGGGTGGCCCGCCACTCCGAGAGCGCCCCGCATTCCAGCGCGGCCAGCGTGTGCGGCATCTCGTGCACCAGCGCCCTGGCAAAGCCCAGATGCCGCCCGCCCCGCGCGGGGGAATCCCGCCGCGCCAGCGCGACCTCGCTGGCCACACCCCGTCCGCGCTGCGCCGCGGGCACGCCGGCGGCCGCCTCGGCGGCGCGACGCGCGGCGTCCAGCGCGACCGTCAGCCGGGCCTGATCCGCCGCCGCCGCGGACTTGACCCTCTCCAGCTCCGCGATGCGCTCCACCAGCGCGGATTGATGGTCATCGAACATGTGTTCGAGTATAGCATCTCCGCCGACAGGGCGTGATTACGCTGGTCCTGTGAGCATCAGGGTGGCGCGCGTGTATGAGGACGCCGGCCCCGACGACGGGCAGCGCGTGCTGGTGGACCGCATCTGGCCGCGGGGGTTCCGCAAAGACGACCCGCGAGTGGGCACGTGGTGCAAGGACGTCGCGCCGTCGAAGGAACTCCGTGAGTGGTACCACCACGACCCCCGGCGGTTCGACGAATTCGTGGCGCGGTACCGCGAGGAGCTGCACGACAGCCCGGCGCTGGCGGAGCTGCGCACGGTGGCCGGGCGCGGCGTCGTCACCCTGGTGACGGCCACCCGCGAAGTGGACGGGAGTCACGCCGCGGTGCTGGCGAGGCTGCTCAAGGGCCGCTGACGGTCGGCTCGGTAGGCTGCCGGTTTGTTATGAGCGAACCTGAAGTGATCCTGCCGCGGGAACTGACCGACGTCAGCGACGAGGTGCGCAACGTGCCGCCGCCGCCCGGCGTCGCGGAGGTCCCCGCACCGTACGCCTTCCGGCTCGCCGACCCGGACGCCGACGCGGAAATGGTCGCCGAGTGGATGAGCCGGCCCGCCCTCGCCGAGGCATGGGAGTCCGCCTGGCCGGCCGAACGCTGGCGTCGCCACCTGCGCGCGCAACTCGACGGCACGTATTCGCGGCCATTTTTCGCCAGCCTGGACGGCCAGGACCACGCCTACATCGAATTATACAGGGCTGCAAAGGATTCCATCGCCACCCGCTACGTCGCTGACCCGTACGACTTGGGCATCCACGCCGCCATCGCCGACGACGAGTTCGTCAACCAGGGAATCGCCGGCTACGTGTTGCCGCACTTCGTGGCCAGCGTGCTGGGCCAGGAACCACACTGCCGCCGGATCATGTTCGACCCCGACTACCGCAACAAAACTGCGCGGCGATTCTGCGAGCGCGCCGGTTGTGCATTCCTCGGCGAGCACGACATGTCGAATCGGCGCATGGCGCTGTACGCGCTGCCCCGCACGCCCGGTGACGTCCCGAAGCTTCGCGAGCCCTGATCACCGCTGCGCGAGCCATTGCCCGAGCACCGCGGCGGCTATCCCGAGCGCGACGCTGACGACGATGTTGGCCAGCGCCGTCCACGTCTGGCGCTCCTCGCCGAGGCGCTGGGTTTCCAGCATCCAGGTGGAAAACGTGGTGTAGGCACCGACGAACGCCGTCCCCGCCAGCAGCGCCGCGTCCTTGCTCAACAGCAGGCCGCCGAGGAAACCCAGCAGCACGGCGCCGCTGATGTTCACCGCGAGCGTCCCGAACGGGAAGGCCCGCGCCGCCCGGCGGGCCACCGCACCGTCGATCACAAAGCGCAGCACCGACCCGAAGCCGCCGACCAGGGCTACGCCGGCCCAGAGCAAGATCGCCGTCATCGGCGCACTCTCACTCGGCGAACCAGGGCGGTGGCTAGGTGGACGGCCACCAATCCCAGCACGATGCTGCTGGAGCTGTAGGCCGCGGCTTTGGCCCACTCGCCGTGCTGGATCATGGTCACGGTCTCGACCTGCATCGTCGAGAAAGTCGTCAAACCGCCGCAGAGCCCCGTGCCGAGCAGCGGGCGACGGTAGCTCGACAGCGGCAGCCGCTCGAGCAGCCGCGTGGTGAAGTAACCGACCAAAAACGCGCCGACGATGTTGACGATGAACGTCGCCCACGGCCAGCCCGCCGTTTCGCGCATGACGACGGTGCTCAACGCCGCACGGGCCAGGGTGCCGAGCGCCCCGCCGACGAAAACCGCGGCCAGCTCGCGATAGTCGTGTGCCACGCCTGTTCCCTTCCCCTTCGCCGGGACTTACAGCTGGGTGAACCCGGGACGTCAGAAAAGTACCTGACAAGTCAGCGACATGCGGCACGGGCAGAATTGGTAACCATGGCCCACCCGCGCGCCGGTCAGCCGGCCCAGCCCGAAGACCTGGTCGATCTGCCCCACCTGGTCACGTCGTATTACTCGATCGAACCCGACCCGGAGGACGTCGCTCAGCGGGTGGCGTTCGGCACGTCGGGCCATCGCGGGTCGGCGCTCAACGGAGCGTTCAACGAGGCGCACATCTTGGCCATCACCCAGGCCATCGTCGAGTACCGCGCCGCGCACGGCACCACCGGGCCGCTGTTCATCGGCCGTGACACCCATGGCCTTTCCGAGCCGGCGTGGGTGTCGGCGCTGGAGGTGCTGGCCGCCAACGACGTCGTCACCATGATCGACTCCCGCGACCGCTACACGCCGACGCCGGCGGTCAGCCACGCCATCCTGACCTACAACCGTGGTCGCACCGAGGCGCTGGCCGACGGGATCGTCGTCACGCCGTCGCACAACCCGCCCTCCGACGGCGGTTTCAAGTACAACCCCCCCAACGGCGGCCCGGCGGACACCGACGCGACCAACGCAATCGCCCAGCGCGCCAACGAGATTCTGCGCGGCGGATCCGGCGTGCAGCGGGTACCGCTGGCCCGCGCGCTGGATGCCGTCCAGCGCTACGACTATCTGGGCACCTACGTCGACGACCTGCCCACCGTGGTCGACATCGACGCGATCCGCGCGGCCGGGGTGCGGATCGGTGCCGACCCGCTCGGTGGCGCCAGCGTGGACTACTGGGGCGAGATCGCGCAGCGGCACGGGTTGGACCTGACCGTCGTCAACCCGTTGGTCGACGCGACGTGGCGGTTCATGACGCTCGACCACGACGGCAAGATCCGGATGGACTGCAGCTCGCCCGACGCGATGGCTGGGCTCATCCGCGCAATCGCCACCTCGGACCGCTACCAGATCGCCACCGGCAACGACGCCGACTCCGACCGCCACGGCATCGTCACCCCCGATGCGGGACTGCTGAATCCGAACCATTACCTGGCGGCGGCCATCGACTACCTCTATACGCACCGCCCGTCCTGGCCGGACGGGATCGCCGTCGGCAAGACGGCGGTCAGCTCGTCGATCATCGACCGCGTGGTCGCCGGCATCGGTCGCAAGCTGGTCGAGGTGCCGGTCGGTTTCAAGTGGTTCGTCGACGGCCTGATCGGCGGCACGATCGGCTTCGGCGGCGAGGAGTCGGCCGGGGCATCATTCCTGCGCCGCGACGGGTCGGTGTGGACCACCGATAAGGACGGCATCATCCTGGCGCTGCTGGCCTCTGAGATCCTGGCCGTCACCGGGCTGAGCCCGTCGCAGCGGTATGAGGAGCTGACCGCCGGATACGGCACACCTTTCTACGCGCGCGTAGACGCGCCCGCCGACCGGGAGCAGAAGGCGCGGCTGTCTCGCTTGTCTCCCGAGCAGGTGACCGCGACCGAGGTGGCCGGCGAGCCGATCACCGCGAAACTGACCGCCGCTCCCGGCAACGGCGCGCCGCTGGGCGGGCTGAAGGTGACGACGGCCAACGCGTGGTTTGCGGCACGACCGTCCGGCACCGAGGACGTTTACAAGATCTATGCGGAGTCGTTCAAGGGGCCCGAGCACCTGGCCGAGGTGCAGAAGGCCGCGCGCGAGGTGGTCAATTCGGTGATCGGATGAGGCCGTGGCTATTTCGCCACATGAGCCACATCAGCCTCGTGGGGGCGACCCCACTCGATCCTCAAACGCGATAGCGCATGCGCTACCACGCCGGGCTGACCAGCGACTTTGAACGCATCTTGCCAGTGGTGTAGCTTCGATTGGCACGACTTGGGGCTATGGCGCAGCTGGTAGCGCACCACACTGGCAGTGTGGGGGTCAGGGGTTCGAGTCCCCTTAGCTCCACCAGGTTGACGCAGTTCACATTTCAGCGGTCAGGGATGTAGGTTCCACTGACCGCAATCCTCGGCAAGGACGTCGTTGACGTCGACTTCGAGTCCCCCGACCACTGGGCCGGGATTCGACGCCGTGCTTACCACGCGTTGGTAGAGGACCGCGGCGGGCTCGATCCGACCGTGGGACCAGGACCGGGTCTGCCACGCCCAGCGGTGGCCAGGGGTGCGCGAACTTCCGATGACGCCGTCGGCGGCGGCCCATTGGCACACATCGGTACCGCCGTAGACGCCGGTGCGCTGCACTCCCAATACCGAATTGATTCCGCGAAACCACTTAAGTGCCAAATTGTTCCAGGTGTCGTGGTTGATGTCCTCGTCGACGCTGAAGAAGATCGGGGCACTCTGACCGCCACCCGCTGCGGTGTGCAGCTTCCAGGCGGTGCGAGCATCGGCGACGCCGCCGTCGAACCCGCGCCTGAAATCCGATGGTGCTGTCCCGCCTGGCTTGCCGTATTGGTAATTGCTGACAATCATCAACCCGGCCGCGGTGAGCTGCTCGGCGTAAGGCCGGGTGATCGGCTTGGCGACCATGGACGAGCCGGGACGCGACAGCGACACGTAGTTGATGACCCCGGCGTAGCCGGCAGCCCGAATGTGCTCCGCTGGAATTTGGCGCATCGCGAAGTCGATCAGTCTGGGAGTGGCGACAGCCGCCGTAGGGACGGCAGCCGCGGTAGCGATGGCGACGCTTGCCGGTCCCGCATACAGCGCCGGCAGTGCAGACACAGCGATGGCGTAGCGCAATACGTCGCGCCGGGGAATAGCGTCCTGCATCGCGTGATGTTAAATATGTGACTTTCGTCAATAGAAGTAGTGCGCAGCAGTCGATATCAAATCGGTCTTTGCGGTTCACCGGCCCGAGTCATTGGCTGCAGCGGTGGTGACGATTCTGTCGCGTTGGGTAGGAGAACTGCGGCTGTCAGGGTCGGTCGGCCGGCGCCGCAGGGCCTGCCACTTGGCGGGATTGGCGCCTCGCAGATGGCCTTATATTTAACGGCCTTCCTTCACATTTCAGAATTTATTACGATTTCAGTGGTCTATCTCGCACTGATTCACAGTTTTCGCCTCCGAAAGGCCGCAGACGTGAGGGGAGACCGATGATGATGGTCCACACACGGACAGCGCCTCCCATCCTGAGTCGTGCGCGAGCACTGATCACCACCGGTCATCCGGTGGAGATGCTTGCCATCACGGCCCTGACCGCCGCCTTGGCGGCGCAGGCGGCACCGCGTGGCATGGTGCCCGTACTGACCGCACCTGCCATGCTGGCCGGCCTACTCTCGATCGGCTGGTCCAACGACGCCTTGGACGCGCCCCGGGACGCCGCGGCGGGCCGGACGGACAAGCCGGTCGTCACCGGTGCCATCAGCGTGCGGGCGGTCTGGATCGCGGCATTCGCGGCGCTGCTGGCCGCGCTGGCGATGTCGCTGGCCATCGGCGTGGTAACCGCGATCATTTTGGCGGTGATAGTCGGCGCCAGCTGGGCCTACAACCTCGGCCTGAAGTCGACGCTGGCGGATGTCCTCATCGCCGTCCTCGTGTTCGGCCTGTTGCCCGTCTATGCGGCGAGCACGCTGCCAGGTCGCCCCGTGCCGGCGTGGTACGCGATCGCGGGGGCGGCCCTGCTCGGCGCCGGTGGCCACTTCGTTATCGCGCTGCCCGATCTCGCCGCCGACTGGGCCACCGGCGTCAACGGCCTGGCGCAGCAGGTAGCCGCACGCTGGGGCGTCGGGACCATGCGCGGCGTCGTGCTGGCACTGCTGCTGTCGCCGTCCGTGCTGCTGTTGCTGGCCTCAAGCCGGCCCTGGGTCGCGCTGGCCGGGCTGGGCGCCGCCGTGCCGCTCGCGCTGATTGCCGCCCGCGGCACCGGCCGGGTGTCGCTCTGGGCCGTGGTCGGTATCGGGGCCGTCGATGCCGTCGTGTTCGGCGTGGGCGGGTGCCCACTGATCTGAGATCACGCATCATCGCGATGACCTCGTCGACGAGGTGGCCACGACGCTCGAGCCGACGCCGTGGGGCAGCTCAACCGGCGATCAGAGTTGTAGCTGATCTCGAGCGCTGGCCGCCTCGAAACCTGGCAACCACCGCGTAATCGTGCCCCAATCATGTTGCGACACAAGCCTGTTATGAAAAATTCATGGATGATCGTCATCATCAATGGAACTGCCCCGGCGGTTTTCATCTGCTGGGTCGCAGTAAACCATGAAGCCGGCGGATTGCGTTGTGGCGATTGACTTCAAGCGGAGCCGTCAAGCTTGATGGCTGGCTTAGCCGTTTATCCGTCGTCCAGGGCTGCTCAGCGTGAGTGCGCGTGCGTGGGCCAACTCTGGGAGCTTTTGCCGGATCAGCCGCTGATCTTCGCGGCGCGTGGACGCATCGTCTCCAGCCCGTCCGATTCGGTCGCGGAAATCGTGGTGCGCACCATGTAGCGCGGCTCCGACGCCGGCCAGGGCCGGCCACGATGCATGGTCGCGCGGTTGTCCCACATCAGCACGTCGCCCTCGCGCCACGAGTGCAGGTAGCTTCCGCCCGCGGTCGCCGCTTCGATCAGCTGGGCGAGCAGTTCCTGCGCCGCCTTTTGGTCCATGCCGTCGATCGCGTAGGCGTGCGAGGCGATGTAGAGCGCCTTGCGGCCGTTGACAGGGTTCTTCCACACCAGACGCCAGCATTGCGGCGGCAGCGCCGACCGCTCCGCGGGGGTGGCGAGGTCGGGCGCGATCTTGCCGCGCGAATACGCGTACTCGTGCCAGGCGAAGGAGTTTTCCAGCCGCCGCTGCATCACCGGATCGAGGCGCTCGAATGCGAGCCGGGTGGAGACGTACTCGGTCTCGCCGCCCCGGCCCGGAATGATGCGTGACGACAGCACCGAAGCCAGCGCCGGCACCTTCTTGAACGGGCTGTCGGTATGCCAAAGCTGGTTCGCTTTGTTTTCCAAGGCGATCCGGTGCGCGTCCGGCACGACGTCGCCCTTGTCGTCGAGGGTCTTGAGGACCACGAGGTTGCTGCCGCTGCCCGCCGAACCCGCCTTGGTGACTTCGAGCGGGCCAAAGCGGCGCGAGAAAGCGAGCTGCGCGTCATCGGTGACGTCCTGGTCGCGAAGGGCCAGGACCGAGTGCTCCTCGAACGCCGCGCGCACCGCCGCGTACGCGGGCTCGCTCGCCGCGACGTCCTGGATGGTCACTCCACGCAGTTCGGCGGCAAAGCCTGGGCCCAGCGGCACCATTTCCATCGACGAACTCCATCGTTGCGCGTTCGAGCACGACTTTCCACCTAAAGCGAGCCGCTGACAAGCTATCCCGCTCAATGGGTCGGCCCCTACACGAGCCGATCCGTTCCTCCTATACTCCACATACCGCTGGAGGTGTGATGGCTACTTGGGACACGTTGGATCGCTATGTCGTCATTTCGACGGACACTCACGCCGGGGCGGATCTGCTCGACTACAAACCGTATCTGCCGGCGCGGCTGCACGATGAGTTCGACGCGTGGGCCAAGGCCTACGCCAGCCCGTTCGACGATCTGGTCATCGCCACCGCCAACCGCAACTGGGACCACGAACTTCGGATCGCGGAGATGGACGCCGATGGGGTGGCCGCAGAGGTACTGCTGCCCAACACCATTCCGCCGTTCTTCCCGACGACCCCGAACATCACCATCAGCTTGCCCCGCACCCGTGACGAGTTCGAGAAGCGTTGGGCCGGTGTGCAGGCCCACAACCGGTGGCAGATCGACTTCTGCTCGCTGGCCCCGGCCCGACGCCGCGGCCTGATTCAGATCTTTCCCAACGACATCGAGCTGGCGCTGGAAGAAATCCGCTGGGGCGCCGAGCAGGACTGCTTTGGCGGCGTGCTCATTCCCGCGGTCTCGCCCGGTGACCCCCAGGTGGCCCCGCTGTTTCACACCCGCTACGAACCGATCTGGGCGTTATGCGCGGATCTGGACCTGACGGTGGTGCAGCACGCGGGCGCCGGCAGTCCCGAGATGCCGATGGACCAGCCGGCGTCGAACGCGGTATTGATCACCGAGATGGCGATGTGGGCGCAGCGCACCCTCGGACACCTGATCCTGGCCGGGGTGTTCGAGCGGTACCCGACGCTGCGCTTCGCGCCGACCGAGCAGGGCACGTATTGGGTGCCCGGCCAGATCGGCATGCTCGACGCCATGGTGCCCACCATGAAGTCTGAAGCCGGCAACCGCACCTACGGGATGTTCGGCGGATCGTCGGTCGACGAGCTGACCATGGCGCCGAGCGAATACGTCAAGCGGAACTGCTTCTTGGCCACCGAGCTCACGCCGATCGACTCGGGGATGATCGATTTCATGGGCCCGGAGCACATCATGTGGGGCAGTGACTATCCCCACGAGGAAGGCTTCGCGCCCCACTCCAAGTTGGCTATTCGGTGGGCGCTGCACGACAGGCCGGAGGACGTGTGCCGAAAGATCCTGGGCGGCAACGCCGGTCGCCTGTATCACTTCGACCTCGATGCGCTGGCGCCCGTCGCCGCCAAGATCGGGCCGACGGTCGACGAGGTGCGTAAACCCTTGGAGGACACGGGCTATCGCGCCCCGGCCGCTTTCGGCTTCCGGCCGTTCGAAGGGGGCCTGGCCCTCAAGCGCCTGGCTCCGGAGCGAAGCTAGGACTCTTCGGTCAGGGCGGCGCTCAGCCGGCGGGTCGCCTCGGCGAGCTGCGTCCCCAGCCGGGTGACCGCCGCGCCGCTCATCGGCTCGGCGCTCGGGACCAGGCTGAGCATCAGGGCGATGCGCGACCCGTCAACCAGGATCGGGGAGTCGATGTGGCTCACCTCGTAGGTACGGTCCGGGTCCAGGCTGATGGGGAACCACTCCTCCTGATGGATCAGTTCGTCGGTCAATTCCTGGGCCAGCTGGCTCAGCCGGGTGGAACGCACCTCGGCGCTCCGCACGATCTGCGCCAGCTCCCGCAGGCGCAGATCGGGCAGGATGTGCAGACCGACCGCGTAGCCACGCCGCTTGGCGGTGGTGATGGCCTCGCGATAGCGATCGCGCACGTCCTGCGGCAGGGCGGCCAGCCAACGCTCCCGAGCCTCCTGCCCGGCCCAGGCGACGATCGACGCCCCGTACGGCGGGCGGTGGGGGAACTGGGTGCCCACGGGCATCGGGTGGCCGCCGCCGTGACGGCTCCGGACCTGATCGACGACGGTCGAGGAGTCGTCGCTCACCGAGAAGGCAACGCAGTGTGCGCCCGTCGCGGCCGACAGCTCGGCCATCGCCGAGCGCGCCAACACCAGCGCCGGATACCGGCCCGCCGCCTCCCGGCCGAGCCGGACCAATGCGGGACCGAGGTGGTAGGTCTTGCGAACCGGGTCGCGCAGCAGCCAGCCGGCCCGCAGCAGTTCGGACAGCATCGAGTGGCAGCTGGCCTTGTGAACGCTCAACTGGCGCGATACCTCGGCCAATGTCATCCCCCGCCTCCCATCAGCTGCCAGCTGCTCGAACAGGTTCACAACCCGTTCGGTCTGCGGAGAAGGACGCGGGGCCATGGGGGCAATGGTCGCATAATGCGACTGCTTGCGGTGCTATGCGCGACCGTGTGACGATGGCCACGATGACGGACCTTCAGGGCAAGGTGGCGGTCGTAACCGGGGGAGCCGGCGGCATCGGCCAAGCCATGGGCAGGCGCTTCGGCCGCGAAGGCATGAAGGTGGTGCTGGCCGACGTGCTCGCCGAGGCCCTGGACGACGCGACCCGCGCACTCGCGGACGAGGGCATCGACGCGGTCGGGGTCCGCACCGACGTCACCGACTATTCCTCGGTCGAGTCGCTCGCCAAGGAAGCGCTCGACCGATTCGGCGCGGTGCACGTGGTGTGCAACAACGCCGGCACCGGCGGGGTCTCCGAGGGATACCTGTGGGAACACGACCTGGCCGACTGGCGCTGGGGCATCGACGTCAACGTGCTCGGTGTCATCCACGGCATCAAGGCTTTCGTGCCCATCCTGCTCGAGCGGGGCGACGGACACGTCGTCAACACCTGCTCGGGCAACGGCGGGTTCGCGCCCATTGCCCGGGGGGCCATGGGCGGACCGGCCACCGCGGTCTACCCGATGACCAAGGCCGCGGTGCTCTGCCTGACCGAAAGCCTCTACACCCACCTGGAAATGACGGGGACGCGGGTGCGGGCGCACGTCCTTTTCCCGGGCGGCTTTTTGAACACCGGCATCTGGGAGTCCTGGCGGCACCGCCCGGAGCGCTACGCCGCGACCCAACGACGCCGCACACCGGAGGCGACACTGGCAAAGGTGGTGGCCCGCTTCGAGTCCGCCGGCGCACGTGTCGAGTTCACCCCCCTCGATACGGTCGCCGACCTGGTGGTGGACGGAATTCGGGCGGACCGGTTCTGGATGATGGGGCCGCCCACACCGGCCGATCAGGTCGTGACCCGCAAGGCGGAATCGATCCTGGCTCGCGGTGCGCCCGACTACCTGGTCGACGTCCTCGGGCAGCATGCCGACAAAACCGAAGGAGGAAAGCCTTGAGCACCAACGGAGTTCGCTACGGCCCTCGCCCACCCGAGGCGCAAATCGACCACGAGATCGACGCCACCAAGGCGCCCATCGCCACCGAGGCGATCACGATCACGTACCTCACCGATCCGGAGATCGTCGCGGCCGTGCTGCCCAAGCCGCTGGAGCCGGCGGGGCAACCGCTGGTGCGAATTCAGCTGCAGCGGGTCCGGATCGAGGGCAGGCCGCCGTTCGGGTCGGCGGTGTTCTCGGTGACCGCCCGGCACGGCGAACTCGACGGCGACTATCCCCTCTTCATGCCGCAGTCCACCGAGCAGTCGGTCACGGGCGGGCGCGAAACATTCGGTGAGCCAAAGAAGCTCGCCCACCTCGAGGTGGAGCGCGACGGCGATCGCGTTGCCGCCACCATCGACCGGCTGGGCTATCAGCTCATAAAAATGAGCGGCCGGACCACCGGCCCGGCGGAGTTGCCGCCCGACCAGGTGAACACCGAGTTCTACTTCAAATTCCTGCGCGCCCCCGACGGCAGCGGCATCACCGACCCCCACCTGGTCTACGGCGAATACCACCGGCACTACGAGCTGCTGGAAAACATCGACGGCACCGTCGAGTTGGGGGAGTCGCCGCTGGACCCCGTGGCCGACATCGTGATTCGCGAGATCAAGTCGATCACCTGGTGCCGCCGGCGCACCATCCAGGTGGGGCGGATCGCCGAGCGGGTGCCGCAGGAGTGGCTGCTGCCGTATGTGCACCAGCGCTACGACGACGTGGCGCTGCTCGCCGCCCCCAGGCCCGAGCCGGCACGGGCCTAGCGCGATGGACCGGTACACGGTCATTTCGGCCGACTGCCACGCCGGGGCTGATCTGCTCGACTACCGCGAGTACCTCGATCCGCAGTACCGGGACGAATTCGACGGCTGGGCAAAGACATACGTCAACCCGTTCGGCGACCTCACCGAGGCCGACGCCGAGCGCAACTGGAACAGCGTTCGGCGCAACTCGGAGCTCGATGCCGAAGGCATCGCGGGGGAGGTCATCTATCCCAATACCGTGCCACCGTTCTTCCCGCAGGCGAGCCTGGCCGCCCCCCAACCGGTTACCGCCCCGGAGCTCGAGCTGCGCTGGGCGGGCGTGCGTGCGCACAATCGCTGGCTGGCCGACTTCTGCTCGTTGTCGCCCGAGCGGCGCGCCGGGGTGGGCCAGATCCTGCTCGGGGACCTCGACGAAGCCGTCGCCGAGATCGCACAGATCGCCAAGTTGGGCCTGCGCGGCGGTGTGCTGCTGCCCGGAATCCCTCCGGGTGCCGGTGTCCCCCAGCTCTACGCCGAGCACTGGGAGCCGATCTGGGCGGCGTGCGACGAGGCCGGCGTGGTGGTCAATCACCACGGCGGCAACGCCGGACCCAACCCGACGGACGGGTGGGGCAGCTCGTTTGCGGTGTGGGTGTACGAGACCCATTGGTTTGCGCACCGGGCGCTGTGGCACCTGATCTTCAGCGGCGCGCTGGATCGCCATCCGGACCTCACCGTGGTCTTCACCGAGCAGGGCGCCGGGTGGATACCGGCAACCCTCGACTCGCTCGACGTGGCTGCGGCCCGTTACGGGCGAGCGAATTCCGCGATCGCCCGGTTCGCCGGGCCCACCGCCGGCTCGCTGACGCTCAAGCCGAGCGAGTTCTGGTCCCGCCAGTGTTACGTCGGTGCCAGCTTCATGCGGCCCGTCGAGTGTGCCGAGCGGCACCGCATCGGCGTCGAGAAGATCATGTGGGGCAGCGACTACCCGCACCTGGAGGGCACCGCGCCCTACACGCGAGAGGCGTTGCGCCACACCTTCAGCGGCGTGCCGGCCGGCGAGGTGGCGGACATGGTCGGCCGGAATGCGGCGGCCGTCTACGGCTTCGACCTGGGCGCCCTCGCACCCCTCGTCGACCGAATCGGCCCGACCGTCGCCGAGGTCGCCGAGCCGCTGGCGGCGGTGCCCGCCGACGCGAGCAGCACCGTCTTCGAGCCCGACCCCATCCGTACCTGGTAGCGAAAGGAACGACCGTGAGCCCCCGGAGCAACTACGTCATCATCTCGGCGGACTGCCACGCCGAGCTCCCGACCGAGCGGTACCGCGAATACGTCGACCCCGAATACCGGGACGACTTCGAGGTCTACCTGGCCGAGAAGACCGCCGCGGCCCAGGCGGGGGGATTCATCGACGAGGAGTTCGCCGAGCAGTGGTTCTCCGAGCATGGGGACGGCATCGCCGGCGGATGGGATGTAGGCCTGCGGGACAAGGAACTTGACGGCGACGGGGTGGTCGGCGAGGTCATCTTCCCCGACGCCGACGCGGTGACCGGGGTCGCCGGGGCTCCGTTCGGGGCGGGCCTGGGTCAGTCGGGCGACCTCGACCCGGGGCGCGCGATGGCCGGGGCGCGGGCCCACAACCGCTGGTTGGCCGAGCTGTGCAGCCACAGCCCCGAGCGGCGGGCCGGGGTCGCGGTCGTGCCGATACTGGCGGACGTCGACGCGGCGGTAGCCGAGATCGCTCGAGCGGCGGAGTCCGGACTGCGGGGCGGGATCCTGATCCCGGCGCGCTGGGTCGGGTATCCGCCCTACCACGACCGTCGCTACGACAAGGTCTGGGCCGCCTGCCAGGACCTGCAGATGCCGGTGCACACGCACTCCGGTCCCGCCCCGCAGGAGGAGTACGGGGGGCACCTGGGCATCTATGTCACCGAGGTGCGCTGGTGGGGAGCCCGGCCCCTGTGGTTCGCGTTGTGGTCGGGCGTGTTCGAGCGCTTCCCCCGGCTGCGCTGGGGGGTCACCGAGTGCGGCGCGTTCTGGGCCAACGACCTGCTCTGGCTGATGGACACCCGGTACCTGCGTGAGCACTCGGCCAAGAAGATGAGCCATCAGATGGAGGGCGATCTGACGATGCCGCCCTCGGCCTACTTCGACCGGAACTGTTTTATCGGGGCCACCACCACCGAGCGCAGGGAGCTGGCGCGACGCTACGAGATCGGCGTGTCAAACATGCTGTGGGGCAACGACTTTCCTCATCCGGAGGGGACGTGGCCGCACACCCGCGACTGGCTGCATCGCTCCTTCTGGGACATCCCCGTCGAGGAGACGCGCCAGATGCTCGGCCTGGCCGCGGCCGAGGTGTACAACTTCGACCTGGATGCCCTCGCCGGGCTGGCCGAGCGCATCGGCCCGACTCCCGAGGACCTGGGCCAAGACGACGCGGTGAGCCTCCCCAAGTGGGAGGCCGCCCGCCGGACCGGACGCCACTGGCTGACGGGCGCCGAGCCGCTCCCCGACCTGGTGGAGAACTGAGTAGGGAAAAAATTCCGTTTTGATCACGCGGATCGTGATCCTTCCGCGCATGGAGCCGGGCCGCATACCTTTCCGGGATGACCTCCAGCGTGGGCAGCATCCCGGCCCAGATATCCCGGGCCACACCAGCGACTTTCAAGCAGGCCCTCTTCGTCGCGGTGACGGCCGGGTTGGGCTATGGCTTCGATTCCTATGCGGTCAACATCTACGGCCTGGTGCTGCCGGACATCAAGAGGACGTTGCACATCACCGACGCCGAGGCCGGCTACATCGGCTCGATCTTCCTGCTGGGCTACACCATCGGCACCATCGGGTTCGGCTACGCGGCCGACAGGTGGGGACGCAAGACCACGCTCGGGGCGTCGATCCTGCTGTACGGCATCACCACGTCCGTGGCCGGACTCACGACGAGCGTCGCCGCCTTCACGGGACTCCGCTTCCTCACCGGTGTGGGCGGTGCCGGGGAGCTTGCGGTCGGCGCGCCGTACACCGCGGAAGTGTGGCCCGCCAAGACTCGCGCCCTCGGTGTCGGCGGCGTGATCTTCTCCTTGTTCTCACTGGGCTATGTCCTCGCCGCGGCCGTCGCCCTGGCCCTGGTCCCGCACTTCGGCTGGCAATCGGCGTTCATCGTCTCGATTGTCCCCGCCATCGTGTTGTTCCTTGCCCGTCGCGGCATCAAGGAATCCCACCGCTATACCGACGTGCAGACCAAAATCGTGCGCGGGGTCGCGAAGCCTCGGCTGTGGAAACTTCCCGGCGTACGGCGACGGCTCGTCGCGGGCTGGTTGATTTACACCGCCAATGCCGTCGGCTACTGGGGCCTGACGGTCTTTTTGACGACCTACATCGTGAAGAGGTTTCACGCGTCCCCGATCGACGCGATCCGCTACGCGCTGGTGTTCTTCCTGCTGCAAGTCGTCTTCGTCTACCTGGGGACCGCGCTCGCCGATTGGGTCGGCCGGCGCCCCTCGGCGATCCTGGCCGCGGTCATCGAGTTCTTCTCGACCATCCTGGCTGCCACCTCTGGATCGTTGGACCGGTACCTGGTATTCGGGGCGATCGCCATCGCCACCCTCGGTTGGCTCTGGGGCGTCGGCGACACCTACGTCTCGGAGTTGTTCCCAACGGTGTTGCGCGGCACCGGTTTCGGAATCGCGGTCGGCGGTGGCCGCGTCGTCTCCATCGCGGCTCCGGCCGTGGTCGGCTGGGGCATAACGCATTACGGGTTGCAGACGCCGTACCTGGCGCTCGCCGGTCTCTGGGCGTTGACGGTGGCCGGCTACTTGCTGGGACCGGAGACGAAAGGCAAAGAACTCGAAGACCTGGCCGACGAGGCCCTCACCGAAGATCTGGTGCGGAACTAGGCTAGCGGTGATGCGGGGGTTGCTCGTCGCGCAGCCGGCGCTCGTCCGACGCCGAGCGTGCCTGCTCCTCGTCGCCAAACCGTTCCAAGTCCTCGGGTGAGAGGTGCGCACGCGGCGGTTTCGGCGCGGAGCGCGGTGGAGGTGGGGGTTCGTTCGACATCAGGTGATTATCTCTCTGGCCAGGTAGCGTTGCGCGACATGTCACCACTACAGGGCAAGGTCACGCTCGTGACCGGAGCGTCGTCGGGCCTTGGGGCCGAGACGGCCCGGCTGCTTTCCCGGCAGGGCGCAACGGTTTTCGGCATCGGCCGCGATACCGGACGCCTGGCCGAGGTGTTCGCCGACGTGGAAAGGGGTTCCTACGCGTCGGTGGACGTCGGTTCGGCGCAGGCCTGCGGGGACGCGGTCGAGCAATGTGTCGGTGAGTTCGGCGGACTGGACGTCCTGATCAACATCGCCGGTCGACACCAGATGCGCCGTACGGAGTCGATGACCGACGACGACTGGGCCCAAGACCTCGCGGTCAACCTGAACGGACCGTTCTTTCTGTGCAGGGCCGCGCTGCCCCATCTGCTCGAGCGCGGCGGCAACATCGTCAACGTCAGCTCCATCGCCGGCGTGGAGGGCCAGGCCTACTCGGCGGGCTACTGCGCCGCCAAGCACGGGCTGATCGGTCTCACTCGCGCTCTGGCGGTGGAGTACACCGCGGATCGCCTGCGGGTCAACGCGGTATGCCCGGCCGGCATGCTGACCCCGCAGATCGAACAGTTCAGTGCGCCGGACAATCCGAACTACGACCTGATCATGCGGACGGCCTCGCCGCGCGGCATGATGCAGCCCCTTGACGTTGCGAACGTGATCGCGTTCCTTGCCAGCGACGCCGCGGCCGCCGTCCACGGCGCCGTCTATCGCGTCGACAACGGCAAGGGCGCCGGCTAGCGGCCGCTCAGTCGAGCCCCGCCCAGAACCGCGTGAGGGCCGCGGCGCCCCGCGCCGGATCCTGCAGCATCCACCAATGCCCGAGGCCCTCGAGCACTTCCGTGTGCGCTCCGGCTCGCTGCGCCGCCCGGCGCCGCATGGCTTCCGAGCCGACGTAGGCGTCCTCGGTGGCCAGGATGGACAGGCCGGGTCGGGCCGCGGCCTTCTCCAGTTCGCGACCGGCCTCGGCCATCCCCGGCTGCCGGGCCGAGCGGTAGAGCAGTAGGATCGCCCGGGCCATCTCCGGACCCTGCGCCGCTGCGACCGAGGCCGCGATATCGGTGGGCATCCCGCCGATCTCGACCATCCGGGCGGTGCGCTCCTCGAGTGTCCCGCCCACCAAGGCGTCCACCAACTTCTCGCCCTCGTCGGGCGTCTGCCACACCTGCGCCATGTCGTGCCAGACGTAGTCGGGGTCGAAACAACCGAGGATGTCGCTGACCCAGCTGCGCACCAATTCGGGTCGATGCATCACCACGTTCATCACGTGCCCGCCGCCCCAGTCGTGGCCCACGAGGTCGACGGGCTCGCCGGCGCTCGCCAGCTCGCCCTCGAGCCAGTCGCGGTAGGCGAGATAGGTCGCCGGGAAATCGTCGGGCAACGGCGCCCCGAAGCCCGGGGGAGAGAGCCGCACCACGTCGGTTCGCCCGAGCGCGTCGACCAACGGCCCCCAGATGGCGTCGGCCTCCGGATTGCCATGCACCAAAACGACAGTCACGGCGCCCTCCTTTCACTGGGTCACGTCGGCGCAGCTCGACTCTGCCAGCATCCGCCGGCCGGTGCATAGGCCGATTAGGTTCTGGGCGCGAATCGGACTACTCTTGCGCGCGGCCCGTTTCTGACTCAGGAAAGCAGACATGCCCATTCAGCCCAGTCTGCGGCACCCAAACGCATTGCGCCGCAGCCGTACGCGACGTGCGGCTCCCCGTGTGAACTGCCCAACGGTCGGTCAGTGCTTCGACATCGAAGTCGCCCGAGATGCCGACGGGTGGATTATCCGGATTCCCGAGATCGGTGGCCTCGTTCGCGTTGGCCGCCGGGCCGAGGTGGACGTGGCGGCGCGACAGTGCATCGCGACCCGCACCGGCATCCCGATCGGTTATGTCTCGGTCTTCGTCGCGCGCGAGACCGCCCGCATCACCTGATCGAGGCCCTTAACGCTGCGGTAGCGGGCGCGAACGCACCAGCGTCGGCCACCAGAACCACGGCCCGAGGATCCGCAGGATGCACGGCACGACGAACGAGCGCACGATCAGAGTGTCGAGCAGCAGGCCGATGCACACCGTCGAACCCACCTGACCGATGGTCCGCAGATCGCTGCTGAGCATCGCCAGCATGGTGAAGGCGAACACCAAACCCGCGGACGTCACCACGCCACCCGTGCTGCCCAGCGCGCGGATCAGGCCGGTGTGGATCCCCGCGTGCAGCTCCTCTTTGACACGGATGATCAACAGCAGGTTGTAGTCCGAACCCACCGCCACCAGGATGATGAACGTCAGCGGCAGTATCAGCCAATGCAGCGGCAAGCCGATGAGATGCTGCCAGACGAGTATCGAGAGCCCGAACGCTCCCGCGTACGAGAATGCCACGGTGCCGGGAATGACGAGCGCGGCCATCAGACTTCGCGTGAGCACCAACATGATCAAGAAGATCAGCACGAAGGCGGCGATCGCCACGATAAGCAGATCGGACGCGGCGTATTCCTTGATGTCTTTGTTGGTTGATCCCGAGCCGCCGATATAAACCCGGGCGCCGGCCAGCGAGGTTTCTTTGAGCGCGATGGTTATCGCCGACGGGAACTGATCGACATGCTGCACGCCGTCCGGGCCGTTGGCGTCCCCCTCGTGCGTGACGATGATCCGGGCGGCCTTGCCGTCGGGCGACATCAGGAGCTGCATGCCCGTCTTGACGTCGTCGTTGTCGAAACCCTCATGGGGGATGTAGAAGAAATCGTCGCTGCGGGACTGGTCGAAGTCCAGCCCCACGTTGACCTGGTCGTCGAACGTCTGGGAAGTCTGGGTGGACTGCAGCGACGACTGCCCGTAGCTGCTGACCAACAGGCCGGCCAAGGCCTCCGAGTCGTCTGCCGTGAGTTTCAGCTGCGTTATTACCTGCGGCAAGATCTTGTCTAGTGCCTCGAGGGAGGTTTTGGCGTCGGTGATGTCGTCGGCCAACTTGTCGATGTTGTCGAGCGCGTCGAACAGCGATCTGAACGTCCAGCAAATGGGAATGTCGAAACAGTGGCGCTCCCAATAGAAATAGCTCTTGACCGGCCGGAAGAAGTCGTCCACATTCGAGATTTCCTGATTCATCTCGGCGGTGATTCTTTGCAGATCCTCGACGGTCAGAACCGTCTTGTGCAGCTCATCCGACATGTTTTGGAAATAGACGATCTCCTGCCGCAAGACCTCGACCGAGTGCTGCGTGATCTGTGCCTGCTGGCTCGTGTTGGCGTTCTGCTGTTTGGTGAACGGGAGCTGTTGACCGCTACCGCTGCCCTGCGTCGTGAACAGGTAGGGGAGGGTGGCGTGTTCCAGTGGCCGGCCCAGCGGCCGGGTGATGCTTTGCACCATCGCCACGCCGGGAAGGCGAATGAGGGCCTTGGCCACCCGGTCCAATGAGATGAAGTCGCCGGAGTTCCGCATGTCGTGATCGGTCTCGATCATCAGCATTTCGGAGAACAGCTTGCTCTTCGGGAAGTGCCGATCCGCCGCCGCGAAGCCCAGATTGGCGGGGGAGTTGTGGGGCTGATATTGGCGGTCGTCGTAGTTCTGCCGGTACGTCGGCACGAAGACGGCCCCGAGCAGGACGGCGGCGGCGCTGGCCACCAGGATCGGCACCGGCCACCGGACCACGCTCGTCCCGATCCGCCGATAAAGGGTCGCCTTGGCCTTGCTTTTCGGGTCGAAAAGCCCGAAAAGGCTGCCCACGGTCAGGAAGGCCGGGCCGAGCGTCAGCGCCGCCGCGATGTTGAACAGCATGGCGATGGCGACGGCCGGCCCCATCGTGTGGAAGTAGTTGAGCCGCGCGAACGTCAGGCAATAACACGCGCCCGCGATGGTCAGGCCCGAGCCGAGGATGACCGGCGTGACGCTCTTGTACGCGGTGTAGAACGCCTCTTCCCTGCTCTCGCCCGCCTGTCGCGCCTCGTGATAGCGGCCCATCAAGAAGATGCCGTAGTCCGTCCCCGCTCCCAGTGTCAGCGCGACGACGATGTTCACCGCGAACGACGAGAGCTCGATGTACCCGAAATGCCCGAGGAACGAGATGACACCTTTCGCGACCAGCATCTCGAACAGAACCCCGGCCAGGGGCACAAATAGCGTGACGATCGAGCGGTACACCAGCAGCAACATCCCGATGATGAGGAAGATCGTCACGATCGTGATGTCGTTCAGGCTCGAATTCGCGATGGCCACCGTGTCCGACGCGAGCGGAGCCGCGCCGCTGACATAGACCTTGAGCCCGGGCGGTGGCGTGTCCTTCGCGACGACATTCCGAACGGCGGCGACGGACTCGTTCGCCTGCATCTGCCCGATGTCGCCCGCGAGGCGCAACAGCACATACGAGGCCTTGCCGTCGAGGCTCTGCGCCCCGGCCGCGGTGATCGGCTTCCCCCACAGATCCATGACGTACTGCACATGCTTGGGGTCCTGCTTGAGCCGGCGCACCAAGTCGTCGTAATAGCTGTGGTCCGCATCGCCCAACGGCCGGTCGGCCTCGAACACGAGCATGGCCAGGCTCGTCGAGTTGGACTCGTGGAACTTCGCACCGATGGCCAGCAAGGCCCGCTGCGACGGCGCGTAGTGCGGGACGACCGGCCCGGCGAGTTCTTCGGCGACGCGCTCTACCTGCGGCATAAAGGTGTTCGTCGACACCGCGAGCAGGGCCCAAAAGGCGATGATCGGTATGGCGAAGATCCGAACCATTCTGGGGACGAAGGGTCGTCGCGACCGCTGCTCTACCGCGTGCCCGCTCATGCGGATTTCACCAGGCAGAAGACGTGCGCGTCCTGGTGGGTATCGGAATGTTCATCCCGGACAACGCCGTTCACCAGCATCCGGCAGCCGACTTGACCACCATGAACCTGCGCCGAGACGCTGCCCGACACCACGGTGAGCGTGGTCGTTTCCGTGTGCGACCACGGCAGGGTCGTGAGGTCGACCTGATGCGGATGCCCGTCGACGTCGACATAGACGAGCATCCCGCCCTGCCCGACGGAGCCGGACACCTCAAACGTGAGCCGCTTGAGGTTGAACTCCGGGGGCGCTGCCGGGCCATTGACCGTGACGACGGGCGGCGGAGCGGAGAACTGGTGGACCTTCCACATGCCCACCGCACCCACAGCGATCGCGACGACGGCCACCAACGGCATCCAGACCCGTGCCAGGACGGTCCTGCCGACCGAACGAGGGCTCATTCGGTCACCTCCCGAAGCTCGGTCCGGACATCTTCTTCTTCCCCCCGCTCCCGCCCGCAGGTCCATGCAGATAGTAGACGGTCATGTGCCCAATGGACATCGTGCAAAGAGTATCGGTACTGGTCCTGAAGCGCGACCCGGGGCCTGTTGGCACGCCTCGGTTGCGTTAAGGCATCTTCCGCAGTCGCCGCTTCAACCGTGCACTGCGGAGAATCTGGGTCGTGAAATTGATGGACGCCAGCATGGGGAAGACCCCGAGAAATGTCCGCTCGGAGGGCGTTGCCCCGTGCAGATGGTAAAGACTGCCGAACACATAAAAGCAGCCCACCGAGAACAGGGCACCGGGGATGCAAAGCGCCATCACCGAGCTGCGAACGGCAACGATCTCCTTCGCATAAGCCAACTCTTCCCGCGACATTGGTTGGCGTTTGCGAACTTTGGCCGTAACCGTCTTGGCGCTTCCGATCTCTTCGCTGATCGGCAGAGTCGCCCGATCCCCCAGCCGTTTGACGTAGACGCCGGCAATGGCGGCGAACACCAACGCCGCCACGAGGAAGACCACGGTCAGGAGACCAAACAAAGCCGTATTCATTTTCCCGTCCTCCTTAGCGCCAGCCCGCCGGCAGGTCGGTGATGTGATTGGGACAGTAGTCCTGGGCGGCTTCGGACATGACATTGCGCGCGGCCTCGGCCGACATCTTGGCACGCAGCCGCATGAAGGCATATTCGGCTGGCAGGTAACCCGATTCGGGCCCGGCCGGATCGTCCATCAGCTGGCAGGCCTCCTTCTCCTGGCTGCTGTCGGCTCGCGCTATGCCCACGCCGATGCCCGTGCCGAACAGCGAGGCCAGCCCAACCAGCCCGCCAGCGGCGATTTTCATGATCCGCACTGGTGTTCACCTTCACTCGCACGCCTTGCGGGCCCAGTGTAAGGCTCGGCGCCGGCCGCCCGGCGATGCCAGCTTCGTCAAACGGGTCGCGGCCCCGCCCGTCATTGTCGAGAATGGTCCAGATGGCGGTCGTGCGGGTTGTTCCCGGGGAGCTGGCGTCGGCCGCGCAGGACGTCGGCAGGATCGGTGCCGCGCTCGACGAGGCCAACGCGTCGGCGGCGCTGCGGACCAGTAGCGTCCTGCCCGCCGGCGCCGATGAGGTCAGCGCCGCGATCACGCCGCTATTCATCAACCAGTCGAGGATCTATCGGGAACTGGTGGCGGAGGGCCAAGCGTTCGAGCAGCGGTTCATGCAACTGCTGGGTGAGGCGGACGTCGTCTACGTCGGGACCGAGCGGGCCGCGGAGCAGGCGCTGCGGGACGCGGTCGGCGAGTTGGAATCGCCGCTGGTCTCGTTGGCTACGCAGGCCGAGAACCCCGCTCCGACCAGCATCCCGCCGCTGATCGTGCCGCAAAACGCGTCGGTGGCGCTGATCGTCGGCGGGACCACGTTCCCCCTGCCGGACGCCAGGTACGTCGGCAACATCATGGCCAACTTCCTGAACAACCCGGCGCTGTCGCCGTTGACCGGTGCGTTCGGGCAGTCGCTCTACACGCCGGAGCAGTTCTGGCCGTTCACCCCGCAACTCGGGAACCTGACGCTGGGCCAGTCGGTGGCCCAGGGCGTGCAGTTGCTCAACACCGCCGTCGGCACCGAACTCGCGGCAGGCAAAAACGTGGTCGTCTACGGCACCTCACAAAGTTCGCTGGTGGCCACCAACGAGATCCGCAACCTGATGGCCATGGCCAATCCGCCCGACCCCAGCAAGCTTTCGTTCTTTTTGACCGGTGACCCCGGCAACCCCAATGGTGGGTTCTTCGAGCGCTTCCCCGGCCTGTACATCCCGCTGTTCGACGTCCTGATGAACGGCGCGACGCCCCCCAACTCGCCGTACCCGACCGTGATCTTCACCAACCAGTACGACATGGTGACCAACCTGCCGCAGTACGTGCTCAACCCGGTCAGCGACCTGAACGCGTTCATGGGGTTCGCGCTCTTCCATGGGACGCACGACTACGTCGACCTGACGCCGGGGCAGATCGGCAACGCGATCCCGCTGCCGACCTCGCCCGGTTACACCGGTTCCACCCGCTATTACGAGCTGCTGACGCAGAACCTGCCGCTCGTCGCGCCGCTGCGCCTGTACGTGCCGGCGCCTTTCGGCAACGCGCTGGCCGACCTGCTGCAGCCGGATCTGCGGGTGATCGTCGACATGGGTTACGGGTCGGGGGAGTACGCCAACATCCCCACCCCCGCCAGCCTGTTCGAACTGCCGGACCCGTTCACCATCGTGCCGGACCTGGTGCACGGCGCGGTGCAGGGGCCCCAGGCGGCGCTGGTCGATCTCGGGCTGCTGCCACCGTCGATGATGCCCACCGGCTACCCGTTCAATCCGGCGCTCGACCCCGGCCTCAACTTCCCGTTGCCGCAGTCGTCGGTCACCGGGGTCTCGCTGCTGACCGGGTTCGAGGGCCAGCTGATGCGCGCGTTGGGCCTGGTCCCGAGTTGGGACAGCTGGTGACCGACGGCCGCAGCCCGTTTCGGGCCGATCTGCTGAGCGGGCAGGTGGCGTTGGTGACCGGCGGTGCCACCGGGCTGGGCCTGGAGGTCGCCCGGGTGCTGGGCGGTCACGGCGCTCGGGTCGCCATCTGCAGCCGCAAGGAGGCCAACCTGCAAGCCGCCGTCGCGGCGTTGCGGGAAGAGGGGGTCGAGGCCAGCTACGGCGTCTGCGACGTCCGCCGCTACGACGAGGTCACCGCGGTCGTCGATGAGGTGGTGCGCACCTGCGGCCGGCTCGACGTGGTCGTCAACAACGCCGCCGGAAACTTCCCCGTCGCGATAAGCGAACTGAGTCCCAACGGATTCAAGGCCGTGGTCGACATCGACCTGCTGGGCACCTTCAACGTGTCGAAGGCGGCCTACGAATGCTGGCTGCGTGAGCACGGCGGCGCGGTGGTGAACATCAGCGCGGCGACCCAGTACCGCGGCATGGCGCTGCAGGCGCACGTGGTGTCCGCCAAGGCCGGCATCGACGCGCTGACCCGCAGCTGCGCCATCGAATGGGGTCCCGACGGGGTACGCGTGAATATCGTTGCGCCCGGGGCGATGTCGGGCACCGAGGGGGTGCGCCGGATCACCGGCGACAAGCAGCACCGAACCACCCAAAACCCGCTGCGGCGCCCCGGTTCGACCACCGAGGTCGCCGAAGCGGTGCTGTTTTTGGCCAGTGACGCGGCCTCGTACGTCACGGGCGCGACGCTCGTCGTCGACGGCGGTGGCTGGCTGACGGCCAGCGGCGTGCCGGATCTGCCGGGCTACCGCTAAATTTTCACGGCCAGCGGCCAGACGTTCCAGATGTCGTCGCAGTACTCGGCGATGGCGCGATCCGACGAGAACTTGCCGCTGCGTGCGGTATTCAGGATGGACATCCTCGTCCACGAGTCCCTGTCCTGCCACGCCGCGCTGACCTGCTCCTGGCAGTCGACGTAGGACGCGTAGTCGGCGCAGACCAGGAAGCGGTCGTCGTGGCGGAGGTTGTCCACCAGCGGCCGGAACACCTCGGTGTCGCCGTGCGAGAACGTGCCGCCCGCAATGAGATCCAGCACCGCGCCAAGCTCGTCGTCGCCATCGATGTAGTCGGCCGGGCGGTAGCCGTTGGCCTTGACGGCCTCGACCTGTTGCTCGGTGAGGCCGAACAGGAAGAAGTTCTCGGGGCCGACCTCGTCGCGCATCTCGACGTTGGCCCCGTCGAGCGTGCCGATGGTCAGCGCGCCGTTGATCATGAACTTCATGTTGCCGGTTCCCGACGCTTCCTTGCCCGCGGTGGAGATCTGCTCGGACAGGTCGGCGGCGGGGTAGATCAGGTGCGCGTTTTGCACGTTGAAGTTCGGCACGAACGCCACCTTCATGAAGCGGTTGACCTCCGGGTCGGCGTTGACGGTCTCCCCGACGGCGTTGATCAGCTTGATGATCCGCTTCGCCATGAAGTAGCCTGGCGCCGCCTTGCCGCCGAAGATGAAGGCGCGCTGCGGAATCGACAGTCCCGGGTTCTGCTTGAGCCGGTGGTACAGCGCGACCATGTGCAGGACGTTGAGATGCTGGCGCTTGTACTCGTGGATGCGCTTGACCTGGACGTCGAACATCCAGTCCGGGTTGAGCTCGACGCCCGCCACCGAGCGGATGTACTTGGCGAGGCGCGCCTTGTTGGTGCGCTTGATGTCGCGCCACTCCTGGCGAAAGGAGGCGTCGTCGATGAACGGCTCCAGCCCGCGCAGCCGGCCCAGGTCGGTCAGCCAGCCGTCACCGACGGTGCGGTCCAGCAGTTCCCGCAGTCCGGGGTTGGCCAGCGCGAGGAAGCGGCGGGGCGTCACTCCGTTGGTCTTGTTGCTGAACCGTTCCGGCCACATTTCGTAAAAGTCTTTGAGCACACTGGTTTTCAACAGCTCCGAGTGCAGCGCCGCGACGCCGTTTACGGCATGGCTGCCGACGGTGGCGAGGTGCGCCATCCGGACATTCTTGCCGTTGTCCTCGCCGATCAACGACATCCGGCGGACCCGATCCTCGTCGCCGGGGAACCGGGCGCGCACCTCGTCCAGGAAGCGCCGGTTGATCTCGTAGATGATCTCGAGGTGGCGGGGCAGCGACTCGCCGAACAGCTCCAGCGGCCAGGTCTCCAGCGCCTCGGGCAGCAGGGTGTGATTGGTGTAGCCGAACGTCGCGACCGTGATGTCCCAGGCCTCGTCCCAGGCCAGGTCGCGCTCGTCGACCAGCAACCGCATCAGCTCGGCCACCCCGATCGAGGGATGAGTGTCGTTGAGCTGCAGGGCGAATCGCTGGGGCAGCTCGCGCACGCCGGCGTCGGCGAGGTCGTCCATGATGTGCAGCACGTGCTGCAGCGAGCAGGACACGAAGAAGTACTGTTGCAGCAGTCGCAGCTGTTTACCCGCCTCCGGCTCGTCGTTGGGATACAGCACCTTGGTGACCGTCTCGGACATGACCTCGTCCTCGACCGCCCCGTAGTAATCGCCGGTGTTGAAGGCTTCCAGCGCGAACGACTTGACGGCCCGCGCACTCCACAGCGTCAGCACGTTGCAGGTGTTGACCCCATAGCCCTGGATGGGCGTGTCATAGGCGACGCCCTTCAGCAGCCGCCCCGGCACCCACCGGACCCGGTCGCGGCCGGTGTCGTCCGTGTAGTGCGCGACGTAGCCGCCCCACTTGACCAGGTAGGTGACGTCGGGTTTGGCGATCTCCCAAGGGTTTCCGTGGTCCAGCCAGTTGTCCGTCTGCTCGACCTGCCAGCCGTCGCGGATCTCCTGGTCGAAGATGCCGAATTCATAGCGGATTCCGTAGCCGATCGCCGGGCGCTCCAGGGTGGCCAGCGAGTCCAGGTAGCACGCGGCCAGCCGGCCGAGCCCGCCGTTGCCCAGGCCCGGCTCCTCCTCGCAGGCCAAAACCGTGTCGAGATTCTGGCCCATCGCCGCCAGCGCCTCCCGCGCCGCGCGCTCCATGTTCAGGTTCAGCAGGTTGTTGCCCAGCTGCGGGCCCATCAGGAATTCGGCCGACAGGTAGCAGGTCACCTTGCGGCCGAGGTCCAACGAGGTCTGCGTCGACGCCACCCGGCGGTCCTGCATGCGGTCCCGCACGGCCAGCGCGAGCGCGCGGTAGTAGTGCTCGGGCCGCCGGGCCGCGGCCGGGCGGCCGATCGAGTAGCGCAGGTGATCGTTGATCGCCCGCTGCAGCGCGGCCGCGCTCATCCCGGTGCGGGAGTGCTCGACCAGGTCGGCCCGCGCGGGGCTGGACGACATTGGGTCGGACGGCGTCCGATCGAGGTCGGTCATTCGTGAGTCCTATTCCCTAGAGCGATGCCCGGCGGCGCGCAGGTGAGTCAGTGTGGCAGCGGTGTTTGCACACCAGGCGCGCAATTGGCGTCCGCCACGTGAACGAGGGCCCACGCGCCGGCGACGAAACGGCGAGCCGGTCAGGCGATGTAGCCGCGGGGCAGCACGGAGAAGTCGACGCACGCCGCGGCGAGCATGTCGCCCAGCTGCGGGGCGGCCGGGGCGCGGAGCTTGAGCATCGCACCGGCGGACGGCGCCTTCAGCGTGGCGATGTTCTGGTTGAACAGCAATTGGATTGCCTCGGTTTCGATGTCGCGCCACCCGGTGTGGACCGTCATCAGCGTGAGGACGCCCAGTTCGTCGCCGGCGGGGGACAGGATCGGGTGATGCCAGGCGCCGTCGGCCTTGGATCCGGTGTGCGGCCGCAGCACCGCCAGGACGGTGCCTCCTCCGTCTTCCAGCCGCGCCGCGCCATCGGCCGGGACAATCGTCCCCACGGCGCCGTTCTCGTTGGTGACCGTCGTCGTTCCCGCCACCGCCAGCCTGAATTCATCGCCCGCCGCGCCGGCAAGCGTGTAGTCGCTTTTCCCGCCGTTCTTGAATCCGAGCAAAACGCCGACGCCGCCCTTTTGTTGAGCGCGCGCCAATTCGGTGCCGTCGGCGCCCGTGAGCCCGATCCGCAACGCGTTGGATGTCGCCCTCGTCACTCGCGCGGCGACGACGGTCTGATTTCCAAGGATCGGCATGGCGAAATCCTAGGCCGGGTGTCAGTGGCCGTGCTGCTGCACGGCTACCCGCAGAGCGCCTCCTGTTGGCGCACCCGTCGCTAACCCGTGACGGTCACCTGGTCGTCGCTGGTGGCCCACGATTGCGCGAAGACGTCGATCGGCACCTGTTCGTCGCGGCCCTGCTCGCTGCCGCTGTCGTTGAGGTGCACCACGCCGGCCGCGGTGTCGACGCCGGTCACCACGACGGCGTGGTTGGCCTCCGGCTGGCCGTCGGGGGCCTTGTCCTCGACGGGCTCGCGCCAGATGAGCTCGGAGTTGACCCCGACGATCACCCTGCGTCCCTTGGCCAGGTCCTGCTCGAGTGCGTTCAGTCCCGTCGGGGCGCCCGCCTTCGCGGCGGTTGCGTTGTCGGTGGACACGGCATGGATGCCGTAGTGCGCGAGCAGCGCCGGCTCGTCGTCGAACGAGGTGCCGCTGCCGGGCGTGCGCTTTTTCGGCTTGGTGTAGATGGGCCCGGCGTGGACGGTGCTGGGGGTCGATTGGGCCAGCTTGACGATGGCCTGCTCGGAGGGCTGCCGGCCGGTGATCTCACCGACCACGTCGGAGACCGCCATCTCCACGCAGTCGTCGTCGTATCCCTGGTAGCGCCAGAACGCGGCGGCCGCCGCGGGATTTCCGTACAGCGTGCCCTCGCCGCGCGGTGGGTCCGGGGTGGCGTGCGCCGTGCCCACCGCGAGGACCAGCGCGGCGGCGCCGGTCAGCGTGGCAACGCCGGTGGCCCGGGCCGCGGCGGCGGTGCGGGAGACGATCATGCTGTGAATGTCTGAGCCGGGGGCCCGTTCGTTACCTAATGCGCGCCGGCCAGGTTCAACGTGACCACGCCGGCGATGATCAACGCGACGCCGACGACCTTCGCCACCGACACCGGGGAGCCGAGAAACAGCACGGCGATCAGCACGATCGCGGCCGTCCCGATCGCCGACCACAACGCGTAGGCGACGTCCGTGCGCATGCCGCGCGAGATCGACAACGCCAGCAGCGCGAAGGACACGGCATAGCCGACCAGACAGGTGACCGTCGGCCACAGCCGGCTGAATCCCTCGGTGCTCTTGAGCAGGCTGGTCGCGACGACCTCGGCGAAGATCGCACCCAGCAGCAACCAGTAAGTCAACGCGCTAACCCGACGCCGTCTTGTCGGCGTTTTCGGCCTGTTCCACCATTTCCCACTCCCGACCTCGCCGCGCGGTTCAATCTGATCCCAACCATGACGCTACGACGGAAAGGCGCACGATGACCGTTTCCCCACGACCGTTGCGCTTCGACGTGAGCGACGTGGTCGGCGAGCGGGCGTCGCTGGCGGCGACGTATTACCCGCCGCCCGGCGCCCCGGGTGCCGTACTCGTCTGCCTCCCGGGCGGCACCTACAGCCGCGAGTACTGGGACCTCAACATCGCCGGCCGCAGCGGCTACAGCTTCGCCGAGTTCGCCACCGAGAACGGCTACAGCGTCGTCACGATCGACCCGCTGGGCACCGGCGAAAGTTCCAAGCCCGTGCGCGATTTCGGCTTCACCGACATCGCCGCCGCGCTCGCGCGGGCGGTCTCCGCGCTGCCGGACGTCACCGGCGACGACGCACCCGCGGTGGCCGTGGCGCATTCGCCGGGCGCATACCTGGCGATCGTTCAGCAATCACTGTTTTCCAGCTACGCGGGCCTGGCGGCTCTCGGCTGTACCAATCAGCACGTGGCACCCCTGAACCTCGATCCGGCGTTCATCGCCCGCGCGGCAACCCGGCAGGGCCGCGAAGAGCTGGCCCGTCAGATCCTCGCCGCGCTTCCCGAGCCCTACGCCGAGGGCCCGCGGGAGTACCTGCAGAGCTGGTTCCACCTCGCCGACGTCCCCGCCGACGTCGTCGCGGCCGATTGCGTCACGGCGAAGTCGGTGGTGCCGCGCGTGTTCGGCACCGCGATGGTCCCCGGCGTCGTGGCCGAGCACGCCGCGCAGATCGGCGTTCCGGTGCTCCTCGGCTACGGCGTCGTCGACGTCTCGCCGGAGCCACGCTCGGAGGCCGCCCTGTTTCGCGGCAGCCCCGACATCACCACCGTCGTCCTGGCCGACAGCGCGCACTGCCACAACATGGCATCGAGCCGCCATCGGCTGTGGCGTCGCTTGCTTGGCTGGGTGGCGACCGTAACCTCTGGGCTATGACGAAGGCTGTCGACCGCCGTCTCGACCAGTTCGCGCCGGCTGCGCTGAGCCTTTATCGGTTGGTCTACGGTTTGCTCTTCGCCGCGTACGGCTCGACGAGCGCCTTCAGCTGGCCCGTGCGTCCCGGATGGCGCGTCGAGTTCGGAGTCTGGCCCGGGTGGTACGCCGGCCTGCTCGAATTGGTCGCGGGGCTGCTGATCGCGACCGGATTGTTCACCCGCGCGGCCGCTTTCATCGCCTCGGGGGAAATGGCGGTCGCCTATTTCTGGATGCATCAACCGCGAGCGCTCTGGCCCATTGGCGATCCACCCGCGGGCAATGGCGGTGCTTTGGCGATACTTTTCTGCTTCGGTTTCCTGCTGCTGGTCTTCATGGGCGGCGGGAGATATTCCGTCGAGGCCCTACGCGGCAACGCCGGGGGTTGACCCTACATTTCGCAGTGCGCGTGCGGTGCCGAGTCAAAGCAGGTCACGGTCCCGTACGGGCAGGAGGGCAGTTCGACGCCGCCGTCGTTGCGCCAGCCCTTCCGGACCAGCTGTCGGGCCAGGTAGCGCGCCGCCGTAATCGCCTGCGCCTTCTCCGGCGCAGGGTAGAGGCGCGGGCGGTCGTAGGCGTCATAGATGTCGAAGGCGAGTGCGTCGATCAGCTCGACGACCGCTGGCGGTGTGCTCATGCGCGGGGGATTCCCGCTCGGTTGTCGCGGGAATCCTGGCCACCCTTCCGCCCGGCGGACGATAATGGCATTCTCTCTTTTCGAGAAGCCGTTTCCGGGCGGCGGGAGTCCCCGAGGAGGTAGACGATGGGCGCAGACCAACGGTGCGACGGGATGGTGGCCCTCGTCACCGGCAGCAGCCGGGGGCTGGGCAAGGCGATCGCGGCTCGGCTCGCGGCGCGGGGGGCGACGGTGGCGCTGACCGCACGCACCATGGACCCCGATCCCAAGTACCAGGGATCGCTGAGCCAGACCCGCGACGAGATCGCGGCCGCCGGCGGCCGCGCCATCGCGATTGCCGCGGACCTCGCCCAATCCGACGAACGCGAACGGCTTTTCGCGGAGGTGGTGAGCGCCGTCGGCGCCCCCGACATCCTGGTCAACAATGCCGCGGTCACCTTCCTGCGGCCGCTCGACGGGTTTCCGGAGCGGCGGGCCCGGCTGATGATCGAGATGCACGTGCTGGGGCCGCTGCACCTGTGCCAGTTGGCGATTCCCGCGATGCGCGAGCGCGGACGCGGCTGGATCCTGAACCTGACGTCGGTGGGCGGCGACCTGCCGCCCGGGCCGCCGTTCTCCGAATTCGACCGGAGCGCGGGTTTCGGCATCTACGGAACGGCCAAGGCCGCGCTCAACCGGCTCACCAAAAGCCTTGCCGCCGAGCTCTACGACGACGGCATCGCGGTCAACGCCGCCGCCCCGTCCAACCCCGTGGCGACGCCCGGAGCCGGCACCCTGGACCTGGCCAGGACCGACACCGAGGACATCGAACTGATCACCGAGACCGCCCTCCGGTTGTGCACCTGCGATCCGAAGGCCATGACCGGGCGCATCGCGCACACCCAGCCGTTTTTGGCCGAGGTCGGCTGGGCCGGCTGAATGCCCGAGCTCGATCTCGAGGAGCTGCGCCGGCGGCTCGCGGCCTCGGACGTTGTCGGCCTGGCCGCGCTCGCCGGGGGCGCGTCCAGTCTCACGTTCCGTGGCGAGCGCGATGGCCGGGCGGTGGTGATCAAGGTTGCCCCGCCCGGCGTCGAACCGGTCGCGCACCGCGACGTGTTGCGCCAGGCGTGGATCATGAAAGCGCTTGCCGGAACGCAGGTTCCGGTGCCCGAGGTGATGTGGGAGGATCCGGGCGACCCGCCGGATGAGCCGCCGCTGTTCGTGATGTCCCACGTCGAAGGGGAATGCGTGGAGCCGCTTTTCGACGGCTGTCCGCCCGGCGCCGACCTGGCCGAGCGCTACCGCGGTGCCTGCCGGGTCATGGCCGCCCTGCACGGCCTTTCGCCGCACGGCCCGGGCCTGGCCGGCGAACCCGGCACGGATCCGGTCGCCGAGGTCCGGCGCTGGTCCGACACGCTGCAGACCGTCGACGCTGCGCTGGTGCCGGGCTGGCGCGACGTGCGGGACGCGCTATTGGCTTGCGCACCAACGGCTATGGGGCCCAGTGTCGTGCACGGCGACTTTCGGCTGGGCAACCTGATGGCCGTCGGGTCCCGGATCGCCGCCGTGATCGATTGGGAAATTTGGTCGATCGGCGATCCGCGCATCGATGCGGGCTGGTTCCTGATCAACTGCGACCCCGAGACGTACCGACGGGTTCCGAATTCCGCAGGGGTGGCACCCCCGACCGGTGAGCTCGCCGAGCTCTACCAACGCGAGTTGGGTTGCGAGGTGAGCGATTTGGAGTGGTTCAGCGCGCTGGCGTGCTTCAAGTCGGCGGCGACCTGGTCGCTGATCGTCAAGCACAACCGCCGCAGAAGCTCACCGCGGACCGAATGGGAGGCCATGGCCCCCACGTTGCCGCGGCTGCTCGAGCGAGCGCGCTCAATGCTGGGTTAGCGGCACTTGACGTACAGGTTTTGGCAATACATGCCGGTACCGCCCCAGGCCATCGATGGGCCGCCCTCGTCGGACGGGTCCACCAACAGTCCCGGACTCTCCGTCGTGATCAGATCGACCACCCCGGGCGAGGGCGGTGAGAAGGGATCCGGGTCGGCGTTCGCCACGGCCGAACTGGCCGCGAGGGCCATGGCGCTCATCGCGACGGCCACCAAAACGCGCTTCATTTCCGCCCTCTCTGTTGCCCGCCCAGTCTAGCGGCCCGGCAAACAAACCGATACAGCAACGGCGCAGCGTTCCGGGGCCATATCGCGGATCAGTTACGAACGCACAACGACTTCGGCCGGCTGTCCAGCAAATTCCCCGACCCGTTTCGCGCCGCGCCTACGGTATCGCGGGTGAGGCCGATAACCGTGGTCGTTCGCCGCGCTGCGGTTGTCGCGGTTTGTCTGGTCATGGCCCTGGCCACGGCACCGTCGACCAGCGCCGATCCGGACGTCGACCCCGCCGCCGCGACGGTGCCCGCCCCGGACGGCGGCGTGGCATCGAACGCCCCGGCAATCCTCAAGACTCCGGACGGCTGGACCCTGGGCCTCGGTGCCAAGGACGAGTCGCAGATCCCGGTGGCGCCGCTGACCACCGCCGCTTCGTCCCGCGAATACCTGGCCAGCGGGACGTTCGTCGGCTCGCTGATCGGACCGGAGCAGCCCCGGGGCACCCTCGAGGTGGGCTACGAGATCGGCTGCGGCATCGACATGAGCACGTCCAACGGCGTCACGATGGGAGGCAGCGCCGGCGTCACCCCGGGGCTCGGCCTGGCGGGCGCGTTCACCGGTGTGGTGACTCCCATACCGCTGATCACCGTCCCGGTGAACGGCGTCATCACCGTGGGTCTCAAGCCGGGGCTGGTGATCGTGGTGCCGGTGGTCAAAAAGCCGTTCAAGAGTGCGAGCCCCTGGGTGATGATCAGCAACTTCCACGTCAAGATCGACGGATGCGTGGGCCAGTCGTTCATCCGTTCCTACGCCACGCTGACGCGGGAGACCGATCAATCCGACGTGGTGCTGTCCTACGTCGGCGTCACCAAAGCCGTGTAACCACGGGGCTACCCGCGCGGGATGCCCGCCAGCCGGTCGGCGAACTTGGCCTCGGCGGCCGCGCGCAACCGCAGCAGGTGCTCGGAGGGGAACAGGTCCGGCGCGGGCGGGCGGTCTTTGAGCAACAGGCGTGCCAGCGTCACCTTGTGCACTTCGGTGGGACCGTCGGCGAGGCCGAGCACGAACGACTCCACCAGGTACTGCACGAAGGGCATCTCATGGGTGGTGCCCAAGGAGCCATGCAGTTGAAGCGCCCGCGACGACACGTCATGCAACACCTTCTGCATCATCGCCTTCACCGCCGAGATGTCGGCGCGCACCGCCTTGTAGTCATTGAATTGGTCGATCTTCCAAGCCGTTTGCAGGGTCAGCAGCCGAAAGGCCTCGATCTCCATCCACGAGTCGGCGATCATCTCCTGGACCAGTTGCTTGTTGGCCAGCACCTCGCCCTGGGTGTAACGCGACACCGCCCGCTCACAGATCATGTCGAAGATGCGCCGGACCAACCCGACCGTACGCATGGCGTGGTGAATTCGTCCGCCGCCTAAGCGCGTTTGGGCCACGACGAAGGCCCCGCCGCGCGGGCCCAGCATGTGGTCGGCGGGCACCCGGACGTTCTCGTAACGGACGTACCCTTCGCGCCCACCGCCCATCGGCTGGTACCCCAGCCCGACGTCGCGCAGCACGTTGATGCCGGGAGTGTCGCCCGGCACCACGAACATCGAGTAGCGCTGATACGGCGGCGCTTCGGGGTCGGTCATCGCCATCACGATGATGAACGACGCCATCGAGGCGAACGAGGAAAACCACTTCTCCCCGTTGATGATCCAATGATCACCGTCGGGCACCGCGGTGGTGCGGAAGACCTTGGGGTCCGCGCCGCCCTGCGGCTCGGTCATCGAGAAGCAGGAGACGATGCGGTTGTCCAGCAGCGGTTCGAGATAGCGCGCCTTGAGTTCGGGTGTGCCGTAGTGCGCGAGGATTTCGCTGTTGCCCGAATCGGGTGCCTGCGAACCGAAGACGATCGGCGCGCACTCCGAGCGGCCCAGGATCTCGTTGAGCAGAGCAAGCTTCACCTGCCCATAGCCCGGGCCGCCGAGGTGTGGCCCAAGGTGGGTGGCCCAGAGGCCGCGCTCCTTGACGATCTCCTGCAGGGGCGGGATCAGGGCCTGCCGCACCGGGTCACCCAGGTCGTGAGATTCCTTGACGATCAGGTCGATCGGTTCGCACTCGCTGCGCACGAACTCCTCGACCCATTCCAGTTGTTCGGCCCATTGCGGGTCGGTGGAGAAGTCCCACGACATTTATCGTCCCCTCTTGCTCTGTGCCACCACGCCGGAGTCGACGAGTTCGGCGATGGTCTTGGCGTCCAGCCCCACCTCGCGCAGCAGCGCGCGGGTGTGGTCGCCCGGCAGCGCTGGACCCGACGGCGCCGCGGGCCGGGTGCGCGAGAAGCGTGGCGCGGGCGCGGGTTGCGTGACGCCGTCGACCTCGATGAAGGCCTGCCGCGCGGCGGCGTGGGGGTGCCGCGGCGCCTCGTTTAGCGAAAGCACCGGCGTCGCACAGCATCCCGGCGAATCGAGGATCCGCTCCCACTCGTTGCGGGTCCGCTCCGCGAAGCGCGCTGCCAGCTCGGCGCGGTGGGCCGCCCACGTCGCCGGCCGGTCGTCCTCCTGTGGCACGTCGACGCCCAGGCGATCGCACAGTTCGGCGTAGAACTTTCGTTCCATCGCGCCGACGGCGATGTGGCCGCCGTCGGCCGTGGTGTAGGTGCCGTAGAAGTGGGCCGCGCCGTCGAGCAGATTGTCCTGCCGGTGGTCGCGCCAGGTGCCCGCCGCGACCATCCCGAAGTACGGCGACATCAGCGTCGCGGCGCCGTCGACCATCGCCACGTCGAGGACCTGACCCGTCCCGGACTGGCGGGCTTCGAGAATCGCGCTGAGCAACCCGACCGCCAGCAGCATCCCGCCGCCGCCGTAGTCCCCGACCAGATTGAGCGGTGGCACCGGCGATTCGGCGGTGCCGATGCCGTGCAGGGCTCCGGCCAGGGCGATGTAGTTGATGTCGTGGCCGGCGTGCCCGGCCAGGGGTCCGTCCTGCCCGTAGCCCGTCATGCGGGCGTACACCAGGCGAGGATTGCGCTCCCGCAAGGCATCCGGCCCGATGCCCAGCCGTTCGGCGACGCCGGGCCGGAATACGTCGACGAAGGCATCCGCGTCGGCGGCCAGCCGGTGCACCAGCTCCGTGCCCCGGGGATCCTTGACGTCGGCGGCCAGTGACCGCTGGCTGCGCCGAACCGTGTAGTCGATGGGCAGTGCGGCGTCCACCCCCGAGAGGGCATCGACGCGAACCACGTCGGCGCCCAAGTCTCCCAACAACATTCCGCAAAAGGGGGCCGGGCCCAGGCCGCCCATCATCACGATGCGCACGCCGTTCAGCGGACCGGTCACCGCGACCACTTCTCGCGGCGTTCGGCCGCTTCCTCGGTCGCATGCGCGATCACCTGGTTGCGGTTCTCCAGCTCCAGCGCCGCGGGCAGGCTGGCCGCGTCGGTGTTGACCTGGAGCGCGCGCTTGGTGAGTTGCACACCGAGTGGGGCGAGGCCGGCGATCAGCGACGCCAACTCGACGGCGCGGTCGACCAATCGATCGGGTTCGACGACCTCGCTGACCAGCCCTCGCCGATCGGCTTCGCCGGCCGATACCGTGCGCCCGGTCAGCATCCAGTCGGCCGCGACGCTGGTGCCGACGATGCGGGGGAGGTGGTAGCTCATGCCCATCTCGGCGCCCGACAGCCCGAGCAGGATGGCACCGTTGCCGAACGAGGCTTGTGCCGAACAGAGTCGGATGTCGGCGGCCAGGCACAGCGCGAACCCCGCACCGACGCACGGGCCGTTGACCGCGGCGATGACCGGCTGTGGCACTTCCCGGATGCGTGCGGCCAGCGCGGCCATGCCCTCCTGGAAGCGCATCCGATCCAGCGCCGGGGCGGTCGCCTGCGGGACGGTGGGCCCGAAGTCGCGCACGTCGATCCCGGCGCAAAAGCCGCGGCCGGCGCCGGTGAGCACGACGGCACGCACCGAGGAATCGCCCGCCAAATCACCGAGGGCCCCGGCCAATTCGGTCTGCATGGCCGCGTTGATGGCGTTGAGCCGCTCCGGGCGGCTCAGCCGCACGACGACGACGCCGTCGCGCGGGCGGTCGAGTTCCAGCGTGTGTGGCACCCACCGATCGTAAAGGGTCTCTCGGTTCAGGAGAATAACCTTCTCCAAAATGGCGAAGGTGTTCTCACGTCCGAGAGTGGAGTCACATGGGCCACACTGGCCCCAGCGCGGAAGGGTATCGGCTTTTGTCCGCCTCGCAGCGACAATGCGACGGAGCGCAGGAAACGCGTGGGCCGCAGCGTCATTGCGACCGTCGTGCATAGGCCACCGCGTACCGGGTAGCCCGCAGCCATGACAAAGTTCGGATACTTCCTGTCCTGCGAGCAGTTCGGCCCGAAGGAACTCGTAGACCAGGCCAAGCGCGCGGAGGCCGCCGGTTTCGACGCGCTGTGGATATCGGACCACTTTCATCCGTGGAACGACGAGCAGGGCCAGAGCCCGTTCGTGTGGGGCGTGATCGGTGCGCTGTCGGAGGCGACCGCACTGCCGGTCAGCACGGCCGTCACCTGCCCGACCGTGCGGACGCACCCGGCGATCATCGCGCACGCATCGGCCACCGCCGCCGTGCAGCTCGACGGCCGCTTCGTGCTCGGGGTGGGCAGCGGCGAGGCGCTCAACGAGCACATCCTCGGCGATAGCTGGCCGTCGGTCGCGGTGCGCCAGGAAATGCTTCAGGAGGCGGTCGACGTCATCAGGTTGCTGCACCGGGGCGACGAGGTGAGCCACCGCGGCAACCACTACGAGGTCCAAGAAGCGCGCATCTACACCCGACCGGAACAGCCGGTGCCGATCTACGTGTCCGGGTTCGGTCCGCAGGGTGCGGAGCTGGCCGGGCGCATCGGCGACGGCTACGTCCTGGCCATGCCGGACGGCGAGCTGGTCAAGACCTTCCGGGACTCGGGTGGGGGTGACAAGCCGGTGCAAGCGGGCACCAAGGTGAGCTGGGACGAGGACCCCGAGGCCGCGCTGAAGGTGGCGCACCGATTGTGGGCCAACGAGGGGCTGCCGGGCCAGACCGCGCAGATATTGCCGCGGCCCAAGGACTTTGCCGCCCTCATGTCGCTGGTGCCACCGGAGAAGGTCGCCGAAAGCGTTGCGTGCGGACCGGACCCGGACAAGCATGTCGCGCAGGTGCGCAAGTACATCGACGCCGGCATCGACGAGGTCTACGTGCAGCAGATCGGTCCCGACATGGACGGGTTCTTTGCGGCGTGGGAACGCGACGTGCTACCGGCGGTGCGCGGCTGAGGCTCAGTCGAAATTGGTGCCGCTGGTCAGCCCTTCCCATTTCGCGATCTCGTCCGCGCGCGCGCCCGCGACATAACGGTAGATGGCCAGGGCGTCGGGGCCCAGCAGCAGGAACCCGGGCGGCTCACTCGACTCGACGGCAGCGATGATCGCAGCGGCCGCCTTGGCGGGGTCGCCGGCCTGGTTGCCGTGCATGGTGTCGTTTTCTTTGCGCCGCTGCCCGGCGGTGTCGGCGTAGTCGTCGATGACCGCGGCCGCCTGGGCGAGCGAGCGGCCGGCGAAGTCGGTGCGAAACGCGCCGGGTTCGACGACCGTCACCGAGATGCCCAGCGGGGCGAGCTCACCGCGCAGGGCCCCGCTGATGCCCTCGATGGCGGCCTTGGCCGCCGCGTAGTAGCCGGATCCCACCGGGGTCACCGTCGCACCGATCGAGGAGATGTTGACGATCGCGCCGCTGCGGCGCGCCCGCATGCCGGGCAGCACCGCCTTGATCATCGCGACGGTGCCGAAGAAGTGCGTCTCGAACAACTCGCGGACCTCGGCATCGTCGCCCTCCTCGACCGCGGCGCGGTAGCCGTAGCCGGCGTTGTTGACCAGGACGTCGAGGCCGCCGAAGCGCTCGTGGCCCCGCCGCACCGCGGACGTGACCTGTGCGGGCTTGGTGACGTCGAGGGCGACGGCGAGCACCCGCTCCGGTGTGGTCTCGGCCAGGTCGGCGACCTTCGCGACGTCGCGCGCGGTGACGACGGCGTTGTGGCCGGCGGCGATGACGGCCTCGGCGAGCGCGCGGCCGAGACCCGTCGAGCAGCCGGTGATGAGCCAGGTGGACATGGAAATCGATCCTTTCCAATCGACGCGCACCCGACGATAGCCAGGTCGTTGTGCCACGAACACAACAGGATTAGATTCTGCCGACATGGAGCCCCGGTGGCCACCCCTCGAGGAGCCGACCGCCCGCGCGGCATGGAACGAAGTGCTGAAGCCGGTCGCCACTCAAATGCAAACGTGCGCACCGCAATTGGCTGCTCGCTTGGTGGAGCGCCTGCAGGCGGACTTGCCGAAGATAGTGCCTGACCTCACGGCTGTCGCGGAACAGCTGGCCAGCTGCGAAGCCATTATCCAGTCCTCGAAAGCTTCGGGCGTGCGTGAGGACCCGGAAGCCTCATAGAGGGTGTCGCCGGCGCGCGCGGGTGCGAGGTCGAATTGGCTGGCCCAACGTCGAGTTGTTGGGCGATGTGGCACATGTTCAGCCCAACAACTCGACGTTCGGCGTCGGCTCTTTCGGTCAGCGCGCGGCCCACGATCCGCGGATCGGGCTCTCCCACCAACTCGTGGTCCTTGTCTTCGTAGTCGGACCCGGCGAGAACGTAGCGCATGGCGTTGATCCGGGCCCGCTTCTTGTCATTGCTTCGGACCACGATCCACGGCGCGACGTCGGTATCGGTCGCCGCGAACATCGCCTCCTTCGCCGCGGTGTAGTCGTCCCACCTGTTTATCGACTCCATGTCCATCGGCGAAAACTTCCACTGCCGCACCGGGTCGACCAACCGAATCGCGAAGCGGGTGCGCTGCTCGGCCGGTGACACCGAGAACCAGAACTTGGTCAGGTCGATTCCGTTATTGACCAGCATCTCTTCGAAACACGGTGCCTGCTCGATGAATTCGGCGTATTGGTCTGGGGTACAAAATCCCATCACCTTCTCCACGCCGGCGCGGTTGTACCACGACCGGTCGAACAACACGATCTCACCACCCGCCGGCAGCTGGGTGATGTAGCGCTGGAAATACCACTGCGTTTGTTCGCGTTCGCTCGGCTTGTCCAGCGCCACCACCCGCGCACTGCGTGGATTGAGGTGCTCCATGAAGCGTTGGATAGTGCCCCCCTTGCCGGCGGCGTCACGCCCCTCGAACAGGACCACGTGCCGGGTCCCGGTGCGCTTGCTGTGGTTTTGCAGCTTCAGCAGCTCAATCTGTAAGCGCCGCTTCAGCCGCTCGTATTCGTCGCGCGGCATCCGCTCCTCGTACGGGTATCGCTCGCGCCAGGTGTCGACATGATTGCCCGCCCGATCGAGCAACACCGGGTCGTCGTCGTCCTGGTCGTCGATGGTGTAGCCGTGTTCGGGGGTCGAAAGGGCGTCCAGATCGATCTCTGCCATAGTCCGAGCTATAGCCGGTGCGGCGGTCGCTCACACCCTGGCTGCACACCTTTCCAGCCGGAAGGTGCGCTCGAAGCCGGCCGGGTGCGTCGTCAGCGTCACTTCGACGGCGCCGCTGGGTGCGACCACATAGCGCTCCTCGACATCCGGCCCGTCGCTCCAGCGGCCGACGGGTTGCCGCCCGAGGTCATCCCGGTCGTAGAGGGCCGGGTCGAAGGGGAACAGGACCGGATCGTAGGGCGTCACGTCGCCGTCGGGCCGCCCGTTGACCAGGCGGCTGCACTCGACGAAGCGGAAGTGCCCGATGTTGTGCGCCGCCCGGTAGGCCCGCCGCACGACCAGCGGGGTGTGGCCGTCCACCGGCAGGGAGGCGTCCTTCGGGACGATCGGGTCGAACACCACGTCGGAGCCGGCGTGCGCCTCGCGGAAGACCCCGAAGTGCCGCGAAAAGCGTTCGGACAACGCGAAACCGGCCTCCTTGTCCAGGAAGACCGCCAGGCCGATGGCCGTCGCGGCGAACGGGTGCGGCGAGCGCTTCACCCGCTTCTCGCCGAATGCCGTGCGCAGCATCCGGGAAACCAGCGGGAAGCCCCCGGCCCCGCCCCCCACGTAGATGCCCGCCACCTCCGACCACGCCACGCCCTGGCCTGGAGCGGGAGCGCGCAGGACGCGGTGCAGCAGTTCGGTCGTCTCGTCGACGAGCGGCGCGCAGACGGAGTACACGTCGTCGATGCCGCAGGAGAACGGGGGCCGGTCGACCGCGTCGACGCCGGTGAGGTCCACCAGGAAGCGCCGCGTCTGGGGCCCGACCGCCTCCTTGCGCGCGGCGCACTCCTCCCTGAGCAGCTCGCGGGTGGCGGGATCCACCTTCTGCAGGTTCAGCCGGGCGAGGACGAGGTCCACGATCGCCTCGTCGAAGTCGTCGCCGCCGAGGCGTTGAATGCCTTCGCTGACGACGACCTCGTTCTCGTTCCCGGTCATCTTCAGCAGCGACGCGTCGAACGTGCCGCCGCCGAGGTCGTAGACGAGGACGTACTCGCGTTTGGCGGTGATGGTGGAGCGGTACCGGTGCGCGTACTCCAAACTGGCCGCGGACGGCTCGTTCAGCAGCGCGACGACGTGAAAACCCGCCGCGACGAACGCGTCCAGCGTCAGCAACCGCTGGGCGCTGGAGGCGTTGGCGGGCACGCTGATCGCCGCCTCGATGGTCTCGCCGGGCGCCAGGCTGGCGTTCGAGCGACGCTGCAGGTCGCGTTTGAGCTGGGCCAGAAAGCCGGTGAGGAGGTCGGCCAGCCGATGGTTGCGGCCGGCCAGCTCCACCTCGGTCTGCGGTCCGGCCTCGTTGAGGAGGCGTTTGAACGACCGCAACACCGACCAGCCCGGCTGGTGGCGGACGGCGGCCGCGTCCACCCCGAAACGCAGATCCCCCTCGGCGTTGGCGGCGATGACCGAGGGCCAGGCGTCCAGCCCGTCGAACGAGATGACCGGATAATTACCCCGGTCGACGGCCGCAACGACGGTGTGGGTGGTGCCAAAGTCGATGCCGACCCTCATTCCGCACAATTCTAGGAGGCTGCAGGGGATTTCGGCACGAACTTTTTGCCGGGCGCGCCGCGGCGCGCCGTCCGGGCGTGGGCGGTCAATCCTCGAAATGACGGATGTAGTCGCTGCGCTCGAGCCACCACTGCAGGCTGTAGATCCCCTTCGCGATCACCACCATCAGCATCGCGGACGCAAGTGCGAGGACAACGTTCATAATCTTTCCATTTCGCGTGCCATGAGGGCGTTCTCGAGGAATCCGTAACGCTTCGGGTAATGCCTGCGCTGCTGGAGCGATGCATCTGTCGGGGTGGTGAGGATTCGCCGCGCGATGGCGACCAGCCGGCCGCCGATGCTCGTGCGGCGCCCCACCCCCACGGCGATCGCGGTGCCGAACACCACCTGCTGGGTGCTGATCAGCACCTCGGCGGATGTCACCTCCACCGACGGCGCAGCCGCGGGCGGTTGCTTGATGGGCTCGTCGAGGCCCGTTGGTGATACCAACATCGTGTACCTCTTTTCCGATGTGGCGCCTTGACCGGGCTATACGGTCTTCGGCGCTACTACCGTACGGTCGGCGATCGCCCCCTGGCATGCGTAGTTGACTACCTCAACCGCGCGCGCCGCGCGCGGCCACCGGTCGCGATGACCGATGACTTTGGCCCCTAGGCCGCCGCGCCCGGCGCGAAGACGATGGGGTCGTGATCGAGCTGCTCACGGATTTCCCCGACGACGTCGCGGCGTTCAGTTTCCACGGGAACGTAACCAAGGCGGATTACGACGCGGTGCTGATACCCGGCTTCGAAGACAAGCTGAGCCGGCACGACAGGGTGGGGATCTACCTCGAGATCGCCCCCGACTTCGCCAGTTTCGGCCCGGGCGCAATCTGGGCCGATTCCAAGTTCGGTATCGGCCACTACTTCGACTGGGATCGCTGCGCGATCGTCAGCGACGTGGAATGGGTGAAGCAGATGGCCAGATTCGGCGAGCTCTTCGGTTTTCTCTGGCCCGGGCGCTACCGCACGTTTGACGAGGCGAAAGCCGATGATGCGCGCCAATGGATCGTGCAGCCGCACGGCAAGCGGGATTAACGGCCAGCAGTCGGGACCGCGTCCCATTGTCTTTGCAACTCCCGCTCGGCCGGCGTGCGAATCAGACCGGACGGCGCGAACCGCTTGGACGGCACCGGCGCTTCCTCGGTCAGCGGCCGGCCACCGCCGCGCATTGCCTTGAAGGCAACGACAACTCCTGCCGCGAACACGATGACGACGACCAGAGCGAACAGGACCGACAGGGTGCCCTGGATGAAGGTGTTGCGGATGACCTCGTCGAGTTGGTGGGCGTTCTTCGCCGCACCGTACGCCGTCTTGCCCGCGCTTCGTGCCGCCAGGTAGCGCGCGTGCTGAGTCCAGTAGCCGACCGCGGGATCTCCGGAGAAGATCTTCTGCCACGACGCGGTCAGCGTGACGGCCAGATCCCACAGCAGCGGCACTCCCGGGATCCACGCCCACTTCAGCAGGCCCTTCTTGACGACGACCACGGTGACGACGGTCAGCGCGATGGCCGCCAGCAGCTGGTTGGCGATACCGAACAGCGGGAACAGCGTGTTGATGCCACCCAGCGGGTCGGTCACACCCATCAGCAGGGTGCCGCCCCACGCGGCGACCACGGCCAGGCTGCAGACCCATACGCCCGGGCGCCAGCTCGGGTTTCGCAGCTTGGCCAGCGGGCCACCGAAGTTACCCAGCGCGTCGGAGAGCATGAAGCGGTTGACCCGGGTCCCCGCGTCGACGGTGGTCAGGATGAACAGCGCCTCGAACATGATCGCGAAGTGGTACCAGAAGGATTTGAGCGCGGCGCCGCCGAACACGCGCTGCAGTACGTCGGACATGCCAAGCGCCAGTGTCGGCGCGCCGCCGGTGCGCGACACGATCGACTTCTCGCCGACGTCGGCCGCGGCCCGGCTGATCTGGTCGGCGGTGGCCGGGGCGCCGGACAGGCCGAGCCTGTTGACGTAGTCCGCGGCGCTGGCCGCGGTGCCACCGGTCTGCGCGGCCGGCGCGTTGAGGGTGAAGTACAGGTGCTGGTTGATGATCGACGCAGTGATCAGCGCCATGACGGCGACGAACGACTCGGTGATCATGCCGCCGTAGCCGATCAGCGGCATCTGGCTTTCCTTCTCCAGCATTTTCGGCGTCGTTCCCGACGAGATCAGCGAGTGAAATCCCGATAGCGCGCCGCACGCGATGGTGATGAACAGGAACGGGAACAACGAGCCGGCGAACACCGGACCGTTGCCCCTGGTGGCGAAGTGCGAGATCGCGGGTGCCTGCATTTCCGGCCGCGCGATGACGATGCCGAGCGCGATCAGCCCGATAGCGCCGACCTTCATGAACGTCGACAGGTAGTCACGCGGCGCGAGCAGCAACCACACCGGCAGCACTGACGCGGCGAGGCCATAGACGATCACGCACCAGCACAGGGTGACCGGGGACAGCGTGAACCAGGATGCGCCCCAAGATGTTTCGGCGACCCAGTTGCCGGACATCACGGCGAGCAGCAGCAGCGCAAAGCCGATGACGGACACTTCCGATACCCGCCCGGGCCGCAGGAACCGCAGGTAACAGCCCATGAACAGGGCGATGGGGATGGTCATGGCGATCGAGAACACCCCCCACGGGCTCTTGGCCAGCGCCTGCACCACGATCATTGCCAGCACCGCGATCAGGATCACCATGATGACGAGCACCCCGAGCAGGGCGGCGGCCCCGCCCGCGGGGCCCAGCTCGTCGCGGGCCATCTGGCCCAGGGAACGGCCCCGGCGCCGGGTGGAGATCCACAAGACCAGGTAGTCCTGGACGCAGCCGCCGAACACCGCGCCGATGACGATCCAGATCGCGCCCGGCAGGTAACCCATCTGGGTGGCCAGCACGGGACCCACCAGCGGCCCGGCCCCGGCGATGGCGGCGAAATGATGGCCGAACAGCACGCGCCGGTCGGTCGGCACGTAGTCGGTGGCGTCGTCGAGAACCTCGGCGGGCGTGGCGTGCTCGTCGCGCGGCCGGACGATCTTCATCTCGACCAATCGGGCGTAGAACCGGTAGCCGATGATGTACGTGCAGATCGCCGCGACCACGAACCAGACGGCGTTGACCGTCTCGCCGCGCACGAACGCGATGATCGCCCAGGCGACGGCGCCGACGACCGCGATCACCCCGAAGACGAGCTTGTGCCGCAGGGTGATGGGGGACCGGTCGATGATCGCGACGGGCGGCAGGTCTTGATCGGTGCGGATGAAGCTGACGTCTTTGTCGTGGTCTTCGACTGTCACGGCGAAAACCCTACGCGCGCAAAACCGACAACGCGTGTTTTAGTACAGCGCGCGCACGGCGTCGATGGTGTCGGCCTCGGCCGGGCCCTTGTCGTCGCGATAGCGCACCACCCGGGCGAACCGCAGCGCCGCTCCACCGGGATACCGCGACGACTTCTGCACGCCGTCCAGGGCGATCTCGACCACCTGCTCGGGGCGCACGTTCACCACGTAGTCTTCCGTACCGCCCACCGCGAGCTCGCTGAACCGGGCCGTCTGCCAGTCCAGCATGGCGTCGGTCATTCCCTTGAAAGTCTTTCCCACCATGACGAATTCGCCGGTGGCAGGATCCCGCGCACCCAGGTGGATGTTGGACAGCTTGCCGCGACGGCGCCCCGAACCCCACTCCACGGCGAGCACCACCAGGTCCAGCGTGTGCACCGGCTTGACCTTGAGCCAGCCCGCCCCGCGCCGGCCCGCGAGGTAGGGCGCGCCCGGCGCCTTGGCCATCACCCCCTCGTGGCCGGCGGCCAGCGTGGCGTCCAGGAACCCGGCGGCCTCCGCGGGATCCGACGTCATCATCCGGTCGACCCGCTGCGCGGGCGGCACCAGCGCGTCCAGGGCGGCCAGCCGGTCGGTGGTCGGCGCGTCCAGCAGGTCGGAGCCGTCGCGGTGCAGGATGTCGAAGAAGAACACCGAAAGCCGCTGCGCAGCAACCGCGGCCGCCACGTCGACGGACCGGCCGAATCGCGAGGCCGTGACCTGGAAACGGTGCGGTGCGTTGTCGGGCCGCAGGGCGATCGCCTCGGCGTCGGCGATCAGCTCGGTGACCGGCAGCGCCAGCGTCGCCTCGACGACCTCCGGGAGCCGGGCGGTGACGTCGTCGAGGCTGCGGGTGTACACCGTGACCTCATCGCCGGCCCGGTGAATCTGCACGCGCGCGCCGTCCAGCTTCGCCTCGAAAATCGTTGTGCCGTCGTGGCGTTCGATCGCATCGGCCACACCTGTGGCGGTCTGGGCCAGCATCGGACTGACCGGCCGGCCCACCCGCAGGGTGAACGCGTCCAGGGCCCCGGCTTCCCCGGACAGGGCGGCCGCCGCCACCGCCGGCAAATCCCCGCCCAGCATCGCGGCGCGCTGCACCGACGCGACCGGGATTCCGGCGGCCTTGGCGACGGCGTCGGCCACGATCCCGGCCAGCGCCCCCTGGCGCAGCTCGCCGCCGAGCAGCCGCACCAGGAAGGCCTGCTCGGTTTCGGTCGCGGCGGCGAACAAGGCGTTCAGGAGTTCGGCGCGCCGCGCCTGCGACCCCTTGCCCGAAACCGCCCCGATCTGAAAGAAGGTGGCGTCGACACCGCCGACGGTCAGCGTCGCCTGCCCGGGCGCCGGCGGCGGCCGGGAGCGCAACGACGCCCAGCCGACGCCGATCTGGCGTTGGCGCAGCTCACCCGAGAGCCACGAGACGATGACCGCCACCGCCTGCGGGTCGGCGGCGGCGCGGCGCAGCAGGTCGGCGATGTGGGCGACCTTCGTCAGCCGCGACGACGTGCCGCCGACATTAAGCGACGTGCTTGCGACGTCGAGGAGGAGCACGCAACTCAGCTTGGCATGGCTCGCCGACAACCCCGCCGGGCGGGCACGCTAGCGTGCCTAGGAAACGTTACAAATTTCAGGGATTCTGACAAGCCTAACGAGGAGGTCCGGATGGAGATCAACGGGAAGAAGGTCGTCGTCATCGGCGGCGCGTCGGGGATGGGTCGGGCCAGCGCCGAACTGCTGCACGAACGCGGCGCGGACGTCGCCGTACTCGACCGCGAGGGCTCCGACGGCAAGACCGTCGCCGAGGCCGTCGGCGGTTCGTTCTACCCGGTCGACGTCACCGACTTCACGGGCACCGAGGAGACGCTGCAGACCGCGGTCGACAAGCTCGGCGGCCTGCACGTCATCATCACGACCGCCGGCGGCGGCATCGCCAAGCGAACGATGACCAAGTCCGGTCCGCACGACCTGGAGTCCTTCCAATCCGTCATCGACCTCAACCTCATCGCCACCTTCAACATCAGCCGGCTGGCGGCCGCGCACATGGCCAAGAACGAACCGGAGGACGACGAGCGCGGCGTCATCATCAACACGGCGTCGATCGCGGCCTTCGAGGGTCAGATCGGGCAGGTCGCCTACACCGCCGCCAAGGCGGGCATCGCCGGCATGTGCCTGACCATGGCGCGTGACCTGGGTTCGCTGGGGATCCGCGTGCTGGCGATCGCGCCGAGCCTGTTCGCGACGGGGTTGACCCAGGGCATTCCGGACGAATTCGCGGCGGCGCTCACCAAGGACGCGGCCTTCCCGAAACGCCTGGGCCGGCCCGAGGAGTACGCGAAGCTGGTGGCGGCCATCGTGGACAACCCGATGCTCAACGGCCAGTGCCTGCGGCTGGACGCCGGGCAGCGCTTCGCGCCGAAGTAGCCACCCCCGCCCAGGCCCCCTCGGGGAATAAGTACACTCTTTAGACAGCCGCCCCGCTCCCCCTCGGAGCGGGGCAGGCAGTCACCCCAGGCAGCGGCGCGAGGAGGCCCTCATGGGTATCGCACTGACCGACGACCACCGCGAACTCGCCGAGGTAGCCCGCGCGTTCCTGACCGCGCAGAAGGCGCGCTGGGCGGCCCGATCGCTGCTCGATGCGGCCGACGAAGCCCGGCCGCCGTTCTGGCACAACCTGGTCGAGCTCGGCTGGCTCGGGTTGCACGTCGACGAGGAACACGGCGGCTCCGGCTATGGGTTGCCCGAACTCGTGGTGGTCGTCGAGGAACTTGGCCGCGCGGTGGCGCCGGGGCCCTTCGTGCCGACCGTGATCGCGTCGGCGGTGCTCGCGAAAGACGGCACGCCCGAGCAGAAGTCGCGGCTGCTGCCCGGGCTGATCGACGGCACCGTCACCGCGGGGATCGGCCTGGGCGGCGAGGTCCGGGTCTCCGACGGCGTAGCAAACGGCAACGCCGGCATCGTGCTGGGTGCCGGGCTGGCCGACCTGCTGGTGATCGCCGCCGGTGACGACCTCCTGCTGCTGGAACGCGGCCGGTCCGGTGTGTCGGTGGACGTGCCCGAGAACCTCGATCCGACCCGGCGCTCCGGACGGGTCAGCCTGGACAACGTCAGCATCGGTTCCGACGACATCGTGGCGGGGGCGCGGGAGTCGGCGCTGGCCCGCGCGCGCACCCTGCTGGCCGCCGAGGCGGTCGGCGGGGCGTCCGACTGTGTGGAGGCCGCCGTCGACTACGCCAAGGTGCGCCAGCAATTCGGCCGCACCATCGCGACTTTCCAAGCCGTCAAGCATCATTGCGCCAACATGCTGGTGGCCTCGGAGTCGGCGACCGCCGCGGTGTGGGACGCCTCGCGGGCGGCGGCGGAGGACGAGGATCAGTTTCGCCTCATCGCCGCGGTGGCCGCCGCGCTGGCCTTCCCGGCGTATGCGCGCAATGCCGAGCTCAACATTCAGGTGCACGGCGGCATCGGCTTCACCTGGGAGCACGACGCGCATCTGCACCTGCGCCGGTCGCTGGTGACCGCGGCGCTGTTCGGCGGGGACGGCCCAGTCGCCGACGTCTTCGAACGCACCGCGGCCGGCGCGGTGCGCGAGAACAGCCTGGACCTGCCGCCCGAGGCCGAAGAGCTGCGCACCCGGATCCACGCCGACGCCGCCGAAATCGCCCCCCTGGACAAGCAGGCGCAGCGCGACAAGCTGATCGAGACCGGCTACGTGATGCCGCACTGGCCCCAACCCTGGGGTCGCGGGGCCGACGCGGTGGAGCAGCTGGTGATCGAGGAGGAGTTTCGTACCGCGGGCATCAAGCGGCCCGACTACGGGATCACCGGATGGGTGATCCTGACGCTGATCCAGCACGGAACGCCTTGGCAGATCGAAAGATTCGTGGAGAAGGCGCTGCGCAAAGACGAGATCTGGTGCCAGCTGTTCTCCGAGCCGGACGCGGGATCGGACGCGGCGTCCATCAAGACCCGGGCCACCCGCGTCGACGGTGGCTGGAAGATCAACGGGCAGAAGGTGTGGACCAGTGGGGCGCACTATTGCGCGCGGGGGCTGGCCACCGTGCGCACCGACCCGGAGGCCCCGAAGCATGCCGGCATCACCACGGTGATCGTCGACATGAAGGCGCCCGAGGTCGAGGTGCGGCCGCTGCGACAGATCACCGGCGGCTCGGATTTCAACGAGGTGTTCTTCAACGACCTGTTCGTTCCCGACGAAGACGTCGTCGGCGAGCCCAACACCGGGTGGACGGTCGCTCGCGCGACGCTCGGCAACGAGCGCGTCAGCATCGGTGGCAGCGGGTCCTTCTACGAGGGCCTGGCGGACATGCTGATCGAACTCACCAAGCAGCGGCCGGATCAGTTGGCGGGGGCCAGGATTCGCGTGGGAAACTACCTGGCCGACGACCATGCGCTGCGGCTGCTGAACCTGCGCCGCGTCGCCCGCAGCGTCGAGGGGGCGGGCCCGGGACCGGAAGGCAACGTCACCAAACTGAAGTTGGCCGAACACATGGTGGACGGGGCCGCGATCTCGGCGGCGTTGCTGGGGCCCGAGGTCGCGCTTGGCGACGGGCAGGGCGCGCTGGCGAGCCGGATGATCATGGGGGCGCGCGGCATGTCGATCGCCGGCGGCACGTCGGAGGTCACCCGCAATCAGATCGCCGAGCGGATCCTCGGCATGCCGCGCGACCCGCTGATCAACTAGCGCTCGGTCTGCTCGCGCTCAGGCCGGCGCGAATTGGGGTGCGCCGCCGCTGCCCTTCTGGGGCTGGATATCGACGGGCATCCCGCACGTCACCGAATCGGGGTTACAGCCAACGATATTGGCCGCCACCCGCAGCCCGCTCTGTTCGGCGAGTTCGACGATGGCGATCACATAGGGGGTCGGAATGTCGGGGTTGTACGGGTGGTGATTGACCGTGTAGGTGAACACCGTGCCGCGGCCGGATACCGGTCGCGCCACCAGCGGGGCGCCGCAGTCGCGGCATTCGCCGGCCGCCGGATGCACCCAGCGGGCGCACTTGTCGCAGTGTTCGATGAGCAGCTGGCTCGACACGCCCAATACAGTACACTCTATTGATCCGATGCGGGTGGCGGTTCGTGTGGACGGGCGGTGCGTATGACCTATTTCGAGAAGGACGCGATCTTGTCCGGCATCGGCATCTCGCGAATAGGCCGTCGCACCGGCATTCCCGGCCTGGAGCTGACCATGGAGGCGGTCCGGGCGGCCATCGAGGATGCCGGCCTGGCGCCCGCGGACATCGACGGAATCGCCACCCTCGGGGACACGCCGGCCGCGGACGTCAACACCGAACTGCGCATCGAGGCGGCCGACTGCGGGGCGGGCTTCGGCACCGGCGGCCTGCTGAGCCCGGTGATGTCGGCGTGCCGGGCGGTCGCCGAGCGACGCGCGCGCCATGTGGTGATCTACCGGACGATCCAGATGCTCGGCGGCACGGTGCCGGTCAAAAAGGAAGAAAACGCGTCCGCGCCAGCCCTGGCGCGGATGTTCGACACGCCCGAGGGCGCCCCGAAGCCCGCCGTCGGCGCGATGGACGACGTCAATGATCTGGTTGCGGCCCAGGCCTATTCGGCGGCGAACTGGCTGGCGCTGAACTGCCGTCGTCATATGGAGCTGTACGGGACCACCAAGGAACAGCTGGGCTGGCTGGCGCTCAACGGCAGGCGCAACGCCGCACTGAATCCGCTCGCGGTCTACCGCGAACCGATGACCATGGCCGACTACCTGGGAGCGCGCCCGGTGTCCACGCCGTTCGGGCTGCTGGATTGCGATGTCCCGATCGACGGTTCGATCGCGGTGGTGGTGTCGAACGCGGAGTACGGCCGCGACTGCCCGCACCGTGTGGTGGCCGTGGAGGCGATCGGCGGATCCGACGGTGCCGGTGGCTGGTTCCACCGCCCCGACTACCCCAAGATGGCGATGTCGGACGCGACGGCACAGATGTGGTCCCGCACGCAGTTGGCGCCGGCCGACCTCGATGTCGCCGAGTTGTACGACGGTTTCACGTACCTCACCCTTGCCTGGCTGGAAGCCCTCGGGGTGTGCGGCGACGGCGAGGGCGGGCCGTTCGTCGAGGGCGGCGCGCGGATCGCCCGCGACGGCCAGCTGCCGCTGAACACCTACGGCGGCCAGCTCTCGGCCGGGCGCATGCACGGATACTGGGCCCTGCACGAGGGATGCCTGCAGCTGCGCGGCGAGGCGGGGGAGCGCCAGGTGTCCGAACGCCCGGAGGTCGGCGTGGTCTCCGTGGGCGGCGGGCCCGTCGCCGGATGCATGCTGCTCACATGCTGAGATAACTTGTGGCACAGCGCGATTCCGACCCCCCGGACAAACTCGCCGCACAGATTGCCCGCCACATCGAGGCGGATATCGTTCGTCGCGGCTGGCCCGTCGGTGAATCGCTGGGCTCCGAGCAGGCGCTGCAACAGCGTTACGGCGTCAGCCGATCGGTGCTGCGGGAGGCCGTTCGCCTGGTCGAACATCACCAGGTGGCCCGCACGCGCCGCGGACCGGGCGGCGGGCTGCTGATCTGCGCGCCGGACGCCGGCCCCGCGACCCGCGCCGTCGTCATCTATCTCGAGTACGTGGGCACCACGCTGGTCGACCTGCTCAATGCGCGCCTGGTGCTGGAGCCCCTGGCGGCCTCGCTGGCCGCGGAGCGGATCGACGAAATCGGCATCGACCGCCTGCGTTCGGTGTTGCGCGCGGAGCAGCACTGGCGGCCGGGCATGCCGGCGCCGCGCGATGAGTTCCACATCGCCCTGGCGGGGCAATCCAAGAGCCCGGTGCTGCAACTGTTCATCGACATCCTGATCAGGCTCACCACCCGATACGCTCTCCAGTCGCGGACCGACTCGGCAACCGAGGCCATCGAGGCGGTCGACCACATGCACAAGCACCATGCCGAGATCGTCGCCGCAGTCACCGCCGGCGACGCGGCGCGGGCCAGGTCGCTGTCCGAGCGGCACGTCGAAGCGGTGACCGCCTGGCTGCAGCGGCATCACCCCGGCGGCAAAGGCCGCCCGCGCGCGCCCCGCCGGCGGCTCGACGGCGATGCGCCGCAGGGCAAGCTCGCCGAGCTGCTGGCGGCCACCATCGGCGACGAGATCGCCGACGGCGGCTGGCAGGCCGGTTCGGTCTTCGGAACCGAGACCGCCCTGGTGGAGCGCTACCGGGTGAGCCGCGCGGTGTTCCGGGAAGCGGTGCGGCTGCTCGAATATCACTCCGTTGCGCAGATGCGCCGCGGCCCCGGCGGGGGGCTGATCGTCACCCGCCCGCGGGCGGAGGCGAGCATCGACACCATTGCGCTGTACCTGCAGTACCGCCAGCCCACCGGCGAGGACCTGCGCAGCGTTCGCGAGGCCATCGAGATCGACAACGTCGCCAGAGTCGTCAAGCGGCGCAGCGATTCCGGGGTGGCGGCCTTCTTGGAGTCGCATCGGGGCGCCCCCGAGGGCGGCGTGCGCGAGGCCCCCGAGGCCATGGTCGACGAGGTCCGGTTCCACCTCGGCCTGGCGCAACTGGCCGGAAACACGCTGCTGGACTTGTTCCTTCGGATCATCATCGAGCTGTTTCGCCGGCACTGGTCCAGCACCGGGCAGGCCGAGCCGACGTGGGACGACGTGGCCGCCGTCGAGCACGCCCACGTGCGGATCCTGCAGGCGATCAGGGCCGGCGACGACAGCCTCGCCCGGTACCGCATCCGTCGTCATCTGGACGCCGCCGCCTCCTGGTGGTTGTAGGAGCCTCCCCGCGCGGTCGCGATCCGTTCGTTTGCTTACCGAACGTCCTTATCGGGTATGGGGAGGGGGAACGTAGACGGGCCGGTCCAGCAGGGGGTTGGCAGTAGTGATCGACAGCGACAGCGCTGGAATGCGGGAGGGCTTGAAGGGGACGCAAGCCGGCCACCCGGGTTTCATCCATTCGGCGCTCCTTTACCGTTCGCAGCAGGACTATCTCGAATCTGTGGTGGGCTTCGTCCGCGACGGCCTGACGGCCGACGAGGCGGTGCTGGTGGCGGTGCCCGGCGACAAGCTGGCCCTCTTGCACGACGCGTTGTCCGGCTCGGTCGGCGGATTCACTACCGAATTGCGCATGGCCGACATCGCCGAAGTCGGCCGCAACCCGAGCCGGTTCATGGCAATGGAGGGTGCCTTCGTCGACGACCACTCCGACCGGCGGGTGCGGATCGTGAGCCAGCTGGCCTGGCCGGGACGCCGCGACGATGAGTTCGTCGCCTGCGTGGAGCACGAGGCGCTGGTCAACGAAGCGCTCGACGGCTACCCGGTGACGAAATTGTGCCTTTACGACGCGAGCCGGCTCGATGACGAGCTGCTGGCGGAGGCCCGCGCGACCCACCCCTTCCTGTGGGGCCGCGGTGTGCTGCAGCGCAGCGCCGAGTACGCGCCCGGCGATGCCCTACAGCGGTGCAACCGGCCGCTGAATGCGAAGCCGGGGGCCGTCATGTACATGGTCAGGAAGTCCGCGGACCTCAGCCCGGCCCGGTCGTTCGCCGTCAACTACGCCGGCTGGGTGGGCATGTCCCAGGACGGAATCGATGATCTGCAATTGATCGCGACGGAGCTGGCCACCAACAGCCTGATGCATACCGACGGGGCCTGCCGACTGGCCTTCTGGCGCCAGGACGAGCATCTGGTCTGCGAGGCGCGCGACACCGGACGGTTCGACGACCCGCTGGTCGGGCGCCTGGATCCGGGCCCGAGCGGTCCCGCCAGTCGCGGGCTGTACCTGGTCAACGCGATATCCGACCTGGTGCGCACGCACACCACGTCGGCCGGGACGACGATCCAGGCATATCTTCGGTTCGAACAGTCGCCCGGGCCGAACGGCTGACGCGCCAGCGGCCACTGAGCCCAAAATGAGTTTGCGTTGCCGGCACGCGGGCGTCTATCGTCGCGCTCGTGCGTCTTGTTCAGCGTGCCGTAGTAGCCAGCACCCGCAGCGGGGTCTGATCCCAGACCGACCCCCCGCTGTGGGTCGGAAGCTACTGCCGTCGGTCGTCCCTCTCGATCAGAGAAGACCGAAACCATGGCTTTATCCCAATCCCGTTCCCCATCGGCGCGCGAGTGCCCGGCGGCCGCGTGGTTCGCCCACCACTTCGGCGCAGAGTTGCCGCGCGGTCTTCGGGAGGAGGCCGGCGCGATGTCCTGGGCGACCTTCGTCGCCACCTACGGTCACAGCGCCGGCCCGGTCCGGCTGGGGCACTTCGCCTGCACCGACACCGAGCGGCCGGCCGGGCGGCTCGGCCCGCAGGCCCGCAATTATCGGGCCACGATCGCCGTCGGCGATCAGCTCAGTACCTCCACGGCCGCCGCCAGCGGTCCGATCGCCGCGCTCACCGCGATGCTGCACCAGCGCGCGATCACGGTGGAGACGTTGAGGTTTCACCAGCTGCGCTCGGGCGGTATCACCACGACGTTCATCCACGGCAGCAACGGGATTCGCCCCGAATGGGCGATGGGCTCGGCACAGGATCCGACCCAGGCCGCGCTGCGCGCGGTGATAGCGTGCGCCAACCGGCTCGCGGCCGGCTAGAGCGGGCGCAGCATGATCGGCATGCCGTCCTTCGGCACCGGCATGCCGCCGTAGTCCCACTCGGCCTTGTATCCCGGGCGGGGCAACTCGAGCCGATACCTGCGCAGCAGGCGGTGCAGGATCGTCTTGATCTCCAACTGCCCGAACACCATTCCGATGCACTTGTGCGCACCGCCGCCGAACGGTGTGAACGCGTAGCGGTGTCGCTTGTGCTCGTTGCGCGGCTCGGTGAACCGCTCCGGGTCGAATTTCAGTGGGTCCGTCCACAATTCGGGCAGCCGGTGATTCATGCCGGGGTAGGCGATGACGTTGGTGCCCTTCGGGATGTAGTAGCCCAGCAGGTCCGTGTCGCGGACGGTCTGGCGCATGGCCCACTGCACCGGCGTCACCAGCCGGATCGACTCGTTCATCACCAGGTCGAGTGACTCCAGCTTCTCGAGCGAGTCGATGTCGAGCGGCCCGTCGCCGAGCCGGTCCGATTCCTCGCGGCAGCGCTGCTGCCACTCGGGGTGCGCGGCCAGGTTGTAGGCCATCGTGGTGACCGTCGACGTCGACGTGTCGTGCGCGGCCATCATCAGGAAGATCATGTGGTTGACGATGTCCTCGTCGGAGAACTTGTTGCCGTCGTCGTCCTCGGTCTCGCACAACACGGACAGCAGGTCGGTGCCGGGGTTCGCGCGCTGCTCCTTGACCCGCTCACGGAAGTAGTTCTCCAGCAGCTCGCGCGCCTTGATGCCCCGCCACCAGGTGAACGGCGGCACGGGAGTGCGGATGATCGCGTTGCCCGCCCGCGTGGTGATCGCAAACGCCTTGTTGACCTTGGTCACCAGCTCGTGGTCGGTGCCCGGCTCGTGGCCCATGAACACCATCGACGCGATGTCGAGCGTCAGCTCCTTCATCGCCGGGTAGAGCAGGAAACGCGCGTCATTGGCCACCCAGTCGTGGGCGATCGTCTGGGAGACCACCTGATCCATCTGCTCGACGTAGCTGACCAGGCGGGATCGGATGAACGCCTCCTGCATGATCCGGCGGTGAAACAGGTGCTCCTCGAAGTCCAGCAGCATCAGGCCGCGGCGGAAGAACGGTCCGATCACCGGCACCCAGCCCTGCTGCGAATAGTCCTTGTTGCGGTTGGAGTAGATGACCTGGGCGGCGTCCGGGCCCAGGGCGGCGATGCCCGGAAGGACCGGCGAGTCCCCGAAGATCACGGGCCCCTTGGTCTGGTACATGTGCAGCAGATAGTCCGGTCCGCCGCGCAGCATCTCGATGATGTGGCCGATGACGGGCAGGCCCGCGTCGCCGACGGCCGCCTTGAGCCCGCTGCCCGGCGGTGGCTCGGCGAGTTTGCGCTCCGGGAATTGCGTGTTCAGCAGCCTGCGTTCGACCAGCCCCATGCCCGGAAAGTTGTTGATCGATGGTGTGAACCGGCGCCGCGCCTGGTCGAGCAGGTAGTGCGGGGTGCTGATGGTGGCGGCCATTGACGCTCCTTTGCGCTCCTGTGCAGGCCCGGGGGGCGGGTGACAGCGGTCACTGATTCACATCCTTCGGGAAAAACTTGACGGCTGTCAAGTTTGCTTTTCCGACGGCGTGGTGCAAGGTCGGGGGGGTGAGCAGCGCCGCCAATCCGCAGCCGGGCGAACCGGGCGCGCGCCGGCGGGGCGACAAGCACCGGCAGGCGATCATGCAGGCGGTGCGCGACCTGCTCGAGGAAAAGCCGTTCGCCGAGCTGTCGGTCAGCACCATCAGCGAGCGGGCCGGCGTGGCCCGATCGGGTTTCTACTTCTACTTCGACTCCAAGTACTCGGTGCTGGCCCAGATCGTGGCCGACGCGACCGAGGAACTCGAGGAGCTCACGCAGTATTTCGCCCCCCGCGAGCCGGGCGAGTCGCCGGAGCAGTTCGCGAAGCGAATGGTCCGCAGCGCCGCCGCGGTGTACGCGCACAACGACCCGGTGATGACGGCCTGCAACGTGTCCCGCTACACCGACATCGAGATCCGCGACATTCTCGAGCGGCAGTTCGAGGTGGTGCTCCGCCAGATCGCGGCGGTCGTGGACGCCGAGATGAAGGCCGGCACCGCCAACCCGATCAGCGACGACATCCCCACCCTGGTGCGCACCCTGGCGGGCACCACCTCACTGATGCTGACGGGCGACTCCATCCTGGTCGGTCCCGAGGACGACGTGGAGCGCCGGGTACGCGTGCTCGAGCAGCTGTGGCTGCATTCGCTCTGGGGCGGCGGCCAAACCTGACGCGGTAGGGTCACGGCCATGGCGCGGAGGCCTTCCGGGGGATATTTCACGGGCAAGCGGTGCCTGGTCACGGGTGCGGCCAGCGGCATCGGACGCGCGACCGCCCTGCGGCTGGCCGCCGACGGCGCCGAGCTGTATCTGACCGATCGCAACGCGGACGGCCTCGAGCTGACGGTGGCCGACGCCCGGGCGCTCGGCGCGCAGGTGCCCGTCCACCGCGCGCTCGACATCTCCGACTACGGCCAGGTCGCGGCGTTCGCCGCCGACGTCCACGCGGGGCATCCCAGCATGGACGTGGTGCTGAACATCGCCGGCGTGTCCGCGTGGGGCACCGTCGACCGCCTGACCCACGAGCAGTGGAGCAAGATGATCGCGATCAACCTGATGGGTCCGATCCACGTCATCGAGACGTTCGTCCCGCCCATGGTGGCGGCCCGGCGCGGCGGGCATCTGGTCAACGTGTCCTCGGCGGCCGGGCTGGTCGCGTTGCCGTGGCACGCCGCCTACAGCGCAAGCAAATTCGGGCTGCGCGGCCTGTCCGAGGTGCTGCGTTTCGACCTGGCGCGCCAGGGCGTCGGGGTCTCGGTCGTGGTGCCGGGCGCGGTGAAGACGCCGTTGGTGGACACCGTCGAGATCGCCGGCGTCGACCGCGAGGACCCCGGCGTCGCCCGCTGGGTGGACCGCTTCAGCGGGCACGCCGTGTCGCCGGAACGGGCGGCCGAGAAGATCCTCGCCGGCGTGGCAAAGAACCGGTACCTCATCTACACGTCGGCCGACATCCGCGCGCTGTACGCGTTCAAGCGGCTGGCGTGGTGGCCCTACAGCGTGGCGATGCGTCAGGTCAACGTGATCTTCACGCGCGCGTTGAAGCCAAGCCCGGCTCCGCTAGCCGGGCATCGCCAGCTCGAGTCGCACCCCGAGTAGCCGGACCGGACGGTCCAGCTCGAAGAGGTCCAGGACGCGCAGGGCGGCGTCGGTGATGGTCTGCGGGTCGGTGGTAGGCGCGGCCAGCTTGCGGATTTTCGTGCGGGTGTAAAACGTGGCGGTCCGCACGGTGACGGCGACGCGGGTGACGATGCGCCCGGCGGCCAGCACGTCGTCCAGCGCCTGGCGCGCCAATGTCGTTACTGCCGAGTCCATTTCGGCGCGATCGGTGAGGTCGCGCGGAAAGGTGACGACGTGGCTGCGGGAGCGCGGGACCCATGGCTCGGCGCTGACGTCGGCGTCGCCGCCGCCCTTGGCCAGCAGCAGCAGCCACAGGCCGGTGCGCGGCCCGAACGTGGCCGTCAGCAACTCCGCATCGCCGTGCGCGAGCTCCCGTACCGTGGTGATGCCCAGGGCCGCAAGCTTTTTCGCCGTCTTCGGACCGACGCCCCACAGCGCGTCGACCGGGCGGTCCGCCATCACCGTCATCCAGTTCGCATCGGTGAGCGCAAAGACGCCGGCCGGTTTCGCGAAGCCGGTGGCGACCTTGGCGCGCTGCTTGTTGTCGCTGATGCCGACCGAGCACGACAACCCGGTTGCCGACGCGATGGCCGTGCGGATCTGCTCGGCGACCTCGGTGGGGTCGGTGGCCGCCACGCCGACATACGCCTCGTCCCAACCCCACACCTCGACCGGATGCCCCAGGTCGCGCAGCAACCCCATCACCTCGTCGGACGCGGCGTCGTAGGCGGCCGGATCCGACGGGAGGAAGGTGGCGTCCGGGCAGCGGCGCGCGGCGCTGCGCAGCGGCATGCCCGCATGCACCCCGAATTCCCGGGCCTCATACGAGGCGCAGGTGACCACCTTGCGGGGTTCGGCCGGATCGCCGCTGCCGCCGACGATGACGGGCAGCCCGGCCAGTTCGGGGTGGCGGCGCAGCTCGACCGACGCCAGAAACTGGTCGAGGTCGACGTGCAGGATCCAGTTCGTCACCGCCCGCACAGCTTGCGCGCCAGGCTTTCCCACGCGTCCCCCAATGTCTCCAAGGTGTGGCCGCCCTCGTCGAGTCGATGCTCCACGTAATCCGGGTCGAGCAGGGCCAGCAGCGCGTCGGTCTGGACGCCCAGATTGCCGGTCGTACGCGCCGAGGCCAACAGCACCCGCACGTGAGTGCGCAGCACTGTGGCCGGCGCGTTGTAGCGGTTGTGGGGATCGCGGTTGGCCGCGGACAGCAGCGCGTGGTGGGTGTGCACGAACCGGATCCGCTCCCGCCCGAACGCCACCAGGCGATCCAGCGGCGGCGCGTCGGGTCCCAGCGGCGGCGGACCGAAGAGGAAGGCCTGCTGGCTGGCGCGTTCGTCCTCGTCGAGCAGCACCATCATCAGGCCGGCGCGGCTGCCGAACCGGCGGAACAGGGTCCCTTTGCCGACGCCCGCGGCCGCGGCGACGTCGTCCATGGTGACGGCGTCGGCGCCGCGCTCGGCAACCAGGGCGCGGGCGGCCTGCAGTAACAGGGCGCGGTTGCGCGCCGCATCGCCGCGCTCTTGGGGCACGGAAACCGGCAGCTCGCCCAACCGCTCCACAGCGCTCACTCCTGCACTTTAACGCCGCCGGAATAATCCGGACTAGAGTCCGGTTGGGGCATGCGAGGATGGGGACCAACGACCGAAGGGAACGAAACAGTGGCAGGGATCAAAGTCTTGGCGTTAGTGGGCAGCCTGCGTTCGGCGTCGATCAACCGCCAGATCGCCGAGCTGGCCGGGTCCGTCGCCCCGGACGACGTCACCGTCACGATCTTCGAAGGGCTGCATGAGCTGCCGTTCTACAACGAGGAGATCGACGAGGCGATGAACGCCGCCGCCCCGCCGCTGGCCCCGGTGGCCGTGCTGCGCGCCGCGGCGACCGACGCCGATGCCGCCCTGGTGGTCACGCCGGAGTACAACGGCAGCATCCCGGCGGTCATCAAGAACGCGATCGACTGGCTGTCCCGCCCATTCGGCGACGGCGCGCTGAAGGGCAAGCCGCTGGCCGTCATCGGCGGGGGTTTCGGACGCTACGGCGGGGTGTGGGCGCACGACGAGACGCGCAAGTCGTTCGGGATCGCGGGCGCCCGGGTGGTCGACGCGATCAAACTCTCGGTGCAGTTCACCAAGCTGGACGGCAAGGCGCCCGCCGAAGACGCCGAGCTGACCGCGAACGTGCGCGACGTGGTCGGCAAGCTCGCCGCCGAAGTGGGCTGAATTTAGCGATAACGAACAAGCCGCTCGCCGGCCACCAGCACCGTTTCGATAACGGGCTAGCCGAAGCCGCCAGCGCGGCCGGCGGCTTTGCTGGGGGCCCGGTGGCGGCGGCCGCGGCATGGCGATCATCCGGGAGTTGTCGGTGGCCGGTGCTATACCGGTGCGCGTGGAACTCCTCGATCGCGATGTGACGTGCGACACGCCGGGCGGGTGTCGGGTCGAGGGCTTGCGACCAGCGAATTTCAAAATTGTTATTCAGAACATCTTGTATCTGGACAACTTGTCGGCCACTAGGTGTAGTGTTTCGAGCACCGGCAGATCCCAGGATCCCCAGGCTGGCCGGGCTTGGGGGACCTCCCCGAATCGGCTCGAAGATGTCGAAGCAAGCTGCTCCGACGTGGACGGCCGCAGGACGGGAATTCGGGGCCCTGACGGGCCGCTGAACACAGCGAAGACGTATTACCCCGGTAGTTGCCAGTCCGTACCACGTCCCCACCTTCCGCAAAGGAGCGGCATCCATGACCATCACCGTGTACACCAAGCCGGCATGCGTGCAGTGCAGCGCCACCTTCAAGGCCCTGGACAAGCAGGGCATCGCCTACCAGAAGGTGGACATCACGCTGGACGCGGAGTCGCGGGACTACGTGATGGCGCTCGGTTACCTGCAGGCCCCCGTGGTGGTGGCGGGCAACGACCACTGGTCGGGCTTCCGGCCGGATCGCATCAAGTCGCTCGCGGGGTCGGCGCTCAGCGCCTGAGCATCGAGCGGCGGACGTCAGGTAAGGAAGGTTGCGGTGCCATGGATGCCACGGGGCGCAACCTAGGTTGGATGAGCGGCGACCCGCTGCGCCCGGCTACGCCGCGCTTGCGATCACCACTGGTCTATTTCTCTTCTGTGTCGGAGAACACCCACCGCTTCGTGCAGAAGCTGGGTGTTCCCGCCACGCGGATACCGCTGCACGGGCACATCGAGGTCGATGAGCCGTACGTCCTGATCCTGCCGACCTACGGCGGCGGCCGGGCCACACCGGACCTCGATGCCGGGGGCTACGTCCCCAAGCAGGTCATCGCTTTTTTGAACAACGAGCACAACCGGTCGTTGATCCGCGGCGTCATCGCCGCGGGCAACAACAACTTCGGGGCCGAATTCGCCTATGCGGGCAACGTCATCGCCCGCAAGTGCGACGTTCCCTATCTCTACCGCTTCGAACTCATGGGGACCCCGGACGACGTAGATGCCGTCCGCGCCGGTCTCGCCCAATTCTGGAAGGAACAGACGTGCCACCAACCGTCACTGCAGAGCCTGTAGCCGCCGGCACGCATGCGTCGCCCGAGGAGACGGACTACCACGCGCTGAACGCGATGCTGAACCTGTACGACGCGGACGGCAGGATTCAGTTCGACAAGGACGTTCTCGCCGCGCGTCAGTACTTCCTGGAGCACGTCAACCAGAACACGGTCTTCTTTCACAATCAGGACGAGAAGCTCGACTACCTGATCCGCGAGAACTATTACGAGCGTGAGGTTCTCGATCAGTACTCGCGCAACTTCGTCAAGGAGCTGCTGGATCGCGCCTACGCCAAGAAGTTCCGGTTCCCGACGTTTCTCGGCGCGTTCAAGTACTACACCTCCTACACGCTGAAGACGTTCGACGGGAAGCGCTACCTGGAGCGCTTCGAGGACCGGGTCGTCATGGTCGCGCTGACCCTGGCGTCCGGCGACACCGGCCTGGCCGAGAAGCTGGTCGACGAGATCATCGACGGGCGGTTCCAGCCGGCCACCCCGACGTTTTTGAACTCCGGCAAAAAGCAGCGCGGCGAGCCGGTGAGCTGCTTTCTGCTGCGCATCGAGGACAACATGGAGTCGATCGGGCGATCGATCAACTCCGCCCTGCAGCTGTCCAAGCGCGGCGGGGGAGTCGCGTTGCTGCTGAGCAACATTCGCGAGCACGGGGCGCCGATCAAGAACATCGAGAACCAGTCCTCGGGCGTCATCCCCATCATGAAGCTGCTCGAGGATTCGTTCTCCTACGCCAATCAGCTGGGGGCGCGGCAGGGCGCCGGCGCGGTGTACCTGCACGCGCATCACCCCGACATCTACCGCTTCCTGGACACCAAGCGGGAGAACGCCGACGAGAAGATCCGGATCAAGACGCTGAGCCTCGGCGTGGTGATCCCCGACATCACCTTCGAGCTGGCCAAGAAGAACGAGGACATGTACCTGTTCTCGCCGTACGACGTCGAACGGGTCTACGGGCTGCCGTTCGCCGACATCTCGGTGACCGAGAAGTACTACGAGATGGTCGACGACGCGCGCATCCGCAAGACCAAGATCAAGGCGCGGGAGTTCTTCCAGACGCTGGCGGAGCTGCAGTTCGAGTCCGGTTATCCGTACATCATGTACGAGGACACGGTGAACCGGGCCAATCCCATCGAGGGCAAGATCACGCATTCGAACCTGTGCTCGGAGATCCTGCAGGTGTCCACGCCGTCGCTGTTCAACGAGGACCTGTCGTATGCCAAGGTGGGCAAGGACATTTCGTGCAATCTCGGTTCGCTCAACATCGCCAAGGCGATGGACTCGCCGGACTTCGCCCAGACGATCGAGGTGGCCATCCGCGCGCTGACCGCGGTGAGCGACCAGACCCAGATCACGTCGGTGCCCTCAATCGAGCAGGGCAACAACGAGTCCCACGCGATCGGGCTTGGGCAGATGAACCTGCACGGCTACCTGGCGCGTGAGGGGATCTTCTACGGGTCCGACGAAGGCGTCGACTTCACCAACATCTACTTCTACACGGTGCTGTATCACGCCCTGCGGGCCTCGAACCGCATCGCGATCGAACGCGGCACCCACTTCAAGGGGTTCGAGAAGTCCAAGTACGCCTCGGGGGAGTTCTTCGACAAGTACACCGAGCAGGTCTGGGAGCCCGCGACCGACAAGGTGCGTCAACTGTTCGCGGACGCGGACATTCGCATCCCGACGCAGGACGATTGGAAGCGGCTGAAGGAGTCGGTCCAGGCGAACGGCATCTACAACCAGAACCTGCAGGCGGTGCCGCCGACCGGGTCGATCTCCTACATCAACCACTCGACGTCGTCGATCCACCCCATCGTGTCGAAGGTCGAGATCCGCAAGGAGGGCAAGATCGGGCGCGTCTACTACCCGGCGCCCTACATGACCAACGACAACCTGGAGTACTACCAGGACGCCTACGAGATCGGTTACGAGAAGATCATCGACACCTACGCAGCGGCCACCCAGCACGTGGACCAGGGGCTGTCGCTGACGCTGTTCTTCAAGGACACCGCCACCACCCGCGACGTGAACAAGGCGCAGATCTACGCCTGGCGCAAGGGAATCAAGACGCTGTACTACATCCGCCTGCGGCAGATGGCTCTGGAAGGCACCGAGGTCGAAGGCTGCGTCTCCTGCATGCTGTAGGCGGCATGGCATCTCGCCGAACGTGCAGCCAGTGCGAATTTTGGGCCTGTTTCTCGCCACCAGTGCACGCTCGGCGAAGCCCGGGCCCGCCGCGGCGGCGCCAGTCTGCCCAGGTCAGCGGTCCTGCGCGGTATGGTGCTTGATGTGGTGAGAATTCCCCGACCGCCGCACCCCAGCGTCAAGCCGGGGGTCAAGGTCGACGCGCGCAGCGAACGGTGGCGCGAACACCGCAAGAAGGTGCGCGGTGAAATCGTCGAGGCCGCGTTTCGCGCCATCGACCGCCTGGGGCCCGATCTGAGCGTGCGGGAGATCGCCGAGGAGGCCGGCACCGCAAAGCCGAAGATCTACCGGCACTTCCACGACAAGTCCGACCTGTTCCAGGCGATCGGGGAGCGCCTGCGCGACATGTTGTGGGGGGCGATCTTCCCGTCGATCGACCTGAAGACCGACTCGGCGCGCGAGGTGATCCACCGCGCCGTCGAGGAGTACGTCGTTCTCGTCGACAAGCACCCCAACGTGCTGCGGGTCTTCATTCAGGGCCGGTCCGCGGCGAGCCCGCAGATCCTCGAAGAGGGCCGCGGCATCACCCTGGCCGTGGCCGACATGTTCGACAACGAGCTGCGCGAGATGGAGCTGGACCACGCGGCGATCGAGCTGGCCGGGCACGCTGCCTTCGGCTCCGCCGCCTCGGCCACCGAATGGTGGTTGGGCCCCGACACCGACAGCCCGCGGCGCATGCCGCGCGAGCAATTCGTCGCCCACCTGACGACGATCATGATGGGGGTCCTCGTCGGCACGGCCGAGGCGCTGGGCATCTCGCTGGACCCTGACCAGCCGATCCACAGCGTGGTGCCCAGCAAGCCCGCAGCCAGCTGACCTGCCGCGGCGTTGACATCGCCGCTGGCATCGATAACACTCGGCCCGTCCGATACCCTGGGTACTGGGTATTTGCGGAGCTAACAGGAAGACCGATCCACCGTGACCGATGCCATGACATACGTCGAGCCGACTCAGGCGCGCGAACCGGTGCACACCCGCGCCCTCATCATCGGGACCGGCTTCTCCGGTCTCGGCATGGCGATCGCACTGCAAAAGCAGGGCGTCGACTTCGTCATCCTGGAGAAGGCCGGCGACATCGGGGGCACCTGGCGGGATAACAGCTACCCCGGCTGCGCCTGCGACATCCCGTCACACCTGTACTCCTTTTCGTTCGAGCCCAAGCCCGACTGGAAGAACCCGTTCTCGTATCAGCCCGAGATCTGGGACTACCTGCAGGGCGTCACCGACAAATACGGGCTGCGCCGTTTCATCGTGTTCAACTCTTTGGTGGATCGCGGCCATTGGGACGACGAGGAGAACCGGTGGCACGTGTTCACCGCCGACGGCCACGAATACGTCGCCCAGTTCCTGATCTCCGGTGCCGGCGCGCTGCACGTCCCGTCGTTTCCCGACATCGAGGGCCGCGACGAATTCACCGGTCCCGCTTTCCATTCCGCGGAGTGGGACCATAGCGTCGACCTGACCGGCAAGCGCGTGGCGATCATCGGCACCGGCGCCAGCGCGATCCAGATCGTGCCCGAGATCGTCGGGCAGGTCGCCGAGCTGCAGCTCTACCAACGCACCCCGCCGTGGGTGGTGCCGCGTTCCAACCCGGACCTGCCGCCGGCCCTGCGACGGGCCATGGAGAACGTGCCAGGGCTGCGCGCGTTGACGCGCGTGGGGATCTACTGGTCCCAGGAGGCGCTGGCCTACGGCATGACCAAGCGGCCGAACGCGCTGAAGTTCATCGAGGCGTACTGCAAATACAACATTCGCCGCTCGGTCAAGGACCGCGAGCTGCGGCGCAAACTCACGCCGCACTACCGCATCGGGTGCAAGCGAATCCTGAACTCCTCCACCTATTATGGCGCGGTCGCGGACCCCAAGACCCAACTGATCACCGAGGGCATCAGCCGCATCACGCCCGACGGGATCGTCACCGCCGACGGCCGGGAACACAAGGCGGACGTGATCGTCTACGCCACCGGCTTCCACGTCACCGACTCCTACACCTATGTGCAGATCAAGGGTCGGCACGGGGAGGACCTGGTCGACCGCTGGAACCGCGAGGGCATCGGCGCGCATCGCGGCATCACCGTCGCCGACGTGCCCAACCTGTTCTTCCTGCTGGGACCCAACACCGGGCTGGGGCACAACTCCGTGGTGTTCATGATCGAATCGCAGATCCACTACGTCGCCGACGCGATCAAGACCTGCGACAAGATGGGCGCGCAGGCGCTCGCGCCCACCCGCGAGGCGCAGGACAAGTTCAACGACGAGCTCCAAGAGAAGCTGTCGCACTCGGTGTGGAACAGCGGCGGCTGCAGCAGTTGGTATCTGGACGAGCACGGCAAGAACACCGTGCTGTGGGGCGGCTACACCTGGCAGTACTGGCGGGCGACGCGTGGGGTCAAGCCGGCGGAGTACCGGTTCTTCGGAGTACTGCCTGCACGCGGTCGAAAGGAACCGAGCCCCGCCGGGCGGGCATAACCCGAGTTCGGGCTCCCTACGGCCGTCGGGCTTACACTGGGAGGGAAATGAGCGCCTATCAGACCGTGGTGGTCGGCACCGATGGCTCGGATTCGTCGCTGCGTGCGGTGGACCGCGCAGCCGCGATCGCTGCGGAGCACGGCGCGAAATTGATCGTTGCGACTGCGCATTCCCCCGTCACCTCGGAAAAGGGCCGCTACGCCATCCCGCCGGGGAGCGACCACGGTCAGGACTACCGGACGGTGGGCGAGGCCCCTTTCTACGCGATCCTGCAGAACGCCAGGGAGCGGGCGCACCAAGCCGGGGCCACGGACGTGGAGGAGAAGCCGGTCGTCGGTGCCCCGATCAATGCGCTGGTGCAGCTCGCCGAGGAGATCGCCGCCGACCTGCTCGTGGTCGGCAACGTCGGGCTCAGCAGCGTCGCCGGGCGGCTGCTGGGATCGGTCCCATCCGAAGTCTCCCGCAGGGCCAAGACCGACGTCCTGATCGTCTACACCACCGACTGAGGCCCCGACAACGTCGGGCCGTGTCCGCGTAGCAGCCGCGCGAAAGCGGCCGCGGCCGCGTCCACGCCGGCCTCGTCTTCGGTGGCCACCAGATCCAGCAGCAGGCCGCGGGTGACGGCCAGCCCGAGCCTGGCCATCGCGCCGTCATGGGGAACGCCGGCGGCGGCCGCCTCGACCTCGCGCAGCCAGCCGTCGACGGCGCCGGGAACCATTCGCGTGAACGGGTTTTCGCCCTGGGCGGCGCGCGAATAGCACTCGAAGAAGAGGCGCTCCAGCCGGCGCAGCTCGGGGCGCCGCAGGTCGGCCCACATCGCGGCGAAGCCGTCGGCCGGATCCTCCGGCAAGCCTGGGACGAGGGCCATCTGGCGGCGCTCGGCCTCCTCGACGATCGCGATCAGCAGGTCTTCCCGAGAACCGAAGTGGTGCAACAGCATCCGATGACTCGTGCCGACCGCGGCGGCGACGTCGCGCAGCGAACGGTTGCCGATGCCGTTCGCGGCGAACTCATCGAAGAGCGCATCCAGAAGTGCGCGGCGCCGCTCGGTGTCAGGCGTGCGGGCCATTGGCCCGGCTGAGCTGCTCAGACCGGGCCTTGAGGCCCTGGGCCTCCATGGCGAGGAAGCGCTTGGTCCGCGTGACCGTCAACCGCGCGACGAGCGCGCCGAGGACGCCGCGTTGATCGAGTTCCTGGCGCACCAGGGTCCGGCCGCCGGGCAGGGCGGTGACGTAGTGGCGGGCGGTCACCAGCACGCCGGGGGAGCGGCACACCCACGTCCAGGACGTGCCGGGATCGACCTCGGCGACCTTCCACACCAGCTTCTGCAGGCCGGGCTGCTTGATCGCGAACCGCCTACCAACGGCCAAGGCGGATCCGTCCTGCCCGGTCAGCGACGTCACCGACGCCGTCCAGTCGGGCCAGCGCTCGACATCGCTGAAGACGTCCCACACGAGCTGGGGCGGCGCGTCTATCTCGATACTGTCCTCATTGATCATGTACCAAATGGTACATAAAACGCCGGGCTCTGCCTAGGGGCTAGGCGACGCGCGCGTTGAGGTGCTTGAGGGCCGCCTCGGCACCGTTCCACCCCGGGATGCCGGTCACGCCCGGGCCCGGGTGGGTGCACTGGCCGCACAGGAAGAGCCCGTCGACCGGTGTGGCGAACTTGTCGGCGCCCTCGACGACGCGGCCCGTCCACAGCTGGTTGGGCTGCAGGAGGCCGTGGGAGTAGTCGCCCGCGTGTGCGCTGAAGGTGCTGCCGAAGTAGCGGTTGGAGAACACGACGCGGTTGGTGACCGAGTCGGCGAACCCGGGCGCGAACGTGTCGAAGATGCGCACGCAGGTGTCGGCGTATTGCTCCTTCCAGCTTCGGTTTTCGTCGGCGTCCAGGCCGGTGGGAAAGTAGGGTGTGAAAATCGTTGCGCTGTGCTTGCCTTCGGGCGCCAGCGACGAATCGACCATGCTGGGGATGTACAGATACGTGGGCGGGGCATCGGGGAGCTGGCCCTTGCGGTACTGCTCCCACGCGTCGCTGATGTACTCCGGCGACGGCGCGTAAGCGACGGTGGGACACCATTTCCCGTTGTCGTGCATGTAGGGCTGCAGCCGCTCGATCCATTGCGGCGCCTGGTCAATCGTCAGGTGGGCCTGGATGTACCCGAGGTTGAAGTTGATTTCCTTGACCTTGCGGATGTAATCGGGCGGAAAGTTCTGCGCGCCGGCCAGATTCACAAAGGTGGTGTAGGGGTCGAGCGACGAGAGCACGGCGTCGGCCGAAATCGTTGTGCCGTCGCGGAGTTCGACGCCGGTGGCGCGCCCGTCGGTGACCACGACCTGCTTCACGTGCTGCTTCAGCTGCACCTCGGCGCCCAACGCTTCGGCGCGGCGGCACAGCGCGGCGCTCAGGGCGCCGATGCCGCCGCGGGGCATGATGTATTCGACGTTGCCGCCGCCGATCAGGTAGTGGTAGAGCGTCGACGCATTCGAGCCCGGGGTCCAGGGGCCGCCGTCGAAGGCGTCGATGGACATCGCCGCCAGCGACCCCTGGATGCAGCGGGCCTGGTCGGGCGCCAGGAAGCGCCGGACCGTGTCCATCGTGCTGCCGTACCACATCTGGGCGAAATCGTGGCGGTCTTCCGGCGTGGGCTGGGAGGCGATCACCTCGATGATGTCCGGCGGCGGCCCGAAGGCCGAGTCGACGAAATACGGTGCGAATCGGCCCATGTGGGCGAAGAGGCCGCCGAGGGCCGCCGCGGTGTCGGCGCCGTGGTCGTCGAGCAAGTGGCGCGCCATGCGTTCCAGGTCGTTGTACATCACGAACGGGGTGTCGGCGGCGTCGCCGAACGTGCACGTGGACGTCCACTGATCCATCAGCTCGAAGCCCCACTTGGTGAGCTCCAGCCGTTCGGTCATCTCCTGGCGCCAGATCAGCACCGCCCACGCGCCGACGCTGTGCTTGTACCCGTCGAAGAGTTCGCGGGTGGCCGCCATTCCGCCGAGGAAGTTAGCCCGTTCCAGGACAAGGACTTTCGCGCCGCCCTTGGCCAGCACGTTCGCGGCGACCAGGCCGTTGTGCCCCGCTCCGATGATGATCGCGTCGTAGTCCGCCATGGCGACTCCTTCGGTGTGATCCCCGGCCTGACCCGCACAATGTCATAACTGACATTGTTGCGTCAATAGTGACATTCGGGCATTCTGGAGCCCGTGAAACGTCCCCTCGTGGCCGGTGTGGTCGCGTGCTCGAGATGAGCCGCGCCGCGCGCACGCGTCAGGCGCTGCATCAGGCGGCGATGCGCCGCTTCGTCGCGGACGGCGTGAACGAGACCAACGTCGCCGACATCGCCGCGGACGTCGGGGTCACCGAGCGGACTTTTTACCGGCACTTCCTGTCCAAGCACGCGGTGCTCTTCGCCGACTACGACATCGGGTTCGAATGGTTCGCCCGCGCCTTGGCGCTGCGCCCGCACGGCGAGCCCATCACCCAATCGGTGCGAAAAGCCGTGGACGCCTTTCCCTTTGATTTCACGATGGTCCGCGACGCCGCCACCATCCGGTCGCGCGATCTGGACCAGGACATCATCACCGGCCACATTCGGCGGCTCCGCGATCAGCTCGCCGCCGAGATCCAGCGCTTCATCCGGCGGCGATCCTCACCCACCGCCGACGGCGAGATGATCGCCGACATCGCGGCGCACAGCATGGCCACCGCGGTGTTCGTCGCGCTGGAAACGTGGATGGCCAAGGGTGTGCAGGACACCGACGAACTGAGTCGCCTGACCGACATGGCGCTGAGCGCGCTGGAAGACGGCCTCACCGAGACGTTGCGCAAGGCCGGACTGGATTGACGGGGCCGGGGCCCTACCGGACGCGCCGAACGTGTTCGGAGGGCGGAATTCTCGCCGGATTTTCGCCATGAGTACACGCTCGGGGAAGCGGGCAGGCCGCGACACGGCAAACACAACTTCTTGTGTTCCGCCGCCTTGTCGCACCCCAGGGGTAGTGTCGGGAGTCTGAATATCGCAGGCAAAACGGCGTGTGAAGTGGGGTTCTGGTGACCGAAAACATGAAGCTGATCGACCGGACCTCGGCGATCAACTGGAACCGGCTGCAAGACGACAAGGACGCCGAGGTGTGGGACCGGCTGACGGGCAATTTCTGGCTGCCCGAAAAGGTGCCGGTGTCCAACGACCTCCCGTCGTGGGGCACGCTGACCGCCGGCGAGAAGCAGCTGACCATGCGGGTGTTCACCGGGCTGACCCTGCTGGACACCATCCAGGGCACGGTCGGGGCGGTGAGCCTGATCCCCGACGCGCTGACCCCGCACGAACAGGCCGTCTACACCAACATCGCGTTCATGGAGTCGGTGCACGCCAAGAGCTACAGCTCGATCTTTTCCACGCTGTGCTCGACGGCCGAGATCGATGACGCCTTCCGCTGGTCGGAGGAGAACCCCAACCTGCAGCGCAAGGCCGAGATCGTCATGCAGTACTACCGCGGCGACGAACCACTGAAGCGCAAGGTGGCCTCCACGCTGCTGGAGAGCTTCCTGTTCTACTCCGGGTTCTATCTGCCGATGTACTGGTCGAGCCGGGCGAAGCTGACCAACACCGCCGACATGATCCGCCTGATCATCCGCGACGAGGCCGTGCACGGCTACTACATCGGCTACAAGTTCCAGCGCGGCCTGGCGCTGGAAGACGACGCCAAGCGCGCCGAGCTGAAGGACTACACCTACGAGCTGCTCTTCGAGCTCTATGACAACGAGGTGGAGTACACGCAGGATCTCTACGACGAGGTCGGGCTGACCGAGGACGTCAAGAAGTTCCTGCGCTACAACGCCAACAAGGCGCTGATGAACCTCGGCTACGAGGCGCTGTTCCCGCGCGACGAGACCGACGTCAACCCGGCGATCCTCTCGGCGCTGTCGCCCAACGCCGACGAGAACCACGACTTCTTCTCCGGCTCGGGGTCGTCGTACGTGATCGGCAAGGCCGTCAACACCGAAGACGAGGACTGGGACTTCTAAACCGCGGTTGTCTTCTCGGGCGGCCGCCCCTCAGGGAAAACTGGTTTCCTGCAAGCTGTTGACTTAGCCGTCCTGCGGCCAGGTCCAGGTCGGGCAGGATGTGCGGAATGAGCAGTGACGACAGTGTGGGTGCGGCAGACTTCCGTCGCGCACTGGCGCTCATCCAGCACGGCGAGCGCGGCGACGAAGCGGGGATGCGCGTCATCGTCGACGACGAAGTCATCCCGGCTGACCGGCTGCCACAGCTGATCCGCGCCACCGTGTCGATCCTGTGGCAATTGGTGGCTCAGCTCTGCGAACCGGACGAAGTCGCGGAAATCGGCGAAACCCTGACCTTGGCGGCTACCGACGACGAGGTCGGTCTCGACCGCGACAACCGGCTCGTGGCCCGGATGTCCATGGCACAACATTCGGGGGATCCCAGCGCCGAGTATGAGGTGCTCCGCGACGCAGCCACGGCGCCAGACGGTCTGGTACGCCTCGCGCTCACCGCCGCCGGTGTCGTCTCCGCGATGCTGCCTCAGTTACGCACCGCTGCCGGCCGGCAGTTGCTCAACAACCTGGCGATGCAAGCCCTGCGCGACGAGAACAGCCGATAAGCGGGCGCGGGATCGGGTGATGCTCAAATGTCGCCGGGTGTGCGGTACACCCGGGATCAGGCTTCCGCCCTGTGGCTGCGGCGCCCGATCCGCGCCGGCAGGGTCGCTGGCTGGGTGCACGGCTGGCCGTCATATCAGGATGACCGTGGAGCACATCGAGGCCGCGATTGAGGAAATGCGGCCAGGTTGTCAGCCTGCAAGCAAGTGGCTCGGAGTGACAGCGGGCTATGCGCCGGCGGCTCAACCAACCGGCTGGATCTAGGACTTTTTGTGCTTCTCTGGGCAGTATTCCGCGGTGGCAGCCAGGACGAATAGCTTGGCCTGAGCCTGGTCCATTCGTAGTTTCAGTTGGTCCACCTCGTCGTCCTGGGTGTACCCGGCAGCAAGATCCTGGCACATCGTGCGCCCCATAGTGCCAGTCTGGGACGCAGTACCAAGGTGGATGCCGTTCGACGCCAGGTAGTTGGTAAATTCTGCGTCCTTGTTGTCGTTGTCGGCGCCTGCGACGGCTGCGGGCGCCACCATCAGGGCCATTACGGCGCCGAGCACGCACTCACACATCTTCTTTGTCATTTTCTCCACCACTTTCAAGGCTCACGTCATCCTCGGAACGAGACGGGGCACCCGAAGCAACACGTCGAGTTCCCACTACGTCGTGTGTTTCCCCACGATCGGGGTTCCTGATCGACAAATCCAAAGTTCAACCAGCCGTTCATCTCTCGTTTTGGCCGAGTTCCATTGAGATCGCAACAGTCCAAGCGGGCATGATCCGATCCGCCAGACGGCCTCTGATGTCGCCTGAAGCGTTCCGTGCCGTTCCGGCTCGTCCTGTGTCATCGGCAAGGCCGTCAACACCGAGGACGAGGACTGGGACTTCTAAGCCCGAGGTGTTCGGGTCGTGAACGACGCATGAATTGTGGGTCCGCTGCGACGCCCCGCGAGCCCGCCAACGTGAGACTTATCAGGTGACTTCAACCCACGCTTCGCACAAGCACGCCAAGTTTCTCAAGTCAGTGATCCGTTGGCTGGACGTCGGGTACCCGCAGGGCGTCCCCGGGCCGGACCAGGTTGCGTTGTTCGCCCTGCTCAAGAGCACACCACTGACCCAGGATCAGCTCGAAGAAGTGGTGCACAACATCATCTCGAAGCACAAGGCCGAGGGCGACGGCACGGTCGACCGCGACGAGATCGAGAAGTTCATCTCCGAGACCACCCACCGCGAACCCGGCCGGGACGACATCATCCGGGTGGCCGCCACCCTGGCCGCCGCCGGTTGGCCGCTGGCCGGCATCGACGTCAGCGAAGTCTGCCCGGGAGACGACCACGCCGAGGCGGCCGAAGAGGTTGCGAGCCAGGGCGTGTCGAAAACCCCGTCATAGCTTGGAGATATCGATCACGAAGCGGTAGCGCACGTCGCTGGCGAGCACCCGCTCGTAGGCCTCGTTGATGTAGTCGGGCTCGATGAGCTCGATCTCGGGCGTCACGTCGTGCTCCGCGCAGAAGTCCAGCATCTCCTGCGTCTCGGCGATCCCGCCGATGTTGGACCCCGACAGGCTGCGCCGCGCCAGGGCCAGCGGGAAGGCGTGCACCTGCATGGGGTGCTCGGGGATGCCCAGCTCGACCAGGGTGCCGTCGACGTCGAGCAGGCCCACGTAGTCGTCGAGCGGCAGGTTCGCCGACACGGTGTTGAGGATCAGGTCGAAGCTGCCGCGCAGCTTCTTGAAGGTGTCCGGGTCGGCCGTCGCGTAGTAGTTGCCGGCCCCCAGCCGCAGCCCGTCCTCCATCTTCTTCAGCGACTGCGACAGCACGCTGACCGGCGCGCCCATCGCGGCGCCCAGCTTCACGCCCATGTGCCCCAGGCCGCCCAGGCCGATGATCGCCAGCCGTGTGTCCGGGCCGGCCTTCCAGTGCCGCAGCGGGGAGAACAGCGTGATGCCGGCGCACAGCAGCGGCGCCGCCTTGTCCAGCGGCAGGGAGTCGGGGATGCGCAGGACGAAGTTCTCGTCGACGACGATCGCCTGGCTGTAGCCGCCCTGCGTCGGCGTGCCGTCCTTGTCGGTGGAGTTGTAGGTGAAGGTCGCGCCCGGCTTGCAGTACTGCTCGAGCCCGGCCTTGCAGCTGCTGCATTCGCCGCAGGAGTTGACCATGCAGCCCACGCCGACGTGGTCGCCCACCTTGTACTTGGTGACTTCGGCGCCGACGGCGGACACGACGCCGGCGATCTCGTGGCCCACGACCACGGGGTAATTCGGTGTTCCCCATTCGCCTCTGGCGGTGTGGATGTCGGAGTGGCAGATCCCGGCGAACTTGATGTCGATCGCGACGTCGCGCGGGCCGGGGTCGCGACGGTCGATGGTGGTCTTGGTCAGCGGTGCCGTCGGCGAGGTGGCGGCGTACGCCGAAACTGTGCTCATGAATATCCCTCTTTGATTCGAAGCGTCCTCAAGAAGTTTAGCTAAGGTAATGTTCTCGGGCCACTTGGCCTGGTGGCCCGCTCGGGCGGCTAGTTTATCGGGGCGTTGACCAGGCGCAGGTCGTCGACGATGCCGCGGGCCGCGATCAGGCCCTCGCCGGTTTGCCACACCTCGTCGTTGACGACGTACACCCGATTGTCGCGATTGGCGGCCATCCTGCGCCACGGGTTGCTGTCCAGCACGGCGGCGGCGCGATCGGCGGCGGCCGGGGTGGCGCACGACACGTAGACCACGTCGGCGTCGGCGGCCGAGAGATCCGGGTTCTTGGCGAGATCGGCGTCGGTGGCGGGAATCTCGATGTAGGGCTTGTCGGTGAACCGCTGGGCGGCCGGGCGGTCCACCCCGACGGCGCCGAGCACGCTCGCCGGGAAGTTGCTGGCCCCGTAGACCCGGATGGCGCCGGTGGTCAGCTGCACGATCGACGCCTGGAAGTGGGACGCGTCGTGGCTGCCGCCGATCTGGGTAGCCCGCTGGGTGAAGCCGTTGATCAGCGCGTCGGTCGCGGTGGTGCGCGCGGTCGCCGCCCCCACGCCGCGCACGTTGTCCTGCCAGGCCGCGCCGGGCGCCGCCGTGAACACCGTGGGGGCGATCGCCGCGAGCTGCGGGTACAGCTTGGGGGTCAACCCCTGCGACCCCAGGATCAGGTCGGGGTGCGCGGCCGCGATGCCGCCGAGGTCGGGGGTGCTGCGGGTGCCGACGCCGGGCAGGCCGTGCACCGCGCTGCCCAGGTAGGCGGGCTGGCTCGAGGCGCCGTCCGGCAACGCGGCGGCGACCACCCGCGATTGCAGGCCGAGCGCGCACAGGGCGTCGAGCTGGTCCCCGGAGAGCACCACGATGCGCCGCGGTTCGGCGGGAACCGCGACCGTGTCGGGGGTGACGCCCGCCGCGTTGCGGGCCTGGCGTGTCGGCGGCCCGGGATCGGCCGCGGCGGCATCGTGCGCGCACGACTCGTCGGGCCGGCGATCGTTGCCCAGCACGCCGGCGCCCGCGATCTGGGTGGTGGGCGTGACCAGCGACCGGGAGGACGCCTTGGAGCCCCCCGAACCGCATCCGGCGCACGCCGCGACGAGCGCCGCCAGAGCGGCCGCCGCCATGATCGATCGCCTCCCCAGCACGCGTTTCACGCTAACATTCGGCGACTTCGCAGCCATTTACGACAGTTTGTAGGACTGCCCCTGACGGCGAGTTCCTCGGGGGCTAAGATTCGAAGTCAATACTGGGTTCGGGCCCTGTCCGACGATGTTTGGAGGAGCTGTTGACAGCCGAAGCCCCCCCGCTGGGAGAACTCGAGGCCGTCCGTCCGTACCCGGCCCGGACCGGTCCCAAAGGGAACCTTGTCTACAAGCTGATCACCACGACCGATCACAAGATGATCGGCATCATGTACTGCGTCGCCTGCTTCATCTTCTTCTTCCTGGGTGGGCTGCTGGCGCTGCTGATGCGCACCGAGCTGGCGGCGCCGGGACTGCAGTTCCTGTCGAATGAACAGTTCAACCAGCTGTTCACCATGCACGGCACGATCATGCTGCTGTTCTATGCCACCCCGATCGTGTTCGGCTTCGCCAACCTGGTGCTGCCGCTGCAGATCGGCGCGCCCGACGTCGCCTTCCCGCGGCTGAACGCGTTTTCCTTCTGGCTGTTCTTGTTCGGCGCCATGATGGGGGCGGCCGGGTTCATCACCCCGGGCGGGGCCGCCGACTTCGGCTGGACCGCCTACACCCCGCTGACCGACGCCATTCACTCGCCCGGCCCGGGCGGGGACCTGTGGATCATGGGCCTGATCGTCGCCGGTCTGGGCACCATCCTGGGTGCCGTCAACATGATCACCACGGTGGTCTGCATGCGCGCGCCCGGCATGACGATGTTCCGGATGCCGATCTTCACCTGGAACATCCTGGTGACGTCGATCCTGGTGCTGATCGCGTTCCCGTTGCTCACCGCGGCGCTGTTCGGCCTGGCCGCCGACCGGCACCTGGGGGCGCACGTCTACGACGCGGCCAACGGCGGAGTCCTGTTGTGGCAGCACCTGTTCTGGTTCTTCGGCCACCCCGAGGTCTACATCATCGCGCTGCCGTTCTTCGGGATCGTCACCGAAATCTTCCCGGTGTTCGCCCGCAAGCCGGTCTTCGGTTACACCACGCTGGTGTATGCGACGCTGTCGATCGCCGCGTTGTCGGTCGCGGTCTGGGCGCACCACATGTTCGCCACCGGAGCCGTTCTGCTGCCGTTCTTTTCGTTCATGACGTATCTGATCGCGGTGCCGACCGGGATCAAATTCTTCAACTGGATCGGCACGATGTGGAAGGGCCAGCTGACGTTTGAGACGCCGATGCTGTTCTCGGTCGGCTTCATGGTCACCTTCCTGCTGGGCGGCCTGACCGGCGTGCTGCTGGCCAGCCCGCCGCTGGACTTCCATGTGACCGACACCTATTTCGTCGTCGCGCACTTCCACTACGTGCTGTTCGGCACCATCGTGTTCTCCACGTTCGCCGGGATCTACTTCTGGTTCCCGAAGATGACCGGGCGGCTGCTGGACGAGCGGCTGGGCAAGCTGCACTTCTGGCTGACGTTCATCGGCTTCCACACCACGTTCCTGGTGCAGCACTGGCTGGGCGACGAGGGCATGCCGCGCCGCTACGCCGACTACCTGCCCACCGACGGGTTCCAGGGCCTGAACATCGTCTCGACGATCGGCGCCTTCATCCTCGGCGCGTCGATGTTCCCGTTCGTGTGGAACGTCTTCAAGAGCTGGCGCTACGGCGAGGTGGTGACCGTCGACGACCCGTGGGGCTACGGCAACTCGCTGGAGTGGGCGACCAGCTGCCCGCCGCCGCGGCACAACTTCACCGAGCTGCCCCGGATCCGTTCGGAGCGACCGGCTTTCGAGTTGCACTACCCGCACATGGTGGAGCGGCTGCGCGCCGAGGCGCACGTCGGGCGGCACGCCACGGCGCTCGAGTCGCCGAAGGGGTTCGGGCCACGGACCGAACCGGATCGCTCCACTGCTGACCAGTAGCGCCGTCACCCGCGAGTGAACTCTCCAGCCAAGGTGTCGGTGCTGATCACCGTCACCGGCGTGGATCAGCCAGGCGTCACGTCGGCGCTCTTCGAGGTGCTGTCGCGACACGGGGTCGAGCTGCTCAACGTCGAACAGGTGGTGATCCGCGGGCGCCTGACGCTGGGCGTGCTGCTGTGCTGTCCGCCGGAGGTCGCCGACGGCGGCGTGTTGCGCGGTGACGTCGAATCGGCCGTCCGCGGGATGGGCCTGGACGTCAGCATCGAGCGCAGCGACGACGTGCCGGTCATCCGGGATCCGTCGACCCACACCGTGTTCGTGCTGGGGCGGCCGATCACCGCGCGGGCGTTCGGCGCGGTCGCCCGGGAACTCGCGGCGCTGGGCGTCAACATCGACCTCATCCGCGGCGTCTCCGACTATCCCGTCACCGGCCTGGAGCTGCGGGTGTCCGCGCCCCCGTTGGCCGACGGCGCGCTGCGCACCGCGCTGACCCGGGTGGCCGCCGACGAGGGCGTCGACGTCGCGGTCGAGGAGTACAGCCTGGAACGGCGCGCCAAGAGGCTCGTCGTGTTCGACGTCGATTCCACGCTGGTGCAGGGCGAGGTCATCGAGATGCTGGCGGCGCGGGCGGGGGCGCAGGGAGCCGTCGCCGCGATCACCGAGGCCGCGATGCGCGGCGAGCTGGATTTCGCGCAGTCGCTGGTGCAGCGGGTCGCGACGCTGGAGGGCCTGCCGGCGACCGTCATCGACGAGGTCGCCCAGCAGCTGGAACTGATGCCCGGCGCCCGGACGACGATACGAACGTTGCGGCGCTTGGGTTTTCACTGCGGGGTGGTTTCCGGAGGGTTCCGGCGGATCATCGAACCGCTGGCGAAGGAGCTGATGCTGGAGTATGTCGCCGCCAACGAGCTGGAGATCGTCGACGGGACGCTGACCGGCCGGGTGGTCGGGCCGATCATCGATCGGGCCGGCAAGGCGGCGGCGCTGCGGGAATTCGCGGAGCAGGCCGGGGTGCCGATGGCGCAGACCGTCGCGGTCGGCGACGGCGCCAACGACATCGACATGCTGGCCGCGGCGGGGCTGGGCGTGGCGTTCAACGCCAAGCCGGCGTTGCGGGAGGTGGCCGATGCGTCGCTGAGCCATCCGTACCTGGACACCGTGCTGTTCCTGCTGGGCGTGACGCGCGGGGAGATCGAGGCCGCCGACGCGGTGGACGGCCATCTGCGCCGGGTGGAGATCCCGCCGGACTAGCGGCGATCCCGGTACGGCACGATGGTCGGGTGCCCGAAAACGGAAGCGAGGCAGCCGACCCCGATCTGCTGATCGACTTCAGGAACGTGTCGCTGCAGCGCGGCGGACGCGTCCTGGTCGGGCCGCTGGATTGGGCGGTGGAACTCGACGAACGCTGGGTGATCATCGGGCCCAACGGCGCCGGCAAGACGTCGTTGCTGCGCATCGCCGCGGCCAGTGAGCACCCGTCGTCGGGCGTGGCGTTCGTCCTCGGCGAGCGGCTGGGCCGGGTCGACGTTTCCGAGTTGCGGTCGCGGATCGGGCTGAGTTCCTCGGCCCTGGCGCAGCGGATCCCCACCGACGAGCTGGTGCGCGACCTCGTGGTGTCGGCGGGCTACGCGGTGCTCGGTCGGTGGCGGGAGAGCTACGAGGACCTCGACTACCAACGGGCGGTCGACATGCTGGAAAGCCTTGGCGCCGAACACCTCGCGGACCGCACCTACGGCACGCTGTCGGAGGGGGAGCGCAAGCGGGTGCTGATCGCCCGCGCGTTGATGACCGACCCCGAACTGCTGCTGCTCGACGAACCCGCGGCCGGCCTGGACCTGGGCGGCCGCGAGGAGTTGGTGGCCCGGCTGGCCGACCTGGCGGCCGACCCCGACGCGCCCGCGCTGGTGCTGGTCACGCACCACGTGGAGGAGGTTCCGCCCGGCTTCAGCCACTGCATGCTGCTGTCGGAGGCCACGGTGGTCGCCGCCGGCCTGCTGCCCGACGTGCTGACCGCCGAGAACCTGTCGGCCGCGTTCGGCCAGTCCATCGCCCTCGACGTTGCCGACGGGCGGTATTTCGCCCGCCGCGTCCGCACCCGCGCAGCCCACCGGAGGCCACTATGACCGCACCGCAGGACCCGCCGCCCCTGGTGCCCCGGCCGGCCGCGACCGTGATGCTCATCCGCGCTGAGCCGGAGGGCACAGAAACCGGGTTAGCGGTGTTCCTGATGCGCCGGCACGCCCGGATGGAGTTCGCGGCCGGGACGATGGTGTTTCCCGGAGGCGGCGTCGACGACCGGGACCGCAACGCCGACATCGCGTGGGCCGGGCCGCCGCCGCAGTGGTGGGCGCAGCGGTTCGGCATCGAACCCGACCTGGCCGAGGCGCTGGTCTGCGCCGCCGCCCGCGAGACCTTCGAGGAATCGGGGGTGCTCTTCGCCGGGCCGGCCGGCGACCCGGACGGCATCGTCGGCGATGCCTCGGTGTACGCCGACGCCCGCCGCGCGCTGGCCGACGGGACGCTGTCGTTCGCGGATTTCCTGCGCCGCGAAAACCTGGAACTGCGCTCCGACCTGCTGCGGCCGTGGGCCAACTGGGTCACCCCGGAGGCCGAGCGCACCCGCCGCTATGACACCTATTTCTTTGTGGGTGCCCTGCCGGAGGGGCAGCGGGCCGACGGGCACAACACCGAGTCCGACCGCGCCGGCTGGACGACGCCGCAGGCCGCCATCGACGACTTCGCGGCCGGCCGGTGCTTCCTACTGCCGCCGACCTGGACACAGCTGGACTCCCTGGCCGGACGCACCGTCGCCGACGTGCTGGCCGTCGAGCGCCAGATCGTCACGGTGCAGCCGCACCTCGAAATCCAGGGCGACAACTGGGTTTTCGAGTTCTTCGACTCCGACCGCTACCACCAGGCCCGCGAGGCGGGCGGGATGGGGTGGCGGCATTGAGGGAGTTCGTCAGCGTCGTGGTCAGCGACGGGACGCGGGACGCCGGCCTGGCCATGCTGCTCGTGTCGCGGCAGCCCACGAACGCGATGACCCGGCAGGTCTACCGCGAGATCGTATCCGCGGCCGACGAGCTGGGCCGCCGCGACGACGTCGCCGCCGTGATCCTGTTCGGCGGCCACGAGATCTTCTCCGCGGGCGACGACATGCCCGAGCTGGAGACGCTGAGCGCGCCGGAGGCCGACGCCGCGGATCGGGTGCGCCGGCAGGCCGTCGACGCCGTGGCCGCGATCCCGAAGCCGACGGTGGCCGCGATCACCGGGTACGCGCTGGGCGCCGGGCTCACGCTGGCGCTGGCCGCCGACTGGCGGGTCAGCGGCGACAACGTGAAGTTCGGCGCGACCGAGATCCTGGCCTCCCGCGTCCCGGGCGGCGGGGGAATGGCGCGGCTGGCCCGCGTGGCGGGGCCGAGCAGGGCCAAGGAGCTGGTGTTCAGCGGGCGGTTCTTCGACGCCGAGGAGGCCCTGGCGCTGGGGCTGATCGACGAGATGGTGGCCCCCGACGACGTCTACGACGCCGCCGCGGAGTGGGCGCGCCGCTTCCTGGAGGGGCCGCGGCACGCGCTGGCCGCCGCAAAGGCGGGAATCAATGCCGTTTTCGGTCCGCCCCCCCACGCCGATTAGGCTGCCCTGCATGACGACGAGTTCGACCGACGCCGTTCCCAACCCGCACGCCACCGCCGAGCAGGTGGAGGCCGCGCGCCACGACAGCAAGCTCGCCCAGGTGCTCTACCACGACTGGGAGGCCGAGACCTACGACGAGAAGTGGTCGATCTCCTACGATCAGCGCTGCATCGACTACGCCAGGCACTGCTTCGACGCCGTCGTGCCTGATTGGGTCATCCGCGAGCTGCCCTACGACCGGGCCCTCGAACTGGGGTGCGGGAGCGGGTTCTTCCTGCTCAACCTGATCCAGGCCGGGGTGGCCCGGCGCGGGTCGGTCACCGACCTCTCGCCCGGCATGGTCAAGGTCGCCACGCGCAACGGGCAATCGCTGGGGCTGGAGATCGACGGCAGGGTCGCCGACGCCGAGGGCATCCCCTACGAAGACAACACCTTCGACCTGGTGGTGGGGCACGCGGTGCTGCACCACATCCCCGATGTCGAGCTGTCGCTGCGCGAGGTGCTGCGCGTGCTGAAGCCCGGCGGCAGGTTTGTGTTCGCCGGCGAGCCCACCAAGGTCGGCAACGGCTATGCCCGTGCGCTGGCGGACCTGACGTGGAATGTCACCATCCGCGCGGTGAAGCTGCCCGGGCTGGGCGCCTGGCGCCGCCCACAGGCCGAGATCGACGAGAACTCGCGCGCGGCGGCCCTGGAGTGGGTGGTCGACCTGCACACCTTCGAACCGAAAGACCTGGCGAAGATGGCGACCACCGCCGGCGCCGTGCAAGTCGAGACCGCCACCGAGGAGTTCACCGCTGCGATGCTCGGGTGGCCGTTGCGCACGTTCGAGGCGACGGTGCCGCCCGGAAAGCTCGGCTGGGGCTGGGCGAAGTTCGCCTTCACCGGCTGGAAGGCGCTGAGCTGGGTGGATGCCAACGTGTCGCGACACCTGGTGCCGAAGGGCTGGTTCTACAACGTGATGGTCACCGGGGTCAAACCCTCCTGAGTGCCGGGCTGCGGTTCAGCGCCGACGACGTCAGCTACCTGCGGTCGGAGTCGGGGGCCGCGGCGCTGGCCGTCGTCGGCGAACTCGAGCTGACCGAGGCCACCCGGATCGCCGACGTCGCGACCGCGCGCGCCCGCTTCGGCGACCGGGCGCCGGTGCTGGTGGAGACGACGCTGCTGCGCCGTCGCGCCTCAGACAAGCTCGGCGAGCTCGGTGACGTGTCGAACTGGCTCTTCACCGACGAGGCGCTGCAGCAAGCCACCGCCGCGCCGGTGGTCCTGCACCGGGCCGGCCGGCTCGCGTCGGCGAGCGCGCCGGTGCACGACGCGACCTGCTCGATCGGCACCGAATTGGCCGCGCTGCGCCGCTTCGGGGTCCGGGCGGTGGGCAGCGACATCGACCCGGTGCGCCTGGCGATGGCCCGCCACAACCTGGGGCCGGCCGTCGAACTCTGCCGCGCCGACGCGCTGCGCCCGGTGACCCGCGACACGGTCGTCGTCGCCGACCCGGGGCGCCGCCACGGCGGAAGACGGCGCTTCCACATCGATGACTACCAACCCGGCCTCGGTCCGTTGCTCGCCACCTACCGTGACCGCGAGTTCGCCGTAAAGTGTTCCCCCGGAATCGATTTCGATCAGGTGCGGCGCCTCGGTTTCGGCGGCGAGATCGAGGTGACGTCGTATCGCGGGTCGGTCCGGGAAGCGTGCCTGTGGTCGGGCGGGCTGGCAGGGCCGGGGGTGCGCCGTCGGGCCAGCGTGCTGGATCGCGGCGAGCAGATCACCGACACCGAACCGGACGAGTGCCCCGCGCGGCCGGCTGGACGATGGATCGTCGACCCCGACGGCGCCGTGGTCCGGGCCGGCCTGGTGCGCCACTACGGGTCGCGCCACGGGCTGTGGCAGCTCGACCCCGACATCGCCTACCTGTCCGGGGACCGGCTGCCGCCGGGCGTGCGCGGCTTCGAGGTGCTCGAGCAGGTGGCGTTCGACGAGCGCAAGCTGCGTCGGGCGCTGGCGGCGCTGGGCTGCGGGGCGCTGGAGATGCTGGTCCGTGGGGTGCGCGTCGACCCCGACGCGCTGCGCGGACGGCTGCGGCCGCGCGGCGACACCCCGCTGTCGGTGGTCATCACCCGCATCGGCTCCGGGGCGGCCGGTCATGCGACGGCCTTCGTCTGCCGAGCCTCGCGATAGCCCGCGGGTAGGCTGGCTGCGGTCACTTTGGTAGGCGCCCCGCCCTAAATCTGCGAGGACAATTCGACGATGCCTTACCCGATAGCGGCCGCGGCGCTGTTGGCCGCGGTCATGCTGGCCTGGCCGGCGGCCCCTCGCTCGGCCGCCGAGCCGCCGTCGTGCGCCGGCGTGGGCGGCACCGTCGAGGCCGGACAGATGTGTCGCGTGCACGCCAGCGCGCCCACGTACATGCTCAACATGACATTCCCCGCCGATTATCCCGACGAGCAGGCGCTGATCGACTACATCACGCAGAACCGCGACGGGTTCATCAACGTCGCGCAGGGCTCCGGGGCGCGCGATCAGCCCTACCAGATGGAGGCCACCACCGAGCAGCACACCGCCGGCCAGCCGCCGCACAACACCCGCAGCGTCGTGCTGAAGTTCTTCCAGGACGTCGGCGGGTCACGCACGTCCACCTGGTACAAGGCGTTCAACTACAACCTCGGCAGCAAGCAGCCCATCACCTTCGACAACCTGTTCCCGCCGGGAGTGACGCCGCTGGACAGCATCTTCCCGATCGTGCAGCGCGACCTGAACCGGCAGAACCCGTTCGCGGCGGCGATCCTGCCTTCCAACGGGCTTGACCCGTCGCACTATCAGAACTTCGCCATCACCGACGACCAGCTGATCTTCTACTTCGCCCCGGGGGAGATGCTGCCGGCGTTCGCCGGCCCGGCCCAGGCCCAGGTGCCCCGCAACGCCATTGCTCCCCTGGCGATCTAGACGGGCCCGGCAAGCCACTCCATCGCCGCGGCTCCGACCGCCAGCGCGACCTGCGCCACGCAACCGATGATCGGGACGAAAAAGGCCCTGCGGCGCCGGGCGAGCAGGTAGCCGGCCATCGCGAGGTCGGCGATCAGGACGGCGACGCCGCCCCACACCCCCAGCAGCGTGGCGCGGTCGATCCAGGCGGGATCGCCGCAGCGCACCGAGCCGCACGGGTCGGTGACCATGACGAACAGGCCCAGCAGCACCACCGTCGCCCCCAGCAGGGACCCGTGGACGATGAGCAGGACGATGGTCGCGGCGACGTCGGCCGGGCGGCGCGTGCTCATGCCGGCGCGAAGCTGTAGACCTGGCCGTCGCTGGTGGCGGCGACCACCCGGCGATCGTTGCCGACCGCCACGCCGACGGGGTAGCCGGTGGCCGCGGGCAGCGGATAGCTGCCCAGGGTGTGGCCGTTGGCGGGGTCGAAGACCAGCAACGACATGCCGGGCGCGCCGTCGGCGGGCGGACCGCCGACCATCGAGTAGCCGGCACCGCCGCCCGCCAGGCTCGACGACGACAGCGGCGTCACGTCGTCGCGGCGCCAGGCCGCGTCGGCGTGATCGCCGGCGTCCTTGAACGCGGCCAGCCGGGTGTCGGGGCCGCCGCCCGACACGATCAGCCCCTGCGGGGTGACCGCGGGCGGCGTCTGCGCCAAAAAGCCCAGCGGCGCCGACCACTTCACCTTTCCGTCGCCGGCATGCAACGCCCACAGCCGTTGGTCGCGGCCGTTGACGTAGACGGTCGACCCGTCGGCGGACAACACCGGGCTGGCGATGACGCCGGCGCCCACCGCATCGCTGGTCCATTCCCGGCTCAGCTGCGGGGACTGGCCCGGGTGGTACTTCAGTCCGACCAGCCCCGCCGCCGGAGCGCCCGGCTGCCAAACACCCAGCACCACGATCCCGTTGCCCGCCGAGTAGGCCGGCGCGCCCGCGACCGGGCAGCCCTGCCGGGCCGGGGCGCAATCGGTCAACCCGCGCGTGGCGTCCGTGGGATCGACGCCGTCCACCAGGTCGAGCGGGCTGCCGACCACCTCGCCGCGGTGGGAGTCGAAAACCAGCACCTGCCCCAGGTGCGTCGCGACGAGCAACTGGCCGCTGCCGAGAAACCTTGGGGTGGTGGGCATTCCGATCACCGGCTGCCGCCACCGCGTCCACTGGGTCACCGGAAACGACAGGAAGGCCCCCGGTTGACCGACGTAGAGGTTGTCGAAGCCGTCGAACAACGGGCCGGCGAAGCCCCCACCCTGGGCCAGCCGGACGCACCAGCGCTGGCGGCCGTTGTTGTCGTTCTGCCACTCCATCAGCGAACACCCGGCCGGGGTCTGGGCGTTGACGGCGAGATAGCTGCGCGCGCTGAGCGCCGGCCCGGCCGCCAGGCTGCCCTTGACCGATCGCGTCCACCGCAGCGACAGCTTGGTCGCGCCGCCCGTCGTGGTGTAGCTGCTGTTGGCGGCGTCGCCGTATTGCGCGGGCCAGCCCTGCGCCGGCGAGGCGTCGACCCACGAATCGGTGTTGCCGCAGCCCCCGAGCCCGACGGTGAGCGCGGCCGCCAGCGCCGCGATCGAGCAACGCCGAAGCCCTTGCAGGAGATGTCGGGCAAGCACCTCGGGTTTCCAAATCCTTCTACGCGAGCAGGCGGCGATCGAGTACACGTGAGGGTAACCCGTGCCGGCTCCGATAGGCTTTCCGGCCATGACGAGCATGTGGAATGCTCCGCTTCATCGCCGCTGGCGTGGATCGAACCTGCGGGACCCTCGCCAGGCCAAGTTCCTCACGCTGGCCTCGCTGAAGTGGGTGCTGGCCAACCGCGCCTACACCCCGTGGTACCTGGTGCGCTACTGGCGGCTGCTGAAGTTCAAGCTGGCCAACCCGCACATCATCACCCGCGGGATGGTGTTTTTGGGCAAGGGCGTCGAGATCCACGCGACGCCCGAACTTTCGGAGCTGGAGATCGGCCGCTGGGTGCACATCGGGGACAAGAACACCATCCGCGCGCACGAGGGTTCGCTGCGGTTCGGCGACAAGGTCGTGCTGGGCCGCGACAACGTCATCAACACCTACCTCGACATCGAGCTGGGGGACTCGGTGCTGATGGCCGACTGGTGCTACGTCTGCGACTTCGACCACCGCATGGACGACATCAATCTGCCGATCAAGGACCAGGGCATCGTCAAGTCCCCGGTCCGGATCGGCCCCGACACCTGGGTCGGGGTCAAGGCGACGATCTTGCGCGGCACGTCCATCGGGCGCGGCTGCGTGCTGGGGTCGCACGCGGTGGTCCGCGGCGTCATCCCCGACTACTCGATCGCGGTCGGCGCACCGGCCAAGGTGGTCAAGAACCGGCAGCTGTCGTGGGAGAGCTCGGCCGCGCAGCGCGCCGAACTCGCGGCCGCCCTGGCCGACATCGAACGCAAGAAGGCGTCCCGCTAACCCGCCCTATTCGGCGTGATCGTCGACCTTGTAGTCGAAGCTGACGTCGCCGGCGTCGACGCTGGTGACGGTCACGGCGATGCCGTACTTCTGGCCGGCGTCGGTGAGTTCGCACCGAAGCGTGGCGCCCTCGACCCCTTTCAGGTTGTCCGGGCACGACACCGAGTCGGGCTTGCGGCCCACCTGCTGGGTCAGCTTCTTGCTGAGGATGCTGGCCACCTGGTTCTTGTCGACGGTCTCCACCATGTCGAACTTGACGTCGTTGCCGTTGACGCTGGTGACGGTCACGTTGACGTTGAAGGTCTGGTCCTTGACCTTCATCGTGCAGTTCAGCTGCGCCCCGACCTTGGCGGCCAAGTCGTCCGGGCACGTCACCGACTCGGGCTTGTTGCCCGCGGCGTCGGTCATCTTGGCGGTGATCTGGCCGGCGACGTCGCCCTTGCTCACCGCATGCTTCGACGTGACCGAACACGAACAGGCGCCGACGCCGGCCATCAACCCCGTGGCGGCACCCGCGATCAACAACGTCCGGACGATCGAGCCAGCCATAGCGCCTCCCGGGCGAATAGACAACTGTGAGTCGGCTGATAATTGCATGCCAACTAGCTTCGGGTAGCAGAAATCGCTCAGATGCTCTGGTAGCGGCGTAGCGCCTCGGCCCGCTCGGCGCCGTGGTCGACGATCGGCGCCGGGTATCCCTGCGGCCGTTCCCCTTTCCGCAGGTGTGCGTCGTCGGCCGAGCGCAGCTCCGGCACCCAGCGCCGGATGTAGTCGCCCGACGGATCGAACCTCTCGCCCTGCGCGCTCGGGTTGAAGACCCGGAAATAGGGCGCGGCGTCGGTGCCGGATCCGGCGCACCACTGCCAGCCGTGCTGATTGTTGGCCATGTCGCCGTCGACGAGCTGATCCAAAAACCATGCGGCGCCCCACTGCCACGGCAGGTGCAGGTCCTTGACCAGAAACGACGCGACGATCATCCGCACCCGATTGTGCATGAAGCCGGTCTCCCGAAGCTGGCGCATCCCGGCGTCGACGAACGGAAACCCGGTCCGGCCGGCTTTCCAGGCCTCGAATCGGCGCTCTGCTTCGGGCCCCGTATCGGTCTGGATGCCGTCGAACTGGTTGTTCCAGTTGCGCCAGGCGCTGGCCGGCCAATGGTGCAGCACGTCGGCGTAGAAATCGCGAAAGGCCAACTCCCGCAGGAAGGCTTGCGCCCCCGTGCCGCGCGAGTCGAGGTCGGCGGCCAGGGTGCGGGGATGGATGGACCCGAACTTCAGGTGCGCCGACATCCTGCTGGTTCCCGCCACGTCGGGCCGGTCACGGTCGTGGGAGTAGCGGTGCAATCCGTTGTCCACGAACGTCTTCCACTGCTTGCGCGCCGCCGCCTCGCCGGCGGCCACATCGAGCACCGCGCCGGGATCGGGTATCTCGCAGCGCGGGAGCCGCAGCCGCGCCGGGTCGAGCCAGCGCGCGGCCGCGGGGCCGGATTTCGCCGGCGCCCGCCAGCCGACCTCGCGCCATGCGCGCAGAAACGGGGTGAACACCCGGTACGGCGAGCCGTCCTTCTTCACCACCCGCCCGGGGGAGACCAGGTACGGCGAGCCCGTCGCCACCAGCGGCACGGAATCCAATGCCGCGCGCACCCTTTCGTCGCGGCCCACCCCGTACGGCGCGAAATCCTCCGAGACGTGCACCGACGACGCGCCAATCTCGGTGGCGATGCGCGGGATCTGCGTCTCGGGCCGCCCGCGCGTCACCAGCAGCCGGCCGTCCAGGTCGTCGCGTAGCTGCCGCAGCGAGTCACCCAGGAATTGCAGCCGGCGCCGGCCCGACGAGGCCTCCAGCCGCGGATCGACGACGAAGCAGGCGAGCACTTCCCCGTCGTCTCGGGCGGCCGCGGCCAGGGCGGGATGGTCGTGCAACCGCAGATCGCGGCGAAACCATAACAGCGTCGACATGATTCAGCGGTTGAGCCGCCACACATGGGTGGCCAGAACGGTGGCGAAGGCGCACCACACCGGGTAGGGCGACAGCGCCGCCCCGGCCCGCCGGTCGGCCCGCGCGGCGCGGCGCGCGAGGTCGGCGCTGCTCGCCGTCAGTGCCGCGGCGCCCAGCGCGGAGGCGCCGAGCTTGTGATAGCGGAAGAACAGCCAACTCCATCCGGCGTTCAGCGCCAGGTTCAGCCCGAGCGCCGCGGCGTAGCGTCGCGCCTCGTCGTGTTGGCCGGTGGCGCGGAAGCGGTCGATGGCCACCGCGGACGTCGCCGCGATGTCGCCGTAGAGCGTGGTCCACACGAGGGGGAACGCGGCGCCGGGCGGCTGGTACGGCGGCTTGCGAAGCCGCGAGTACCAGGCGGGCACCCGCGCCGGGCTGGCGATGCTGCCGGCGCCGGCGGCCGCCGCGACGGCGACGGTGGTTGCGGCAAGCGTCGAGGGTTTCACGTTGTGCTTCCTTCCGGTTGGGTCGGGTGGGT
>NZ_LZIC01000073.1 GCF_001667185.1 Mycobacterium sp. 852002-50816_SCH5313054-b | reverse complement strand
GGTTTCCCAGTCGTTGCTGGCCGGGTAGTTCACCGGATAGACGTCGAGCGACTTTCCACCCACCCGCGAGCGCAGGTCATCGACGAACGCCTGTCCGGTGCCGCCGACACCGGGGGGCTCGCCGGTGCCGCGGGCGAAGACCACCTGGACGTCCGGACATTCGGCGGCGGCGGAGGGGATGTCAGGCGCGACGACCGAGCCGCTAAGACCGGACGCCGCGGCGAGTGCAGAAACAACGAAACGGGAGATGTGACGCGCGATCATACGGGCCAATTTGCCCGCGGGAGCGCGCCCCAAACCTGTGAATTTGCTTGATATTCCGCACGTCATCCCGGCCGGCGCCGCGAAACGACGGACCGCCGGTACCAGCCGGCTATGTCAGCTGGGCGACGGTGGTCACGACGATGAGCACCAGCACGGCAGTCCCGATGACGTGCACCGAGCGGCGCGGGTTGATGTCTGGCGGCAGCGGCCGCTGCTGCAGCGTGCGCTGGCGTCGCACCGCGATCAGGTAGGTGCCCAACGCCACGGCGGCGGCCAGATAGGCGGGCAGCAGCTGCAACGGCCCAACCGGGCCGTGCAGGTTCCTGATCATCAGCAGCGCGCCGTTGCCCAGGAACGCGAAGGACGTTCGGGTCCAGGCCAGGATCGTCCGGTCCTCGGTCTGCCCGGGGGTCGGCGGGTAGTCGTTCAACCGATGACCGCCTTGGCGATCACCAGCCCGAGCGCCACCAGCCCCACCACGCTGAGGCCCACCGCGAGGTAGGCCGGCGTGGGATGGCGCGGCAACGGATCGCCGTGCCGCATGGCGCGATCGGCCTGCCGCCAGCGCAACAGCCCCATCCCGCTGGTAAGCGTCGCCAGCACGGCCAGCCCGATGCCCAGCGCGCGGCGTGCGCCGGGGACGGCCAGCTCCGGCACCAGCTGCACCAGGGCGACCGCCGCGGCGAGCAGCCCCAGCGCGGTGCGCTGCCAGGCCAGGAACGTGCGCTCGTTGGCGAGGGTGAATCGATAGTCGGGCTCGCGCTCGTCGTGCCCGGGATCGGTGTTGTCGGCCACGGCCTACCTCGCAGGGCGGAAGGGATCAAGCGTTGGGACGCCGCAGATTCTAACCGCACGGGTGCATGATGAGGCTTGTGGTCAAGGCGTTGTTGTTCGACGTGCAGGGCACGGCGACGGATTTTCATTCGACCGTGTGCGACGAGGCGGCGCGGATCAGCGCGGGCCGTCACGCGGACGCCGATTGGGGCGACCTCGTGCGCCGTTGGCGCGCAGGCTACTTCGCGACGCTGGAGGCCGCGCAGGGGAACGGATGGGTTTCGGTGCACTCGGTGTATCGCCGCGCGCTCGACACCGTCCTGGACGACTGCGGCATCGCGGGATTCTCCGACGCCGACCGCGACGCGCTCACCCTGGCCTGGCAGCGGCTGAGGCCGTGGCCCGACGTGGTGCCCGGGCTGACCCGGCTGAAGGGCGCCTACACCTTGGCCACGCTGTCGAACGCCGACGTGTCAGCGGTGGTCAACCTCTCCAAGCGCGCGGGCCTGCCGTGGGACGCGATCTTCGCCGCCGAGATGGCCGGGGTGTTCAAGCCCGACCCGGCGATCTATCGCCTGGCCGCGACCTACCTCGGCCTGGAGCCGGCCGAGATCATGATGGTGGCCAGCCACAAGTACGACATCCGCGCGGCGGGCCGGCTCGGCTTCGCGACCGCCTTCGTCGCGCGCCCGCGGGAATTCGGGGCCGGCGGCGACGCCGACGTGGCCTACTCCGACGAATTCGACATCAACGCGTCCGACTTCCTCGACCTCGCAGCACAACTCGGCTGCTAGTGGCGCGCCGAACCGGTCAGCGGCTGGCCGTTGGCGGACTGCAGCAGGCAGATGACGGTGCTCGGCGTGGGGTCCGCGCCCGTTCGATCCTGATTCGAGTCGATGAGAAACGTGATCGAAAACGGGCTGCCGTCGACGGAACGGCCGGTGTAGGGCGCGAATCCGGCGTTGCAGTCTTGCCTGGCGACGATCGCGACGGCTTTGTCGACGGCCATCGGGGCGCGCAGGTACACCTCGGCCACATGCGCTGTGGCACAGTCGACGACGGTGACCGTCACCCGACTCAGGTCGATCGGCGGCAGGTCGGCCACGCAGTCGCCGACCTGCAGGTCGATCCACTTCACGGGGTGCGAGCTGGTGGGCGCGGCGGTGGCCGTGCCGCAGGCGCCCAGCAATGCGGTCGCGGCGAGGGCGCATAGCGCGTGCAGGCGCATTGCCGCAGTTTACGCGGAAGTCAGTGCGGGGTCCGGCTTTTCCGACGACATCGACAGGAAGCCGCGCGCGCAGCGCGCGGCCAGCAACCAGTTCGCCGGCTTCTTCATGTCCAGCCCACCGAGCAGCTGCTTGATCATGGTCAGCGTGTCGAAGTAAATGCGTTCGCAGACAAGGGTTTCGGTGTCGTCGAACACGAAGTAGGCGGTCATGCGGACCCGGAACCTGCTGCCGGTGGGCGGGACCTTGCCGAGGTAGCCGCGATGGGTGCCCATCAGCCAGAACTCGACGATCACCGCGTCGGCGCTGTGCCGCAGCGCGATGATCTCGTGGTCCTGGTCGGGGAACGCGGTCCTGGTGTAGACGTAGTAGCCGCGCACCGCCTCGTCGCCGTCGTGGACGACCATCTGCGGGATCAGCTCGTAGCGCGGATGCGGGAAGGTCGCCAACACGTCGTCCCAGTCCTGGCGGACCTCGTCGTGAAAGTGGTCGAGCACGAGCTTCTCGCGGGCGGCGAGCACCTCGGGGGCGGGGAGCGCGGGAATGGTCACTGGGTCAGGGTAAACCCGCGAGCAGACGCAGAATCGCACAGCACGAGGTGCAATCGTGCGATTCTGCGTCTGCTCGCGAAAGGAGGTCGCGCGCCCCTATGACCCCGGGGGAGTCCACGCGACCGGCAGCCTCTTGATGCCGTGGATGAATTGCGACAGCAGCATCGAGGGTTCGTCGACCGCGACGAGGTCGGGGATCTCGCGCCGCAACTCGTCGAACACGACCCTGATCTCGCGGCGGGCCAGGTTGGCGCCCAGGCAGAAGTGCGCGCCGCCGCCGCCGAACCCGAGATGCGGATTGGGATCGCGGGCCACGTCAAACATCCACGGGTTGGCGAACTTTGACTCGTCGCGGTTGGCCGAGTTGTACCACAGCGCGGCCTTGTCGCCGGCCGCCATCTTGACGCCGCTCAGCTCGATGTCCCGGGTCAGGGTGCGCCGCATGTAGACCACGGGGGAGGCCCACCGCACGATCTCCTCGACCGCGGTGGGGGCCAGGGCGTCGTAGTTGGCCCACCACTTCTCCCGCTCAGCGGGGTAGCGCGACAGCGCCAGCACGCCGTGGCTGATCGCGTTGCGCGTCGTCTCGTTGCCGGCGACCACCAGCAGGATGAAGAACGACGCGATCTCCTGCGACGTCAGCCGCTCGCCATCGACATCGGCCTCGACCAGGCTCGTGGTCAGGTCGTCGTGGTGATTGACGCGGCGATCCTCGGCCAGCGCCGTGGCGTAGGCGCCGATGTCCATCGAAACCTGGGTGAACTCCTCGAAATCGGTCGACAGGTCGGGGTCGCCGAACCCGAGAATCACGTTGGTCCAATGGAATACGCGCTGGTGGTCCTCCTCGGGGATGCCCATCATGTCGCAGATGATCTGCAACGGCAGCGGCCCGGCGAGCTCGCCGACCAGATCGGCCTCGCCGCCGGGATGATTGGCGATCAGCGATGCCACCAGCCAGTGCGCCCGCTCGCGCACCGACGCCTCGATGCGGGCCACCACCTTCGGGGTGAACGCCCGGCTGACGATCGAGCGCAGCCGCTGGTGTCGCGGATCGTCCGTCACGATCATCGAACCGAAGTACTCGGCCAACTCCGGCATCTGGTCACCGATCGTGATGCCGCCGGCGGAGCTGAAGACGTCCGGGTGACGGCTCGCGTAGTGCACGTCCTCCAGCTTGGTCAGCGCCCAATACCCGGAGCCGGCCTCGAACCCCTCGTACTCGACGGCGGGCCAGAACGAGAGCGGGGCCTCGCGGCGCAAGGTGGCGAAGGCGCCGTCGCGGTAGTCGTCGTCGCGCCCCCAGAACTCGAGCGACTCGAGATGAATGTCGGCAAGCGGCACCTCGGGCGGGGGCGCCCCGTTCACGCGAGTCGCGATACCGGTCGTGAGTGGCACGGCAAAACCCCTCTCAGTGGGTGCAGACGGTCCTGGCCGGCGCCCCCACCGTTGCCGTCGCATCCGTCACGACGTTGCCGTCCATCAGGATCTTGCAGTTGATCGGCCCCGCCCCTTGGGCGCTGAGGACGAACACCTCGCCGCCGAAACCGGTGAACTCCGTCGACCAAGGCAGCTTGGCGTTCACCGCGCGCAGCTGGCCGCTGTCGGTTTGATAGGAGATGTACTCCGCGACGCCGGGGCCGCTGACCTCGTAGCGGACTTTGGGGTTGTCATTCGCGCCGGCAACGCCGGCGACGGTCCCACCGCAGATGTTGGCGAAGCCGATGCCGATCGCGAACAGGATCGCGGGCCCCCTGAGATGACTGGTCATGGTTTCACATCGTGTCACCACGAACATCGCCTGGTCTATAGGGTGAACGCGGGTGGGCTGAAGGTCAGGAAGGTGTGTATGTCGGAAAGCGGCTCGAAGCGCGTGGTGGTCTGGGGTACCGGGTTCGTCGGCCGGATGGTGATCGCGGAGATCGTCAAGCATCCGCTGTTCGAGTTGGTCGGCGTCGGCGTCAGCAACCCCGACAAGGTCGGCCGCGACGTCGGCGACATCTGCGGGCTACCCGAACCGGTGGGCATCATCGCGACCGACGACGTCGACGCCCTGATCGCGCTCAAGCCCGACGCCCTGGTGCACTACGGCCCGACGGCGATGCACGCCAAGGACAACATCGCGCTGATCACCCGCTTCCTACGGGCCGGCATCGACGTGTGCTCCACAGCGATGACGCCGTGGGTGTGGCCGACGATGCACCTGAACCCGCCCAACTGGATCGAGCCCATCACCGAGGCGTGCGAGCTCGGCGAATCGTCCTGCTTCACCACCGGCATCGACCCCGGCTTCGCCAACGACCTGTTCCCCATGACGCTGATGGGCCTGTGCTCGGAGGTGCGCCGGGTGCGGGCGTCGGAGCTGCTGGACTACACCAACTACGAGGGCGACTACGAAGTCGAGATGGGCATCGGCCGCGAGCCCGAATACAGCCCGCTGCTCGAAGACTCCAACATGTTGATCTTCGCGTGGGGCGCCACCGTCCCGATGATCGCCCACGCCGCCGGCATCATGCTCGACGAGATCACCACCACGTGGGACAAGTGGGTGACCCCGACGGAGCGCACGACGGCCAAGGGCGTCATCAAGGCCGGACACGTCGCCGCCGTCCGGTTCACCATCAACGGGGTGTACCAGGGCGAGACGCGCATTCAGCTCGAGCACGTCAACCGCATCGGGCTGGACGCCGCGCCGGACTGGCCGTCGGGCCACGACAACGACGTCTACCGGGTGGACATCGAGGGGACGCCGAGCATCTTTCAGGAGACCGCGTTCCGGTTCACCGACGGCTCGGGGCGGGACGCGGCCACGGCAGGATGCCTGGCGACCGGGATGCGGGCCCTCAACGCGGTCCCGGCCGTCAATGACCTGCGGCCGGGCTGGGTCACCCCGCTGGACCTCCCGCTGATCGCCGGGGCGGGCGCCATCCGCTGACCAAACCCCGCCCGGTAGTCGCACAGCTCACGCATAGCTGACGCTACGAATGGCTATAGGAATCAGCGACACAATTGCGCGAAGGTGGAATATGCGCCGCTGACACGGGGATGGGTAGATGGCCGACAGAGCGACACCGGCGCTGGGTTTGTCGATTGGTTCCACCAACCTGGCGGCGGTGACCGCCGATGTCGCGATCATCCGCCGGCCCGTCCTCACGCTGTATCGGCAACGCCCGCCCGAGGTGGGGGTGCCCTCTGAGAACCCCAAGCTCGACGAGCCGGGCCTGGTCGTCACCGGCTTCGTGGACCGGGTGGGGGACCCGGCCGGAATCGTGGCCGCCGACGGCTCGGTGCACCGGAGCGACGCGCTGATCGCCGACGGGCTGCGCGCCCTGGCCTACGCCGCCAGCGGCGGGCGCCCGCTGCCCGAAAGCGTCGCGGTGAGCTACCCCGCCCACTGGTCCGCCCAGTCGGTGGACGCCCTGAGCGCCGCGCTGGCCGGGGTGTCGGAATGGTCGGATCGCGCTCGGCGGCCGATGCTGATGCCCGACGCCGCGGCGGCGCTGGCTGCGGTGCGGACCAACCCGGGCATCCCCGCGCGCGGCACCGTCGCCGTCTGCGATTTCGGCGGCAGCGGCACCAGCATCACGCTGATGGACGCCGCGGGCGAGGCGCCCCTCGCCCCGACCGTCCGGCATCACGACTTCAGCGGCGACATGATCGACCAGGCGCTGTTGAGCGCGGCCATGGCCAACATGCCGAGCACCGGCGCGTTCGCGCCGGGAAGCTCGGCGGTCGGCTCGGTGAGCCGGCTGCGCGTCGGGTGCCGCGGCGCCAAGGAGCAGCTCTCGTCGGACACGGTGGCCACCCTGTCCGACGTCCGGCTCACCCGCGACGAGCTCGACGACGCGATCCGCGCGCCGCTGAACAACCTGCTGGCTGTGCTCGATGAGGCCTTGCGGCGCAACGGTATTCGCGACCTCGTCGCGGTGGTCTCGGTGGGCGGTGGGGCGAACATCCCGGCGGTCACCACCCGGCTGTCCGGACACCTTCGCGTCCCGGTCGTCACGACGCCGCGCCCGCAATTGGCGGCCGCCACGGGCGCCGCCCTGCGCGCGGCGCACCGGCCCGACGACAACGGCCCGACCGCGCAGGCCCGGGCGGCGACGGCAACGGCCGCCGCTGTGGCGCCGGCGGCGGTGTCCGGTGGAATGCCCGCGCGGGCCTGGGCGCAGGACGGTGCCGGCTCAGGCGCCATGCCCACGGCCGCACGCCCGTGGCCTAAACCCGCCGTTCCCGGCCAGACGTCCGCCGGCCCGGCGCTGAAGGTCGAAGAACCCGAACCCGCGTTGCCCGAACCCAAGAAATCGGCCTGGCGCCGGCTGCCGATGATCCTCGTCCTCGGCGCCCTGGCGGTGCTGGTGCTGGCCGGCGTCGCCCTGGCGATCGGGGTGGGCTCGAAAAACCAGCCGATGACCAATCCGGGCGGGAACACGAGCCCCGCGTCGCCGGCGCCGCCGACGAGCGCCACGAGTTCCCCGCCACCGCCGCCGACGACCCAGGAGGCACCGCCGCCGTCGAGCCCCGACACCAACGCGCCGCCCGCGCCGGATACGCCCACACCTGCCGCCCCGCCGGCGGCTCAGGACGTCCCGGCGGCGCCGGCGCCACCGCGGGCCCTGCCCGCGATTCCGCGCATCCCAGGAATCCCCGAGATCCCGCCGCTGCCTCCGATACCGGGGCTCAACGAACCGATCCCCGGCTTCCCGGAGATCCCCACCCTAATCAGCCAGATCGCGCCACGCGCCCACTGAATTAACTTTCAGCTCAGCGCTTTTCGCCTTTGTTCTCCTCCGCCGCGGCTTCCCGCAATTCCTCGTTGAGGGCCTTGTCCTTCTCGATCTGCTCTTTGCGGGCCTCGTCGTCGTTGCCTTTGTCGTTGCTTTCGTCGGACTTCGCTTGTTCGTCCGAGCCGCCGCCCTCATCAGGATCGTTGTGTTGCGGGTTGCCGTCCTCGTCGAGCCAATCGTTGACCGCCGTGCCGGAGACCATGCCGCCGGAACCGGGCAGCACCACAGTTGGCTCGTCCTTATAGGCCTTCATCATTTCGGCGGCCTGTTCCTTATGCTGGTCTTCGACCTCCGGCTTTTCGGTTAACTTCTGGTCTTCTTCTTGGCCAGCCTCTTTGTCTTCTACTTTGCCGGCCTCTTTGTCGTCCTGCACGCTCATGCACCTACCCCCTTGGAGTCGCAGTTCCGACCACCCCCGGGGGTTACCCGTTGCGGCGCTGTGTCGAAACTCTCGTCAGTCCGATCGGCGGTTCTTGACCAGCACCACCGAGGCGAGCGGGATCCGCATCGGCTCAGGCGCGCTTGACAAATGTCCTGCGACGGCGACCTCCAGCCGGTCGGCGAAGTCGACCGCGCGTGGGTCGGCGGCGGCGCCGTTCAAGCCGCGGACCAGGGCGGGGAACAGCGCGGCCCGCGCGAATGCGGCCCAGTGCGCCCCGAAAGCGTTTGCGTCACCGTCAATTTGGTATCTGGCCCAGAATCGGTCCTCGGCGTCGAACATCTCGAGGTGCTCGATCGTGAGGCCCTCGAACCGGCCGCTCGGGGAGAACGGGGCGCGAAAGTCCCGCTCGCTGCGCCCGGATGTGGGGATGACCATGCGATGAAGCTCCTCCTCGCTGAGGACGCCGTCACGCACCTGCTCGCCCAGCGCCGCGACGATCGCGTCGAGCAACGTCTTGAAGCCCGGCTTGTCGTCCTCGTCGACACCCAGCGTCAGCACCACCAGCCGCCCCTCGGGGGCCAGCTCGCGCCCGCGGAACGCCACGAAGTCGTGCCAGTCGGTGGCGGCCTGGTGGGTGTAGGCGGCGCGGGCCGCGTCGTCGGTGCTGTAGGCGACGTGCACGTGATCGTGCAGCTCGTAGGGGATCCGGCTCACCCACTGGGTCGCCCACGACGTCCAGCCGAGGTTGGCGGTCTTGGACGGCACGATCTGGTCGTAGAAGGACCGGCCGATCGCCGAGGCGAAACTCGTTGTGTCCGTGTGTAAGTAACTGTCCGGGTCGTCGGCCAGGGTTTGGAACAGCGCGGTGAAATCGTTGCCCGGAACGTCGGTGTGCGCCACCAGGATCGCGTGGTCGGCACGGGTGCGCCGGCGCAGCACCGCGATGGCCGCCGACAGCGGCTTCAGCGAGTTGTGCCCGTTGGCGGCGCCGTAGTCGGCGATGACGATCGGCTGCGGGGCCGCCGGGAGCGGCACCTGTTCCGCGGCCCGCTCGAACAACGCGATGGCCTGCGCCAGGCCGGCGGCCTGCAGCCGCGTCGATTGGGTGTAGTTCGCGCTGGCCGTCGGCTCGGGCCGGACCACGATGCTCGATTCGGGCAGACGAGGTTCCGGCCGCATGCACCAACGATAGTCAGTCCGGGGTCGGGTAGCTCACTCCGGTGAGCTGCTCGGACAGCTCCCACAGCCGACGGCAGTCGTCCTCGTTGCGCGCGCGCTCGGGCACCCGGGCCAGCCGGACGCCGCCGCCGGCCAGCTCCTGGAACCCGCGGGGCCCGTAGAACGCGCTGCCCTCGGCGTGCGGCGCGGCGGCCGCGTAGAGCGCGGGCAGAATGCCCTCGTCGATCTCCTGCCACAAAAACGGCGTGAAACGCCACGACGCCTTGTAAAGGCGCTCCATCAGCGCGGGCTTTTCGCGGCCGTACGAGGGCCCGGCCACCTGCAGGTTGGTCTTGGTCAGGCCGGGGTGCGCGGCGTTGGACGTGATGCCCCAGCCGCCCGCGCGGCTGCGCCGGTCCAGCTCGAGGGCGAACATCAACACCGCCAGCTTGGACTGGCCGTAGGCCGACATGGCGGCGTAGGACTTCTCGAACTGCGGGTCGTCGAAGTGGATCTTGCCGCTTTGGCGGGCCGCGAGGCTGCTCAGCGAGACGACGCGGGCTTTGCCGGCGGCGCGCAACAGCGGCAGCACGTGGCCGGTCAGGGCGAAGTGCCCGAGATGGTTGCTGCCGAACTGCAATTCGAAACCGTCGGCGGTGGTGTCGCGTTCCGGTGGGGTCATGACGCCGGCGTTGTTGATCAGGATGTCGATCGGGCGGCCCTCGGCGTTGAGCTGTTCACCCAGCGCGGCGACCGACGCCAGCGACGACAGGTCGAGGGCCTTGATGGTCAGCTTCGCGTCGGGGACCGTCGCGCGGATCTCCTCGATCGCCTTTTCCCCCTTGGCGCGGTTGCGGATCGCCATGACGACGTCGGCTCCGGCGGCCGACAGGCGGCGGGCGAGCCCGAATCCCAGGCCGCTGTTGGCCCCGGTGACGATTGCCAGCTTCCCGGACAGGTCGGGCACCGTGGCGACGAGATCGTTTGCCATGCGTAGCACTCCTTTCGTATGCGCCCCGTCACAGTGTGCTCTTTGTGCCGGCTCGTCGACAGGGCCGGCGCTGGCATCGCCCCGCCCGCGGTGACACACTGCCTGGATGAACAGCAGGCGGCTCGCCAAGGTTTCGCTGGCCGCCGCCGTCGTGCTGATGATCGTGTCGGTCGGCGGCTTCATCGTCGCCCTGGTGCTCAACGCGTTTTTCCTGGACAAGTACAACGCCTACGGCGAGGTGCCGATCCCGGGAACCGGCAGCGTGTACCTGCCCGCCGGCGAGGTCACCGTCAGCCTGCACACCGTCGTCGTCGGCAGCCCCAACGGCGGCCTGCCGGTGCCGCCGCTGGGTGTCACGATCGCGCCGCCCGAGGGCGCCGCGCAACCCGCGTTGAACGAAAGCATCGGCAGCACAACGACTGTCAACAACGACGCGCATGTGCGGGTTTGGGTGGCCCAGATTCCCGTCAGCGGCAACTACAACATCACCACCGACGGGCAGGTCAACGGCTACATCAATCCGCGGCTGGCGTTCGGCCACAAGAGTTCCCTGGGCTTTTTGGTGTGGCTGTTCGTCGGGCTGTTCGTGGTGGGACTGGTCGATTCGATTCTGTCCGGCTTGTGGTTGGGCCGCACCCGGCGCCGGGCGGTGGTGGCGGCCAACCCGTACTACCACCCGCCGGTGCCCGTCTCGCCGGCCGGGCCGGTGGAGCCCGGCGACGAGGGCATTCGGCTCGAACGACTCAAAACGCTGACGGCGCTGCGGGATTCGGGAGCGCTGACGCCGGAGGAGTTCGAGGCCGAGAAGCGCCGGATCCTCGAGGGGCATTAGGTTCTCTGCGGCGAGGGCGCGTGTCGGTACGCCGACACGCCGGTAGGGCTGACATTGTGCGCGCGCTCGCGGGCGCACCGGGGCCTCAGGGCAACGGGTCGATGGCATGGATCAATTCGCGTAGCCGGGGTGCGTCGACGCTATGCGCGTACGCGCGGAGCCAGTCGGTGAGCTTGGTTATGAGCTCCGCAGGTATGGCGGCCCTATGGTGCGCCATGGTGTGCAGCGCCGTTTCGATCGCGGTGTATGACTCGCCCGAACCGATGGCGGCGTAAAGCCGGAAGCGGTCGGGGTCGGGGAGCAGCGCGCTGATCACGTCAGCCAGTTCCCATGCCAGATCGGATTCGGCCCCATCGTCCACGTCCTCATTTTCGTTGGCCGGGGGTGTTTCTGCCGGGCGAGCGGTGCGTGGCGTCGTCACCGCAGCGCACCGCCATGAAGCCGGTGACACCGGCATCTCGCAAATGACCAATGCATTTCGCCAACGCCGTCGCGATGGCGGCCGAATCGATGGCGGACGCCGGTCGCGGGACCGACGGGTGGCTGGCAATCGTCGTCGACGGACCGATCCGGCACGACAGGCGCCGAACCCAGCGTCGCTAGTGGCCGCGGGCCACCCACTCCTCGTAGTGGACGATCTCGTCGCCGATGGTGGTGCTGTCGCCGTGACCGGTGTGCACGACGGTCTCGCCGGGCAGCGTGCCCAGCCGCTCGGAGATGGAGTGCAGGATCGTCGGGAAGTCGGAGTAGGAACGCCCCGTCGCGCCGGGGCCGCCGGCGAACAGCGTGTCGCCGCTGAACACGACGCCCAGGTCATGCACGTACCAGCACACCGATCCGGGGGAGTGACCCGGCGTGTGCAGCGCCGTCAGCTCGGTGCCACCGACGGTCAACCCCTCACCGTCGGATATGCCGCGAAAGTCTTTGTCCGGGTGGGTCATTCGCCACAGCACGTCGTCGGCCGGATGCAGCAGTACCGGCGCGTCGAGTGACTTACCCAGTTCGGGAGCCACCGTGACGTGGTCGTTGTGCCCGTGCGTGCACACCACCGCCACCACGTGGCGGCCTGCCACAGCCTCGACGATCGGCGCCGCGTCATGGGCGGCGTCGAAAATCACGACGTTCGAATTGTCGCCGATGAGCCAGATGTTGTTGTCGACTTCCCAACTGCCGCCGTCCAGTTCGAAGGTGCCGTGCGTGACCACCCGATCGATCGTCACCATTACAGGATCACCACCGAGCGCAGCACCTTGCCGCCGTGCATCTTGTGAAACGCCTCCTCTACCTGGTCGAGCCCGATGCGCTCGGAGACGAACTTGTCCAGCGGCAGCCGGCCCTGCAGGTACAGGTCGATCAGGGCGGGGAAGTCGCGCTCGGGCAGGCAGTCGCCGTACCACGACGACTTCAGCGACCCGCCGTGGCTGAAGAAGTCCAGCAGCGGCATCTCCAGCTGCATGTCGGGTGTCGGAACCCCCACCAGCACAACGATTCCGGCGAGGTCGCGGGCGTAGAACGCCTGCTTCCACGTTTCGGGCCGGCCAACCGCGTCGATCACAACGTTGACCCCGAAGCCCTCGGTGAGGTCCTGGATCGTTTTGACGACGTCGAATTCACGGGCGTTGACCGTGTGCGTGGCCCCGAACTTGCGGGCCCAGTCCAGTTTGGTGTTGTCGGTGTCGACGGCGATGATCTGCCGGGCCCCGACGAGCGCGGCCCCCGCGATCGCGGCGTCGCCCACGCCGCCGCAGCCGATCACGGCGACGGTGTCGTCGCGGGTGACCGCCCCCGTGTTGATCGCGGCGCCCAGCCCGGCCATCACGCCGCAGCCCAGTAGGCCGGCGACCGCCGGGTCGGCCCGGCGGTCGACCTTGGTGCATTGCCCGGAGTGCACCAGCGTCTTGTCGCAGAAAGCCCCGATGCCCAGCGCCGGGGTGAGCTCGGTGCCGTCGGTCAGCGTCATCTTCTGCTCGGCGTTGAGGCTGCTGAAGCAGTATTGCGGCCGGCCGCGCTTGCAGGCCCGGCATTGCCCGCACACCGCGCGCCAGTTGAGGATCACGAAGTCGCCCGGCTCGACGTTCGTCACGCCCGGCCCGACCGCCTCGACGGTGCCGGCCGCCTCGTGGCCGAGCAGGAACGGGTACTCGTCGTTGATGCCGCCCTCGCGGTAGGTCAGGTCGGTGTGGCACACCCCGCAGGCGATGATGTCGACCACCGCCTCTCCGGGCCCGGGGTCCGGTACGACGATGTCCACCAGTTCGACGGGTTCGCCCTTCTTGCGTGAAATCACTCCGCGCACTGTCTGACTCATGCGCTCCAACCTACTGGCGGCCCGGCCCTGTAGTCGCATCGAGTCTGCGCTCAGATCGCCCAACTCGGCCAAATGCGCGCGCTGAGCGCAGTCTCGGCGTGAAGCAGGACGGTGTAGCGTCTGCAGAGCGTGACGGCACCTGAAACCACCTCGGAAACCACCGAAGATTTCGCCGGGCGAATGGTCGCGGCAATCGACGGCGCGAGCCTCACGATCCTGCTGAGCATCGGGCATCAGACCGGCCTGCTGGACACGATGGCCGGCCTACCGCCCGCCACCAGCGCGCAGATCGCCGACGCCGCCGGCCTCAACGAACGCTACGTCCGGGAGTGGCTGGCCGGCATGACCACCGGGCACGTCGTCGACTACGACGCCGACGCCGGCACCTACTCGCTGCCCGCGCACCGGGCCGGCGTGCTCACCCGTTCCGCCGGGCCGGACAACCTGGCCCTGGTGGCCCTGTTCCTTCCGCAACTCGGCGAGGTCGAGCAGAAAATCGTCGGTTGCTTCCGGGAGGGCGGCGGGCTGCCGTACAGCGAATTCCCGCGCTTCCACACGCTGATGGCCGAGCAGAGCGCCGCGGTGTTCGACATCGCGCTCGTCGACGTCGTGCTGCCGTTGGTCGACGGCCTGCCCGACCGGCTGCGCGCGGGGGCCGACGTGGCCGACTTCGGGTGCGGCAGCGGCCACGCGATCAACGTGATGGCCCAGGCGTTCCCGGCGAGCCGGTTCACCGGCATCGACTTCTCCGACGAGGCCGTCGCGGTCGGCGTGGCCGAGGCGGCCCGCCTCGGTCTGACCAACGCCACCTTCGAGGGCCACAACCTGGCGCACCTGGACAAGCATGAGGCCTACGACGTCATCACCGTGTTCGACGCCATCCATGATCAGGCTCACCCGGCGCGGGTGCTGGAGAACATCTACCGCGCGCTGCGGCCGGGCGGGGTCTTCCTGATGGCCGACATCAAGGCGTCGAGCCGGCTCGAGGAGAACGTCGGGATCCCGATGAGCACCTACCTCTACACCGTCTCACTGATGCACTGCATGACGGTGTCGCTGGCGCTGGACGGCGCCGGGCTGGGCACCGCGTGGGGCACACAGCTGGCCACCTCGATGCTCCGTGACGCCGGGTTCGGCGAGGTTCGGGTGACCGAGGTCGAGGGCGACCCGATCAACAACTACTACATCGCCCGGAAGTGATGGCCGCTCTCGACGCCATCGCCGACTGGCCGGTGACGGCGGCCGCCGCCGCGATCGTCGGGCCCGACGGGGTGCTGGTCACCCATGGTGATACCGAGCGGATCTTCGAGCTGGCGTCGGTCACCAAGCCGATGGTGGCCCGGGCCGCGCACGTCGCGATCGAGGAGGGCGTCGTCGAGCTGGACACCCCAGCAGGCCCGCCCGGCTCCACGATCCGCCACCTGCTGGCTCACGCGTCGGGCCTGGCGATGCACAACGATCGCGTGCTGGCCAAGCCCGGCACCCGCCGAATGTATTCAAACTCTGGGTTCGGCGTGCTGGCCCGGGCCATCGAGGCGGAGTCGGGCATCGAATTCGGCCACTACGTCGCCGAGGCGGTGTGCGAGCCGCTGGGCATGGCGGCCACCCGGCTCAACGGCGGGGCCGAGGCCGCCGGGTTCGGCGCGACGTCGACCGTCGCCGACCTGGCGGTATTCGCCGGCGACCTGTTGCGCCCGTCGACGGTCTCGGCGCAGCTGCACGCCGAGGCCACGACCGTGCAGTTTCCCGGCCTGGACGGGGTGCTGCCCGGCTATGGCGTGCAGCGGCCCAACGACTGGGGCCTCGGTTTCGAGATCAGGGACGCCAAGTCGCCGCATTGGACCGGCACGCGCAACTCGGCGCGCACGTACGGCCATTTCGGTCAGGCGGGCGGGTTCATCTGGGCCGATCCCGAGGCCGACCGGGCGCTGGTGGTCCTCACCGACCGCGACTTCGGGGAGTGGGCTTTAGGGCCGTGGCCTGCGCTTTCGGACCTGGTGCTGGCCGAGTGAGATTTAGCCACTCCGCACACTAGCGCAACAGGGGTATCACAAGGCACAATAGACACGCAGGACACAAAAATTTACATGCATTCCGCTTCGTGCGGTCCACCAGGTCGTTGGGGAAGACGTCCCTCGTGGAACCGAAGGAGCAGGAGATGCGTGCGTCGAACCAATTTGCCGACGTGACGACGGGTGTGGTGTACGTCCACGCCTCGCCGGCGGCGGTATGCCCGCATGTCGAGTGGGCGTTGTCATCGACCCTGCAGTCCAAGGCCAACCTGGTCTGGACACCGCAGCCGGCGATGCCCGGGCAACTGCGCGCGGTCACCAACTGGGTCGGGCCGGTGGGCACCGGCGCCCGGTTGGCCAACGCCCTAAGGTCTTGGTCGGTGCTGCGCTTCGAGGTCACCGAGGACCCCAGCCCCGGAGTCGACGGCCAGCGATTCAGCCACACCCCGCAGCTGGGGCTGTGGAGCGGGGCGATGAGCGCCAACGGCGACGTCATGGTCGGCGAGATGCGGCTGCGCACGATGATGGCCCAGGGCGCCGACTACCTGGCCGCCGAGTTGGACTCGGTGCTGGGAACGGCGTGGGACGAGGCGCTCGAGGCCTATCGCGACGGCGGCGACGCCGGCGAGGTGAGCTGGCTCAACCGGGGCGTCGGCTAGGCCGCAGGATCTGCAGCGCCGCGGGCACCACGGAGATCTCGGCGGGCAGCGCGCAGGCGAAGTCGCCGTCGGCGTAGACGTTGATGCCGGGGCACTCGACATGGATCGTTGTCGCTCGCGCGGTGGTCACCTCGTCGAGGTCGACGTGCGTGCCCTTCATGACGGTGGGGAACAGGCGGACCAGCTTGGTCCGCGACGCCGAATGGGCCATGGTGATGTCGAGCAGGCCGTCGGTGGGATCGGCGTTGGGACAGATCAGCAGCCCGCCGCCGTAGCTGCGGGTGTTGCCGAAGGCGGCGAGCGTGATGTCGGCGTCGATCTCCTGGGTGCCGTCGAGCACCAGCCGGAACGGCAACAGCCGCAGCTGTGACAGCTCGGCCAGCATCGCGAAGTAATAGCGCAACCGCCCGTGCGGCCAGCTCATCCGGTTGGCGCGGTCGGTCACCAGGGAGTCGAAGCCGGTGGCCGCGACGGTGCCGAACCACTTCTCGGCGTCGCCCCACCGGATCCGGCCCAGGTCAATGGTTTCCGTCCAGCCGTCGGCGACGACGTCGGCGGCGGCCGCGGGATCCTTTGTGGGAACGGCGAATTCACGGGCGTGGTCGTTGCCGGTGCCGGCCGGAACGATGCCCAGCGGGACGTCGGTGCCCGCCAGCACCTGCAGCGCGTTGGAGACGACGCCGTCGCCGCCGGTGACCATGACCGCGTCGGTTCCCCGTTCGAGTTCGGCGGCGACGAGGTGGCGCGCGTCTTCGGCGTCGTCGCCGATGATCTCGGTGACCTGCACGCCCCGCTCGTGCAGGCGGGCGATCGCCACCTGGGCCGCGCGGATGGCGGCGCCGTGTCCCGAGACGGGATTGGTCAGCGCGGTGACTTTGCCGACCTCGCGTCGGGTCACGGAATCAGCTTGCCGGGGTTGAGGATTCCGGCCGGGTCGAGCGTCGCCTTGACCGCACGCAACACCTGGACGCCCAGCTCGCCGATCTCGTCCCGCATCCAGGGCCGGTGATCGGCGCCGACGGCGTGGTGGTGGGTGATGGTCCCGCCGTTGGCGATGATCGCGTCCGACGCCGCCTTCTTGGCGGCCCGCCACTGTTCGATCGGATTGCCCCGCTGCCCGGCGACGATGGTGAAGTAGAGCGAGGCGCCGGTGGGGTAGACGTGCGAGATGTGGCACATCACCAGCGCCGGGGTGCCCGACTCGGCCAGCGCGCTCGTAAGCGCCTGGGTGACAGCGGCTTTCAGCGTAGAAACATTGGACCAGTCGGTGGCCGTCTCGAGCGTCTCGCAGAGCGCGCCCGCGGACAACAGCGAGTCGCGCAGGTACGGCGCGCCGAACCGGCCGCGCTCCCAGGCCCGCGCCGGCGCCTCGCCCAGCGACGTGCCACCGAGCGCCGCGAGCAGGGCGCTGGTTTCGGCGTGCCGGCTCTCGACGTGTTCCTTGGTGCCCTCGAACACCGTGAGCCCCAGGCACCCGCCGGTGACCTGGCTTTCGCCGATCGCCTCGGTGGTGGCCAGGTTGACCCCGGTCTCGACCTCGTCGGAGAGCCGGATGACGGTGGGGCCGGTGCCGTTCTGGGCGACGGCGCGCAGCGCGGCCGCGCCGGTCTCGAAATCGGGGAACGACCACGCCTCGTAGGCGACGGCCTCCGGGATGCGGTGCACGCGCAGCCGCACCTGGGTGATGACGCCGAAGGTTCCTTCCGAGCCGAGCAGCAGCTGGCGCAGGTCGGGGCCCGCGGCCGATTGCGGCCCGCGGCCCAGCTCCAGCGTGCCCACCGGGGTGACCATCCGCAGGCCGCGCACCATGTCGTCGAACCGGCCGTAGCCCGCCGAGTCCTGGCCCGACGAGCGCGTCGCCGCGAAGCCGCCGATGGTGGCGTACTCGAAGCTCTGCGGGAAATGCCCGAGCGAGAAGCCGCGTTCGCCGAGCAGGCGTTCGGCGTCCGGTCCGGTGACGCCGGCGCCGAGGACGGCCTGGCCGGACACCTCGTCGAGCTCGATGAGCTGGTCGAGGCGGCGCAGGTCGAGCGACACCACGGCATCGAACTCGCCGCGGGTGGGATCGACGCCGCCGACCACGTTGGTGCCCCCGCCGAACGGGATCACGGCGATGCGGTGCTCGGAGCAGTAGCGCAGGATCGCGGCGATCGCCTCGTCGTCCGCGGGGAGCAGCACGGCGTCGGGCGCGTCCTGCACCCCGGGATCCCGGCGTCGCAGCAGGTCGAGGGTCGATTTGCCGCCGGCGCGCAGCAGCCGGTCGCGGTCGTCGGTGCGGCAGTACTCGGCGCCGACGATGCCGGCCAGCGCGTCGTTGTCGGCGGGCGACAACGCGGACGGGCGCAGCCTCACCTCGTCGGCACCGAGTTCGGTTTCGCCCGAATCCTGCATGCCCACAGCCTGTTTCAAGAGGGAGCGGATGCCCTCCGAGAGGGGCTTCGCCGCGGCGGGATCCCCCCACGCGTTCCATTTCATCGGGGGAAGGAGTTCCTCGGCGTGCGTCATGCGTTACAGTATTACACATGCTGTCAATCAGTAACGCTCCGTCAGACACCGGGGACCGGATCCTGGCGGCGGCCGCCAGCTGCGTCGTCGATTTCGGGGTGGACCGGGTGACGCTGGCGGAGATCGCGCGCCGGGCGGGCGTCAGCCGGCCGACGGTGTACCGCCGCTGGGCCGACACCAAGTCGGTCGTGGCGGCACTGCTGACCCGGCACATCACCGGCGTGATGCGCGACGCGCCGTTGCTCGGCGACGACCGGGAGTCGCTGGTGCGACAGATCGTCACGGTGGCCGACCTGCTGCGCCGCGACGACCTGGTGATGTCGGTGTTGCACTCCGAGCTGGCGCCGATCTACATCACCGAACGCCTCGGGGCCAGCCAACAGATGCTGATCGACGCCCTGGCCGAGCGGCTGCGCGCGGCGCAGCGCCACGGCAGCGTCCGCGCCGGGGACCCGCTGCAGATGGCCACCATGGTGTTGCTCATCGCCCAGTCGACCATCCAATCCGAACGGATCGTCCGCCCGATCCTGGACGCCGACGCGCTGGCCGCCGAACTCGCCTACTCGCTGAACGGATACCTCTCGTGAACCTCTCCGCATTGAACGCCGCGCGCCGCACCGCCGACCTGACCGCGTTGGCCGACGGCGCGCCGCTGGACCTCGTCGTGATCGGCGGCGGCATCACCGGCGTCGGGATCGCGTTGGACGCCGCCTCGCGCGGCCTGCGGGTGGCGCTCGTAGAGAAACACGACCTGGCGTTCGGCACCAGCCGGTGGAGTTCCAAGCTGGTGCACGGCGGCCTGCGCTACCTGGCGAGCGGCAACGTGGGCATCGCCCGGCGCAGCGCCGTCGAGCGCGGAATCCTGATGACGCGCAACGCCCCTCATCTCGTTCACGCGATGCCGCAGTTGGTGCCGCTGCTGCCGTCGATGAGCCGCGGCAAGCGCGCGTTGGTGCGCGCCGGGTTCCTGGCCGGCGACGGGTTGCGGGCGCTGGCGGGGACGCCGTCGTCGGTGCTGCCGCGGTCGCGGCGGGTTTCGGCGCAGCGCGTTGTGGAGATGGCGCCGACGGTGCGGCGCGCCGGCCTCGACGGCGGCTTTCTGGCGTATGACGGGCAATTGATCGACGACGCCCGGCTGGTGACCGCGGTCGCGCGCACTGCGGCGCAGCACGGCGCCCGGATCCTGACCTACGTCGCGGCGTCCGAGGCGACCGGCACGTCGGTGCGGTTGACCGATCAGCGCACCGGGCAGTCGTTCGACGTGTCGGCCGGCGCGGTGATCAACGCGGCCGGGGTGTGGGCGGCCGAGATCGACGATTCGTTGCGGCTGCGTCCCAGCCGCGGGACACACCTCGTCTTCGACGCTCAAGCGTTCAGGAATCCGACTGCGGCCCTTACCGTTCCGATTCCCGGCGAGCTCAACCGCTTCGTGTTCGCCATGCCCGAGCAGCTGGGCCGGGTCTACCTGGGCCTGACCGACGAAGACGCGCCGGGTCCGATCCCCGACGTGCCGCAACCGTCCGGCGACGAGATCGCGTTCCTGTTGGACACGGTGAACACCGCGTTGGGGACGTCGCTCGGCACGGCCGATGTGCTCGGCGCGTACGCCGGGCTGCGGCCGCTGATCGACACCGGTGCGGGCCGCACCGCCGACGTGTCGCGCGAGCATGCCGTCATGGAGGCGCCGTCGGGCGTCATCAGCATCATCGGCGGCAAGCTGACCGAATACCGCTACATGGCGGAGGACGTGCTGGACTTCGCCGCCGGCCGAAGGGGGTTGCGCGCGGGCGACTGCCGCACCCGCGACCTGCCGTTGATCGGAGCGGCGGCGAACCCGGGGCCCGCCGCGGGGCCGGGCGCCGGGTTGCCCGCGTCGCTGGTGGCACGCTACGGCGCCGAGGCGTTTGGCGTGCTGGCGAACGCAACGTGCGAACGCCCCGCCGAGCCCGTCGCCGAGGGCATCGACGTGACGCGGGCGGAGTTCGAGTACGCGGTGACGCACGAGGGCGCGCTGGACGTCGACGACATCGTCGATCGGCGGACGCGGATCGGCCTGGTGGCGGGGGATCGGGAGCGGGTGGTCGGCGTGGCGGGGGAGTTCGTCGCTGGCCTTGTGAAGTGATAGTCGCTATCATTTTAATGTGACTTCCATATTGAGGGCGCGCTGGGCGGCGCCGCGGGGGCGGTGCAGATGCT
>NZ_LZIC01000072.1 GCF_001667185.1 Mycobacterium sp. 852002-50816_SCH5313054-b | reverse complement strand
GGGCAAAGCCACCCACTAAGCCGGTCGGCGTATGCCCAGCAACCCCTGCCGAGCACACACACAATCCCACCCCGGAGGCCCTGCCAATGCGATTCTGTGTCTGCTCGCGGAGGGCTACCGGCACATGATCGCCGAGAGCGCCTGTCGCAGTTCACCCTCCGGGTCGGCGGGTAGGTCCTCGGCGCGCCAGCCGACGAAGTCGTCCGGGCGAACCAAGAGCACCCCGGACGGATTGAGTCCAGTAATCGACTCCCACTCCTTGTTCAGGATGCGATGTGCGGCTACCGAGACCGAAGCCGCAGCGGCACACCAGCGTTGGTCACCGGTCAGCACCGTGAATCCGGGTCCGAGCAGATCGAGCGTCGACACACCATCGCGCACCCACACGTGCGGAACCCGGGTGCCGGGTTGGCCGCGCAACTCCTCCACCAGCTGCACCGCTTCGGTCGCGGGCTCGCCGGATAAGACGGCCGCCGAACGGTATTCGTAGCCGACGAGCAGGTTGAACATCGGGCATTCCTCGTCGGGCGGCAATTGCGGTCTGTCGTCGCTCAACGAGAACAGAGCTGCCGACGGACCGCTCAGCGACTGCCGGGCCGCGAAGCGCCCCACCGGATGACGCTCGTCGTGGTAGGTGTCGAGCAATCCCGGACCGGCGGTTCCGTCCAGCACCGCGGCCAGCTTCCAGGCCAGGTTGTGCGCGCTCTGGATGGCGGTGTTGGCTCCCCCCGCCTTGAACGGCGGCATCGTGTGCGCCGAATCGCCGACGAGAAATACTCGCCCACAACGGAATTGGTCGGCCACCTGCTCGTACGGCTGCCACGTCGCGACCTCGATGATCTCGGTGTCCAGCGGCTCACCGAATGCCTTCCCCAGTGCCTCGCGGCAGCGTTGCGGCGTGAACTGGTCCGCGGTCTCGCCCTTACCCGGGAAATAGGTGGTGATGAACATGCCGAGGTCATCCTGGGCCACCAGGAAGATCCCGTCCACGTCGTCGTTTTTCACCTGCACGCCATCGCCATCGTCCAGCCGCGGGACCAGCTTTCGCCACGGCGCGCGGAAGTAGACGAAGACGACGTATATCGGCAGCGCGCCGTAGCCAGAGGTGTTGATGCCCAGCAGCTTCCGGATCGGGCTGTGCACGCCGTCGGCGGCGACGAGATAGTCGGCGCGGACCGTGTCCCCGTCGTGCAGCACCGCGGTGACGCCGTCGGCGTCGACGTCGAGCGACGAAAGTTCCGTCCCGTAGCGCACTTCGCCGCCGCACCGACGGGTTTCGGCGAGCAGCATCGGTTCGAGCCGGCTCTGGGGGCAGTACTGCGCGGCGGGCTCGGGGCTGAGCTTGTCCATGCCCGCGAAGATGGCGTCGACGTCGATGGCCATCCGTTCGTCCGGGCTGTTCAGCGCCGGCTTGACCATCATCGCCGAGACATGATCGGCGACCGCGTGCACCTGATCGCTCAGGCCGAGGCCGCGCAGGATCTCCAGACTCCGGAAGCTCAGGTTGCGCGCCTTCGGGTAGATGAACACCTCGCGCCGCTTTTCGACCAGCAGCGAACGAACCCCGTGCTTGGCGAGCAGCGCCGACGTCGCCAGCCCGCCCGCGCCGGCACCCAGCACCACC
>NZ_LZIC01000071.1 GCF_001667185.1 Mycobacterium sp. 852002-50816_SCH5313054-b | reverse complement strand
CGGCGTCCGCGCGCCGCCCGTCCAGCGCGCCTTCGACGAAGCCGGCGCTGCCCTGGATCAGCAGCCGTCGGCCCGACGGCCGGTGGTGCACCAGCGTCGACCAGGCCTCGCCGCAGCGGTAAGCCGATGCGCGGACCGGCGGTCGCAGCGGTGCGTCGATCACCCCGGGGAACCGGTCCGGCGGGCAATGATGCGACGCAACCAGCGTTACGTCGTAGGCGCCCAATCGAATTGGATCGCCCGAGGTCGCGACGGTAAGGCGGTCCTCGGGCAGCCCGTAGCCGCGCCCGACGTTGACCGCCGACTCACCGCCGACCAGCCGCGCGCCGGTGCGGTCGGCGACCAGCGCGGAGTCCAGCGCGTGGTCGATGTGGGTGTGCACCGGGATGACGGCCTCCAGCCGCGACACCCCGGCGCGGGCCAGGCAGCCGTCCACCCGGGCCGGTGACGGCGACACCTTGCCGGCCGCCACCCGCGTCAGGCTGGGCCGCGAGAAGTAGCCGTCGGTCAGCAGTGCCGACGACCCGTCGTCGATCAGCAGCGTCGCCACACCCAGCCACGTCGCCGACAGCGGCGACTCGGGCCCGGCGGCCGGCACGTCGAACCGGTCCGAATATCGCGCCAGATCGGGACGGCCGGGTTTGAGTCGCATCAGCAAAATGCCCTGACGTCGGCGCCGGCCGCGGCGAGCCGATCCCGAACCGCGGTCGCGATCTGCACCGCGCCGGGCGAATCTCCGTGCACGCAAACCGATTCCACGGTGATATCGATCTGCGTGTCGTCGATCGCGGTGACCCGCCCGGAGGTCACCATTGCTACCACGCGGTCCGCGATCTCCGCCGGATCGCGCAGCACCGCGCCGGGTTCGCGACGCGAAACCAGCTGGCCGTTGGGTTGGTAGGCGCGGTCGGCGAACGCCTCGGCCACGGTGCGCAGGCCACGGCCGGCGGCCTCGTCGAAAAACGCCGAACCCGCCATGCCCAGCACCGGCAGGCCCGGATCCACCATGCGCACCGCCTCGGCGACGGCGGCGCCCTGTTCTCGATCGGTCACGATGGTGTTGTACAGCGCCCCATGGGGTTTGACGTAGCACACCGTCGACCCGGACGCCGCCGCGATCGCCTGCAGCGCGCCGATCTGGTACACGACATCGGCGACCAGGTCGTCGTGGGCGACGTCGATGTAGCGCCTGCCGAATCCGGCCAGGTCTCGGTAGCTCACCTGCGCCCCGATGCGCACTCCGCGCTCGGCGGCCGACCGGCACACCCGCAGCAGGCCCACCGGATCCCCGGCATGGAACCCGCATGCCACGTTGGCGCTGGTGACGATGCCGAGCATGGCGTCGTCATCACCGAGGCGCCAAACGCCAAATCCCTCACCCAAGTCGGCGTTGAGGTCGATACCGGCCATCCGCCTAGCTTATGGGCCGTGCGAAGGCCGCCGCACCGCCTACTGCCGGGCCACCTTGGCCGCGATCTGCTCGGCAATGCCGACCGCCGAGCCACCGGCCAGGGGGGAGGCGCACGCCAGTACGTCGATGGCGACGTTGTTGCGCACGGTTAGAGCCCGTTGGCAGGTCCACCCGTCGCCGCCTTCCTGAACTTCGGACGTACTGAGCGTGCCGCTGACCTTGTTGATCCCGGCCACCGTCCACACGACGGGAGGCTTGCCCTGGGGCAGATCCGAAAACCGCCGGTTGGCGCAGGCGGACCAGCTCTGCGCCGAGGCGGTGTAGAAGGCGTTGGCGTCGCGCGCCGACGGGTACGCGATCACGGCCTGGATGGCGTAGTGGTCGCGACCCTTGGCGTCGTCGACGCTGTCATCGAGCCGCTGGCCGCGGATGGCGGTCCATCCGGTGCCCACATAGACCTTGTCCTGTGCGGGCCCGTCGAGCGGCAGGCAGTCCTTGTCGCTGATGCTCGAGCTCCAGTCCCACATCGAGTCGGCGGAAAACCACACCTTCATCGATGTCGCCTTCAGCGCGGTGTTGATCTGGTTCGCGTCGAGCAGCAGCCCCTCGAGGGCCGACACCGCAACGGGGTTCTGCGGCAGGGGGCCGGAATGGTCTGCGGGGACGGCCTTGCCGCCCGCGACGGTGGTGCAGCCGGCGGCGAAGGCGGCCACCCCGGCGAGTACAAGCGCGGTGCGTCGCTGGCGCACTGCTGGCCCCCTCCCACGTTGTGCGACCAGCTTAAGTGGCAACCTCGCGCCGTCGCCCGACGAGCCAGCAAAACAGGTAGATGACAAACGAGATGGTCGCGACGAACACCGATACCGGAACGCCGGGCGCCAGCGACAGCAGGATGCCGCCGACGGCGGCGACTTCCGCGAAGGCCACGGAGGCCAGCACCGCCGCGGCCGGCGAGGCGACCAGCCGGGCGGCCGCGGCGGCCGGAGTGATCAGCAACGACATCACCAGCAAGGCCCCGACGATCTGCACGGCCTGAGCGGCCACCACGCCGACCAGCGCCGCGAACACGATGCCCAGGGCGCGCACCGGGACCCCCCGCGCCGCCGCGACGTCCGGGTCGACGGTGGCGAACAGCAGCGGCCGATAGCACGTGCCCAGCACGGCGATCACGAGCAGGCACACCAGCGCGAGCATGGCCAGGCCCGTGTAGCCGACGCCCACGATCTGGCCCGTCAGCAGCGCGAAAGCGGTCCCGGTCCGTCCCGGGTAGAGGTGGATGAACAGCACCGCCAGACCCAAACCGAACGCCAGGACCACGCCGATCACCGAGTCGCGTTCCCGGGCCCGTTGACCCAGAACGCCGAACAGCGCCGCCGCCAGCGCGCTGCCGATCAGCGCGCCCGCGCCCACCTCGAACCCGACCAGCAGCGCGAAAGCGGCTCCGGTCAAAGACAATTCGCTGGATCCGTGCACGGCGAACGACATCTGGCGCATCACGATGAACGGCCCGATCAGCCCGGCCACCAGCCCCAGCAGCGCGCCGGCCAGCAGCGCCTGCTGGACGAAATCGTGGTGTAGCAGGTCGGCAGTGATGTCGAAGGAGAACAGGTGGCCCAGCATCCCGGCGAGCCGGTGGTTCATCCGCCGCACCCGTCGTCCGGCTCGCCCACCACCACGTAGCCGTCCCTGACCTTGGCCACCTCGATGTCGGCCCGGTACAACGCCGAGAGCGTCTGGCTGGTCATCACCTGCTCGACGGTGCCGATCTCGAACCTGCCGTCGACGAGATAGAGCACCCGGTCCACGTACGACAGGATCGTGTTGATTTCGTGCGTGACGACGATGACCGTGGTTCCGGCGTCGCGGCGGCGCCGGTCGATGAGCGCGGACACCAGCTTCGCGTTCGCCGGGTCCAGGGTCAGCAGCGGTTCGTCGCAGAGCATCAGCCTCGGGTCGCTGGCCAGGGCCTGGGCGATGCGCACCCGCTGCAGTTCGCCTCCCGACATCACGCCGACCCGAACGTCGGCCAGCTGGTCGCCGTTGACCTGGCGCAGCGCCTCGGACACGGCGGCGCGCCGGGCCCGGTCGGCCGATCGCAGCGGCCCAACGCCCCAGCGTCGCCCGTCGATGCCCAGCCGCACCAGGTCGCGCCCCCGCAGCATCACGTCCCGGTCCATCGGGCGGTGTTGCGGCACATAGCCGATGCTTCCGCTGCCCGACGCGACCGGTCTTCCGTCCACCAGCGCCAGGCCGGCGCTCAGCGGCAGCTGCCCGAGCAGGACCTTGAGCAACGACGTCTTTCCGCTGCCGTTGGGGCCGAGCACGGCGATGAATTCGCCGGGCGACACCGACAGGTCGAGGTGGTCCCACAGCACCCGGTCGCCGAACGCCAGCCGCGCGCCGCTCAGCGACACGGTGTGGGCGTGACCGGCGACGGCCCGGACCGCTTCGACGCTCATGGGCGGGCTTATCGGCTCGACCGCAACGCGGCGAGCAGCTGGTTGACGGTGTCGCGCTGCCAGGTGAGGTAGTCGCTGCCGTCGGGCAGCGTCTCGGTCACCTCGGTGACCGGCACGCCCGCGCGCCGTGCGGCGCTCGCGAGGCCGCTGACCGCGGAGCTGGACGTCTGCGGGTTGATCAGCAGCGCCGAGACCCGCCGGTGGTCGATCATGTCGAGCACGGCTGCCATGTCCGACGGCGCGGGATCGGTTTCGTTCTCGCCGGCCGCGGCCAACGCGACCGGGGTGCGATTCACCAAGCCGGCCGCGGCCAGCAGGTAGTCGACGTCGGGCTCGGTCGCGATGACCGCCGCCTCAGGGTATGCGCGGGCGATGGCGTGCTCGGAGCTGGCGATCGAGTCGGCGCCGCGGCCGAACGCGGCGGCGTTGGCCCGGTAGCCGGCGGCGTTGGCCGGGTCGATGGCCGCCATCCGGTCGGCGATCGATGAGGCCACCGACTTGGCCACGTTCAGGTCGTAGAACACGTGCTCGTTGCGGGGCTCGTCGCCGGCGGCAGGGACGAACGAGTACGCGTCGACCGAGTTGATGCCCGGATGCCTGGCCAGCACCTGGTCCACCCAGGGGTCGTAACCGCCGCCGTTGTAGACGACCAGGGCGGCGTCGGTGAGTGCGGCGGCGTCCGAGGGACTGGCCATGTAGGAGTGCGGGTCGGTGTCGGAGCCGGTGAGGATGGACTTGACGGCGACGTGGCGGCCGGTGACGGCGCTGGCCACGCTGCCCCACACGTCGGTGGAGGCCACCACGATGGCCGCGCGGGGGCGCGTCGCCCCACCGCACCCGGTGATCGCCGCCAAGCCGGCGACGACGACCCCAACGGTCAGGACGACCGGCAGCCAACGCCCTACATGCACCTTGTGTTGTCCTCTCGCCGGCCCGGCAGCCGCCCATAATACTAATGAAAATCGTTTCCATTAGAAAGTGGCGTCGTGCGGCCTGGTAGGCGCCCACGGCGGGCCGCCGCTGTAGCGTCACCGGACGTGAGGAGTCCCACCCCGCGCCGGCGTGCGACTCTGGCGTCATTGGCGGACGAGCTGAAGGTTTCGCGCACCACCATCTCGAATGCCTTCAACCGGCCGGACCAGCTCTCCGCCGACCTACGCGAACGGGTGTTGGCGACGGCGAAGCGGCTGGGTTATGCGGGACCCGACCCGGTGGCGCGGTCGCTGCGGACCCGCAAGGCCGGCGCGGTGGGTTTGGTGATGGCCGAACCGCTGACCTACTTCTTCAACGACCCGGCGGCGCGCGATTTCGTCGCCGGGGTGGCGCAATCCTGCGAAGAACTCGGGCAGGGGCTGCTTCTGGTCGCCGTGGGCGCAAGCCGCAGCCTCGACGACGGAACGGCCGCCGTGCTCGGCGCCGGCGTGGACGGGTTCGTGGTGTATTCGGTCTGCGAGGACGACCCCTACCTGCAGGTGGTGCTGCAGCGCCGGCTGCCGGTCGTGGTGGTCGACCAGCCCAAGGGGCTGGCCGGTGTGTCCCGGGTCGGCATCGACGACCGGGCGGCGATGCGTGCGCTGGCCGACTATGTGCTCGGGCTGGGGCACCGCGAGATCGGATTGCTGACCATGCGGCTGGGCCGGGAACGCCGGCAGGGGCTGGTGGACGCCGAGCGGCTCCGGTCGCCGGCGTTCGACGTCCAGCGCGAGCGCGTGATCGGGGTGTGGGAGGCGATGGCGGCCGCCGGTGTCGATCCGGATTCGCTGACCGTGGTGGAGAGCTACGAGCACCTCCCCGAATCGGGCGGCACTGCCGCCAGGGCGGCGCTGGAGGCGAACCCGCGGATCACCGCGCTGATGTGCACCGCGGACATCTTGGCCCTGTCCGCCATGGATTACCTTCGCGCACACGGCATTTACGTGCCGGGTCAGATGAGCGTCACGGGGTTCGACGGCGTGCCCGACGCCGTCGGCCGCGGGTTGACCACGGTGGCGCAGCCGAGCCTGCAGAAGGGCCGACGGGCGGGTGAGCTCCTACTGAAGCCCCCGCGATCCGGCCTGCCGGTCGTGGAACTCCTTGGGACAGAGCTGATTCGGGGGCGTACCGCGGGGCCGCCCGCCTAGGCCTTGGGGGACTCCTGGTCGCCGATCAACAACCGCACGGCCAGGTCCAGCCGCTTGCTGACGTCGGTCGCCGAGGCGCGCCGGGTGAGCCACGCGAGCAGGTTCGACAGCCACACGTCCGAGATCACCCGCGCGATGTGGTACTGGTCCTCGGTCGGTTCGCCGTCGGCCATCGCCCGCGCGAACATGCTGTCGATGAGCTTCTCGACCTGGTCGACCTCGCTGGCCGCCGACGCGTCGGCGAAGACGTAGGCGCGCGTCATCGCCTCGGTGAGCAGCGGATTGCGTTGCATCGCCCGGTTAAGCTTGCCGACCATGAAGTTGAGCCGCTGAAACGGCGTGCCACCGGCGACCGAGGAGCGATCGGTCTTGGCGTCGATGCGGCTGAACTCCCGGCCGAGCGCCGACACCAGAAGATGCACCTTGGAGGGGAAATACCGGTACAGCGTCCCCACCGCCACGTCGGCTCGGTCGGCCACGGCCCGCATCTGCACGGCCTCGTAGCCGCCCTTGGACGCGATGGCCATGGTGGCGTCCAGGATGCGTTTGCGACGCTCCCGCTGCGCTTCCGAACCGAGTTCCGATTCAGCCAGTACCGCCACGTTCATGACCTCGCGCGGCTGCGAGTCAGGGACGCGGGCCGAAGTCGGGTTGGCTGACGACATCTGAGGAAAGGCTCCTTTTTCAGGTGGTTCGTTCGCAAACGATACGCATGCTTTGCGTAAATTTCCCACCTCCCCGCAGCAGGGACAACCACGTGTACTGCTGTAATGGCGTTCGACTTGACGCTCGATCGCTGGCACTATTAGAACACGTTCTAGTGGGCTTTAGAGCCCCTTCATCCCGAACCAGGCACGCGGAGGACCCGAGGGTGGTAGCGACCGTCACCGACGAACAGTTCGCCGCGCGTGCGCTGGTGCGCGACTGGGCGCGAAGCTCGTGTTCGAGCGGGGCCGTACGCGACGTCGAGCAGGGCAACCCGGACGCGTGGCGGCCGGTCTTCGCCGGCCTGGCCGACCTGGGGCTGTTCGGGGTGGCGATCCCGGAGGACCGCGGCGGGGCGGGCGGCCGCATCGAGGATCTGTGCGCGATGGTCGAGGAAGCGGCCAAGGCGCTGATCGCCGGGCCGGTCGCGACGACCGCGCTGGCGACGCTCGTCGTCGATGACCCCGAACTGCTGGCCGCACTGGCGTCCGGGGAACGCTTCGCCGGGGTGGCGCTGGAAGGTGACGTGCGCCTCGACGGCGCGGCGGCACGCGCGTCGGGCACCCTGCCGTGGGTGCTGGGCGGCGCGGCGGGTGCAGTCGTACTTTTGCCCGCTGACGGGAAGTGGCTGCTCGTCGACACCGACGGCGAGGGCGTGCAGGTCGAGCCGCTGCGCGCCGCCGACTTCTCCCGGCCGTTGGCCCGGGTGGTGCTGACGTCGGCGCCGGTCACCGTGATCGGGGAGTCGGCGCAGCGGGTCGAGGAATTGGCCGCGACCGTGCTGGCGGCCGAGGCGGCCGGCATCACCCGGTGGTCGCTGGACACCGCGGTCGCCTACGCCAAGGTGCGCGAGCAGTTCGGCAAGCCGATCGGCAGCTTCCAGGCCGTCAAACACCTGTGCGCCGAGATGCTCTGCCGCGCCGAGCAGGCCGAGGTAGCCGCCGCCGACGCCGCGCGCGCCGCCGCGGATCCCGATGCGGACCAGTTTTCGATCGCGGCCGCGTTGGCCGCGGGAATCTGCATCGCCGCCGTCAAGGCGAACGTCAAGGATTGCATCCAGGTGCTCGGCGGCATCGGCTGCACCTGGGAGCACGACGCGCACCTGTACCTGCGCCGGGCCCACGCCATCGGCCGGTTTCTCGGCGGCACCGAACGGTGGTTGCGCCGCATCACCGCCCTGACCCAGGCGGGGGTGCGCCGCCGCCTGGGTATCGACCTTTCGGAGGTGGAGGGCCTGCGCCCGGAGATCGCGGCGGCGGTCGCCGAGGTCGCCGCGCTGCCCGAGGCGGGGCGCCAGGCCGCCCTGGCCGAGGCCGGGCTGCAGGCCCCGCACTGGCGGCCGCCGTACGGGCGCAACGCGTCACCCGCCGAGCAGTTGCTGATCGATCAGGAAATGGCCGCGGCCGGGGTGGCGCGGCCGGACCTGGTGATCGGCTGGTGGGCGGCGCCGACCATCCTCGAGCATGGGACGCCCGACCAGATCGAACAGTTCGTGCCCGCCACGCTGCGCGGCGAATTCCTTTGGTGTCAGCTGTTTTCCGAGCCCGGCGCCGGGTCCGACCTGGCGTCGCTGCGGACCAAGGCGGTGCGGGGTGACGGCGGCTGGCTGCTCACCGGGCAGAAGGTGTGGACGTCCGCCGCGCACAAGGCGCGCTGGGGCGTGTGCCTCGCGCGTACCGATCCCGACGCCCCGAAGCACAAGGGCATCACCTACTTCCTGGTGGACATGAAATCACCGGGCATCGAGATCCGGCCGCTGCGCGAGATCACCGGTGACTCACTGTTCAACGAGGTCTTCCTGGACAACGTGTTCGTCCCCGACGAGATGGTGGTTGGCACGGTGAACGACGGCTGGCGGCTGGCGCGGACCACGCTGGCCAACGAGCGGGTCGCGATGGCCACCGGCACCGCGCTGGGCAACCCGATGGAGGAGCTGCTGCGGGTGCTGGCCGAGCTGGACCTCGACGCCGCGCAGCAAGACCGGCTGGGGCGGCTGATCGCCATCGCCCAGACGGGCGCGCTGCTGGACCAGCGCATCGCGCAACTGGCTGTGGGCGGCCAGGACCCCGGCGCGCAGTCCAGCGTGCGCAAGCTGATCGGCGTCCGCTACCGGCAGGCTCTCGCCGAATACGCGATGGACGTCTGCGAGGGCGGCGGGCTCGTCCACAACCAAGCGGTCTTCGACTTCCTCAACACCCGGTGCCTCACCATCGCCGGTGGCACCGAGCAGATCCTGCTCACCGTTGCCGCCGAGCGGCTTCTCGGCCTGCCGCGCTAGCGGCGCAACGCATTCGCCGAGCCTGTAATTTTGCAGGCCCTTACTCGCACTTTGTCTGCGGATTTACCGGCTCGGCGACGTGTCGGTGCCGTGGGGCACTATTCGGCCCATGGCCGGGGTGTTGATCGCTAGCGAAGCCGTTGCGCGGGGAGTTGTGACGCGGCACGAGCTGCGACGCTGGTATCAGCGGATCTACCCAGGCGTGTATGCCACTAGAGGTCAACAGCTTTCGCTGAGGCAGAGGACCGAAGGCGCATGGTTGTGGTCGCGGCGCGGCGCGATCGTGTCAGGCGTTGCGGCGTCGGCGTTGCATGGCGCTCGGTGGGTCGACGCCGATATCCCCATCGAGTTGGTCTGGTCGAACACGCGCCCGCCGCGCGGGATAGTCGCGCGTGAGCAGCAGCTGGCGGACGACGAAATCGCCCGCGTCGCGGGATTGCCGGTCACCACTGCTGTACGAACGGCGTACGACTTGGGTCGGCACCTGCCGCGGGGGCAGGCGGTCGCGCGCCTCGACGCGCTGATGCGGGCGACCCCGTATGCCGCGGAGGAGGTGCTGCTGCTTGCCGAACGACACCCCGCCGCGCGCGGGGTGCGACGGCTGCGGTCCGTCTTACGGCTCGTCGACGGCGGTGCGGCGTCGCCGAAGGAGACCTGGTTGCGGCTCTTGCTCATCGACGCGGGCTTGCCCACGCCGATCACCCAGATTCCGGTGGTCGAGGGCTACTGGGCCCTGGCCATGCTCGACATGGGCTGGCCGGAGTTCGGCGTGGCTGCGGAGTATGACGGCGACCAACACCGCAGCGATCGGCGTCAGTTCGTGAAGGACCACTGGCGACTGCGAAAGCTCGCGGAATTGGGCTGGATCGTCATTCGCGTGATCGCCGAGGACAAGCCCGCGGATGTCATCGACCGCGTCCGGCGGGCCCTGCTTGCTCGGGGTTGGCGATCCGGCGGAACGGTCATCGTCCCGTTGGCGGGATGACTCCCGCCGAGCCTGCAATTTTGCATGGCATCACTCGCACTTCGTGTGCATATTTACCGGCTCGGCGCTAAGAGAACGTCGTCTGCGCGCAGGTGCTCGGCGAGGTGATGTTGACGCCGCCGTAGACCACCTGGATGTGCGTGCAGGCGATCACGTTGATGTCGGTCTTGGGCTGGCCCGTCTGCCAGTCGGTCGAGTCGATGCGCCCGCTCGTCTGGTACTTGTCCGGCGGTCCCTCACCGAAGTACACGGTGGTGATCTCGTCGGATCCCATCGCCTTGTGGACCCGCTCGTACTGGCCGCTGGCGTGGGTGTCCAGGTAGGCCAGCCGATTAGGCGATCGAATCTCGGTCGTTTGGCGAGCCCACAGGCCCGGTGGGAAGCCGGTCGCGCCGTCGGGGGTGAGCATGTCGGCCCCGACGGTGAAGTCGCAGTGGCCGTCGGCCTTGAAGCAATTGAGGAAGGCGTGGGTCTCCAGCTGGTTGGGGCCGTCCAGCGGGAACAGGGTGGTGGCGGTGTTGCTCGCCGCCGCAGCGACCGGACTCGGCAGCAGCGCCAGCACGGCTCCGACGGCCGCAAATCCCGGCAATAGCCGCTTCATTGGCGCCCCCTTCCGGTTCGCTACGCGACTACTCGTCGTAGGTGACTTCTACCGAATCAGATTCCGGGTGAGATTGACAGGCCAAAATCACGCCGTCGTCGAGATCCTGCTGCTCCAGGACGTCGTTGACTTCCATGCTGACCTTGCCGGTGCGCAGGGTGCAGGCACACGCCCCGCAATGTCCCTCCCGGCACGAGAACGGCGCATCCAAACCCTTCGCGAGCAGCACGTCGAGCAGCTTGGCGTTGCGTGGCCACGACACGGTGTGTGTTTCGCCGTCCAGCTCCACCACCGCCGTGGCCGGCGGCTGGTCTCCCTCGGCGGTGTCCTCGATCTTCACCGCCGCGAACGGATCCGACTCCAGCGACTTGAACACCTCGATATGCACCTGTGCCGCAGGCACTTCCAGCCCGTTCAGCGCAACCCGCGCCGCTTCCATGAAGGGGCCCGGGCCGCAGATGAACACCGGCCGATCGGTGAAGGGCGACGCGAGCTTGGCCAGGGCGGTCGCGCTGGGCAATCCCTGCAGCGATTCCAGCCAGTGCACCACCGTGAGCCGGTCGGGATACTTCGCGGACAGCTCGCGCAGCGCGTCGGCGAAGATCACCGACCGGTCGTCGCGGTTGGCATAGACCAGCGTCACCTGCCCGCTGCCCTCGGCGAGCGCCGACTTGCAGATCGACATGATCGGCGTGATCCCGCTGCCGGCCGCCATCAGCAGAAAGTCGTCGTCGAGGGTCTTGGGCACGAAGTTGCCCGAGGGCGCCAGCACGTGGATGCGCATGCCCGCGTGGGCGTGTTCGCACAGCCAGTTCGACGCGTAGCCGTCCGCGGTCCGCTTCACCGTGACGGTCAGCGCATCGTCGGTGAACGGCGAGCTGCACAGCGAGTAGCACCGCGCGACCGAGCCGGTGCGCTCGCTGGGCACGCGCAACGTCAGGAACTGCCCCGGGGCGTACCGGAGCCGCTCCGGCGGGATGTCCGGATCGCCGGGCGCATCCGGCACCGCGAACACCAGCGATCGCGCCTCCTCGGTTTCGGAGACGACCTCGGCGATCAATAGTTCGAGGACGTGGTCGCCGAGCGGCTCGTCGGGTGCTTGGTCCAGATCCGCTTCCGTCAAGACCCGTCCCTTCCTTTCCTGGCAACTAGAACATGTTATAGAAAAGCGGATTCGTATCGCTACCAGCCGCAGGAATACCCTGCTCGACACAAATCGGAACGTGTTCTAGTCTTCTGGGTAAGTCCGCACTCCCGGGGAGGCAAACTTACGTGACGTCCATTCAACAGCGCGATGCGCAGTCGGTGTTGGCTGGGATCGACGATCTACTTCCGAAGATCCGGGAGCGCGCCCAGGCGACAGAGGATCTGCGCAGGCTGCCCGACCAGACCGTCCAGGAGCTCGAGGACGTCGGGTTCTTCACCCTCTTGCAGCCCGAGCAGTGGGGCGGGCTGCAGTGCGACCCCACGCTGTTCTACGAGGCCGTCCGGCGACTGGCCAGCGCCTGCGGGTCCACCGGGTGGGTGAGCTCGATCATCGGCGTGCACAACTGGCACCTGGCGCTGTTCGACCAGCAGGCCCAGGAGGACGTCTGGAGCGACGACCCCAAGACCCGCATCTCGTCGTCGTACGCCCCGATGGGCGCCGGCGTCGTGACCGACGGCGGCTACCTGGTGAACGGCTCGTGGAACTGGTCGTCGGGCTGCGACCACGCCTCGTGGACGTTCGTGGGCGGCCCGGTGATCAAGGACGGCCGGCCGGTTGACTTCGGCAGCTTCCTCATCCCCCGCAGCGAGTACCGCATCGACGACGTGTGGCACGTGGTGGGCCTGCGCGGCACCGGCAGCAACACGCTGGTCGTCAAGGACGTCTTCGTGCCCCGGCACCGGTTCCTGTCCTACAAGGCGATGAACGACGGCACCGCGGGCGGCTACGAGACCAACACCGCCGCGGTGTACAAGATGCCGTGGGGCACCATGCATCCCACCACCATCTCGGCGCCGATCGTCGGCATGGCCTACGGCGCGTACGACGCGCACGTGGAGCACCAGGGCAAGCGGGTGCGGGCGGCGTTCGCCGGCGAGAAGGCCAAGGACGACCCGTTCGCCAAGGTCCGCATCGCCGAGGCGGCCAGCGACATCGACGCCGCGTGGCGGCAGCTGAGCGGCAACGTCGCCGACGAGTACGCGCTGCTGTCCGCCGGCAAGGAGATCCCGTTCGAACTGCGCGCCCGCGCCCGCCGCGACCAGGTGCGCGCCACCGGCCGGTCGATCTCCGCGGTCGACCGCTTGTTCGAGGCGTCCGGCGCCACCGCGCTGGCCAACGACCAACCGGTGCAACGGTTCTGGCGCGACGCGCACGCCGGGCGGGTGCACGCGGCCAACGACCCCGAGCGTGCCTACGTGATCTTCGGGAACAACGAATTCGGGTTGCCGCCTGGCGACACCATGGTCTAGGGCATGACGGCTACAGAAGAGCTGACCTTCGAGTCCACCTCGCGGTTCGTGGAGGTCGACGTCGACGGACCGCTGAAGCTGCACTATCACGAGGCGGGGGCCGGCAACGACCAGACCGTGGTGCTGCTGCACGGCGGCGGCCCCGGCGCGTCGAGCTGGACCAACTTCTCGCGGAACATCGCGGTGCTGGCGGAGCGGTTCCATGTGCTGGCCGTCGATCAGCCCGGGTACGGACATTCCGACAAACGGGCGGAGCACGGGCAGTTCAACCGCTACGCCGCGCGGGCGCTCAACGGTCTCTTCGACCAGCTGGGCCTGGGACGCGTTCCGCTGGTGGGCAATTCGCTGGGCGGGGGCACCGCGGTCCGGTTCGCGCTCGACTACCCCGACCGGGCCGGGCGCCTGGTGTTGATGGGCCCCGGCGGGCTGAGCGTCAACCTGTTCTCGCCGGATCCGACCGAAGGCGTCAAGCGGCTGTCGGCGTTCTCCATGGCGCCCACCCGGGAGAACCTCGAAGCCTTCCTGCGGGTAATGGTCTACGACAAGAACCTGATCACCCCCGAGTTGGTGGACCAGCGCTTCGCGTTGGCCAGCACGCCGGAGTCGCTGACGGCGACCCGGGCGATGGGAATGTCGTTCGCGGGGGCCGACTTTGAGCTGGGCATGATGTGGCGCGAGGTGTACAGGCTGCGCCAGCCGGTGCTGCTGATCTGGGGGCGTGAGGACCGGGTCAACCCGCTGGACGGGGCGCTGGTGGCGCTGAAGACCATTCCGCGTGCGCAGCTGCATGTTTTCGGGCAATGTGGGCATTGGGCGCAGGTGGAGAAGTTCGACGAATTCAACAAGCTCACCGTTGATTTCCTGGGAGGCGCGCGATGAGTATCCGGTCGCTGGGCTATCTGCGCATCGAGGCCACCGACGTGGCGGCCTGGCGCGAGTACGGCCTGAAGGTGCTCGGCATGGTCGAAGGCAAGGGCAGCACCGAGGGTGCGCTCTATTTGCGGATGGACGACTTCCCGGCCCGGCTGGTCATCGTGCCCGGCGAGCGCGACCAGCTGAGCGAGGCCGGCTGGGAATGCGCGAACGCCGAAGGCCTGCAAGAGATCCGAAACCGGCTCGACGTGGAGGGCACGCCGTACAAGGAGGCCACCGCGGCCGAGCTGGCGGACCGCCGGGTCGACGAGATGATCCGGTTCTCCGACCCGTCGGGGAACTGCCTCGAGGTGTTCCATGGCGCCGCCCTGGAACACCGCCGGGTGGTCAGCCCGTACGGACACACGTTTGTCACCGGCGAGCAGGGCCTGGGGCACGTGGTGCTGACCACCCGCGACGACGAGGAGACGCTGCACTTCTACCGGGATGTGCTGGGCTTCACGCTGCGCGACTCGATGCGCCTGCCGCCGCAGGTGGTGGGGCGGCCCGCCGACGGGGCGCCGGTCTGGCTGCGGTTCTTGGGCTGCAACCCGCGTCATCACACCCTCGCCTTCATGCCCGGACAAACCCCCAGCGGCATCGTGCACCTGATGGTCGAGGTCGAAGAGTCCGACGACGTCGGTCTGTGCCTGGACCGGGCGCTGCGCCGCAAGGTGCCGATGTCGGCCACGCTGGGCCGCCACGTCAACGACCTGATGTTGTCCTTCTACATGAAGACACCCGGGGGGTTCGACGTCGAGTTCGGTTGTGAGGGCAGGAAAGTCGACGACCACGGCTGGATCGCCCGGGAAAGCACCGCCGTGAGCCTCTGGGGCCACGACTTCACGGTCGGCTTCCGAACCTAGCCGGAGACCAACCATGTCGGCACAGATCGATGCGCGAGCCTTCCGGCAGGTGCTGGGTCAGTTCTGCACCGGGATCACCATCATCACCACCGTGCACGACGACGTCCCGATCGGCTTTGCCTGCCAGTCTTTTGCCGCGCTGTCGCTGGACCCCCCGCTGGTGCTGTTCTGCCCCACCAAAGTCTCGCGGTCGTGGAAGGCCATCGAGGCAACCGGCCGGTTCTGCGTCAACGTGCTGACCGAGCAGCAGCAGGACGTGTCGGCCCGGTTCGGGTCCAAGGAGCCCGACAAATTCGCCGGAATAGACTGGCACCCATCGGAATTGGGTTCACCGATCATCGACCGCTCGCTCGCCTACATCGATTGCACCGTGGCGTCCGTGCACGACGGCGGGGACCACTTCGTGGTGTTCGGTGCGGTCCAATCGCTGTCCGAAGCCCCCAAGATCAAGCCGCGGCCGCTGCTGTTCTATCGCGGTGACTACACCGGCATCGAGCCCGACAAGACCACGCCGGCTCAGTGGCGCGACGACCTGGAGGCGTTCCTCACGACGACCACTCAGGACACCTGGCTGTAGTACCTCGCGCGCGGCGGCGAGCCCATGTTTGGCAGCCGCGCACTTGCGGGAATGCGTGGTGTCATGCGCTCACCGGCGACACGGGCGTTGATCGACTACCTCAACGCTCAGGTCGATCAGATAGAGAAGGGCGACTCCGAGCTGCGCCACGGGGAAAACCCGGACACCATTCACGACACCCGCGTCGCGACCCGGCGATTCCGCAGCACGCTGCGCGTCTTCGCCAAGCTCCTCGACGGCGACACGGGCGACCTGGATCGCGAACTGAAGTGGTATGCGGGACTGCTCGGCGACGTCCGCGACTGTCAGGTTCAAAGGCGCCGGTTCGCCGCGGCCCTGGACGCGATGCCCGAGGAGCTGATTCTCGGTCCCGTCCGCTCGCGGATCCGCAGCGATCTGCGGGCAGTCGAGCTGCCGGCCCGCGCCCGGCTGAGCGAGGCGATGGACTCCGACCGCTACCACCGGCTGCAGGCGGCGCTGCGCCGGTGGCGCGACGAACCGCCCATCGGCCAACGGCTCTCCGCCAAGGCGCTGCGCAAGCGGGCCCGGGGGGCGCAACGCAAGGCGGATCGGCGGCTGGTCGCGGCGCTCGACTCCGGTGACGACGTAATGCTGCACAAGGCGCGCAAGGCCGCCAAGCGCGCTCGCTACGCCGCCGAACTGCGCAAGCCACTGGATAAGCGCGCCAAGCGAACCATCAAGCACTACAAGAAGATTCAAGGCCTGCTCGGTGACCACCAGGACACCGTCGTCGCCACCGAGGCGCTTCGGCAGATGGCGTTGACGGCGGGCACGACGGTGGGCGAGAACGGTTTCAGCTACGGCATGTTGTACGCGCGCGAGCAACAGATCGCCCGCCGATGCCGGGAAGGCGCGTTGCAGCTCGTGTGAGAGGCACACCCGATGGCCCGCTTGAGGGGGGCGGGCCATCGGGTGTGCCCGGGTCTTTAGCCTGATGCGGGCCGGCGAGGTCGAGCGGATTCCGCGTCGGCCACTGGCTCGTGCGACGCCTCCCCGGCCGTCTCATCTGTTTCCCTGACGTTCGGGTCGAGGCTGTCGGCGCGCTTCAACTGATCCTCGAGTTGCTCGCGGGATGTCGCCGCGTCGCTGTGGTGACTGGCGGCTCGTTCCTGCAGCCTTGCGGCTTCGGCCGCCTTGGCTTCGGCCTCGGCCTGCGCCGCACGCGCCTTGGCGGCCGTCTCGTCGGCGAGCGCTTGCCGCCGTTCGACCCGCGACGACGCGACGGTGGCCTGTTGGCGAATCTCTTCGGCCTGCCGCTGCCGGCGGCGACGCGTCGCTCTGTTCGCCGCGAAGATCACGGCGGCGATCACCAGGACCGCCACGATCACGGCGATCACGATCCAAATAGTGCTGCTCATCAGGGGCTCCGGTCGGTTTGTGGGTGTGTGTGCGGCCCGTCCGTACCGGTTTCCCCATATTCGACAGATATAAAACAAGCCGAGCCCGGCTGGTGCGTGGCTACCTGAAGTCGAGCGCCTCGACGGTCGCGATGGGGCCTTCGTGGGTCGGCCGGTTCGCGCCACCGATGCAGTACACCGTGTTGCCGACCGCCGCCACCGCCGCGGCGTGGCGGGGCGTCGTCATGGGGGTGATGGTGCTCCATTTGCCGGCCGCGATGTCGTACATCTCGACCACGTTCAGCACCATCGTCGGTTCCTCGCCGCCGACCACCACGATCCGGCCGTCGAGGTACGCGGCGCCATAGCTCCCGCGCGGCGTCGGCATGCCCACCAAGGTGGTCCATTTCCCCGATCCGGGATCGAACCGTTCCAGCGCCGCGGAGTTCTTGTCGGAGGACAAGAACCTGCCGCCGATCGCGTATACGTAGGTGCCGTCCGACACCGCGGCCAGGTGTTCGCGGGGGATGGGCATGTCGGCGGCGTCCCTCCAGGAGTTGCCGTCGAAGACCTCGGTCTGGGGGACGAGCTGCTTGTCGTTCTGGCCGCCGACGACGACGAGCTTGTCACCGGCCGCGGCCGCCGCCGGCGCCGCCCGGGCGTGGGTCAGGCTTGGTAGTTCCGCCCAGTTGCCGCCGCGCAGCGCGAAGACCTTGTTGGACGCATCCGCGATGTTGTCGCTGGTACCCCCGAGCACGACCACCTCGCCGCGGTAGGTCGCCGCCGCCGCGTGATGCAGGGGGATGGGCAACGGCGGTCCGGTCTCCCAGGTCCCGGTGCGCGGGTCGTAGCTCTCGACCGTCTGCAGGGTGGCGCCGTTGCGCAGGCCACCCATGAGCCAGATCTTGTCGCCCTGCACGGCCCACGCCATCATCAACCGGGGCGTCGGCGCGTCGGGCAGGGAACGCCATTGCGACGCGGGCTGAATCTGCCGGGCCGGCAGCTTCAGCGCTTCGGCCGTCGACACCAGCTGGCTATCCCCGACGGCCGTCGACCCACCGATCGCGTACACGGACTTCTCGACCGCGGCCACGGCCATCCCGTGTCGCGCCGTCGCCATGTCCGGCAGGCCGTCCCAGGTTTTCATCATGAGGTCCAAGACGGAGACGCTCTTCAGCACCTGCCCCGACGACACGCCCCCGACCGCGACCAGGCGTCCGTCGGCGATCGCCACGCCCAGGTCGCTGCGCGGCTGCGGAAGTGCGGCCAGCGCCGTCCACGTCTTCGCGGCGGGGTCATACGCCTCGACCGTGGCCAGGTCCGAGCCGCGGTTACTGCCACCCACCGCATACACCAGCTTTCCGTCCGACGCCGCGGCCAGCAGCTGCCGCGGTGTCGGTATGGGCGCACCCAGGCTCCACGAGTTGCCGTCGAAGACCTCGGTCGTGTTCAGCAGCGCGCCGTTGGCATCCACGCCGCCGGTGACGACGAGGCGGTCTCCGGCCACCGCCGCCGCGGCTGCCGCCCTGGGCTGTAACAAGTGCGGCAGCTCCACCCAGCGACTGTTGACGACGCGCCAAACCTGGTCGCTGGCAATGTTTTTGCCGTTGTCCGTCTTCCAGCCGCCGAGCACGACCGGGTTTCCCTGCCACGTGACCGCCGCCGCATGCTGCAGCGCCACCGGCATATCGTCGCCGCCCTTCCATTCGTCGATGGCGGGGTCGTAGCCCTCGTGCCTGGTGGTGGCGGCGCCGTCGCCTCGAATGCCGCCGAATACCCAGATCGTGCCGTCGGCCTGGGTGGTAGCGACCGCGTCGCGCGCGACGCGAGCGTTGGTGATCGGTTTCCACGCCGCCGGGGCCGCGGTGGTCGGCGCGCTCGCGGCGGTGTGGTGGCTGTCGTTGGGCCTGAGCCCGAGAAAGACGGCGCCGGCCACCAACACGGCGACGACGGCGGCCGCACCCACGACCAGGCCCACGCGGCTCCGCGTCTTACCCGGTTCCGCGAACCACTCCTTCACCCGCACCGCCGCCGGTTTGCGCCAGGGCGGCGGGACAGGCGGCGGCGCAGCGCTGCGGGCCTCGCGCGGCGGGCCGTTCGAGTCGCCGGCCGGCGTCTCGGGCTGTGTTTCCATGCCGTGCCCGCTGCGCAACAGGCTGGCCGCTTCGGAATATTCACCAGGATCGGGCCCCGAGGGAGAAAGCGGCGCGGTCTGGTTCGTGTCCTCGTGACCGATCGGCGCGCCGATCGCCGAGGTCGCTCCGTCGTGAGCGGGCGGCTGCGCTTCCCCGCCGTTGGTGTTGGGGGCGACTGCGGGACCGGTGATCGCCATCGCATCGGGCTTCAGGCCGTTGAGGCGCTGCGCGGCCTGCAGTTCTCGGCCGAACTCCTCGGCCGAGGCGGGGCGATCGGCCGGGTCGAGCGCCATCGCCCTCTCGATCGCCGAGCACACCGCGTCCGGGATTCCGTCGGGGCGCATGTCCGGGACCCCGGTGGTGCTGATCCGCAGATACTGCGCGATCAGGTCTTCGCCCTTCCGGCGCTCGTGGGCGGCGTTGCCGGCGATGAGGGCATAAATGGTGGCACCGAGTGAGTACATGTCGGCGGCAACCGTCGCCGGGCTACCCGTCATCACCTCGGGCGCGGTGTAATCGATCGTGCCGGAGAAGAACCCGGTCGCGGTCTCGTAGCCGCCCTCGATGTGGGCGATGCCGAAATCGCTCAACTGCGGTTCGCCGTAGTCGTTGATGAGGATGTTCGCGGGCTTGATGTCGCGATGCAGCGTCCCGGCCCGATGCGCGGTCTCCAGTGCGCCGCAAAGCTTTACGCCGATCCGCAAGGCCTCGGGCCAGGACACCGGTCCCTCCCGGCGCAACCGCACCGCCAGGGAATCCGCGGAGTGGTAGGGCATCACGATGAATGGGCGGTTACTGGCGGTGACGCCGACCCGCAGGATGTTGACGATGTTCGGATGCCCGGACAGCCCGCCCATCGCGTAGCCTTCGCGCAGGAAACGTTCCCGGCTCTCCTCGTCCATGTGCGACGGCAGCATCTTTACCGCAACGTTTCGGCCCAGTGCCGTCTCGTAACAGAGATAGATGACGCCGGCGCCACCCCTGGCCACCTGGCGTGCATCCTCGAAACCGGCGGCCGCCAGCTCCGTGGCAATTCCGCCGGACACCGACGCGACGCCGTCGGACCTGGGTTCTTCGGGCATTCCTCGGCGCTTAACCTCCGGTTCATGGAGCTCAGAGAGCTCAAGAGTAACTCCCGCAACCCCGCGGGTATATCTTTCGGCGCGCTTCGTTATCAAGCCACGATCTGTTTGGCCAACCGCTTGTGGGTGCAACGGGTTTGGCACGGGCGATCGCGGCGGAGTCGGGCCACAATGGCCCTATGACGCTTGATCTCAACGGGTACTTCGATCGCATCGGCTTCCGCGGCGCCGCCGAGCCGAACCTGGACGTCTTGCAGGCCCTGGTGACCGCCCACACGCGAACGATCCCGTTCGAGAATCTCGATCCGCTGACCGGGGTGCCGGTCGACGACCTGACCCCAGAGGCGCTGACCGACAAGCTCGTTCACCGCCGCCGGGGCGGCTATTGCTTCGAGCAGAACGGGCTGATGGGTTACGCGCTTCGCGAAATCGGCTTTCGGGTGCGGCGATTGGCCGGCCGGGTGGTCTGGATGCTGCCGGCCGACGCGCCCTTCCCGGCGCAGACGCACACGGTGTTGGCGGTGACCTTCCCCGGCTCCCAGGGGCCGTATCTCGTCGACGTCGGGTTCGGCGGCCAGACACCGACCTCGCCGCTGCGCATCGAAACCGGCAGCGTCCAACAGACGACGCGCGAGCCGTACCGGCTCGACGACAGTCGCGACGGGCTGGTCCTGCAGGCCCTCCTGCGTGACCAGTGGGTGCCGCTCTACGAATTCACCACGCGTACCCAGCCGGACATCGACCTGAAGGTGGCCAGCTGGTTCGTCTCCACTCACCCCGCGTCGCACTTCGTGACCGGCCTGATGGCCGCGAGGGTCACCGACGACGCCCGGCTGAACCTGGCCGGCCGCTACCTGACCGTCCACCGCGCCGAAGGCAGCGAGAAAATCCGCCTGCAGGACCCGGCCGCCGTCGTCGACACCCTCGCCGAACGGTTCGGGGTCAACGTGGAAGATGTCGGCGAGCGCGGCGCGCTGGAGGCCCGCATCGACAAGGTCCTCGACGCTTAACCGAGCGTCGTGCTGTGATCGGCCGCAGCCCGTTACACCATGGTGATCACCGCCATACCGTGCTAAATGCGGCAATTTATAAGAACGTCTATTAATCTTTTCCGACGTGAGTCGGGATCACGGGCCAACCAATGCTCTTGGCGGCGCCTCGGGCGGCGTAGCCGCTGACGCCGTCGCTGCCGGCAAGATCGTGGTGCCCGAGGGCGTGACGCTGACCTCGAATTTCGATCAGAACCGGGCTCAGCTCGGTGACAGCCCGGCGTACCGCTTCCTCGACTACTCGCAGGACCAGGACGGGCGGGTCGTCGAGCTCAGCTGGAACGAGCTGTGGTCGCGGGTCTGCGCGATCGGTGCCCGTTTGCAGCAGGTCACCCAGCCCGGGGACCGGGTGGCGATCCTCGCGCCGCAGGGTCTCGACTATGTGGCGGGCTTCTTCGGCGCCATCCATGCCGGCAATGTCGCGATCCCACTCTTTGCGCCGACTTTGGCCGGGCACGGCGAGCGGCTGGCGGCGGTGCTGGCCGACGGCCGGCCCGCCGCGGTCTTGACCACGACCTCGGCGGCCGAATCGGTTCGGACGTTCATCCGGACGTTGCCCGCGCAGGAGCGGCCGCGGATGATCGCGGTGGACGCCGTGCCCGCAACGCTCGGGGCGACTTTCACCGACCCCATCAGGGATACCGACGACCTCGCCTATCTGCAGTACACGTCGGGCTCGACCCGAACGCCGGCCGGTGTGGAGATCACCCATCGCGCCGTCTACACCAATGCGATGCAGATGATCCTGCACGGCGGGCTGAACACCGACGTCCAATGCGTGAGCTGGCTGCCGCTGTATCACGACATGGGCCTGATGATGATCGTGTTCACGGCGTATTTCGGGGCGCACGTCACGCTGATGGATCCGATGGCGTTCCTTCGGCGGCCTTACCGATGGATGAAGCAGCTGGGCATTGCGGCGACCCGCGGCCGGACCATGGCGGCGGCGCCGAACTTCGCTTTCGAGTTGACGGCCCAGCGTGGTCTCCCGCCCAAAGGGGAGGATCTCGACCTCAGCAACGTGGTGTGCCTGCTCAACGGGTCGGAGCCCGTGAGCATGTCGGCCATCGAGCAGTTCACCAACGCGTTCGCCCCGTATGGCCTGCCCGCGTCGGTGGTCAAGCCGTCCTACGGGATGGCGGAAGCGACACTGTCGGTCGCCAGCATCGCCTCGGACGCCGCCGCCAGCGCGATCTTCCTCGACCGGGAGCAGCTCGGTGCCGGCCGCGCGGTGGTCGTCGAGCCGACCGCCCCCGGTGCGCTCTCCCTTGTCTCGTGCGGCCAGCCGATCCTCGAGCAGTGGGCGGTGATCGCCGATCCGGACGGCGCGGAGGTGCCCGACGGCACCGTCGGGGAAATCTGGTTGCACGGCAACAACGTCGGCCGCGGCTACTTCGGGCGCGAGGATGAAACACGACGGGTGTTCGGCAACAAGCTGCAGTCCAGGCTCGAGGTCGGTAGCCACGCCGAGGGCGCCCCGGACAACGGGTCCTGGCTTGCCACCGGCGATCTCGGTGTCTACGTCGACGGCGAGCTGTACCTGACGGGCCGGATCAAGGACCTCATCATCATCGATGGCCGCAACCATTACCCGCACGACATCGAAACGACGGTGAGCGAAGCCTCGTCGGCCATCCGCTCCGGCTACGTCGCCGCGTTTTCCGTTCCTGCCGAGGCGGTTTCATCTCTTACCGGCAGCGGTCGCTCCGGCGAGCAGGTGGTCGTCGTGGCCGAGCGCGCCGCCGGGGCGGGCCGCGAGCTGGCACCGATCGCCGACACCGTGCGCGCCGCGATCTCGCGGCATCACCAGATTCGCGTCGCCGATGTGCGGCTCGTGGCCGCCGGGGCCATTCCCCGCACCACCAGCGGTAAACTTGCCCGCAATGCCTGCCGCGCCGAGTACCTCGAAGGGCGTTTCAACCGCTGACCGGCAGCCAGGGCCCGAGCCTGCGCAGGGCCTCCTCGATGTCGCTCGTGGGTCCCGCGAACGAGAGCCGGACGAACGAATTGCCGCGCCCAGTGTCGAAGTCGATGCCCGGCGCGATGGCAACACCGGTGTCGGCCAGCAGCTTTGAGCAGAATCCCAGCGAGTCGCTGGTGAAGTCCGAGACGTCGGCGTACACGTAGAACGCGCCGTCGGTGGGCGCCAGCCGGTCGACGCCGATCGCGCGCAGCCCGTCGAGCAGCAGCGAGCGGTTGACCGCGTAGTGGCGCAGATTGCCGTCGGCCTCGGCGGTGGCCTCCGGGGTGAACGCCGCCACCGCGGCGATCTGCGACAGCACCGGCGGGCAGATGGTGAAGTTGCCGGTCAGGCAGTCCACCGCCCGGCGCAGCTCGCCCGGCACCAGCAGCCAGCCAAGCCTCCAGCCCGTCATCGCGTAATACTTCGAAAAGCTGTTGACCACCACCGCATCTCGTGACGTCTGCCAGGCGCAGCTGGTCTCCGGCGCCCCGTCGTAGACCAGGCCGTGGTAGACCTCATCGCTGATCAGCCGAACCCCGGATGCCGCGCACCACGATGCGATCGCGGACAACTCGGCCGGCGGGATGACCGTCCCGGTGGGATTGGCGGGGCTGGCGACGATCACGCCCTGGATCGGTGGGTCCAGTTCGGCGAGCATCCGCGCCGTGGGCTGGAATCGGGTGTCCGGCCCGCATGCGATGTCCACCACCTCACAGCCCAACGCCGACAGGATGTTTCGATAGCAGGGGTAGCCCGGACTGGCCAGCGCCACCCGGTCGCCGACGTCGAAGCACGCCAGGAACGCGAGCAGGAATCCGCCCGAGGAGCCAGTGGTCACGACGACCGCGTCGGGCTCCACGTCGATGCCGTGTTTACGTTGGTAGTCGTCCGCTATCGCGGTGCGTAGCTCCGGGATACCCAGCGCGACGGTGTAACCCAGCTGATTGGCGTGCAGCGCGGCGGCCGCCGCCGCCCGCACCGGTTCGGGCGCGCCGACGCTGGGCTGGCCCGCCGACAAGTTCACCAGGTCGCCGTGGCTGCGCTGGCGCTCCGCGGCGGCCAGCCAGACATCCATCACATAGAACGGCGGGATGCCGGCGCGCAGTGCGACGTGATCGGTCACGTCGGCAATACTTCGGATTCCAGTTGGCGCAGCAGCTCTCGCGGCGAGTCGAGCAGGTGCGCGCTGCCGTGGGCGCGTTTGAAGTACAGGTGCATGTCGTGTTCCCACGTGATCGCGATGCCCCCGTGCAACTGAATCCCCTCGGCGGCTACGGCTTTCAGGGCCTCGGTGGCCGCAAGGCGCGCGGTGGCGGCGTTGGTGGGCGTGGGGTCGTCGCACGCGTCGGACACCACGGCCTTCGCCGCGGCGACGGTGACATACAGATCGGCCATCCGATGCTTGAGTGCCTGAAAGCTGCCGATCGGACGGCCGAATTGGACCCGGCTCTTGGTGTATTCGACGGTCAGTTCCAGGCAACGCTCGGCGGCGCCGATCTGCTCGGCCGCCAGCAGGATGGCCGCGGCGTGCGCGATGCCAGGGTCGGCGCCGATCTCCTCGGTCTCTTCGGGCTGCAGCCGGGCCAGCCGCCGGGTGGGGTCCATCGTGGCTACCGGCTGAGCGGTGAACCGGGACCACCTGCTCAGCCGGCCGCCGTCGGCGGCGGCGCCGACGTCGGCGAGGTCCCCGTTGACCACGTAGTCGGCGTCGAGCACCAGCGCGCCGATCGAACCGCCCTCGGCAAGCCCGGCCAGGGTCTCGCCGTCCGGCTCGGCCGCGGCCAGCAACGCCAGCTCCGCCAGCGTCGTACCCAGCAGCGGGGAGGGGACGAGGGCGCGGCCCAGCTCCTGCAGAACCGTTGCGGCATCGGCCAATTCGCCGTCCGCGCCGCCGAGCTCCTCGGGGATCACCAGCGCCGCCGCGCCGACCTGCTCACACAGCAGCCGCCACAGCGACTCGTCGTAGCCGCGCTCGGACTCCATCGCGGCGCGCACCGCCGCCGGATCCGCGTGCTTGGCTACCAGGGCTGCGACGGTCTCGCGCAGCAGCTCCCGTTCTTCACTCATAGCGCCTCCAGCACTCGGCGCCGATGCGCCTCGGGCGTACCCCAGGCCGAGCGTAACGCCTGCACCCGCAGCAGCCACAGCGACAGGTCGTGTTCCTGGGTGAACCCGATCGCGCCGTGGGTTTGCAGCGAAGCGCGCGCCGCCAGCAGGGCCGCCTCGGACGCCGCGGCCTTCGCCGCGCCGACGTCGCGCGGCTCGGCCGTGAGCGCCGCGCCGTACACCAGGGGACGGGCCAGCTCGATCGCGATGTGCACATCGGCCAGCTTGTGCTTGATCGCCTGGTACGAACCGATCACCCGGCCGAACTGGCTGCGTTGCTTGGCGTAGTCGACGGCACCGTTCAGCAGCGCCTCGGCGGCGCCGACCAGCTGCGCCGCGGTCGCCAGCGCCCCGAACTCGAAGGCGCGCTTGACGTCCGCCTGCCAGGGCGCACCAGACGCGGTGACCTCGTAGAGGCGGCGGCCGGGGTCGACCGACTCGTGTCGTTCGGCTGCCTGGGCTTCGGTGACGCCAGTGTCGGTGGCCAGCAGCACCAGCCCGGCCGTGTCGGCGTCGACGGCGCGCGGGGTGTGCGGCGGGTACGCGACGGTGGCGATGAGCTCGCCGGAGGCCAGGCCCGCGCAGCGCTCGTCGTCCGCCAGCAGAATCGGTGCCACCGCGATGGATTCGGCCACCGGGCCCGGCACGCACCAGCGGCCCAGCCGTTCGAGGGCGACCACCAGGTCGACGGGCTCCGCGCCGATGCCGTCGAATTTCTCCGGCACGGCCAGCGCGGTGACGCCGAGGTTGGCCAGCTGCTCCCACACCTTGCGGCCGGGCGCGGTATCCCCAGCGGACCACGCGCGGATCGTGCCCGGCAGGTCCGCCGCGCCGAGCGCCGCGTCGATGCTGGCCGCGAAGTCGCGCTGCTGTTCGTCTAGTGCGAAGTCCACGGTCACTTCTTCTCTCGGGGCAGGCCCAGCAGCCGTTCGGAAATGATGTTGCGCTGGATTTCGTTGGTGCCGGCGTAAATTGGTCCGCCCAGTGCGAACAGCAGCCCGTCGGTCCATGCGCCGGCCAGCTCGCCTTCGGCGTCGAGGACGTCGAGCGCCGTCTGATGTATCGCCACGTCGAGGTCAGACCAGAACACCTTGGTCACCGACGATTCCGCGCCGAGCTCGCCGCCGGCGGCCAGCCTGGTCACCGTGCCGAACGTCTGCAGCCGGTAGGCCTGGGCCTTGATCCACGCGTCGGCAACCCGGTCGGCGAATGCGGCGGGGGACCCGCGGTCCTTCCACAGGCGCACCAAGCGTTCCGCCGCCGCGAGGAAGCGGGCCGGGCTGCGCAGCGACATGCCGCGCTCGTTGCTGGATGTGCTCATGGCCGCCCGCCAGCCCTCGTTCGGGGTGCCGATGACGTCCTCGTCGGGAACGAACACGTCGTCGAGGAAGATCTCCCCGAAGCCGGTGTCGCCGCCGAGCTGCACGATGGGCCGCACGGTCACGCCCTTGGCCTTGAGGTCGAACATGAGGTAGGTCAGGCCGTTGTGCCGCTCGGCCGACGGGTCGGAACGGAATAGCCCAAATCCCATTTCGGCGAACGGCGCCCGCGAGCTCCAGATCTTCTGGCCGTTGAGCAGCCAGCCGCCGTCGGTTCTGGTGGCGGTGGACCGCAGCGATGCCAGGTCGCTGCCGGATTCGGGCTCCGACCATGCCTGCGCCCAGATCTGTTCGCCGCTGGCCATTTTCGGCAGGATCCGGTCGAGCTGCTCGGAGGTGCCGTGCGCGAACAGCGTCGGGGCCAGCATGGAGGTTCCGTTTGCGCTGGCCCGTCCCGGTGCGCCGGCGCGAAAGTACTCCTCCTCGAACACCACCCAGTGCAGCAGCGGCGCGTCGCGGCCACCGTAGCGCTTCGGCCAGGTGATCGCCGACAGGCCGGCGTCGAACAGTACCTTGTCCCAATGCCGGTGCTGGGCAAAGCCTTCGGCGTTGTCGTAGGACTTTGTCGGGATCTCCTGGGCGTTGGCCGAGAGGAATTCCCGGACCTCGGCCTGGAAGGCCAGCGTGTCGTCGTCTAATTGCAGGTCCATCAGGCCAGCTCCCGCAGTTGTGGTTTGACCACCTTGCCACCCGGGTTGCGCGGCAGCGCGTCGACGAACCGCACCGAGCGCGGTGCCTTGAAGTTCGCCAAATGCTCACGGGTGTAGGAGATCACGGATTTTTCGTCGAGGTTGGCGCCCGGCCGCGCCACCACGAACGCGCGGCCGACCTCGCCCAGCCGCTCGTCGGGGACCCCGATCACCGCGGCGTCGGCCACCCCCTCCATGCGGGCCAAGACCTGCTCGACCTCGGCCGGGTAGACGTTGAATCCGCCGCAGATGTACATGTCCTTGAGCCGGTCGGTGATGCGCAGGTTGCCGGCCTCGTCGACGGCGCCGATGTCGCCGGTGTGCAGCCAGCCGTCTGAGTCAATGGCGGCGGCCGTCGCGGCCGGGTCGTCGAGGTAGCCCAGCATCACGTTCGGCCCGCGCAGCAGCACCTCGCCCGCTTCCCCCGAAGCGCTTGAGTCGATCCGCAATTCGAAGTCGGCGAACGGCCGCCCGCAGGTGGTGGCGACGGTGACCGCGTCGTCGTCGGCGCGGCACATGGTGCCCATGCCGTTGGCCTCGGTCAGCCCGTAGGCCGTCAGCACGATGTCGATGTCGAGCTCGGACTGCATGCGCTCGACCAACACGACCGGCACCGTGGCCGCTCCCGTCACCGCGAACCGCAGCGAGCTCAGGTCGTGGTCGCGGCGGGCCGGATGGTCCAGCAGCGTCTGATAGATGGTGGGCGGCCCGGGCAGCACCGTGATGCGGTGTTGCCCGATCGCCTGCAGGGCCCGCAGCGGGTCGAAGGTCAGGTGGGGGATCAGCGTCGCGCCGGTCTGCAGGCAGGCCAGGATGCCGGCCTTGTAGCCGAAGTTGTGGAAGAACGGGTTGATGCACAGGTAGCGGTCGTCGCTGGTGATCTTGCCGTTGGCCGCCCACGACGCCGAGGCCGACAGCGACTGCCGATGCGCACACAGCACGCCTTTGCTGCGGCCGGTGGTGCCGGAGGTGAACAGGATGTCGCTGACGTCGTCGGGGCTGACGGCGGCGGCGCGGTCCGCCACCGCATCCGTGTCGGTCCCGCGGGCGATGAACTCGTCCCACGTCCCGTCGTCGGCGTCGATCGGGATTCGGACGATGTGCCGCAGCGCCGGCAGGGCTTGAGAGCCCAAGCGGTCCAGGTCGGCGAGGCGATCGTTGCCGAGGAATCGCCCCATCCCGAACAGCACCGGCGCGCCGGTGCGCGCCAGGATGTCGGCCGCTTCCTCGGCGGTGTAGCGGGTGTTCAGCGGCACCATCGCGGCCCCGGCGTGGTGAATCGCGAGGCACGCCACCACCCAGTGCCAGGTGTTCGGCGACCAGATCGCGACCCGGTCTCCGGCCCGGACGCCCAGCGCGATGAGCGCGGCCGCCGCCCGGTGCACCTCGGCGCGCAGTGCGGCCGACGTGAAGGACCGTTCGTCGGTGATCAGGGCGTCGTGATCGGGGAGTTGCTGCGCCAGACGATCCAGCGCCGCCGGCACGGTGCGCGGGTCGCCGATCATCATTGCTCCTCTGGACCGCTCCTAACAAAGCAAGTGCTTGGTAGGTTAGCCTACAGGGCATGCAGGACGTCGAGGAGTTCCGGGCCGAGGTCCGCCAGTGGCTCGCCGACAATCTGGTCGGCGAATTCGCGGCGCTCAAGGGGCTCGGCGGGCCGGGCCGCGAGCACGAGGCCTTCGAGGAACGCCGGGCGTGGAACCAGCACCTCGCCAAGGCCGGACTGACCTGCCTGGGCTGGCCCGTCGAGCATGGGGGCCGCGGACTTTCGACCGCGCACCGGGTGGCGTTCTACGAGGAGTATGCGAAGGCGGACGCGCCGGACAAGGTCAACCACTTCGGCGAAGAGCTGCTCGGCCCGACGTTGATCGCGTTCGGGACGCCCGAGCAACAGCAGCGCTTCCTGCCGCGCATCCTCGACGTCACCGAGCTGTGGTGCCAGGGTTATTCCGAACCCGGCGCCGGCAGCGACCTGGCCAATGTCTCGACGACCGGCGAACTCGACGGCGACGAATGGGTGATCAACGGCCAGAAGGTGTGGACGTCGCTGGCGCACCTGTCGCAGTGGTGCTTTGTGGTGGCACGCACCGAAAAGGGCTCCAAGCGGCACGCCGGTCTGTCGTACCTGCTGGTGCCGCTGGACCAACCCGGCGTGCAGGTCCGGCCGATCGTGCAGATCACCGGCACCGCGGAATTCAACGAGGTGTTCTTCGACGACGCCCGCACCGATGCCTCGATGGTGGTGGGGCAGCCCGGCGACGGCTGGCGCGTCGCGATGGGGACGCTGACCTTCGAGCGCGGCGTATCCACGCTCGGGCAGCAAATCGTCTACGCCCGTGAGCTTTCCAACCTGGCCGAGCTCGCGCAGCGCAACGGCGCCGCCGACGACCCGTTCATCCGGGAACGCCTGACCCGGACCTGGACCGGGTTGCGGGCCATGCGGTCGTACGCGCTGGCCACCATGGACGTTGAGCAGCCGGGTCAGGACAACGTGTCAAAGTTGTTGTGGGCCAACTGGCATCGCGCCCTGGGCGAGCTGGCGATGGATGTGGTCGGCAAGGCCGGGATGGCGCTGCCCGACGGCGAATTCGACGAGTGGCAGCGCCTGTTCCTGTTCACCCGTGCGGACACCATCTACGGCGGGTCCAACGAGATCCAGCGCAACATCATCGCCGAGCGGGTGCTCGGCCTACCCCGAGAAGTTCGTGGATGAGCGCTTGCGCGAAGACACTGGAGGAAGCATGAGTCTGTCCGAAACTCCGAAAGAGGTTGCCGGACACGGCCTTCTGGAAGGAAAGGTGGTCGTGGTAACCGCGGCCGCGGGGACCGGCATCGGTTCGGCGACCGCCCGCCGCGCGCTGGCCGAGGGGGCCGACGTGGTGGTGTCCGATCACCACGAACGACGGCTGGGGGAGACCGCCGATGAGCTCGCCGCGCTCGGCCTGGGCCGGGTTGAGAAGGTGGTGTGCGACGTGACGTCCACCGCGCAGGTCGACGCCCTGATCGACTCGACCACCGCGCGCATGGGTCGGTTGGACGTGCTGGTGAACAACGCGGGCCTGGGCGGGCAGACGCCCGTGGTCGACATGACCGACGACGAATGGGACCGGGTGCTGGACGTGACGCTGACGTCGGTGTTCCGGGCGACCCGCGCGGCGCTGCGCTACTTCCGCGAGGCGTCGCATGGCGGCGTGATCGTCAACAACGCCAGCGTGCTGGGCTGGCGCGCCCAGCACTCGCAGTCCCACTACGCCGCCGCCAAGGCCGGCGTGATGGCGTTAACCCGGTGCAGCGCAATCGAGGCCGTCGAATACGGGGTCCGCATCAACGCCGTCTCGCCCAGCATCGCCCGGCACAAGTTTCTGGACAAGACGACCTCGGCCGACCTGCTCGACCGGCTCTCCGCCGGCGAGGCGTTCGGGCGGGCCGCCGAGCCGTGGGAAATCGCCTCCACCATCGCGTTTCTGGCCAGCGACTACTCGAGTTACCTGACCGGAGAGGTGATTTCGATATCCAGCCAGCATCCGTGAGGGCTGAGCGGCGCGCAGCCGGCCTAACCCGCGAAAAGCCGACTGACGGCTACAGGCTCTTCAACAGCTGAGTGAGGCTGAACAAGCCGGCCACGCCGGTGCCCGAGTTGAACAGGCCCGAGTCCAAGCCGCTAAAGACGCCACTCGGGAAAGGCGGGACGGGACCTGTGACGCCGGTGTTGAAGAAGCCCGAGATGTCACCGTTAATAGCGGAACCGCCGCTGGCCGTGTTTCCAATGCCCGACATGCTGATGGGCCCGTTGCCGGTGGCCGTGTTGAAGAAGCCAGAGATGTTGGCACCGGTGTTTCCATAGCCCGAGTTAGTGGCGCCGCTGTCGGTGGTGGCCCCGACGGCCGTGTTCACGTTGCCCGAATTCCAGAAGCCCGTGTTCGTGCCTCCCGAATTGCCAAAGCCGGTGTTCTCGGAGTCCCCGTTATCGAAGCCCGTGTTCAAGTTGCCCGCATTCCCGAAGCCGGTGTTCTCGCCGCCCGAGTTCCCGAAACCGGTGTTCAGGTTCCCCGCGTTCCCGAAGCCGAAGTTCCCTTGGCCCGCGTTCCCGAAGCCGAGGTTGCCGAAGCCGGAGTTCCCAACGCCGATGCTTTGGAGTTTGCCCAGATCAGCAGGGACGGTATTGGCGCCCGAGCTGAAGAGGCCGACGTTGCCGTCCCCGGAGTTGAAGAAGCCGATGTTGCCGGTGCCCGAGTTGCCGAAGCCGATGTTGCCGCTGCCGGAGTTCAGACCGTTGAACACGAACTGCCCAGTCGTGCGGTCGACATAGGCGTTGCCGATACCGACCAAATTGTTGCCGGTGAGGCCGAAGCCGAGGTTGTTGTTCCCGGTGTTGCCGCCACCCTGGTTCCCGATGCCGGTGTTACCCACGCCGAAATTGTTGGTCCCCAAGTTGCCCAGGCCGACATTGAGGCCGGTGGTCAGGCTGGTGGAACGGTTTCCCATGCCGATGTTTCCCGCGCCGCGGTTTCCGGAGCCGAAGTTGTTGTTGCCCGTGTTTCCGCTGCCGGTGTTGTTGTTGCCCGCGTTTCCGCCGCCCAGGTTGGAGCTGCCCTTGTTGCCGCTACCGACGTTGCCGCTGCCGATGTTGCCGTTGCCCAGGTTGGCGTTGCCGAGGTTGCCGATGCCCAGGTTGGGCAGGGTCTGCAGGAACTGCTGCAGACTGGCCGGGATCGGAATCAGCGACGCCGCCGCCGTGGACGCCCCGGCGTGATATCCCGTCATCGCCGCCACATCCGCAGCCCACATCTCCTCATACTGGCCCTCAGCGGCCATGATGGCCGGTGCGTTGAACCCGAAGAAATTCGACCGAACCAACTGCACAAACGCAGTGCGGTTGGCCGCCACCGCCAACGGATGCACCGTCGCAGCCCGGGCCGCCTCGAACACGCTGGCCACCGCCCGGGCTTGGCCGGCCGTGCCGAATGCCTGCGCTGACGCCGCGTTCAAGAACCCCGCATATGGGGCCGCCGCAGCGGTCATCGCCGCCGATGCCGCGCCCTGCCACGACTGTCCCGCCAACCCCGAGGTGACGGAGGAAAACGACGACGCCGCGGACCCCAACTCCGCCGCCAACCCGTCCCAGGCCACCGCCGCGTCCAGCATCGGCGCCGAACCGGCGCCGGTGTACATCAGCAAAGAGTTGATTTCCGGCGCTAACACCGCGAAATTGACCACTGTCGACCTCCCACCCGATCCGACGGCCGCCACCGCGGCGACCGGTATCCGACTGTGCGGTTAAGAACGGCGGCTACGCCCACGCCAGCGACATCGGGTCGTTCGTAATCGAGCAATCAACAACAGCAGAGACGCTACGACGATGCCGGGGCGAATATCCGGCTTTGGCAAAATGTGGCAAACCCACGCTCGCCGGGGGCGAGATCTCGGTATTCCGCCGGCATCCGTGAGCAGTTAGGGCAACATCCGGCTGAGACCGAACAGGCCAGACGAGCCGGTGATCGCATTGAACATGCCCGAGGCGTAGCCCGCAACGGCGGTCCCCAAGAAGACGTTGTTCGGGTCCGGGACGATGTGGTTTCCAATGCCCGAGACCTGGTAGTCGAAAACCGATCCGCCGGTGACCGAGTTGAAGAAGCCCGAGACAAAACCGTTGAAGTTGGCGCCGCCGCTGGCCGTGTTGTAGAAGCCCGACACGTCGTCACCGACATTGCCGAAGCCGGAGTTGGGAAGGCCCGAGTCGGTGATGAAGCCGACGCCCGTGTTTGCGCTGCCGGAATTCCACATCCCGGTGTTGGCGAAGCCCGAATTCCCGTCGCCGGTGTTGATGCCGCCCGAATTCCAGTTCCCCGTGTTGTCGACGCCCGCATTACCCATGCCGGTGTTCTGGGCGCCGGAGTTCCCGAAACCGGTGTTGAACTCCCACGAGTTGCCGAAACCGTTGTTTCCCAGGCCAGAGTTTCCGAAGCCGATGTTGTTGCTGCCGGAGTTCCCGAAGCCGATGTCGTTGATGTTGCCGAGGTTGAGGGTGTTGGCCCCGGTGTTGAAGATGCCGACGTTGCCGCTGCCGGAGTTGAAGAAGCCGATGTTGCCGGTGCCCGAGTTCCCGATGCCGATGTTGCCGGCGCCCGAGTTCAGTCCGCCGAAGTGGAACTGGTTGGTCGCGGTGTTGAAATAGGTGTTGCCGATACCGATCTCGTTGTTACCGGTCAGCCCGAAGCCGATGTTGTTGCTGCCGGCGTTCCCACCGCCGATGTTGTTGGTGCCGAAGTTCCCGCCCCCGCGGTTACCGTCGCCGCTGTTGCCGAAGCCGATGTTGTTGTTGCCGTTATTGCCCATGCCCACGTTGCCTCCCGTAGTGGGCGTCTTTCCGGTGTTGCCGAAGCCGATGTTTCCGAAACCGGCGTTTCCGGAGCCGAAGTTACGGTTGCCGGTGTTTCCGTCTCCGACGTTGTGGTTGCCGATGTTTCCGCCGCCCAGGTTGGAGCTACCGGTGTTGCCGTTGCCCGCGTTGCCGCTGCCGGTGTTGCCCCCGCCCAGGTTGGCGCTGCCGAGGTTGCCGACGCCGAGGTTGGGCAGGCCCGCCAGCAGGTCCTGGAGGGTCTGCGCGGGCACCAACTGCGCGGCCGCCGCCGATGCCCCGCCGTGGTAGCCCACCATGGCCGCCACGTCCTGGGCCCACATCGCCTCGTAGTCGCCCTCGAGTTGGGCGATCGCCGGCGCGTTGAGGCCGAACCAGTTCGACACCACCATCTGCACCAGCGAATTGCGGTTCAACTCCACCATGATCGGATGCACCGTCGCCGCCTGCGCGGCCTCGAAAGCGCTGATCACCGCGCGGGCCTGCCCGGCGGCCGTAGCCGCGTGGGAGGCCGCCGCGCCCAACCACCCGCTGTAGGGCGCCGCCGCCGCCGTCATCGCCTGGGCCGCCGGGCCCTGCCAGGCCTGACCCGCCAAGCCGGACGTCACCGATGAGAACGACGACGCCGCCGAACCCAGTTCCGAGGCCAACCCGTCCCAGGCGGCTGCCGCGTCGAGCAGGGGCGCCGAGCCCGCGCCAGCAAATATCAGTGCCGAATTCAACTCCGGGGGCAACACCAAAAAGCTCATGACCGTAGCCTCCTAGCCGTTCAGCCTGCCGCCGCCGCGGCCAGCCTTAATAGATGGGGGACTGCTCCTTTGGCGATCCGTGCCGTCGGGCGTGCCCCGGCCGGGCGCCGACGAACGCCACTGCGCTCTGCTGGCCCGCCACTGCGCCGCTCGCGTCACAGCAAATCGCCACGGTTGGTAGGGTACGTCGATTCGGCCGAAAGCGGACGTTTTCGCGGAAATGTCTTCGGGGCCGTATCCCAGCGGCCTCGCTAGCCGAGCAAGCGCTTGGTTGATACCCTGATCGGATGGACCGAGTGGCCGGTCAGGCGAACAGCCGCCGGGACGAGTTGTTAGAGCTCGCCGCGACGATGTTCGCCGAGCGCGGATTGCGCGCCACCACGGTACGCGACATCGCCGACGGTGCCGGCATCCTCTCCGGCAGCCTGTATCACCATTTCTCGTCCAAGGAGGAGATGGTCGACGAGTTGCTGCGCGGCTTCCTGGACTGGTTGTTCACCCGCTATCGGGAAATCGTGGACAGCGAGCCCAATCCGCTGGAGCGGCTCAAGGGGCTGTTCATGGCGTCGTTTGAGGCGATCGAGGATCGGCACGCGCAGGTCGTCATCTACCAGGACGAGGCCAAGCATCTGCGGTCACAGCCCCGGTTCTCCTACATCGAGGACATGAACCGGCAGCAGCGAAAGATGTGGGTCGAGGTGCTCCATCAGGGCGTCGACGAGGGTTACTTCCGGCCCGACCTCGACGTCGACCTTGTCTACCGATTCATCCGCGACACCACCTGGGTGTCGGTGCGCTGGTATCAGCCCGGCGGGCCGCTCACCGCACAACAGGTGGGGCGGCAATATCTCGCCATCGTGCTTGGCGGGATTACCAAAGAAGGAGTCTGAAAGATGGCAGAGGCGTACGTCATTGACGCTGTACGTACCGCGGTTGGCAAGCGCAACGGCGCCCTGGCCGGGGTACACCCGGTCGACCTCGGTGCTTATGGGTGGCGCGGGTTGCTCGATCGCGTCGACGTCGACCCCGCCGCCGTGGACGACGTGATCGCCGGTTGCGTCGACGCCATCGGGGGGCAGGCGGGCAACATCGCCCGGCTCTCCTGGCTGGCCGCCGGTTACCCCGAAGAGGTTCCCGGTGTCACCGTGGACCGGCAGTGCGGGTCCAGCCAGCAGGCCATTTCCTTTGGCGCGCAGGCGATCATGTCCGGAACGGCCGACCTGATCGTGGCCGGCGGCATGCAGAACATGAGCCAGATCCCGATCTCGTCGGCGATGACCGTCGGCGAGCAGTTCGGGTTCACCTCACCGACCAACGAATCCAAGCAGTGGCTGCACCGGTACGGCGACCAGGAGATCTCGCAATTCCGCGGCTCGGAGATGATCGCCGAAAAGTGGAACCTGTCGCGCGAAGAGATGGAGCAGTACGCGCTCACCAGTCACGAGCGCGCGTTCGCGGCCATCCGCGGCGGGCACTTCGACAACGAAATCATCGCTGTGGAAACCGAATCCGGTCCGTTCCGGCTCGACGAGGGTCCCCGCGAGTCGTCCCTCGAGAAGATGGCCGGCCTCAAGACACTGGTAGAGGGCGGCAAGCTCACGGCGGCGATGGCCAGTCAAATCTCCGACGCCGCCAGCGCCGTGCTGCTGGCGTCCGAGCAGGCCGTGAAGGACCACAAGCTGACCCCGCGCGCCCGCATCCACCACATCAGTGCGCGCGCCGCCGACCCGGTCTTCATGCTCACCGGCCCCATCCCGGCCACCCGCTACGCCCTGGAAAAGACGGGGTTGTCCATCGACGACATCGACACCGTGGAGATCAACGAGGCCTTCGCGCCCGTTGTGATGGCCTGGCTCAAGGAGATCAAGGCCGATCCCGAGAAGGTCAACCCCAACGGCGGCGCGATCGCGCTAGGACATCCGCTGGGCGCCACCGGGGCCAAGCTGTTTACCACCATGCTCAATGAGCTGGAACGCATCGGCGGTCGCTACGGCCTGCAGACGATGTGCGAGGGCGGCGGCACCGCCAACGTCACGATCATCGAGCGCCTCTAGCGGGCGAGGCCCGCCCCGCTGCGGCGCCCAGTGTGAAATCCACGACGCCAGAGCGGCGTGTTGCGTCGTGCGTTTCACACTCGGCACGTTGTCGGTCTGCGTTGGCACCATTGCCGTCATGACGGAGCTATTCCTCGGCAGTGAGGCCTTGGCCGCCAACCTCATGCCGGAGCGGGCCATGCGATCGCTCTACGTGGCGGTCTACCCGGGCGTTTACGGCCCCGGCGACATCGAGCTGACGGCGCGCGAACGCGCGCGGGCGGCGTGGCTGTGGTCGCGACGCAAGGCGGTCGTCGCCGGCAACTCCGCGGCGGCGGTTCTCGGGGCCAAGTGGGTAAGCCCGGCGCTCGATGCCGACCTGATCCACGACAATCGCCACCCGCCTGCCGGCATCGCGGCGCACTCCGAAGCCTTGCTCCCTGGAGACGTGGTCGAAGTCGACGGCATGCCCGTAACCAGCCCGGCACGTACGGCTTTCGACGTTGGGCGTTGGACATCCTCGCGGCTGCATGCAGTCCAGCGACTCGATGCGCTGGCGAACGCGACCAATGTCAAGATCAATGACGTCGAGGCCGTAATCGCCGCACATCGTGGCGCGCGCGGTCTGGTCCGCCTTCGAGCGGTGTTGCCGCTCATGGACGGTGGCTGCGAATCTCCCCAGGAAACGCGAACCCGTTTGGTGTTGATCGGCGCAGGGCTGCCTGCGCCAGAAACGCAGATCCGAGTCTTCGACGAGTACGGCGGCTTCGTTGCGCGCATCGACATGGGTTATCGCGAGCTGCATGTCGGCATCGAGTACGACGGACCCCAACACTGGACGGACCCGGCGCAGCGCCAACGTGACATCGACCGGCACGCCGCGCTGCTCGACTTGGGCTGGTCGATCATCCGGGTAAGCAGCGACCTGCTCCGCTATCGGCAAGGGACGCTCGTCGTCCGAGTGGTCGCCGCGATGCGCGCCGCGGGCTGGCGCCCCTCGCCTCCGCGCGTGCAATCTGCGCCGCTTCAACGGCGTGTCGCGTCGTGAATTGCACGCTGGGCGTTGCGATCACCGGGCGGCCAGCACCAGCGCGATCCCGGCGAGCGCCAGCAGCCAACTCGTGAAGCTGCCCACCAGAAAGTACTCGGTCACCTCGTCGATGCCGACGTCACCGTTGCGGTTTTTCTGCGCGCTCAATTCGGGGAAGCGGATGATGCCTTTGGCGGCGACGACGGCGCTGGCCGCGGCCACCTGACCGCCGACGCCGAGGCTCAGGATCAGCAGTCGTTCCATCGGGCCCAGCAGCCGGCCGCCCTTGAGCCGGTCCGACGGCTGCGGCTCGCCGGCCGGGCGCACCGCCCCCACCGACCCGAGCACGAGGCGCACCAACTGATTTCCGGTCGCGAACTGCACCAGCACCACTCCGAGGATCATCAGCAGTCGGGTGGGCGTCACGTGGCTCAGCGGCAGCTGCACCCACCCCGACCACCGCCCGACGACGCCGCCGACCGCCGAGGACCATCCGGACAAGACGATCAGCAGCACCAGCGCCGCAGCGAACACGGCCAACGGGGCCGCCTGCTGCCGGCCGCTGCGCTCACTGCGCAGGCAGAGCCACTCCCAGACGACTGACGCGGCGGCCGCCACCACAAGCAACAGGATGTCGCCGCGATGCCACAGCGCACCCAGCGCCACGCACGCCACCACCACGGCCGGTCCCGCCGCGAGCGGGGCCCACGCCGCGCGGACCGCGCGCCGGCACAGGTCGGCGATTCCGACCGCGAGCAGCAGGACCGCCACGCCGCTCACGGCAGGCCCCGAAGATACTGAGAGGCAACGACAATCAGGTCCAAACCGTCACGGGCCGCCCGTTGGGACACCGCGGACGCGCTGATGCCCTCGGCAGCGGCGAGTTCCTTTTTGGTTCGGCCGGTCATCAAGCCCCTCACAATTCGCAACGATCTTTCATCGAGCGATCCAAGCAGATGGTCCCGACAAATCAGGGCCGCGTTGACGGCGGCGACGTCGGTGCGCGTGTCGTCGGCCGCCCGGAATGTCGTGCGCACCAGCGTGAAGCCGGGCTGTCGCTGAGTGTCCGCCGTCCGCTGGATCGCCTCGCGCGCGCTCCACCAGCCCGGCCCGTCCTGGATTCCGGCATCGGCGTCGAGGACGGTGACCGTGCCCCAGCCGATGCCGAAACGGACGTCGATCTCCGGGGCAAGCAGGAGGCGGATGGTCAATGCCGCGTCGATGGCGGCACCGAGGGTGGGGTAGCTGCCCTGGAACTCGTCGCCGACCGTGAAGGCGGGCGGGCCGACGGCACCGGCGGCGACTTGGCCCAGCGCCGTGGCGACGCGTCGATGCAGGCCGGGCCGGTCGCGGGCGCGCCGGGACCCGACGACATCGCCGATCACGGTCGCACGGAGTGAAGAGCCTATCTTCATCTTCACCATATAAAGAGTATAGCTTAATTGCTCTAGGATTCAGCTATACGCTTAATTTAGCTGAGTGCGTCGCCCGCCAACGCCGAGTGTGAAACACGCGACGCCTCAGCGGCGCGTCGCGTCGTCCGGTTCACACTCGGCGTGCGGCGCTAGTTCTCCACCAGCGCGGACGCCGCCCGCAGGTGTTCGATCGCGTCGTGCACGATCGACTCGATCAGCTCGGCGCACGACGGCAAGTCGTCGAGGATGCCGGCCACCTGCCCGGAGGCCAGCACCCCGGCCTCGGTGTTGCCCTCGACCAGCCCGGCTTTGAGCAGCATCGGCGTGTTGGCCGCCATCACCACCTGCGACCAGGTCAGTTCCTTGCCGTGGCGCATCGCCAGGCCGTCGCGGATCATCGACGCCCAGGTCATCTGGGACATTTTCTTGAACTTCGCCGCGTTACCCACCGCCGCCGCGAAACCCCTTACCGGAGAACCGCTTTCCAGCCTCTCTACCAGGCCGGTGCGCAACACCCGGTGCGGCATGCCGTCGACGCGCGTGGTGACCACGGTGCCGTCCAGCGCCGCCTCGAGGTAGCGCCGCTTGACCGCATCGGGCACGGTGGAATCCGAGGTGAGCAGGAAGCGGGTGCCCATCGCGACGCCGGCGGCGCCGTAGGACAACGCGGCGGCGAGTCCGCGGCCGTCGAAGAATCCGCCCGCCGCGATCACCGGGATCCCGGTGCCCTGCACGGCGTCGAGCACGGACGGTAGCAGCAGCGTGGTCGCGACGGGCCCGGTGTGCCCGCCGCCCTCGCCGCCCTGGACGATCATCGCGTCGGCGCCCCAGCCCGCGACCTTGCGCGCGTGTTTGGCTGCCCCGATCGACGGGATAACCACCGCCCCAGCCTCTTTCAGCCGGGCGATTAGCTCCTGCTTGGGCGCCAGGGCGAAGGACGCCACCTTCACGCCCTCGCGGATCATCAGCTCGACGCGATCGCCGGCGTCGGCGGCGTCGGCGCGGATGTTCACCCCGAACGGCTTGTCGGTCGCGGCCTTGACCTTGCCGATGGCCGTCGCCAACTCGCCCAGCGTCATCGTCGCCGAGGCCAGGATCCCCAGCCCGCCCGCATTCGCCGTGGCCGACACCAGCCGCGCGCCGGCCACCCAGCCCATCCCGGTTTGCACCACCGGGTGTTCGACACCGACCAGCTCGGTCAGCGGCGTGCGCAATCTCATGAACGTATCTCGCGGTCGCGCAATGCCTTCGGGTCGATCACCTCGCGGATCAGGCGCAGCTCGTCGTCGGTCGGCAGCCGGGTCTCCTCGGCCTCGTCGAGCCCGTCCACCCCGAACGACGTGTTCTCGCGGACCTCGTCGGGGCTCACGCCGGGATGCAGGGACACCGCCCGCATGGTGTGGTCGGGGCCGTCGAAGTCGAACACCCCCAGGTTGGACACCACCCGATACGGGTGGGCGAATCGGAACGCCGGGTTGTCGGCGTCGATCTTGTCCCAGCCGATGCCGCACACCACGTCGACGGTCTCGCAGAACACCCGCTTGGAGTGGTTGCCGACCCAGTAACTGGTCGAGTGGTTGATCGCGTTGCCGGGCGCGCCGCGCAGGCCGAACATCTGCCGGGTCGGGTGCTGCAGCGGGCCGAACGCCGAGATGTTCTGATTGCCAAAGCGGTCAACCTGATTGGCGCCCATCACCACGTGGCGGCGCCCCCAGGCCAGCGTCTCGAACACCCGGCCAAACGGCATCCAGCCTTCGACCGGCCCGGTCTTGCCCAGCGCCGGCGTGTCCGCCAGCAGCTGCGCCTCGCCGTCGGTCAGCAGGATGTCCGGCGAGAAGGTCAAGCGCGCCAGCCGGGCGCCGACGGCGGCCATGTTGGTCATCGGGCTGATCATGATTTCGCCGGCGTCCCTGAATAACTCGGCGCAAGCCACCGCGCAGACCTCGGCTCGGGTGCTGCTCACTTGGACGCCTCCTCTGCGAATGCGCGAACCGCCGCCTGGTAGTCGTCCTCGCCGCCGGACAGATAGGTCTGGACGAACTGCTGCCAGCCCTCCTCCGTGGAGGCGGCCTGGGCGTAGTGCCGCTGGAACTTCTCGTCGCGGCCGTAATCCGGTGCGGCGGTGGTGAAGTGGGCACCACCTGGAGCCTCCACCACCGCGTCGACCATCATCCGATTCACCAGCAGCGCCTGCGGGGGCACCGCCTTGACGAGCTCCTCGGTGGAGACGACGCGCTCCGCCGACAGGTAGCGCCGCTCGGCGGCCATCAAGAAGAGATCGTCGAAATAGGGGTCGATGCCGGTGTAGGCGGCATTGCCCTGGCTGTCACCGAGATTGAGGTGCACAAAGGCAGCGTCCAGGCGCAGGGCCGGCATGGCGAGCAGCGTCTCGTGCCCGCCGCCGGGCGCCGGGTAGGGGCTGGTCACCGTCCGCAGCTCGCCCTCCCAGAAGTCCGGGACCGAACTGCCCAGCCCGGCACGGATCGGCAGGAACGGCAGCCGCTGCGCCGCCGCCTGCAATCCGCAGCGCAGCATGCCCTCGTCCATCTCCCGGGCCTCGATGGCTCCGTCGGTGCGCGCCTTCGCGAACCACGGGTCGTAGAACGGGGCGGAGTCCAGCGACACAAATCCGTAGTAGACCCGCTTGACCTTGCCCGCCGAGCAGAGCAATCCCAGGTCGGGTCCGCCGTAGGTGACCACGGTCAAGTCCTTGACGTCGGTGCGCAGCATGGCGCGCACGAACGCCATGGGCTTGCGCCGCGATCCCCAGCCACCGATGCCGATCGTCATGCCGCTGCGCAGTTCCGAGACGGCCTCGTCCAGGGTGGTTCTCTTGTCGCTCACGCGTCCTTGCCCTTCTTGGTGCCGGCAAACGCATCGCGGTGCTCGTCGGAGACGCCGGCGAGGTTGAGCTCAAACGTAAAGCCTTGTTCCATGCGGTAACTCGAGTTGACCCGTTGCACGTCGATGAGATTGAGCGCCTCCTTGGCGGCGCGGATGACGCGCGTGTCCTTGGCGGCGATGTCGCGGGCCACCCGCAACGCGGCCTCGTCCAACTGCTCCCGCGGCACCACCTCGTGCACCGAGCCGAAGTGGTGCAGGGTGGCGGCATCCACGGTGGCGGCGGTGAAGAACAGCCGCCGCATCATGTGCTGCGGCACCAACCGCGACAGGTGGGTCGCGGCGCCGAGCGCGCCGCGTTCGACCTCGGGCAGGCCGAAGGTGGCGTCGTCGGAGGCCACGATGACATCGGAGTTGCCCACCACGCCGATGCCGCCGCCGACGCAGAACCCGTTCACCGCCGCAATCACCGGCACGGCGCATTCGTAGACCGCGCGGAACGCGGCGAAACACCCGCGGTTGGCGTCGATCAGGGCGCTGAACCCCTCGGTGCGCTGCATCTCCTTGATGTCCACGCCCGCGTTGAAGCCGCGGCCCTCGGCCCGCAGGATCACCGCGTGGGTATCGGGATTGGCGCCGGCCGCCGTGATCGCGTCGGCCAGTTCGAACCAGCCGCGCGACGGGATGGCGTTGACGGGCGGGTAGTCGACGGTGACCGCGACGATGCCCGGTTCGATGGTGGTGGAATTGATCGTCATTGCACTTCCTGGGTGGGCTGACTACCTAAGCAAGCACTTGCTTGGTACGCTAGCACAGTGACTCCCGCCGAAGCAGCCGACGGTATTAACCTGGGGCTGGACGGGCGGGTGGTCCTTGTTACCGGCGGTGTACGCGGCGTAGGTGCCGGCATCAGCTCGATTTTCGCCCAGCAGGGCGCGACCGTGATCGCCTGCGCGCGCCGGCCCGTCGAGGGCTTTGCCCATGAGTTCCACTCGTGCGACGTGCGCGACGAGGACGCCGTCAAGGCAATGGTCGACGCGATCGTCGACCGGCATGGCCGGCTCGACGTCGTCGTCAACAATGCCGGCGGTTCGCCGTACATGCTGACCGCGGAGTCCAGCGCGAAGTTCAACCGCAAGATCATCGAGCTCAACCTCATTGGGGCGCTGTGGGTTTCGCAGCACGCGAACGAGAAGATGCAGAACCAACCGCGCGGCGGGTCGATCATCAACATCTGCAGCCTCAGCGGCCGGCGGCCGTCCCCGGGTACCGGGGCGTACGGGGCGGCCAAGGCCGGCCTGGAAAGCCTCACCCAGACGTTGGCGGTCGAATGGGGGCCGAAGGTCCGGGTGAACGCCTGCGTGGTCGGGATGGTGGAGACCGAACAGTCGGAACTGTTTTATGGTGACGCCGACTCGATCGCCGCGATCTCGAAGAACGTGCCGCTGGGGCGGCTGGCCAAGCCGGAGGACGTCGGTTGGGCCACAGCGTTTTTGGCTTCGGGTGCGGCGTCCTACATCAGCGGTGCCGCGCTCGAGGTGCACGGCGGCGGCGAGCCGCCGCACTATCTGGCAGCAACGAACGCGAGCGCGATCAAGTAGAGGAGTCAGGAGCTATGGGTTTGGTTGACGGCCGTGTCGTCATCGTCACCGGGGCGGGCGGCGGTATCGGCCGCGCGCACGCGCTGGCCTTCGCGGCCGAAGGAGCGCGCGTGGTGGTCAACGACATCGGGGTGGGCCTGGACGGTTCGCCGGCGGGCGGCGGCAGCGCCGCGCAGGGCGTGGTCGACGAAATCACCGCTGCCGGTGGAGAAGCCGTCGCCAACGGATCCAACATCGCCGACTGGGACCAAGTGGCCGGCCTGATCCAGACCGCCGTCGACACGTTCGGCGGCCTCGACGTTGTGGTCAACAACGCCGGCATCGTCCGCGACCGGATGATGGCCAACACCAGCGAGGAAGAATTCGACGCCGTCATCGCCGTGCACCTCAAGGGCCACTTCGCCACGATGCGCCACGCCGCGTCGTATTGGCGGGGGCTGGCCAAAAGAGGCAAAGCACCGAAAGACATTGACGCGCGGATCATCAACACCAGTTCCGGGGCGGGCCTGCAGGGCAGCGTCGGGCAGGGCAATTACAGCGCCGCCAAGGCGGGCATCGCGGCGATGACGCTCGTGGGCGCGGCCGAAATGGGGCGGTACGGCGTGACCGTCAACGCCATCGCGCCGTCGGCCCGCACCCGCATGACCGAGACCGTGTTCGCCGAGATGATGGCAACGCAGGGCCAGGATTTCGACGCCATGGCGCCGGAGAACGTCTCGCCGCTGGTTGTCTGGCTCGGCAGCGCCGAGTCCCGCGACGTCACCGGCAAGGTGTTCGAGGTCGAGGGCGGCAAGATCCGCGTCGCCGAGGGCTGGGCGCACGGCCCGCAGATCGACAAGGGCGCCCGGTGGGATCCCGCCGAGCTGGGGCCCGTCGTCGCCGACCTGCTGGCCAAGGCGCGGCCGCCGGTTCCGGTCTACGGGGCCTAACGCGGCTCGCGCCGAACGTGCACTCAGGGCGATGTTTTCGGCGATTCTTCGCCACCAGTGCACGTTCGGCGTAGCGGTTCGCACACCACCAAGGGGATCACCCGATCCGCGGCCTCGCGGTACTTCCGGTAGCGCGGGTAGATCCGCGTCAGCGGCGGCCAGTACCGGTCGCGTTCGGCGTCGGTGGCGTCCCGGGCGACGAGCGACAGGCGCTGCGCGCGAATCTGCACCTGCACCTCGGGGTTCTCCTTGAGATTGCGGTACCACAGCGGGTTTTCGTCGCGCCCCCCGAAGGACGCCGGCAGGATCACCCGGTCACCGTCGCGCAGGTACAGGGTGGCGGTGGTTCGCGGCTCGTCCGTCTTGCGTCCCGTCGTAGTCAGCAGCGCCGCCGGGTACCGCAGCAGTTTCGCGCCGATCCTGCCGCCGGTCCGGAGATACACCCAAATATGGGCGCGCGCAAACCATTTGAGCAGCAGCGCTATTGACCGGGAATTGCGGATACGGTGTCGGCTCGACACCGTCAGGGGTCGCAGATGACGATCGGGATGGTCCGGTCGGTCCAGGACTGGTAGTCGTCGTAGGACGGGTACATGTCCACCAGTTGCGGCCAGTACCGGGCCCGCTCCTCGTCGGTCGCGTCGCGCGCGGTCAGGTCGAGCACCTCTTTTTTGATCTGCACCCGCACCTTGGGGTCGGCCTTCAGGTTCAGGTACCACATCGGGTTCTTCGAGGCGCCGCCCTTGGAGGCCGCGACGATCACCCGGTCGCCGTCGCGCAAGAAGTACAGCGGGCTGACGCGGGGCTCGCCGGTCTTGCGGCCGGTGGTGGTCAGCAGCGCGACGGGAATCTTCTGGAACGTGCCACCGAGGCCCTCGCCGCCGTTGCGGCGGTACATGAACGTGTTGAGGCGCGACATCCACTTGATCAGGAAGTCGGCGTATGGCGAGTCGTGAAACCGCGGGGGTGATTTCGGCATGACTGTGATCCTACGGCTGGTTCAGCGCTGGATGAATGGACGCAGCCTGGCCCTGATGTGGTGGATCAGCCCGTCGTCTTCCGGTATCACGAAGGCCTCGTCGACCCGGGACGCGACCCGCCGCCCGCCGAACGCGACCTTGGTCAGCACGTCGTACACCGCGCGCACTTCGTCGCCGGACACGGTGTACTGCGGCGGGGTGGTGGCCGCGATGATGCGGTATTGCGGCCCGCGATTGAGGCTGCGCCGCAGGTGATTTCCGGAGAACCCCGATTTGAGCCCCACCTCGATGCGGACGCAGTGCGGCGCGAACGGGACAGCGTCGGCGTCGTGGGTGACCAGCGCGTCGATGTACGCCTGGGCCGCCGCGATGCGGTCGGCCTCGGAGACCCCCACTAAATGCGCTCGATGATGGTGCCGGTGGACAGGGCGCCGCCCGCGCACATGGTGATCAGCGCGGTGCTCTGATCGGTGCGCTCCAGCTCGTGCAGCGCGGTGGTGATCAGCCGGCTGCCGGTGCTGCCCACCGGGTGTCCGAGCGCGATCGCGCCGCCGTTGACGTTGACCTTGGCCATGTCGGGTTCGTGCACCCGCGCCCAGGACAACACCACCGACGCGAAGGCCTCGTTGATCTCGGTGATGTCGATGTCGCCCATCTTCATCCCGGCCTTCTCCAGCACCTTCGCCGTCGACTGCACCGGGCCGTCGAGGTGGTAGTAGGGCTCGGCGCCGACGAGCGCCTGGCTGACGATCCGGGCCCGCGGCCGCAGCCCGAGCGCCTTGGCCTTGTCTTCGTCCATCCACAACACCGCCGCGGCGCCGTCGGAGATCTGCGACGAGGTGCCCGCCGTGTGGATCCCGCCCTCGATCACCGGCTTGAGCTGGCCCAGCCCCTCCAGCGTGGTGTCACGCAGGCCCTGGTCGCGGCCCACCATGTGGCGCTCGCTGGTGGGCTGCTTCTGCTCGTCAAGCACCGGCGCCTCGATCGGCGAGATTTCCCGGTCGAAACGCCCCTCCTCCCAGGCCCGCTTGGCGCGCAGCTGCGACTGGAAACCCCACGCGTCGATGTCCTCGCGGGTGATGCCGCGGCGCTTGGCGATGCGCTCGGCGGCGGTGAACTGGTCGGGCAGATCGATGTCCCACGACGCGGGCCGCAGGATGCTGCGGTCGGGGCCGGCGTTTGCGCCGAGCCCGACGCGGCTCATGGCCTCGATACCGCACGCGATGCCGATGTCGATGGCACCCGCCGCAATCAGGCCGGCGACCAGGCCGTTGGCCTGCTGGCTGCTGCCGCACTGGCAGTCCACGGTGGCGGCTCCGACGTGCTCCGGCAGGCCGGCGACGAGCCAGCTCACCCTGGTGATGTTGTTGGACTGTTCGCCGAACTGGGTCACGCAGCCGCCGATGACCTGCTCGACGTCGTTCGCGTCGATGCCGGCCTTCTCGACCACTGCCTTCTGCACCGCGCCCAGCAGCTCGGTGGCGTGTAGTCCTGACAGCCATCCATTGCGTTTGCCGATCGGGCTGCGGGTGGCTTCAACGATTACCGGGTTACCCATGGGGCCAGGCTAGAACACGTTTCATTACTATGACAAGCGACGATGCTCGAGCGCCTTTTTTCTGCGGTGGAGGCATGTTTTACTGGCAACAGAGCTCCACTAGGAGAGCTAGTGTCCTGGGATCGCCAGTCAGAGGCCAGTCGCCGGACCAGCATAGGGACCAGCAGTTAAAGGAGAAGTAGCGTGCCCAGCCCCAACCTTCCGCCCGGGTTCGATTTCACCGACCCCGACATCTACATCGAGCGGATCCCCGTCGAAGAATTTGCCGAGGTGCGCGCGACCGCGCCGATCTGGTGGAACGAACAGGCCCCGGGCAAGGGCGGCGGGTTCCACGACGGCGGCTTCTGGGCGATCACCAAGCTCGACGACGTCAAGGAGATCTCGCGGCGCAGCGACGTCTTCTCCAGCTACGAGAACTGCGTGATTCCGCGGTTCAACGACGACATCGCGCGTGAGGACATCGACCTTCAGCGGTACGTCATGCTGAACATGGACGCGCCGCACCACACCCGGCTGCGCAAGATCATCTCCCGCGGTTTCACGCCGCGCGCCATCGGACGCCTGCGCGACGACCTCAACGAACGCGCCCAGAACATCGCCAAGGTTGCGGCAGCCGCCGGCTCCGGCGACTTCGTCGAGCAGGTGGCCTGTGAGCTGCCACTGCAGGCGATCGCTGATCTGCTCGGGGTGCCGCAAGACGACCGCGACAAGCTTTTCCGCTGGTCCAATGAGATGACCGGCAGCGACGATCCCGAATACGCCGACATCGATGCCAAGGCGTCGTCGATGGAGGTGCTCACGTACGCCATGCAGATGGCTGCCCTGAAGGCCGAGAATCCCGGCGAGGACATCGTCACCACGCTGATCAACGCCGACATCGACGGTGAAAAGCTCTCCGACGACGAGTTCGGTTTCTTCGTGATGATGCTCGCGGTGGCCGGCAACGAGACCACCCGAAACTCCATCACGCAGGGGATGATGGCCTTCGCCGACTTCCCCGACCAGTGGGAGCTCTTCAAGAAGGAGCGCCCGGAGACCGCGGCCGACGAGATCGTCCGCTGGGCCACCCCCGTGACCTGCTTCCAGCGCACCGCGCTCGAGGACTACGAACTGTCCGGTGTGCAGATCAAGAAGGGCCAGCGGGTGGTGCTCTTCTACCGGTCGGCGAACTTCGACGAGGAAGTCTTCGACGATCCGTTCACCTTCAACATCCTCCGGGACCCCAACCCGCACGTCGGTTTCGGCGGCACCGGCGCGCACTACTGCATCGGCGCCAACCTGGCCAAGATGACGATCAGCCTGATCTTCAACGCCGTGGCCGATCACATGCCCGACCTGAAGCCGATCTCGGCGCCCGAGCGGCTGCGGTCCGGTTGGCTCAACGGCATCAAGCACTGGCAGGTCGACTACACCGGCAAGTGCCCGGTGAACCACTGATGGACTTCGACCTCACCGCCGAGCAGCAGGCGGTCGCCGACGTGGCGACGTCGGTGCTGGACCGGGATCTCTCGTGGGAGGCGCTGGTCAGCGGCGGCGTGACGGCGCTGCCGGTGCCGGAACGCCTCGGCGGTGACGGCGTGGGCCTGCCCGAGGTCGCCACGGTGCTGACCGAAGCCGGCCGCCATGGTGCGATCACGCCCGCGCTGGCCACGCTGGGGCTGGGCGTGGTACCGCTGCTGGACCTGGCCTCCGAGCAGCAACAGGACCGCTTCCTGGCCGGGGTCGCCAAGGGCGGCGTGTTGACCGCGGCGCTCAACGAGCCGGGTACCGCCTTGCCCGACCGGCCCGGGGTCGCGTTCGCCGACGGCCGGTTGTCGGGCACCAAACTCGGCGTCGGGTATGCCGAGCAAGCCGATTTGATGATCGTGACCGCCGACAGCGCCGTTGTGGTGGTGTCGCCCAAGGCCGACGGTGTGCGGCTGGTGCGCACCCCGGCGTCCAACGGCTCGGACGAGTACACGGTCACGTTCGACGGTGTGGCGGTGGGTGATTCGGACGTGTTGGCGGGTGCCTCGGCGCACCGGGTCAACCAGCTGGCGCTGGCTGCGATGGGCGCCTACGCCGACGGGCTGGTGGCCGGGGCGCTGCGCCTCACCGCCGACTACGTGGCCAACCGCAAGCAGTTCGGTAAGCCGCTGTCGACCTTCCAGACCGTGGCGGCGCAGCTGTCCGAGATTTACATCGCCTCGCGCACCATCGATCTGGCGGCCAAGTCGGTCGTCTGGCGGCTGTCGGAGGGACGGGATGCCGACGACGACGTGGACGTCCTCGGCTACTGGATTGCCTCGCAGGCACCGCCGGTGATGCAGCTCTGCCACCACCTGCACGGCGGGATGGGTATGGACATCACCTATCCCATGCACCGGTACTACTCCACGATCAAGGACCTGTCCCGGATACTGGGCGGGCCATCTCATCGCCTCGATCTGGTGGGAGCGCAATGTTCATAGAGCTGACCCCGGAGCAGCGTCAGCTGCAAGCCGAACTACGGGAATACTTTTCGAATCTGATCTCGACCGACGAGATGAAGGCGATGGAGCAGGACCGCCACAACGAGGCCTACCGCGCGGTGATCCGGCGGATGGGCCAGGACCGCAAGCTTGGGGTCGGGTGGCCAAAAGAATTCGGCGGCTTGGGCTTCGGGCCCATCGAACAATCGATCTTCGTCAACGAGGCGCATCGTGCCGACGTGCCACTGCCCGCGGTGACGTTGCAGACGGTCGGCCCGACCCTCCAGCAGTTCGGCAGCGAGGCGCAGAAGAAGAAGTTCCTACCGGCGATCCTGGCCGGCGAGGTCCACTTCGCGATCGGCTACACCGAGCCCGAGGCCGGTACCGACCTGGCTTCGTTGCGGACCACCGCCGTGCGCCAGGGCGACGAGTACATCGTCAACGGGCAGAAGATCTTCACCACCGGTGCGCACGACGCGGACTACATCTGGCTGGCCTGCCGCACTGACCCGGAAGCCATGAAGCACAAGGGCATTTCGATCCTGATCGTCGACACCAAGGATCCGGGCTACTCCTGGACGCCGATCATCCTGTCCGACGGCGCCCACCACACGAACGCCACCTACTACAACGACGTGCGGGTGCCCGTCGACATGCTGGTCGGCGAGGAGAACGGCGGATGGCGACTGATCACCACTCAGCTCAACAACGAGCGGGTGATGCTCGGCCCGGCGGGCCGCGTCGCCGGCATCTACGACCGGGTGCACGCCTGGGCGAGCAAGCCGGGCAGTGACGGTGTCACGCCGATCGATCACCACGACGTCAAGCGCGCGCTTGGTGAGATCCATGCGATGTGGCGGATCAACGAGTTGCTGAACTGGCAGGTGGCCGCCGCGGGCGAGGACATCAACGTGGCCGACGCCGCCTCGACGAAAGTATTTGGCACCGAGCGCATTCAATATATCGGTCGGCTTGCCGAGGAGATCGTCGGAAAGTACGGCAACCCCGCCGACGCGGATACCGCGGAGCTGCTCGACTGGCTTGACTCGCAAACCAAGCGGAACCTGGTCATCACCTTCGGCGGAGGCGTGAACGAAGTCATGCGTGAAATGATCGCGGCCGCCGGCCTCAAAGTGCCGAGGGTGCCGAGATGACGGACATTGCCGAAGCCGTCGCCGAGATCAAGGCGGCCGGCGACCCGAAGCCGCGCGCCGGCCGTGATCCGGTGAATCGCCCGATGATCAACAACTGGGTGGAGGCCATCGGCGACCGCAACCCGATCTACGTCGACGAGGCCGCGGCCCGCGCGGTCGGTCACCCCGGAATTGTCGCGCCACCGGCCATGATTCAGGTGTGGACGATGTTCGGACTCGGCGGGGATCGCCCGAAGGACGACCCGATGGGCCCCATGATGAAGCTGTTCGACGACGCCGGCTACATCGGCGTGGTCGCCACCAACTGCGAGCAGACCTACCACCGCTATCTCCAACCCGGCGAGCAGGTCAGCATCACCTCCGAGATGGGTGACGTGGTCGGCCCCAAGCAGACCGGTCTGGGCGAGGGCTATTTCATCAACCAGCACATCATCTGGCGGGTCGGTGACGAGGATGTCGCCGAAATGAACTGGCGCATCCTCAAGTTCAAGCCCCGGGAAGCGGCACCGTCCCCGGTGCCCGCCGACCTGGACGCTGACGCCATGATGCGTCCCTCCTCGTCGCGGGACACCGCGTTCTTCTGGGAGGGCGTCAAGGCGCACGAACTGCGCATCCAACGCCGTCCCGACGGCAGCCTGCAGCACCCGCCGGTGCCGGCGGTGTGGCAGGACAAGGCCGCTCCGATCGATTACGCGGTGGCCAGCGGTCGCGGCACGGTGTTCAGCTTTGTGGTGCACCACGCTCCCAAGGTGCCCGGTCGCACGCTGCCCTTCGTCATCGCCTTGGTCGAGCTCGACGAGGGCGTGCGCATGCTGGGCGAGCTGCGCGGGATCGACCCCGCCGAGGTGAAGATCGGATTGCCGGTGCGCGCAACGTATATCGACTTCCCGGCCGGCGACAGCGGACCGGAATGGACCCTCTACGCCTGGGAGCCTGACGCATGAGCGCGCCGGTGATCGAGGTGGGCACCCAGCTGCCCGAGCTGAAACTGCACGGCGACCCCACGTTCATCATCTCGACGGCGCTGGCCACCCGGGACTTCCAGGACGTGCACCACGACCGTGACCTCGCGCAGGCCAAGGGGTCGAAGGACATCTTCGTCAACATCCTTACCGACACCGGGCTGGTGCAGCGCTACGTCACCGACTGGGCGGGGCCGTCGGCGCTGATCAAGTCGATCGGGCTGCGGCTGGGGGTGCCGTGGTATGCGTACGACACGGTGACGTTCTCCGGTGAGGTCACCGCCGTGGAGGATGGCCTGATCACCGTAAAGGTGGTGGGCAGCAACAGCCTTGGCGATCATGTCATCGCGACGGCCACGCTGACGGTGGGGGACGCCTGATGCTCTCGGGTAAAGCGGCGATCGTCGGAATCGGGGCCACCGACTTCTCGAAGGACTCCGGCCGAAGCGAGCTGCGGTTGGCGGCCGAGGCCGTCCTGGATGCGTTGGACGATGCGGGCCTGAGTCCGGCCGACGTCGACGGCATGGTCACGTTCACGATGGACTCCAACACCGAGGTGGCCATCGCGCGGGCGACGGGCATCGGGGAGCTGAAGTTCTTCTCCAAGATCCACCACGGCGGCGGCGCTGCGTGCGCCACCGTCCAGCAGGCGGCCATCGCGGTGGCAACCGGTGTGGCTGATTGCGTCGTCGCATACCGTGCTTTCAACGAGCGCTCGGGTCAGCGGTTCGGCCAGGTGCAGATGCGGTTGGTGGAGAACGCCGACTCGACCGGTGTCGACAACTCCTTCGTGTATCCGCATGGGTTGTCTACGCCTGCCGCGCAGGTGGCGATGATCGCCCAGCGCTACATGCACCTGTCGGGAGCAACGAGCAGAGACTTCGGCGCCATCTCGGTGGCCGACCGCAAACATGCCGCCACAAACCCGAAGGCGTACTTCTACGAGAAGCCGATCACGATCGAGGACCACCAGAACTCGCGGTGGATCGCCGAACCGCTGAGGCTGCTGGACTGCTGCCAGGAGACGGACGGCGGTGTCGCGCTTGTCATTACATCAGCGGAGCGCGCGAAGGATCTCAAGCATCGGCCCGCCGTCATCGACGCGGCCGCGCAGGGGTCGAGCCCCGATCAGTATTCGATGGTCAGCTACTACCGGCCCGAGCTCGGCCTGCCCGAGATGGGTGTCGTGGGTCGGCAGCTCTGGGGGCAGTCGGGTTTGCAGCCTTCTGACATTCAGACCGCGATTCTGTATGACCACTTCACGCCGTTCACGCTGATTCAGTTGGAGGAGTTGGGGTTCTGCGGTCGCGGCGAGGCCAAGGACTTCATCGCCGACGGCGCGATCGAGGTGGGCGGCAGGCTGCCGATCAACACGCACGGCGGCCAGCTCGGGGAGGCTTACATCCACGGCATGAACGGGATCGCCGAGGGCGTGCGGCAGCTGCGCGGCACCTCGGTGAACCCGGTGCCCGACGTCGAGCACGTGTTGGTCACGGCCGGCACGGGTGTGCCGACGTCGGGACTGATCCTGGGGTAGGCAGCTACGACCGCGCCAGGACCGGAAAGACGGTCTCCGCTCCACGCCGGCCCTTGATCGCTACCTGCTCGGCCTGGCCCCAGACGTAGCCCGCCTCGACGGCAGCGTGCACGCCGGAGCTCACCATCACGTCCGGGTGCCCGGCCCGCCCGGCGATGCCGGCCAACCGGAACGCCACGTTCGTCGCGTCGCCGATCACGGCCGTGACCGTCCTCGTCATCGCGGCGATCGCGGCCCGGCCCTGCACCACCCCCCAGCCCATGCGGATCGGCGAACCGTCCGGCGCGCGCAGCGGGAGCGTGGGCCCGAGCTCCTCGACCCTGCGGTTGGCGGCGAGCGCGAAGTCGATGGCGAGCTCGTTGGCCGCCGGAATCGTCCGCAGTTCCCACACCGCGTACAGCGCGTCGCCGGCGTAATGGTTGAGCGTGCCGCGATGGGCGCGCAGCACGAGGTTGAGCTCGTGCCAGAGATAGTTCAGGCTCCGGGCGATCACCCGGTTGTCGGTGACTTCGGAGATCGTCGAGTAGTTGGTGATGTCCCCGACCACCATCACCATGGTCTCCTCGACGATCCGGGTCAGGGTCGGGCTGGTGTTGGTCACCCCGGCGGCGTTGAACCGGTCCGATCGGAAGATCAGCACGGCGTCGCCGACGGCGATCTGATCGTCGGGCTTGAGGGGGACCTGCATGGCCCGCTCCAGCGGCATGCCGTTGAGCAACGTCCCATTGGTGCTGACGTCGATCAGGAACGCCCGGTCGGTGGCGACGTCCAGACGGATCTCGAGGTGGTTGCGCGAGATGTTCGGATCGGGGATCACCAGTCGGCGGTGTTCGTCGATCCCGGTGCACTGCCGGCCGACGAACAGCTGATCGAAGATCGGTACGCTCTTCTCGCCACCGTTCATGTGCATGACGAGATGGGCCAACGGCTTGTCCCACCAATCGGAGCCCATCGCTTAACGACCTAGCTGCACACGAAGCTGTTTGCTGCAGAGGTAATAGTACAAGCTGCAGAGAACGCGAAGAGTTGGTCAGCCAACGAGCGTCGGCTGCGCCTCGAGGACCGCCCGGGCCGCGATCCGCCCGGCTTCCAGGGCGGCATCGATGTTTTTGAAGTCCAAGGGACCGATCGCCGAGACGTCCGGCTCGATGATCGCCGTAACCCGGGGCAGCTCGCGCAGGTTTCCCTTGGGCGCGGCAAGCTCCACGCTGCGAAGCAACGTCTCCTGCAGCGGTGGTAGGGCCGCCTCCGTGCCGGTGACGAGCCGCCGGATGAACGCGGGGGGCTGCAGTTTTGCCGGCAGCGGGCCGAATCCCTTCGACGGCACATACGTTCGGCGCAGATCGACGCAGATGACGTCGCCATCCGGGTCCGCGCACATGACGTCGGCCGGGAGGATGTTCAGCAGTCCACCGTCGACGAGCAGCCGCTCGCCATACTGCACCGGCGGCAGGAGACCGGGGATCGAGATCGATGCGCGCACCGCGACCCACAGCAGCCCCCGCCGATGGATGACCTGATCGCCCGTGATGATGTCGGTGGAGACTGAGAAAAACTCTTTTGGCAGATGCTCGATCAAGGTGGTGCTGCCGAAGAATCCTTCTATCAGCCGGTCGACACGGCGACCTCGCGTGAGGGCGATCGCGGGGATCGTGTAGTCGCTGACAGGCCTGGTCTCCGCCACGTACTTGCGTGCCGCGGCGGTGCAATCCCTTGCGTCCAACCCGAGCGCGAAGGTGGCGGCAGCGAGGGCACCGGAACTGGTTCCGGCGAATCGGTCGATGACGATGCCCGCGCGGGTGAGCTCTTCGTAGACGCCGTAGTGCGCGAGCCCCCGGGCGCCGCCACCTCCCAGCACCATGCCGAGAGAGCGGCCGGCGATTCTGCGGGCCAGGGCGCCCATGCCGTCGTCGTCGGCGGCGTGATGCGAGACCGGCTGCAGCAGATCGAACCAGTTCGGATCCGGTACGACGTTGCACGTGACCAAATGGACGGGCCGTTGGGTGGCGGGTGGATCGAGCGCTGCCGGCGGACGGGCTCGATCCGCCAGGACCACGAGGCGGTCGCTTTGCGCGACAACGTATCGGCGCCAGCTGTCGCCCGAGCCCCGATCGGCCACCACCAGGACCCAGTCGTTGCTTCGTTCGGCCCGGTCGAGGGTCTCGCTGAACGCTTCGACGAGCTCGCCGTAGTGCCCGGCGGCGGCCGTCGTGTCGACGGGGGGCGCGACCACCGCGGTCCGGCCGTACGAGTTCAGACGGGTCGCGACGGCGTCGACGATCGGAGCCGCAACCGCATCGCCGGTCGACAGCACGCCGACGACCCGAAGACCCCGAGAGACGTTGGCGGATCGGGACTCGCGAAGCGTGCCCGCCATCGCTCGGAACATCGCCGATTGCAGCTGCGGAGCCTTTGCCAGCACCTCGGTGAACGTGTCAGCGGCGATCCGCCAGACCACGCCGTCCCGGAGGGCCCGTATCCCGGCCGAGCGAACGGCGCCGGTGATCACGCCCAGCTCTCCGATCGACTCACCGGTCGCCATCTCGCGAAGCACTTGTCCATCGGGGCCGACGGCCGCGAATCGCCCGGAGGCGATGAGATAGACGGCGTCGGAGGGTTCTCCCATGTGAAAGAGCCACTCGTTGGCGGGGATGTGTTGGCGATCGACGGCGAGCGAAAGTTGGTCGAGCTGTTCGTCGTCGATCTCAGCGAATATCGGGATACTGCGCAGCGCGGTGCGTTCGTCGGTCACATGCGGTTCGGGTGACCGCCCGTCAGGGCTCATGAGGTGCAGCTGTCGGTGTCCCTGCCCGCAACCTGCGCGCCCAGCATATTCCGCAGTTTAGCCGTCCTCGGCCCGCAGCAAAGTCGCTACGCAGGGAGAAGTTCAACCCCGGACAGCACGACGGCGTTCTCGCGCGCGGGCGCGACCACGCTGGCCAGGAATCGGCCGTTGTCCTTCCAGATGCCGACCTTGAGCGTCTCGCCGGGATACGCCACGCCGGCGAAGCGCGCGCTGTAGGCCGCGACCGCCCCCGCGTCGCCGTCCAGCAGCGCGTCGGTGATGGCCTTACAGGTCATCCCGTAGGTGCACAGGCCATGCAGGATGGGCCTGGGAAAGCCTGCGGCGGCGGCGAATTCGGGATCGGAGTGCAGCGGGTTGCGGTCGCCGCAGAGCCGGTACAGCAGCGCCTGCTGCGGCAGGATCGGCACGTCGACCTCGAGGTCGGGCGCGCGGTCCGGCGCCGCATCCGACGAGGAGGGTCCGCGCTCGCCGCCGAATCCGCCCTCGCCGCGGGCGAAGATCGACCGCCGCTGGGTCCACAGCACGGTGCCGTCCGGGGCGCTGGCTGTTGTCTCGCTCCAGATCACGGCGGCCTTGCCCTTGTCCCAGATGTCGGTGAACCGGGTGACGGCCTTGGCGGAACCCGACGGTGGCAGCGGGCCGGGCACCTCGATCCGTTCGCTGGCGTGCAACACCCTGCTCAGCTCGATGTCGATGCCGGGAAACTGCACCGTCGGTGGCTTGGTCATGTGAAAGGAGGCCGCGACGTTGCCGAACGTCGGCAGCACCTGCGGGGTGTCGTCCACCAGATAGCGCAGCTCGCGGGGATCCATCGGATCGGAACCAGCCCCCAAACCCAGGTGGTAGAGCTGGATATCGCTGCTGCTCCAAGAGAATTCGATGGGGTCCAGCTCGGCGCTCAGCGCGACGTCTACATCGATCGGCATCTCAGTTACTCCCCGCGATGTGCAGCGCCGCCAGATAACCGAAGGTCATCGCCGGCCCGATGGTGCCGCCCGGGCCGGGGTAAGTGTGGCCCATCACCGGGGCGCTGACATTGCCCGCGGCGTAGAGGCCTTCGATGATGCTGCCGTCGTCGCGCAGCGCACGGCCGTGCACGTCGGTGCGGATGCCGCCCTTGGTGCCCAGGTCGCCGGGCACCATCTTGGCGGCGTAGTAGGGCGGGTGGCTGATCTCGCCGAGGTTGGGGTTCGGCTTGTTGGTGGGGTCGCCGTAGTAGCGGTCGTAGGCGCTTTCCCCGCGGCGGTAGTCCTCGTCGACGCCCGAGCGCGCGAAGCCGTTGAAGCGCTGCACGGTGGCCACCAACTCATCGCCCGGCAGGCCGGCCGTCTCGGCCAGTTGCGAAAGGGTGTCGGCCTGCACGATCACGCCGGAATCCAGCCATTTGCGCGGAATGCGTTGTCCCGGTTGCAATCCCGCGAAGATGTAGCGGTCGCGGTACTGCTGGTCGAACACCAGCCACGCCGGGATGTTCTCGCCCGGCCCAGGGCCCTGACCGAATTCGCCGCCGTACATGTGGTGGCAGGCCTCGACGTAGGGCATCGACTCGTTCATGAACCGCTTGCCCGACATGTTGACGATGATCGAGCCGGGCGAGTTGCGCTCCGACAGGGCGAACCACGGCGCGCCCACCAGCGGCACCGTCGGGCCCCACCACGCGTCCTCCATCAACTCCAGTGCGGCTCCGAGCTTTTCGCCGGCGAGAATCCCGTCGCCGGTGTTGGCCTTGGCGCCGACGGTCCACTCGGTGGTGATGGGCGCACGCTGGTACTTCACCCGCATCTGCTCGTTGTGCTCGAACCCGCCGGACGCGAGGATCACGCCCCGACGGGCCCGGATCAGGCGCGGCTCAACCGATTCCGACGCGCCGGTGTCGCTGACGTAAACCCCGCGCACCACGCCGTCCTCGACGTAGAGGTCGGTGAGCGCGGTGTTGAGCGCGACCGGAACGCCGGCGCGCTGCAACCCGATCCGCAGCGGGCCGATCAGGGCGCGTCCCATGCCGACCAGGTTCTTACCCGTCGCCTTGGCCCACATCGTGCGCGCGCCGACCTTCAGGCTGCGCGCCACGCCCCGCGGGTGCCGCTTGAGCTGATTGAGGCGCACGTAATCCTGCTGCATCACAACCACGTTGAGCGGAACCTTGCCGTAGGCCGGTTCGAGCCCGGCTTCGTCGGCGCCGAGCTTGCGCGCGTTGAACGGCTTGGGCTCGATCGACCGGCCGCCCGCGCGGCCCCCCGGCGCCTCGGGGTAGTAGTCGGAGTAGCGCGGCACCCAGCACATCTTCAAGGGGGTGTGCTTCAACACGAAGGACAGCATCTCAGGGCCGCGTTCGAGGTAGGCGTCGATGCGCTCCGGCTCCACGATGTCACCGATGATGCCGTGCAGGTAGGTGCGGGCGGCCTCCGGGGAGTCTTGCACGCCGTCGCGCTTGAGCACCTCGTTGTTCGGAATCCAGACCCCGCCCCCGGACCGCGCGGTAGAGCCGCCAAAATGCGGGGCCTTCTCGATGACTACTGTCGAAAGGCCGCGGTGCGCGGCGGCAAGGGCAGCAACCATGCCGGCTCCGCCGCTCCCCACCACGACGACGTCGTACTCCTGCGCTGTCATGTAGAACACGTTATAGAATTGCCCGGGTTGGGCGCTACCGGCCCGGTCACAAGAACGAGGGGACTTCGGTAAATGCTCAGTGTTGCGATCCGCGACGAGCTGGCCGCCGACCTGGCACAGGCCGAGCGCAGCCGTGCGCCCATCGCTCCGCTGACCGCCCGATACCCGGACATCGACGTCGTCGACGCCTACGAAGTTCAGCTGATCAACATCCGCCAGCGGGTGGCCGAAGGCGCCCGGGTGCTGGGCCACAAGGTGGGCCTGTCGTCGTTGGCGATGCAGCAGATGATGGGCGTCGACGAGCCGGATTACGGCCACCTGCTCGACGAGATGCAGGTGTTCGAAGACACCCCGGTCAAGGCCGGCCGCTACCTGTACCCGCGGGTGGAGGTGGAGGTGGGATTCATCCTGTCCGCCGACCTCCCCGGGGCAAGTTGCACCGAGCAGGACGTGCTGGCGGGCACCGAAGCCCTGGTGCCTTCGATCGAGCTGATCGACACCAGGATCACCGACTGGAAGATCGCGTTGTGCGACACCATCGCCGACAACGCCTCATCGGCGGGCTTCGTGCTGGGCGAGGCCCGGGTGTCGCCGGGCGACGTCGATGTCAAGGCGATCGACGCGGTGCTGACCCGCAACGGCGAGGTGATCGCCGAGGGCCGCAGCGACGCCGTGCTGGGTAACCCGGTCACCGCCGTCGCGTGGTTGGCGCGCAAGGTGGAAAGCTTCGGGGTGCGGCTGAAAAAAGGTGACATCGTGTTACCCGGATCGTGCACGCGAGCGATAGATGCACACGCTGGAGACGAATTCGTCGCCGACTTCACGGGACTGGGTTCCGTGCGGTTGTCCTTTGAATAGCGCCGGATTAGTTTTGAATTAGTCCAAATAAAAGGAGCATCATGCCGTCCAAGGCGAGTGTGGCCATTGTCGGGTCGGGCAACATCAGCACCGACCTGCTGTACAAACTCCTCCGATCGGACTGGCTGGAGCCGCGCTGGATGGTGGGCATCGACCCGGAAAGCGAGGGCCTGGCACGGGCTCGCAAACTGGGTCTGGAGACCACCCACGAAGGGGTCGACTGGCTGCTGGCCCAGCCGGAGAAACCCGATCTGGTGTTCGAGGCGACCAGCGCCTACGTGCACCGGGACGCGGCGCCGAAATACGCGGCCGCGGGCATTCGGGCCATTGACCTGACACCGGCCGCGGTGGGCCCCGCGGTGATCCCCCCGGCGAACCTGCGCGAGCACCTGGACGCGCCCAACGTCAACATGATCACCTGCGGGGGACAGGCGACGATCCCGATCGTCTACGCGGTCAGTCGCGCCGTCGAAGTGCCGTACGCGGAAATCGTCGCTTCGGTGGCTTCAGTTTCCGCGGGTCCTGGAACCCGCGCGAACATCGACGAATTCACCAAGACCACCAGCAAGGGCGTCGAGACCATCGGCGGCGCCAAACGCGGCAAGGCCATCATCATCCTGAACCCGGCCGACCCGCCAATGATCATGCGCGACACGATCTTCTGCGCCATTCCCGAGGACGCCGACCGCGATGCCATCGCCAAGTCCATCCACGACGTGGTGGCCGAGGTGCAGACCTATGTGCCGGGCTACCGGCTGCTCAACGAGCCGCAGTTCGACGACCCGTCGCTCAACTCCGGTGGCCAGGCCCTGGTGACCACCTTCGTCGAGGTCGAGGGCGCCGGCGATTACCTGCCGCCCTACGCGGGCAACCTCGACATCATGACCGCCGCGGCCACCAAGGTCGGCGAGGAGATCGCGAAGGAATCCCTGGCGGCGGCTGCTGGTGGGACGGCGGGAGGAGCGCAAGCATGAGTGACATCTTTTTCAACCCGATCTGGGACGTCCGGATGACCGACACGTCCCTGCGCGACGGGTCCCACCACAAGCGCCACCAGTTCACCAAGGACGAGGTCGGCGCCATCGTCGCCGCCCTGGACGCCGCGGGTGTGCCGGTCATCGAGGTGACCCACGGCGACGGGCTGGGCGGCTCGAGCTTCAACTACGGGTTCTCCAAGACCCCCGAGCAGGAGCTGATCAAGCTCGCGGCCGAGACGGCCAAGGAGGCCAAGATCGCTTTCCTGATGCTGCCCGGGGTGGGCACCAAGGAGGACATCAAGGAGGCCCAGAACAACGGCGGCTCGATCTGCCGGATCGCCACCCATTGCACCGAGGCCGATGTCTCGATCCAGCACTTCGGCCTGGCGCGTGAGCTGGGTCTGGAGACCGTCGGGTTCCTGATGATGTCCCACACCATTGCGCCGGAGAAGCTCGCGCAGCAGGCGCGCATCATGGCCGACGCGGGCTGCCAGTGCGTCTACGTGGTCGACTCCGCCGGGGCGCTGGTCCTCGAAGGGGTGCGCGACCGGGTGGCGGCGCTGGTCGCCGAACTGGGCGACGACGCCCAGGTCGGATTCCATGGCCACGAAAACCTGGGGCTGGGGGTGGCCAACTCGGTGGAGGCCGTCCGGGCCGGCGCCAAACAGATCGACGGCTCGTGCCGCCGCTTCGGGGCCGGTGCGGGCAACGCGCCCGTCGAGGCGCTGATCGGGGTGTTCGACAAGATCGGCGTCAAGACCGGCATCGACTTCTTCGATATCGCCGACGCCGCGGAGGACGTCGTGCGCCCGGCGATGCCCGCCGAATGCCTGCTCGACCGCAACGCGCTGATCATGGGCTACTCGGGCGTCTATTCCAGCTTCCTCAAGCACGCCGTGCGCCAGGCCGAGCGCTACGGTGTACCCGCCGCGGCGCTGCTGCACCGGGCCGGTCAGCGCAAGCTCATCGGCGGCCAGGAAGACCAGCTGATCGACATCGCCCTGGAAATCAAGCGCGAGCAGGAGAGCGGCGCCGTCGTCACCCATTAGCGGTGTTCTGACCGGGTTCGGGGGTGTGCGCCCCCGGCCGTCGCCTTAGAATCCTTTGAATCTGGCGGAAGGCGAAAAACCTCCGCCCGGTTTGGCTTAGCGTTTGTTTGATCGACTGCATGCGTTGCTAGGGGTTGTTGTGAGTTTCTTGATGTTGCCGCCGGAGATCAATTCGCTGCTGATGTACTCGGGCGCCGGTTCGGGTCCGATGCTGCAGGCTGCGGCGGCCTGGAATGGGCTGGCCGCCGAGTTGGGCTCCGCAGCTCAGTCGTTTGCTTCGGTCACGTCGAACTTGGCCAGCCAGGCGTGGCAGGGTGCGGCCGCGCAGGCGATGGCGGCGGCGGCGGCCCCGTACGCGAGTTGGTTGACGGCCGCGGCGTCCCAGGCGGCCGGGGCGGCGGCTCAGGCTCAGGCGGTCGTCAGCGCCTTCGAGAGCGCAGTGGCGGCGACGGTGCACCCGTTGCAGGTCGAGGCCAACCGCAACGGCCTGTTCCAGTTGGTGATGAGCAACCTGTTCGGCCAGAACTGGCCGGCGATCGCGGAGACCGAGTTCAACTACATGGAGATGTGGGCCCAGGACGTGGCGGCGATGGTGGGCTATCACGGCGGCGCGTCGGCGGCGGCCGGGCAATTGCTGTCGGGGCAGGCCAGTCTGCCGGCCATCCCCAGCCTCCCCGGCCTCGGGGGCATCGGTGCCGGTTCGAGCCCGGCGGGCGGCACCGCTGCCGCCGCGGGCGCGGCCGGTGGTGGTGCCGGTGGCGGTGGCGGTGGTGGCGACGCCCCGGCCGGCGCGAACGTGGCTGCCGGCACCGGCGGCGGCGGAAGTTCCAATCCCGGCACGGGTGCCGCGGTCGGCGGCGGAAGTATGGACAGCAGCTACGCCGGCGGGGCCCCGGCGACCGACGCCGGCGCGGCCGGCCCGACGACGACGGGCGGCGCCTACGTCGGCAGCGGAAACGTCGGCGCGGCGAATGCCGGCGGCATGATCGGCGGCGGCGGAAGCCCGGGCTTTATCGGGGCCGGTGGCATGGGCGCGATGATGATGGCGTCCGCGGCGATGAGCTCCTCTTCGTCCACAGGTTCCACGACGGGCATCCCGGTCCCCACCACGAAGGCCGCGGAGGAAACTCTGACGCCCGCTGCGCCGCCGGCGCCGGAAGCGGTCGCACCGGAAGTCGAGGAAGCACCGGTTCCGCTCGCCGCCACACCTCTCGCGACCACACAGGCCGCGGCAGGACCGGCCGCAGAGATCTCGGCAATCAAACCCAAGGCAGCCGAAGCGCCGGCGTCGGGGGAGAGGGTGGCTATGGAGCTGCCGTCGGACGAAGCGCCCGAACCCGAAGCCCGGGCCAACTAGCCCGCATCCCAGGGCACGGTGACCTCAGCGCCGATCGGCGGTGGTCGGCACTCGATTTACGCGGGTAACCTCGGCTCTATGACCGTGACATTCAGGACCGCCAGCCTTCGACGCGGACTGTACGGCGTGCTTGCCGGCGCTGTGCTGAGCGTGACCGCCCCGGTGATGATCGCGTTGCCGCAGGCCAACGCGGAACCGCAATGCGATCAGACCGTGGGCCAGTCCATTGACTCGTACCTCACCCGGCATCCGGACGTGAAGCAGCAGTTGCAGGCCAAGTCTCAGGCCGAGGGTGGCGGCGGCAACGTCATCGACTACCTGAACCGGCATCCCGATGTGCGGCAGCACCTGATCGACCTGTCCCAGCAGTGCGCACCATAGTGAGCGGGCCTCGTCGATAAATGCCGCCGGCGACGCGCAGTAACGTTCGCCATTGACTAAAAAGTAGAACACGTTCTAGCGTCTAGGCGTGTTCTCTAATCCCCTTACCGACGCGATCGCCGAAGCCGAGCAGCTCGTCGCCGCCGCCCCGCACATCGAGACCGAGGCCGACCTGCTCGAAGGCCTGCAATATCTGGCCGGCTGCATCGCGGCCTGCACGCACCTGGCCTTCGACTACGAGCGCGACCATCCGTTCCTGCAGTCGGGCACCGGGCCGTTCACCAAGATGGGCCTGGACAATCCCGACACGCTATACTTCGGCACCCGCGTGCAGGCCGAGCACGACTATGTCGTCACCGGCCGGCGCGGCACCACCACCGACCTGAGCTTCCAGTTGCTCGGCGGTGAGTACACCGACGACAACGTGCCCGTCAGCCAAGCCGCGTTCGACGATCGCGAACTCGAGATCGCCGCCGACGGCAGCTTCGAGTGGCGGGTGCGACCGAACAGCCCGGGGCAACTGGTGATCCGCGAGGTGTACGGCGACTGGTCGGCCCAGCGCGGCACGCTGACCATCTCCAGGCTCGACACCGCCGGCACTGCGCCGCCGCCGCTGACCCGGCAGACGATCGAAAAGCGTTATGCCACAGCCGCTAAGCAGTTGGTCAACCGGGTGAAGACCTGGCTCCAGTTCCCGCAGTGGTTCTACCTGAACATCCCGGTCAACACCATGGTCGCGCCCCGGCTGACCCCGGGCGGCCTGGCGACGCAGTACTCGTCGGCGGGGCATTTCGAGCTGCGGCCGGACCAGGCGCTGGTGATCACGATCCCGGTCTCGGATGCCCCCTATCTCGGTTTTCAACTTGGCAGCTTGTGGTACATCTCGCTGGACTACATCAACCACCAGACGTCGCTCAACAACACGCAGGCCCAGGCGGATCCGGACGGCAAGGTCCGCATCGTCGTCGCCGATCAGAACCCGGGCGTGACCAACTGGGTGGAAACGCTCGGCCACCGGCGGGGCTACGTGCAGTTCCGCTGGCAGCGGGTGTCGCGTGAGCTCACCGACGCCGACGGGCCCACCGTCGAGCTCGTGGACTTTGACGCGGTGCCGGCCGCTCTGCCGTATTTCGAGCACAATAAGATTTCCGAGGACCAGTGGCGTGCGCGAATTGCGTTGCGTCAACAACAAATTGCGGCCAGGATGCTGGGGTGACGATGTCGGGAATGCTCGAACAAAAGGTGGTCGTCATCAGTGGCGTCGGGCCGGGGCTCGGCACCACGCTGGCGCACCGATGCGCGCGCGACGGCGCCGAATTGGTGCTGGCCGCCCGGAGCCTGGACCGGCTGGAGGCGGTGGCCAAGGAGATCAACGACTCCGGGCACAAGGCGCTGGCGGTGCGTGCCGACATCACCAACGACGAAGAGGTGGACTACCTCGTCGAGACCGCCATGGCGAGCTACGGCAAGGTCGACGTGCTGGTCAACAATGCGTTCCGGGTGCCGTCGATGAAGCCCTTGGCCGGCACGTCGTTTCAGCACATCCGCGATGCGATCGAGCTGAGCGCGCTGGGGGCGTTGCGGCTCGTCCAGGCCCTGACGCCGGCGCTCGAGAAGTCGCACGGATCGATCGTCAACGTCAACTCGATGGTGCTGCGCCACTCGCAAGCCAAGTACGGTGCGTACAAGATGGCCAAGTCGGCTCTGCTGGCAATGTCGCAGTCGCTGGCCACCGAACTCGGCGAGAAGGGTATTCGCGTCAATTCCGTTGCACCAGGCTATATCTGGGGCGAGACGCTGAAGGCCTACTTCGAACACCAGGCCGGCAAGTACGGCACCACAGCCGACCAGATCTACCAGGCCACCGCCGCGAACTCCGACCTGAAGCGACTGCCCTCCGAGGACGAGGTGGCCTCGGCGATCCTCTTCCTGGCCAGCGATTTGTCCAGCGGCATCACGGGACAGACGCTGGACGTCAACTGCGGGGAGTATCACAACTGATGGCTGACCGCACTGATGTCGGCACCGTCGACGAACTGCACGCGTCGGCCACCAAGCTGACCGGGCTGGACGACTTCGGCGCCGACGACGACAACTATCGCGAGGCGCTGGGGGTGCTGCTGGACTCCTACCGGAGCGAAGCGGGCCTTACCGTGTTGGGCAGCAAGATGAATCGGTTCTTTCTGCGCGGCGCGCTGGTGGCCCGGCTGCTGTCCGAATCCTCGTGGAAGCAATACCCGCAGCACGCCGACGTTGTGATCGAACGGCCGATCTTCGTCACCGGGCTGGTGCGCACCGGCACCACGGCGCTGCACCGCCTGCTGGGCGCCGACCCGGCGCATCAAGGTCTGCACATGTGGCTGGCGGAGTTCCCGCAGCCGCGCCCGCCGCGCGAAACCTGGGAATCGAACCCGATGTATCGCCAGCTTGACGCGCAATTCACCCAGCACCATCAGGAAAACCCCGGCTACACCGGTCTGCACTTCATGGCCGCCTACGAGCTGGAGGAATGCTGGCAGTTGCTGCGACAGTCGCTGCATTCGGTGTCCTACGAGACGCTGTCGCACCTGCCCAGCTACTCAAAGTGGTTGTCGCAGCAGGACTGGACGCCGTCGTATCACCGGCACCGTAGGAACCTCCAGCTGATCGGACTCAACGACCCCGACAAGCGGTGGGTGCTGAAGAACCCCAGCCACCTCTTCGCGTTGGACGCGCTGATGGCGACCTACCCGGACGCACTGGTCATTCAGACCCACCGGCCGGTCGAGACCATCATGGCCTCGATGTGCTCGCTGGCGCAGCACACCGCGGAGGGATGGTCGACGACATACGTGGGCGCCCAAATCGGTGCTGACTCAATGGAAACCTGGTCACGCGGTTTGGAACGGTTCAACACCGCACGAGCCAAATACGACCCGGCCCAGTTCTACGATGTCGACTATCGGGCCTTGATCGCCGATCCGTTGGGAACGGTGGCCGACGTCTACCGGCACTTCGGCCTGACGCTGACCGACGAGGCCCGGACGGCCATGGAGGAGAGCCATGCCGCCAGCCAGTCCGGCGAGCGTGCGCCGAAACATACGTATTCGCTTGCCGATTACGGGTTGACCGAGGAAGCGGTGAAGGAGCGATTCGCGGGGCTCTAGTCAACCGGTGCTATTCGTGGTGGTCATGAGCGGCGAGCGCGGCCGCTCTGTCGTGGAGTTCGGACTGCATGAGGATTCCGCGATGGCAGAGGACGTATTCCAGCGCGGCCAGCCATCGCTGGTAATAGTCCCAGTCTTCTGCTCGATGCGGCTGGTCTCCCCAGTGCTGGATTTCGGTGATCAGTCGTTGGTGGAACTCGCGCCAGTCGAACCTGTGTGCATCGGACAGCGCGATGGCGAGCGCGAAAACAGTCGCTTCCCAGGGCGCGGAGAACAGCAATTCGCCATTGATGCGGGGGAGTGCACTCTGGCTGTGGGCATCGAGGCGTTCCACGATTGCGAGTCGAGTCACAGGTGGGCCTGCTGTTCGTTGGGGTCGGCGACGTCAGCAGCACCGGTCATCGCGTCGCGTGTGACGATGCCAACGAGGTCGTCGATGCTCCAGTCGTTGGTGTTGGCAGGCCGACGCGGCAGGACCAAGTAGCGGGTTTCCGCGGTGGAGTCCCACACGCGGATTTCCATCGATTCGGGCAGCTCCAATCCGAACTCGGCGAGCACCGCGCGTGGCTCGATCACCACGCGGGCACGGTATTCGGGAGATTTGTACCAGGTCGGCGGCAGGCCCAGCAGTGTCCACGGATAACACGAGCACAGTGTGCAGACGACCATGTTGTGGACGTGGTCGGTGTTTTCCAAGACGATCAATTCGGTTGGGGCGGTGAGGCCCAGTTCTTCGAGACCGGCATTACCGTTGGCAAGTAGCCGCTTTTTGTACTCGGGGTCGCTCCAGGCTCGGGCCACGACCCGTGCTCCGTTGAACGGTCCGATGTCGTGTTCAAGCATCGCCGCTACCGCATCGATTGCTTCGGGGACGATCAGCCCCTTTTCCAGCAGGAGTGATTCGATCGCCCGGGTACGCAGGGCGGGATCGGACGGGGCGGAATATCGTTGGCGGCTTTGATGATTCATGCCGCAACCAGGTAGCTTTCCCACAGTCCGAGCTGTACTTTCAGATTGGGTTCCGCGACGTCGCCCCACAGTTCCTGACCGTCGAAGCTCACCGTGTAGATGGCCTGGGGGTTTTCGCCCATTCCATGAGCGTCGGTGTCCGGGAAGACCGCTGCTGGGTGAATTCCGATGATTTGGCCGCGACGACCGCGTACATAGCGGGGCAGCCTGGTGTGACCGCGGGAGTGAAGATTGCGCGCAATGACTTCGTCGCCCACCGCGAAGCATCGCGGGTGGTCAGCCTCGCGACGGTTACTCGGATCACCACCCTTTGTCGGCGGACCCGGTGTGCTCGCGGGGTGAGCTCCGGTGCTGCTCCGCTGCGGGTCATTGCCATCTCCACCGCTAGCGAGATGTTGTAGACGATCGTCGATCTCGGCTCGGCCCAAAAGCATTCGCTTCACCAGCGCCCCTTCTAACCCCTCAAGGTGGCGCTCGAAGTAGCCGCATTGCAAGTACCGAAGCGGCGGCAGGCTTTCGATGGCGTAGCGCAGCACACCGCCGCTACCGAAGTGCCCGGCGACGAGCAACGCGATGGTCATGGCTTGGACGCGTCCCTCCCAGGGGGCGTGAAAGACCGGCTCGTTCTGTGGAAGAGGAATAAGCCCGAAGGATTGCGTTCCGCCCTGGTCATGCTCTCCGTTCACGGGTCTCCTCCGTCACTCGTAGCTTGTGGTACTGGTGTTTAGCGTCAGGAGGCAGGCCAGATTATTTGCTGCGACCCGAACCACACACCGTCCGGAGACCCGATTGCGCCAGCCCGCTCGCGGGCAGCCGCCAATTCCGCGGAGCCTGCGAACCTGCGCGCCTTGGCGAGGTCGTGCATATCCATCACGACGATGACTGTGTTCGGATCGTTGGCGTCGGCGTAGGTCCCGGTCACTACCAAACCGTGCTCACGGCGCACGGCATCCAAGTCAGGATTGCGGAAGACGGCGTTCCACTGTCCGACGCTCTCGACTTTTTGCTTGACGAGCATGACTCCAACCATGATCACTCCCGCATGTCTACAGTCGTAGATATGCAATGATAGCGCTGTATCAATAGGATGTCTACGGTTGTAGACACACTCGGAGGACACCATGACGCAACAGGCCGGCGGCGATCCCGAATCCGAGCCTGGGCCGCCGCGCCCTCGCAACGCCGCGGCTACCCGCAACCGCCTATTGGAGGCGGCCAGGCAACAGTTCTTGCAACACGGGTACCGGGGCACCTCGCTGCGCTCGATCGCCGCCCAAGCCGGCGTGGATGTGATGCTGATCCGCCGCTATTTCGGCTCCAAGCAGGAACTCTTTACCGCGGCCACCGACGTCTCAGACAACGTTCCCGCGGCCCGCCGCGCCGCCGACGACGCGGTAGGACAGCTGTTGATCGACCGGGTTCTGCAAGCTCGCCGCGACATCGACGCTCCCCTGTTCGCGCTGCTGCGCTCCAGCGGAGACCCCGAGGTCGTCGCGCGCCTCAACCTGCAGATCGAAACCGGCCTCACCCGCAATCTGGCGAAGCGGATCACCGCGGAGAATCCGCGGATTCGCGCGGACATGGTCACGGCCCTGTTGTTGGGCATCGGCGTGCAGCGAGTGCTGTTACAGAAGAAGCCACTGGCCGGCGCGCGCGACGACGACATCGCCGCGGTGTTCCTCGAGGCCTTTGAGGCGATAACCAAACTGCCCCAAGGCGACTGACTCAGTCGTCGTCCGGGTGGTCCAGGTAGCCCTCGGCGAAGGCGTGCTCGATGCTGTCGCTGAGCTTCGGGCAGGCGCGCGCACGGGCGGTGTCCCCGCCGGCTTCGCGGATCTCGCTGAAGTACGCGCAACGCTGCGCCGCCTGGGTGTTCCACTGCACCGCGGTGTGACCCGGGCCCAGCCTTTTGACCGTGACCGTGACGTGGCAGAACCGGCAATCCACCGGCAGCAGCCCCGACGTCAGGTAGCGCTCCCGATCGGCGCGGCTGGCCTCGGCGACGGCGGCGGCGCGTTGCGGGTCGTCAGCGAAATCCCTTGATTTGGACCAGGATCCCGTCCCATCGTTTCGCCCAGACGATTCGTCGTGATCGTGGTAATCGCCATGCAGCATCAGCATCGACCGGGCGAGCCGATCGACGTCGGGTACTGCCGGCTGATCTTCGGCCATGGTCCTAGTGTTGCTCGGCCGGGACGTCCTCCGGGACCTCCCGTGCCTTCAGGTTCTCCTCGACCTCGGCGTTCCAGTATTCGTTGGCGCGGGTGGTGTCGATCTCAATCTCGAAGCGCTCCACCATTTCTGGCGTGATGTCGGCAACATCGACGTAGAACTGCTGATACCAGCGCCGCAGCTGGTAGACCGCGCCGTCCTCCTCGACCAGCAGCGGGTTGTCGATCCGGGTCTTGTGTTGCCAGATTTCAACGTCCTGCATGAAGCCCTTGCTGACCCCCTCGGTGAAGACCCGCGACAGCTTGTCGCTCATCGCCTCGTCCATGCCCTTGGGCTTTTCGACGATGACGCCCCACTGCAGCACGAACGAGTTCTGCGTGACCGGGTAGTGGCAGTTGATCAGGATCGACTCGGCCTTAAAGCCGCCGTAGCTGTTGTGCAACCAGTTGATCATGAACGACGGCCCGAAGTAGGACGCCTCCGAATCCAGGTGCGCCTCACCGTAAGACGTCCCCAGGTCGTCCACGTCGGGCCGGCCCACGTTGTGCAGGTACTGCGAGGCGATGTGGCCCTCGAAGACGTTCTTGAAGGACGTCGGCAACCCGAAATGGATGTAGAAGAAGTGCGCCATGTCGGTGACGTTGTCGATGATGTCGCGGCAGTTGGACCCCTCGATGAGGATGCGGTTCCACCGCCATTCGGTCCATTCGCCGCTGTGGGCTTCGGGGATCTCGGGGATCCTGACCGCGGGGTCCGGCGGATTGCCCTCGTGGTCGTGCCAGACGAACAGCAGGCCGCCACGGACGTCGGTGGTCCACGACCGGGTGCGTGCGGTCTTGGGGGTGCGCTTAGCGTACGGCACCAGCTTGCAGCGGCCGTCACCGCCCCAGCGCCAGTCGTGGAACGGGCAGGCGACCTCATCGCCCTTGATGGTGCCCTCGGACAGGTCGCCGCCCATGTGCCGGCAGTAGCCGTCGAGCACCTTCAGGTCCCCGTGGGAATCGGCGAAAACGACCAGCTTGGTGCCGAACGCCTGCACGGAGTGCGGCTTGCCGTCCTGAAAGTCTTTTGCGACGCCCAGGCAATGCCAGCCGCGGGCGTATCTGGTCGGCAATGCGCCGGGGTCGATCTCCCGGATGCCGACCGCCTTGGTGTCGGTACTCACCTTCCACCTCCAAGTAGTCTCTAACTAGAACACGTTACAGTTTTGGGTGTCCCCGGCGCAATGACGATGCGTCTGGCTGCGGTTTTCAGCGAGCATATTGACGTTAGGGTATATCTAGACGATGCCGCTGTTTGCTTTCGAAGGTCGGTCGCCGCGGATCGATCCCACCGCGTTCGTGGCCCCGACCGCGACCCTGATCGGCGACGTCACTGTGGAGGCGGGGGCATCGGTCTGGTTCAACGCCGTACTGCGCGGCGACTACGGGCCGATCGTGGTGCGCGAGGGTGCCAACATCCAGGACGGATCGGTCTTGCACGCGCCGCCGGGCATTCCCGTCGATATCGGCCCCGGGGCGACGGTGGCGCACATGTGCGTCGTGCACGGGGTCCACGTCGGCAAAGAGGCGCTGATCGCCAACCACGCAACGGTTCTGGACGGGGCGGTGATCGGGGCGCGCAGCCTGATCGCGGCGGGATCCCTGGTGCTGGCCGGCACCCAGATTCCGGCCGGCATGCTGGCGGTCGGGTCACCCGCGCAGGTGAAGGGACCGGTCGCCGGAACCGGCGCGGAGATGTGGATCAACGTCAACCCGCAGGCCTACCGCGACCTGGCGCAGCGGCACCTGGTCGGGCTGGAGCCGATCTAGGGTTCGCCGAGCGCAAGCCTTCGACGCTGAATCGGGCTGTCGTGCCACAGGTTTCGCATTCGGCCTCGAAAGCCTTCGTCGGTTACGTCAGGCCGGGCGCCCCGGGCAAGCCCAGCAGCAGCCCGCGGCCGCCGCCGGTGCCGCCATTGCCGTTGCCCGCTTGGCCGACGCCGCCGTTACCGCCGTTACCGCCGTTACCGATGTCCTGGGCGTTGCCGCCGTTACCACCGTTTCCGCCAACGGCACCGACGGCGAGCGCCTGCCCGCCGGCGCCGCCGGACCCGCCGGAGCCGACCAGCCCGGCATTGCCGCCGGCCCCGCCTGCCGCGCCGGTCGCGCCCATGGCGGTAAGGCCGCCGGCGCCGCCCGCGCCGCCGTCGCCGACCAGCATGCCGCCGATGCCCCCTCGACCACCCATGCCCCCGACCAC
>NZ_LZIC01000070.1 GCF_001667185.1 Mycobacterium sp. 852002-50816_SCH5313054-b | reverse complement strand
ATGAGGACACCTCGCGATCACTGGGCTGTCCTCTATGTCGGGAGACATCCGTCCTCTATGTCAATGAATCACAGACCCTTAGCTCAACCAGGAAGTGCAGCTCACCCGTTACGTCTCGGTCAGCTCACCCCGGTCGAACCCGAGCCGAGACCGGCGCTCATCGCCACCTCCGTTGCTCGAGCCATACGCCCAGCCACAAGAAGGCCGGCGGCGCCAGAATGGCCCACGCCATCAGCGCGATCATGACGATGTTGCCCGCGGTCACGGTCCTCCTCCTGGCCGGTGGGCACCGCCGCGAACATCACTTTCATCACCGTGCTGCCAAGTGCGCGGTCGTGAGGCCTCGGGGTGGATGAACTGTGTTGCTTACCAACGGATTCAAGGTTCACCGTTCACATCATCGGCGGGAACGGCAGCAGCCAGATCACCGAAGGATCCACAGAGCCCCGGTATTGCGGGCAATACGATGCCACCGAATCGCCGACGAAGAAACCGGCTTGCCGCTTTGTCGAGAGGTTGATCTGCGGGTCCTTAATCAGCTTCAATGCGATCACGCTCGAGTCTTGGCCCCTATCAAGTGCAGCGCATACCGCGTGGCCATGCGCGATCGCGGCGTCGCGATCACCGGTGTCGATGCCGTAATTCTCCAGCGCCGCGATGAACGCATCATCGGTCGGGTCTGCCGATGCTGTCGCTGCGGAAAACAGCGCGGCGGACAGCAGGGCTGCGCACACGGTCGACCACTTTCCAGGTCCGACGTTCATAAGTGTCGCGGCCTCCTCATGACTCGGTGATCAACTCGATGTTGACAGAGGTGGCCGTGGCGCGGTCGCGCCTTCCTTGCTTGCCCATTCGTTTCGGGGGCGCCCACCACGTGCAGCGTGACGGGTTGCGAGAGCCAGCCAAGATACGTGATTCATTACTTTCTCCCGTCCCGACTTCCAGGAAGCCGTGGCATCTCACTGTCGGCCCAGCGGTCCGAGTGCAGGTAGGGGCCAAAGTCCTCCTCCCGCATCGCACCCTTCGTCGCTTCCACGGCTGGCGTCCGCGGGGGTCGCCGGGTTGTGGATGCCGGATGTGGGTACTGATCCAGTTGTCACCCCTGAGGCCGAACCCTTGACCACGTACGTCGCCCTGCGGGTGCCTACGAGGAAGGATTCCATGGCGGACCCTGACACGACCGACGCCCTGCTGAAAGAACTTCTGTGGACGTACGGGCCGTGCGGCCAGGAGGACGAGGTCCGCGCCGTGTGCGCGCGCGAGCTGCAACCCGTCGTCGACGACATGTGGACCGACGACGCCGGCAACCTGGTCGGCTACATCGCGGCGGGCGGTCCCCCCGACGGCACCGCGCACCGCCACCGATCGACCGCCGGCCAGAACGCCGCGACGCGGGTCATGGCGCACATGGACGAACTGTCCATGCTGGTCAAACGGATCGAGCCGGACGGATCGCTGCACCTGACTCAGCTGGGAACGATGTACCCGGGGAACTTCGGGCTCGGCCCAGTCGCCGTGCTCGGCGATCACGAGACGTTCACCGCGGTGCTCACGCTCGGCTCCGAGCACACCACCAAGGAGAGCCCGCGGATCTGGCAGACCAAACCGGATCAGGGCGACCAGGCGCTGGACTGGCACCACGTCTACGTCTTCACCGGCCGCACGGGTGAGCAGCTCGCCGCCGCGGGCGTGCACCCCGGCACCCGGGTCTGCGTCGAGCGGAGCAAAAGGACGCTGGTCGAGATCGGCGACTACGTCGGGTGTTACTTCCTCGACGACCGCGCCGCCGTGACCGCCCTGCTGAAGGCCGCTCGCCTGCTGCGTGAGCGCGGAAAACGGCCCGTCGACGACGTCTACGTCGTCTTCACCACCAACGAGGAGGTCGGCGGCGTGGGCGGCTCCTACGCCAGCGCCAACCTGCCCGGCACCCTCACCCTCGCCCTGGAGGTCGGGCCCACCGAGCGGGAGTACGGGACCAGCGTCACCGGCGGCCCCATCGTCGGCTACAACGACGCCCTGTGTGTGTACGACAAGGAGGTCGCCGACCGGCTGATGAGGATCGCCACCGACCGGGGGTTTGAGCCCCAGGCGGCCGCCCTGGGCGCGTTCATGTCCGACGCCTCGCATTCCAAGGCCAACGGGCTGACACCGCGCGCGGGCCTGCTGTGCCTGCCCACGCTGAGCACCCACGGCTACGAGGTCATGCCCCGGCGCTCCATCGAGGCCGTCGCCGAGATCGTCGTCGACTTCGTCGTGCAGCCCGACGAGAACCGCTCGGGCGCAACGGATTAGCCGGGCTTGGTGGCCACGACGAACTGCAACACGCGCTGCGTCTGTTGCTCGATGTCGACCAGGCCGGCCGAGGAGAACAGCTCCACGAACGCGCGGCGGTCGAACATCGTGAGCCCGATCGCCTGCGCCCCAGCGGTCAGCGCGTGGCGCAGCGGCGGCAGTCCGGCCGCATAGCTGGTGAGGATGGCGATCCGGCCGCCCGGCGCGAGCACCCGCACCATCTCGCGGGCCACCAGGAAAGGCTCGGGCACCAGATACAGCGCGCCGAAACAGCAGACGGCGTCGAATGTTTCGTCGGCAAACGGCAGCGTCCGGGCATCGCCGCGGACATAACAGGTGCGCGCGCCGCCGTTGTCCAGCACGGCGCGCGTCAGCATCGGTTCGGAAATGTCGAAACCGACCGCAAGGCCGCCGTCCGGCAGTTCGGCCGCCAGCGGCCCGGTGAAATTGCCTGGCCCGCAGGCCACATCGAGCAATCGCGACGCGGTGGCCAGGCGCAGCGCCGACGCCGCGCGGCGCCGCTCGGCGCGGGCGGTGACGCCGCTGGCCACGTAGAAGGACGTCGGCCGCCACAGCCGCTCGTAGACCGTCGCGACGAACGCGCTGTTCATCGCGCGCTGCGCAAACGTCGGGGCCGGAGAACTCGTCGATTCGCCCAGCACGTCGAGGAAACCGTTGCGCAGCGCGGCGGTCGTCTCGAGGAGACCGCGGGTCAGCACGATCGGATCCTGGGTCATACCTTGCTTTCGTGTTCGCCGGGACAGCCGCGACCCCAGGGTAGTGGGCGGCCCCTTGCCGCGTCCCGATCGCACCCATAACGTGGGCAAGGTCCGAAGATGGCGACACTGATCGGCGGGGACATCGCGGTGGCCGAACTTACCGGCGCGCGGGCAGAGGAGCTCGCGACGATGGACGTCTTCGCGGGCTGTCCCACCGAGGACCTGGTGCCGCTGGCCGCCCGATTGCAACCGCTGCGCGCCGCGGCCGGACAGGTGCTGATGCAGCAGGGTGAGCAGGCGATTTCGTTCCTGCTCATCTCGTCGGGCACCGCCGACATCCAGCGCGTCGACAGCGACGGCACGGTCATCGCCGGACAGGTATCGCCCGGCACCATCGTGGGGGAGATCGCCCTGCTGCGCAACATCCCGCGGATCGCGACCGTCACCACCACCGAACCGCTGACGGGATGGATCGGCGACAACGACGCCTTCACCCGGATGTTGCACCTTCCCGGGGTGATGCCGCGGCTGCTGCGCACGGTGCGCCAGCGCATCGCCGCGTTCATCTCGCCGATCCCGATACAGGTCCGCGACGGGACCCAGCTGATGCTGCGCCCGGTGTTGCCGGGCGACGACGAGCGGACCGTTCAGGGCCACATCCAATTCTCCAGCGAGACGCTGTACCGGCGGTTCATGACGGCGCGGATTCCCACCCCGGCGTTGCTGCACTACCTTTCCGAGGTCGACTACGTGGACCACTTCGTGTGGGTGGTCACCGACGGGGACGACCCGGTGGCCGACGCCCGCTTCGTTCGCGACGAGCGCGATCCGACGGTCGCCGAGATCGCCTTCACCGTCGCCGACGCCTACCAGGGCCGGGGGATCGGCAGCTTTCTGATCGACGCGCTGTCGATCGCGGCGAGGGTCGACGGCGTCGAAAGATTTTCCGCGCGAATGCTTTCCGATAACCTGCCGATGCGCACGATCATGGATCACTACGGCGCGGTCTGGCAGCGCGAGGACGTCGGCGTCATCACCACCGTCATCGACGTGCCGCGCCGGCTGACATTCGGGCGCCACCTGGCCGATCAGATCAACCGCGTCGCCCGCCAGGTGATCGAAGCGGTCGGCTGAACGGGCATGCGGCCGTTCTGGATTGGTGTTTCCCTGGTCCTGCTGGTCGCGTGCGCGCAGTCACCCGCGCCCCCGCCCTCGACGACCACCACGACGACGGCCCACAGCGCCGCGGTCAACCCCGCCAACATCAAGCGGGTCGTGCGCGACCTGCCGCCCAACTACGAGGTGACCACCGGCATCCCCAGCGGCGTCTCGCCGAGGGTGATCTGGAGCCTCGAAGCCGACGCGCGGGCCGATCCGCCGCAATGCGCCGCGCTCGCCGACCCCGGCACCGGGCGCGACCAGACCGCGCAGGGCTTCTCCGCCTCGGGCACCGGCGGCATCGTCAACGCGGTGGTGGTGGCTTTGCCCGGCCTGGTGGACCTCGACCGGGGCGTGGTGGGGGCGTGCGGCCGGTGGACGATGAGCGACGGGCACACGACGGCCACCGTCCGCCTGGTCGACGCCCCGCACATCGACGGCGCCGAAACCGTCGGCATGGTCGCCGACACCAAATCATCGGTCGAGTCGGGCACCGAAATCGATTCGCGCGCATACACCTTCACCGCGTACCTCGGTAACTACTACGCCTTCACCACGCTGACCACGGACCCGGGGTCGGCCCTCCCGGCGCTGCCGCCCCAATTCGCCGCCGATCTGCTCGTCAAAACGGTGTCCACGTTGCGCGGCTGAGCGCCCGCCTTGGGTAGATTGGCCACGGTGTTCAGGCTGTTGCTCGCGACCGCGTCCGTGTGCGCGCTCGCCGGCTGTTCATCGGGTGGCGATCCCGTCGTCAAGGCCGACATCGGCAAGGTCGCCGACGTGAAGTCGAGCTTCGGGCCCGAGTACCAGGTCACCGACATCTCCGAACGGGCGATCGACCCCAAGCTGCTCTCGGCCCGCAAGCTGCCCGACGGCCTCACCTTCGACCCGGCGAACTGCGCGAAAGCGGCGGTGGGACCGGACATGCCGCCCGAGTTGCAGGGCAACATGGCCGCCGTCTCCGCCGAGGGCAACGGAAATCGTTTCGTCGTCATCGCCATCGAAACCTCAAAAGCCCTGCCGTTCAACGACCCCGGAAAAGACTGCGCCAAGGTCGCATTCGTCGGGGCGGGCGTGCGGGGCGGCATCGAAGTGATCGACGCGCCGCACATCGACGGGGCCCGCACGACGGGCGTGCACCGTGTGCTGCAGGCACTGGTGGCCGGGGGCGCGCGCACCGGCGAGCTGTACGACTATTCGGCGCAGTTCGGCGAGTACCAGGTGATCGTCATCGCCAACCCACTGATCATTCCCGACCAGCCCGTCGCCAAGATCGACACGCAGCGGGCCCGCGACCTGCTGGTCAAGGCCGTGGCCGCGGTTCGCAGTTAACGCACGTCGCGCGGGCGGAACTGGATGCTGACGCGCGGGCCGGTCGGCGCCGACGTCTTGGGTACCGCGTGTTCCCAGGTGCGCTGGCACGATCCGCCCATCACCAGCAGATCGCCGTGCGCCTGGGGGAGTCGCAGCGACGGACCCCCGCCGCGGCGGCGCATCGCGAAGGTGCGCGTCGCGCCGAGGCTGACGATCGCCACCATGGTGTCCTGCGAGCTGCTGCGACCGATGGTGTCGCCGTGCCAGGCGACGCTGTCGGAGCCGTCGCGGTAACAACACAGCCCCACGCTGGTGAACGGCTCGCCGAGCTCGCCGGCATAGATGTCGTTGAGCCGCCGGCGCAGCCGCCCCAGCAGCGGGTGCGGGGGCTCCTCGACGGTCAGGTCGTGAAAGCTGACCAGCCGCGGCACATCGACCACCCGGTCGTACATCTGGCGGCGCTCGGCCCGCCACGGCACCGTCGACAGCAGCTCGACGAGCAGGCCGTCGGCATCGGTCAGCCAGCCGGCGCGGATCTCGATGAATGCGCCGTCACCGAGCTCCCTGCGCTCGGTGTGCTCGAACAGCGAGCCCTGTACCGCGATGCTCACGACCCCCAGTTTATCGCACACCCGTTCGATCGGGAGTGGACCGGGCGGCCGACCGGCTACCGTTTCCACCGTGGGTGTTGTCGAGCTGGGCACCAATTCCGAGGTGGGCGGGCTGCGGGTTGCCATCCTGCACCGCCCCGGCGGCGAGCTGCTGCGGCTCAACCCCCGCAACAACGACCAGCTGCTGTTCGACGGGCTGCCCTGGGTGGCGCGGGCGCAGGAGGAGCATGACCAGTTCGCGGAACTGCTGCGTTCGCGCGGCGTCGAGGTGCTGCTGCTGTCCGACCTGCTGACCGAGGCCCTCAACCACAGCGGGGCCGCCCGGATGCAGGGCGTCGCCGCCGCGGTGGACGCGCGCCGCCTCGGAGTTCCCCTGGCCCAAGGACTTTCGGCGTATCTGCGGGGCCTGGAACCGGTCCGGTTGGCCAACGTGCTGACGGCCGGCATGACGTTCAACGAGCTGCCGCCGGAGATCCGCTCCGACGTCTCGCTGGTCCTTCGGATGCACCACGGGGCGGATTTCGTCATCGAACCGCTGCCGAACCTGGTGTTCACCCGCGACTCGGCGATCTGGATCGGGCCGCGCGTGGTGATCCCGACCCTGGCGTTGCCGGCCCGCGCTCGCGAGGCCTCGTTGAGCGACCTGATCTATGCCCACCACCCCCGGTTCACCGGCGTGCGGCGCGCCTACGAGTCGCGCACCGCCCCCGTCGAGGGCGGCGACGTGCTGCTGCTCGCCCCCGGGGTGGTCGCCGTCGGGGTCGGCGAGCGGACCACCCCGGCGGGCGCGGAAGCGTTGGCGCGCAGCCTGTTTGACGACGAACTCGCGAACACGGTGCTGGCGGTGCCGATCGCGCAGCGGCGCGCGCAGATGCACCTGGACACGGTGTGCACTATGGTCGACACGGACACCGTGCTGATGTACGCCAACATCGTCGACACGCTGTCGGCGTTCCCGATCCAGCCGGCGCCGGGCGGCATCACGATCAGCGACGAGACGCCGTTTTTGGAGGCCGCCGCCAAGGCGATGGGGATCGACAAGCTGCGGGTGATCGACACCGGGCTGGACCCGCTCGTCGCCGAACGTGAGCAGTGGGACGACGGCAACAACACGTTGGCGCTGGCGCCCGGCGTCGTGGTCGCCTACGAGCGCAACGCCCAGACCAACGCCCGCCTGCAGGACGCCGGCATCGAGGTGCTGACCATCGCGGGCTCCGAACTGGGCACCGGCCGCGGCGGGCCCCGCTGCATGTCCTGCCCCGTCGCGCGCGATCCGGTGTAGCCGGCGTCGAGACTGCGCTCAGCGCGTCGGATTCGGCGGTTCGGGCGCTCTGGACGCAGTCTCGGCGAACAACGCGTCAGCGCCAGCTGGGCAGCCAGATCTCCATGTTCCAGGTCTGCTGGGAGATGGGCAGGCCGGTGAGCACCGGAAACAACCAGGCGAAGTTGGTGACGACCAGCGCCACGTAGCACGACACCGCGATCAGCCCCAACGTGCGTCGCTCGGAGGTTTGACGGCGCGCGTAGAGGATGTCGCCGCAAATCAGCGCGATGCCCATGGCCAGAAACGGCGCCATCGTCGACGCGTAGAAGAAGTACATCTGCCGGTCGATGTCGGCGAACCAGGGCAGCCACCCCGCGCAATACCCGGTCAATACGGCCGCGTAGCGCCAGTCGCGGCGAATCAGCATGCGCCACAGCGCGTAGAGCAGCACCGGCACGGCCAGCCACCACATGGCGGGGGTGCCGACGAGCATTTCCGCCTTGACGCACGACTGCGCGCCGCAGCCGGGAACGTTCTGCTGGTCGATGGCATACAGCACCGGCCGCAACGACATCGGCCAGCTCCAGGGTTTGGATTCCCACGGGTGGTAGTTGCCGGCGGAGTTCGTCAGGCCGGCGTGAAACTGGAAGGCCTTGGCGGTGTAGTGCCACAGCGAGCGAATGGCGTCGGGCATGGGGACCGCGGAGTGCGGGCCGATCGACAGGCCCACCTCGTGACGGTCGATCGCGGTCTCGGAGGCGAACCACGGCGCGTAGCTGGCCAGGTAGACCCCAACCGGGATGAGCGCCAAGGCATACGCCGTGGGGACCAAGTCTCGGCGGAGCACCCCCAGCCACGGCCTGGTCACATGGTATTGGCGCCGCGCCGCCACGTCGAACGCCAACGACAACGCGCCGAAGAACAGCACGAAGTACAGGCCGGACCACTTTGTCCCGCAAGCCAATCCGAGCAGGATGCCCGCCGAGAACCGCCACCAGCGCACGCCCAGCCGGGGGCCCCACAAGGTCTCGGCGCTGCGGCCCTGCAGGAGCGCGACGTAGAGGCGCTCGCGCACCTGGTCGCGGTCGACGATGAGCGCGCCGAACGCCGCGACCACAAAGAACGTGAGGATGCCGTCGAGCAACGCCGTGCGCGCGGTGACGAAGCTGACGCCGTCGCAAATGACCAGCACGCCGGCGATCGCGCCGACCAGCGTCGAGCGGCTGATCCGCCGCACGATCCGCATCACCAGCACCACCATCACCACGCCGAGCAGCGCGCCGGTGAACCGCCACCCCACCCCGTTGTAACCGAAGAATGCCTCGCCGATGGCGATGAGCTGCTTGCCGACGGGCGGGTGCACCACCAGCCCGAACCCGGGGTTGTCCTCCACCCCGTGGTTGTGCAGCACTTGCCAGGCCTGCGGCGCGTAGTGCTTCTCGTCGAAGACGGGTGTGCCGGCGTCGGTCGGCGAGCCGAGGTTGAGGAACCGGGTCACCGTTGCCAGCAGCGTGATCACGCCGGTCGCGACCCAGCCGCGGATGTGGTCGGTGGGCCCGAAGTCCGCGACCGGAGCCAGCGGCCCCGGGCTGACGACGGGCACGACGCGCTCGTCGCGGTCTTCCAAGACGACGGTGCTTTCGCGGGGCGGGGCGGACATCGGTGTCGATCGTAGGCTGTCCGTCATGACCTCCGGCCGCCTATTGCTGGGCGCGACCCCCCTGGGCCAGCCGTCGGATGCCTCGCCACGCCTGATCGACGCGCTGGCCCGCGCCGATGTGGTGGCCGCCGAGGACACCCGGCGGGTGCGTGTGCTGGCCAAGGCGCTCGACGTCGGGATCACCGGCCGCCTGGTCAGCCTGTACGACCGGGTCGAGGCCACCCGGGTGCCCGGCCTCGTCGACGCGATGAACGCCGGCGCGACGGTGCTGGTGGTCAGCGACGCCGGAATGCCGCTGATCAGCGACCCGGGCTACCGGCTCGTCGCGGCGTGCGTGCAGGCCGGGGTTCCGGTGACCTGTCTGCCGGGGCCGTCGGCGGTGACGACCGCGCTCGCCGTGTCGGGGCTGCCCTCGGAACGGTTCTGCTTCGAGGGATTCGCCCCGCGCAAGAAGTCGGCGCGCCGAACGTGGTTCGCCTCGCTGGCCGACGAGCGGCGCACCTGCGTGTTCTTCGAATCCCCGCGCCGGTTGGCCGCGTGCCTGCGCGACGCGGTGGAGGAGCTGGGCGGGGCGCGCCGGGCGGTGGTGTGCCGGGAGCTGACCAAGGTGCACGAGGAAGTGGTGCGCGGGACGCTGGACGAGCTGGCGGCGTGGGCGGATGACGGGGTGCTCGGCGAGATCACCGTCGTGCTGGCCGGCGCGACCCCGCGCGCCGACCTGGAAGCCCTGGTGGCCGAAGTGCAGACCCTGGTCGCCGGAGGGGTGCGCGTCAAGGACGCGTGCAGCGAGGTGGCCGCGGGACATCCGGACGTGCGCACGCGACAGCTCTACGACGCGGTCCTGCAATCACGCGGCGTCTGAGCCGCCGGTTACGGGGTGCAGATCCCGATCGGGCCGAATCCCGGCGTGCACAACTGCGGGTGCGGGAGCGGCGGCGGAGCCGGCAGCGGGGGAGGCGCCGGCAGGGCCGGCGGCGCGGGCGGGCCCGCGGGGAGCGGGGGCAGCGCCGGCAGCGCGGGAAGCGCCGGCGGGGGGGGGGGGCCCGCGGGGAGCGCGGGTAGCGGGGGCGCCGCAGGGAGCGCGGGTGCCGCAGGCAGGGCGGGCAGGCCGGCCGGGAGACCCGCCGGGACGGACGCCAGCACCGCCGGGATGGCCGCGGCCGCGCCGGGAACGGCCAGCGCGGCGGCGGGCACGGCCGCAGCGGGCAGGCCAAATCCGGGAAGGGCCGGGAGCCCTACGCCGGGAATGCCCAGGCTGAAGTTGGCGGGCAGCAGGCCCGCCTGCTTGAGGTAGACGAGCGCGATGGCGGCGGTGGACGCCGTGGCCACGACGCCGGTTCCGATGCCCACGACGCTGCCGCCCACGCCCACGACGCCCTGCACGACGGACAGCGCGACGGCCGCGCTGTTCGGTATGGCCGCGGCGGCCGGCAGCCCGGCCAGGGCGGGCAGCACGAGGTTGGGGTCGGGAAGTCCGGCCAGGTCAGGCACGCCGGCCCCCGGGACGCCGCCGCCCGGCGCCCCGCCGGAGCCGATTCCCGGTGAGCTCATTCCGGGCACCGCGGCGGACGCGGGGCCACCTGGTGCGGGAGGTGTGCCGGGGCCCGTCACATTGGCCGCCTGTTGGAACGGCGTGGGCGGACCCGCCTCGGCGGCCTCGGCGCCCGGCCCCGACGGCTTCGGCGTCTCGGGCATCAGAACCGACGCCACCTTCTGGCAGCCGGCCCCGCCGTTGGTGCAGGGCCCGGCGGCCGGCAGCGGCGTGCTGACCGAGGTCAGAGGCGTAACCGCGAGCGTCCCACCCATCAGGGCGGACGCTGCGGCGCCCAGGACGGCGATTCTCATGACGGCCCCCTAAAGCTGTCGACTCGCGATCGGCGCGGGTCAATCCCTGAAGCTTAGGACGACCCGGCACGCGGCGTGGGGCATTATCCGAAATTCATGGCCGGGGCGCTGAGGTTTCACCCAACCGACCGCTTCAGCCCACCGATGCCGCGGGCGCGACGGACGGCAGCCCGACGACCGGGGCGGCCTTGTGCAGGCACTCCTCCCATTCGGCGTCGGGATCGGAGTCGGCGGTGATCCCGCCGCCGACGCCCAGCACGGCGCCGCCCGAGGCGTCGAACTCGACGGTCCGGATCGCGACGTTCAGCTCGCAGCCGGCGATCGGCGACGCGAGACCAATTGTGCCGCAGTATATTCCGCGGCGATGCTGCTCCCATTGCGAAATCAGTTGCCGGGCACGGTGTTTCGGGGTGCCGGTGACCGAGGCCGGGGGGAAGGCGGCGTCCAGCAGCGCCGACGTCGGAAGCTCGGCGGGAACCCGCGCCGACACCGTGGAAACCAGGTGCCACACGCCGGGCGCGCGGCGCACCACCAGCAGCTCGGGCACGGTGACCGTGCCGACGATCGCCACCCGGCCAAGGTCGTTGCGGACCAGGTCCACGATCATGATGTTTTCGGCCACCTCTTTGGCCGACGCCCGCAGCGCCGACGGCCACGCGTCCAGCGGCAGCGTGCCCTTGATGGGGCTCGACGCGACGACCGTTCCGCGGCGGCGCAAGAAAAGCTCCGGCGACAGCGACGCCACCGCACCCCAGGGCCCCGCGACGTAGGCCGCCCGGGCCGGGGACGTCCGCGCGACTCCGTCGACGAAGAAGTCCAGCGGGGCGCCGGTGACCGCGCCAATGAATTGCGTGCATACGCAGGCCTGATACACCTCGCCGGCGCGGATGGCCTCCAGGCAGGACAGGACCCCTCCACGGTGCGTCGCCCGGTCGGCGGCGCCCCAGTCGATCCGGCAATCGCGCGCCGGCCCCGGCCGGGCCGCCAGCGCGGCGGCCAGCCAGTCCGGCATCGGGGCACCGGACAGGCTTTCGTACCACCACTGCCCGTCGCGGTCGCGGCGCAACACGCAGTCGGTCCAGCCGCCGGCGGCCTCGGGGAGCCGGTTGCCCCGCCCGTCGGCGCCGGGATCGGGGTAGGAGAGGTAGCCGACCCAGCCGCCGCCCACCGCCTGCGAATCGGGCGCCGGCGCGGCCTGCGGGACCGCGAACGCGTCGCCGGCGTCCACCGGCCGCGCGGCCAGGCTGGGCGCGATCACCGCCAGCGCCCCGAACCACTCGCCGGTCAGCGCGGCCGGCGGCGGCAGGCCGAGCCGGCCGGTCGCGTCGCCGACGGCGCGCAGCACCCGGGGCGCGGCGCCCAGGTCGCCAAGCCGGTCGATTCGCACCGACCTAGCTTGACAGAGCGGCACGCCCGTCGCTTAGCCGCGGCTGATGTCGCGGGCGCTGGCCAAAGCCGCCAGCTTCTGCGGGTTGCGCATCACGTAGAAGTTGGTGATCTTGCCGTCGGAAATCTCCAGCGTGATCACGCCTTCCAGCTGGTCGCCGAGGTAGAGCAACACCGCCGGGGCGCTGTTGCAGGTGACCATGTCGACGCGCACCCCGGCCATGGCCGCGGCCCGGCGCATCAGCCCGGCGATGGCCCGGGCCACCCGGTCGGCGCCGACCACCGGCCGGCGGGCGGCGCTGACGATGCCGCCGCTGTCGGCCGTCCAGGTGGCGTCGGGGGCGAGCATCGTCATCAGCGCTTCCACGTCACCGGTGGCCGCCGCGGCCAGGAACTGGGCGGTGATCTCGGCGTTGCGCTCCGGATCCGCCGCGTCGAACCGCTTCCGCCGCGCCCGCACGTGTTCGCGCGCGCGGTGCGCGACCTGGCGCACGGTCGGCGCCGGCTTGCCGACCGCCTCGGCGATCTCGCCGTAGTCGAAACCGAACACCTCGCGCAGCACGAACACCGCGCGCTCGTCGGGGCTCAGGGTTTCCAGCAGGACCAGCATCGCCATCGAAACCGATTCCGCCAGAACGACATCGGCCGAGGGATCCTGGTCGTCGAGCAGCAGCGGCTCGGGCAGCCACGGCCCTACGTACTCCTCGCGCCGGCGCGCGTCGGCGCGCAGCGCGTTGAGCGCCTGCCGGGTGACCAGCTGGGCCAGGTAGGACTTGGTGTCGCGCACGGCCGACAGGTCCACGGCCGCCCACCGCAGGTAGCTGTCCTGCAGCACGTCGTCGGCCTCGGTCGCCGAGCCGAGGATCTCGTAGGCGATCGTGAACAGCAACGGCCGCAGCAGCGTGAACCGGTCGGCGTGCTCGGACCCGCCCGTCATGGCAACGCGATCCGCTCGTCTGCCGGCGACTGCGCGAGCCGCCTACCCCCCTTGAACCAGAAGTACGAGCCGGGCTTGGCGGCCTCGCGCCGGATGGCCCAGAGCGTGCCCTTGCACACCGTTTCCTTCACCGACGCCGCGAACCGGCCGCCGAGGTACAGCTCCACCGGGGTGTCGTCCTTGCGGGCGAGCTGAACGGTCGCGTGCGAGCGGCCCAGGCTGATGCACTGGCCCGTGAACGCCTGGTTCAGCAGCGCCGGGGTTTCCCCGGCGATGCGGCTGAGCACGGTGTTGGCGGCCTGGGCGCCCAGCGGACCGGCGGCCTGGCAGCTCATCCGCAGCGGCTGGCCCGATGGCGCGGCCGCGTCGCCGGCGGCGACGATGCGGGCGTCGTCGACGCTGGTCAGCGTCTCGTCGGTGAGCAGCCGGCCCGCCGCGTCGGTGCTCAGCCCGCTGCGTGCGGCCAGGTCCGGCACGGTGAATCCGGCCGTCCACACCGTCGCCGCGCTGGGCAGCACGGCGCCGTTGCTGAGCGCTACCGCGTCCCAGCGCACCTCGGTGGCGGAAACGGATTCGAGCACGTTGACCTCGAGGCCGCGCAGTTGCTTGGCCACCGAACGCCGGCCTCGCCTGCTCAGCGACGGGCCGAGCACGCCGCCGCAGACCAGGGTGACCGGGCGTCCCAGCTCGGCCAGTTCGGACGCCGTCTCGATGCCGGTCAGCCCGCCGCCGACGACGGTGATCGGTGCGGCCAGCGGCAGGTCGGCCAGCGCGTAGCGCAGCCGCTGCGCGCTGTCCAGGTCGGCGACCGAGTGGGCGAACTCCGCCACCCCGGGCACCGTCAACGGCAGCGCGCCGGTGCTACCGACGGCGTAGATCAGGTAGTCGTAGTCCAGTTCGGCGCCCGAACCCAGCACCACCCGCCGCTCGGCGGGCACGATGCGGTCGACAGCGTCGACGATCAGCCCGATGCCCTCACCCAGCAGGCTGTCGTAGTCGGCGATCGCCGCGCCGGTGTCGGCGGCCAACTGGTGCAGGCGGATCCGCTCCACGAAGACCGGCCGCGGGTTGATCAGCGTGATGTCGACGCCGGCGCGCTGGCGCAGGTGGTTGGCAGCCAGGGTTCCGGCGTATCCGCCGCCGACGACGACGACGTGGGTGCTTGGGGTGGCCGGCTTGTTCATGTCTGTCTCCTACTCTCATGGGACTCTTGCCCTTGAGACACCGCAGCCCGGCCGGGCGTGACAGTCGCGGCGGGACTGTGAGCTGTCTCACTGCCCCTTCGGGACGAAGACGAAGTTGTTGACGTAAAGGCCCTGGGCCGCCCAGCCGTCCTCCCAGCCGCCGATGTTCGCCGGGTCCTGGTGGGTCGCCGCGTCGAACTCTTCGACCGGCCGCCGCCCGTCGGCGCCGTCGAAGTAGCCCTGGTAGCCCAGTCCCGTCAGCAATTCGGTGATCGCGGCGACGGCGTTGGGGTGATGGCGTTCCTCGGCTTCGACCAGGACCGCCGGCCGGTTGCGGGTGAGGGTGTCCGCGGCGCCGCGCAACACGGCCAGTTCGTGGCCCTCGACGTCGATCTTGATCAAACCGACGTCGTCGAGGCCCAGATCGTCGAGTCGCTTGACCGGCACGTCGATGTTGCACACCGCGGTCCCGTCCGCGTCGCCAAGGACGTTGCCCGTGTCGATCGTGCTGCGGCCCGGGTCGGATTCGACCACCCGCATGGTCGTCACGCCGGGCTGGTCCGACAGCGCCACGGCTTCCACCCGGACCGCGGCGCCGACCGCGTCGAACATCGCCGCCAGCTCGCGGGCCTGAGCCGGTCTGGGCTCGAACGCGATCACCGACCGCGACGACGGCAGCATCGCGATGGTGAATTCGCCGACATCGGCGCCGATGTCCAGCGAGACGCGGTCGGGATCGCACAGGGACGCAACCAGTTGCACGTCTTGGCGGGATTCGCCCAGCCGTCGCAGGATGCGGAACTTGCGCCGCCAGAACAGCCGTGGCGCCAAGGTCTTTGCCGCCGGCGCGAGCCGACGTTTCGCCGAGCGTGCGACGGACATTTGCGGTGTTCCCATCCTCGTTCGGGGCCAGGCTTGACCGGGGCTGCGCCGGGTCGCACATGTTACGCTTCGCAGCAATTCGTGACCTGCCCCGGGCCGAATACAGCCACCGCGGAAAATCCCTAGATTGGGCCCCTGAAAAAGCCAAGCCCAGCTGGGACACGTGCCCGATCGGAGGAGTCCTTGGCGCGCAGCCTGGATCTCGTCGTCACCTCCGTCGCCACGCAGCTGATGGAGGCCACCGGATCCACCGCGACCCAGGTGAGTCAAAAGGTGCTCGCGCAGCTCGTCGAGCAGTTCGATCTGGACGCCAGCTTCCTGCGCCACCACGACCACGACATCCGCGCCTCGGTGCTGGTGGCGGAGTGGCCGCCGCGCACCGACATTCCGGACCCGGATCCGATGGCCGTCGTCCATTTCACCAGCGCCGACCCGGTGCTCGCCCAGTGCGAGCACGGGCGCAAGCCGGTCGTGATCCGCCCGGAGCAGAACAACCGCGCATTCGGCCGCCGGTCGGGCGGGGCCAAGCAGCCGGCGTCGCCCTCGGTGGCCGCCGCGCCGCTGGTCTCGGGCGACACCACCACCGGGGTGCTCGGCTTCGTCAAGAACGGCGCCCGGAAGTGGAAGCAGGAAGAGATCAACACGCTGGAGGCGGTCGCCGCGCTGTTCGCGCAGCTGCAGGCCCGCATCGCCGCGGAGGAAAAGCTGCGCTACCTCGCCGAGCACGACGATTTGACCGGCCTGTACAACCGGCGGGCGCTGGTCGCGCACCTGACCGAACGGCTCGCGCCGGG
>NZ_LZIC01000069.1 GCF_001667185.1 Mycobacterium sp. 852002-50816_SCH5313054-b | reverse complement strand
CAGGCCGGCGTGCTGGCCGACCATTTGACCGGCACCAATCCCGCGGCGGCATACCATGGTTCACGCACCGCTACCAAGCTGAAGGTCGCCGGCGTCGACGTGGCGGCGATGGGAGTGAAGACGCCGGAGCGTGACGACGACGAATTCGTTCAGTACTCCGAGCCCAGGCGCGGCGTGTACAAGACCGTGGTGGTGCGCGACGACAAGCTGATCGGCGCCACCCTGGTGGGCGACATCAGCAAGGTGGCGTTCTTGATGCAGGCCTTCGACCGCCGGCTTCCGCTGCCGCCCGAGCGGGTCTCGCTGATGTTCGACCTCGGCACACCGGACGCGGTCACCGGCGCCGCCGAATTGGCGGACGACGCCCAGGTGTGCAACTGCAACGGGGTGAACAAGGCCGCGATCGTCCGCTGCGTCAACGACGGCCAGACCTCTGTCGACGGCGTGATGTCGGCGACCCGCGCGGGCAAGGGCTGCGGGTCGTGCAAGGGCTTGGTCGCCCAGGTCGTCGAGTGGGCGGCCTCGGAGACCGGGGTCGCGATTTCCCAAGGCGCCGGGGCAAATTGGTACGTGCCGGGGATCCCGTATGAAAAGCCGGAGTTGATGGGCAAGATCCGCGAGCTCGAGTTGCACTCGGTGGCATCGGTGTTCGCCGCGCTGGCACCGGAGGGGCGCGAGGACGCCGGGTCGAAGATGGCGCTGGCGTCGCTGCTGCACATGATGTGGGGCGACGAGTTCGTAGACGAACACGACGGCCGGTTCATCAACGACCGGGTGCACGCCAACATCCAGCGGGACGGAACCTTTTCGGTGGTGCCACAGGTCAAGGGCGGCGTGACGAGCTCGGAGCAGCTGCGCAAGATCGCCGACGTGGCCGACAAGTATCAGATCCCGATGATCAAGCTCACCGGCGGGCAACGGATCGATCTGCTCGGAGTGCGCAAGGAGGACCTGCCGTCGGTATGGGCCGACCTCGGGATGCCGTCGGGCTACGCGTACGGCAAGAGCTTTCGGACCGTGAAAACCTGTGTGGGAAGCGACTTCTGCCGCTACGGTTTGGGCGACTCGACGGCGCTGGGCATCGCGGTCGAGGAGCGCTTCCAGGGTATCCCCAGCCCAGCCAAGATGAAGCTGGCGGTGACCGGGTGCCCCCGCAACTGCGCCGAGGCGCTGTGCAAGGACCTCGGCGTCGTCGCCATCGAGGGCGGACAATGGCAGATCTACGTCGGCGGCGCGGCGGGCGCGCACGTCCGCAAGGGCGATCTGCTGGCGACCGTGGACACCCCGGAAGAGGTCATCGCGCTCACGGGCCGGTTCCTGCAGTACTACCGCGAGAACGCCAACTGGCTCGAGCGGACGTACGCCTTCGTGCCGCGGCTGGGCGTCGAGCGGATCCGGCAGGTGGTGGTGGAGGACAGCGAAGGGATCGGCGCCGACCTCGATGCGCGCATGCAGAAATCGGTCGATTCCTACCGTGATCCGTGGAGCGAGAGCCGAAACAACTCCGCACCCAACCAGTTCCGGTCATCCCTACCCCTCGTCCCGCTGCCGCAGGTGCCGGTGCGATGACGGAGGTGACGTTAGGACAAGTGGACGAGATCCCGGTGGGCGAGGGCCGCGCCTACGCGGTTGAGGGTCGGCAGATCGCCGTCTTCCGCCTGCGCGACGGCTCACTGCGGGCGCTCGATGCCGTGTGTCCCCACCGCGGAGGCCCGCTGGCGGACGGGCTCGCCGACGCCCGGATCGTCGTCTGCCCGCTGCACGGCTTCACCTACGACCTGGCGAGCGGAGACGAGGTCGCCAACGGCGGTGCGCCGGTCACCGCCTACCCCGTGCGTGCCGACGACGCGGGAAGCATCCACGTGCGGATCGACGGCGTCCCAGCCCGTCAACCGCAGTGCAACGGGTCGCTGGCCCGTTCGTTCGGCGGTGGGCGGGGTCACGACTTTTGACCCCGACCCGTCCGGGCCGGTTTCGGCGCCGAATGAATCGCGTGAACCATTCGGCCCGGTCGGTGGGGCGGCCCAGCGCGTGCGGGGTTAGCCGCGCGCGGATCGGGGTAGGAATCGGGTTGATCGAAACGTCGGCGCATCCCGTGTGTAGCAGCGTGCCGGCGATGCGGGTTCGCACCACCAACCCCCACCGGGGCAGAGGCGCGTCCGGGCCGCCCGGCCGTGCACGATGCGAGAGGCGTGACATGCTGGGGCATCTCTACGATCGGGCGCTCGGTGGCGAGAGGTGTTGGGTCCGGCACGAGGACGGCGAGATCCGTCCGCTGCCCGCCCACCGCTGGCTGGGCGATCGATGTCCCGACAGCGAGTCCCGCGACGCCTCTGACGACGTGTTCGACGAAGCCGTCACGCAGATGTGCACCGGCCCGACGATCGAGCTGGGCTGCGGGCCGGGTCGATTGGTCGCCAAGTTGATCCGCCGGGGCGTACCCGCGCTGGGCATCGATCGCTCGGCGACGGCGATCCGGCTGGCCGGGAGCGGCGGCGCGCCGGCGATACTGGGCGACGTGTTCGAGCCGCTGCCCGGAATGGGTCGTTGGCAGACGGTCTTGCTGGTCGACGGCAATGTCGGCCTCGGCGGCGACCCGCTCCGGATCTTGGCCCGCGCCGCCGAGCTGCTGGGCCGCGGCGGGCGTTGTGTCGCCGAGTTCGAGACCGAGGCGATCGGCATCCGTCCGCGCTGGGTGCGCCTCGAGACGGCCGGTGACGTGGGGCCCTGGTTCCGCTGGGCATCGGTCGGCGTGGACAGCGCCGCCGCACTGGCCGCGCAGGTGGGTCTGACGCTGACCAGCGTCCGGCTCATCGGTGGCCGGGTCGTCGCGGGCCTGACCGCCCTGTGAGCGACTACGGGTTTCCCGCCAGGCTGTGGCGCGCGCTCGACCGGAATCCACCGCCGGGCGCGCGGCGGCTGAGCCGCTTCCGGAGCCCCCTGCGCGGCCCATGGCTGACGTCGGCGTTCGGGCTGGTGCTGCTGGTTACGCTGCCCATCGTCATCCTCACCGGGCTGCTGTCCTACATCGCCTACGCGCCGCAGTTGAGTCAGGCCATCCCCGCCGACGTCGGCTGGCTGCGCCTGCCGGCCTTCGCCTGGCCGACCCGCCCGTCGTGGTTGTACCGGCTGACCCAGGGCCTGCACGTCGGGCTGGGCCTGGTGATCATCCCGGTCGTGCTGGCCAAGCTGTGGTCGGTGATCCCGAAGCTGTTCGTGTGGCCGCCGGCCCGCTCCATCGCCCAGCTGTTGGAGCGGTTGTCGTTGCTGATGCTGGTCGGCGGGGTGCTGTTCGAAATCGTCACCGGGGTGCTGAACATCCAGTACGACTACATCTTCGGGTTCAGCTTCTACGACGCGCACTATTTCGGGGCATGGGTCATGATCACCGGTTTCCTGATGCACATCACGCTCAAGATCCCGCGCATGGTCACCGGGCTGAAGTCGATACCGCTGCGAGAAGTGTTGCGCACCAATCGAAGTGACACCCGTCCCGAACCGCCCGATCCCGACGGGCTGGTTTCGGCCGATCCGGCCGAACCGACGATGAGCCGGCGCGGCGCCCTCGCGCTAGTCGGCTCCGGCGCGCTGCTCGTGGGCGTGCTGACGGCGGGACAGACGCTCGGCGGCGTATCCCGCGGCGCGGCCCTGCTGCTGCCGCGCGGGCGCGGGCAGGATTTCCCGGTCAACAAGACCGCCCTCGCCGCGGGGGTCGCGCCCGAAAGCGCCGGCGCGAGTTGGCGATTGGTCCTGCGCGGCGGACCCGCCGAGGTGGTGCTGGACCGGGCCGCGCTCGCCCGCATGCCGCAATACCGGGCGCGGCTGCCGATCGCGTGCGTCGAGGGATGGTCCACCGTGCAGACCTGGAGCGGGGTCCGGCTGGCCGAGTTGGCCCGGCTGGCCGGGGTCCCCGCGCCCCGCGCGGCGCGGGTGGACTCGCTGCAGCGCGGCGGCGCATTCGGCACGGCGACGTTGCAGGCCAACCAGATTCGGGATCCGGACGCCCTGCTGGCGCTGCGGGTCAACGGCGCCGACCTGTCGCTGGATCACGGCTACCCGGCCCGGATCATCGTTCCCGCGCTGCCCGGCGTGCACAACACCAAATGGGTGACCTCCATCGATTTCGAGCCGAGCTGACATGACCGGATTGCCAACGCGCTTCGCGGCCGTGTACGGGTCTCGCCCGCTGCACCTGCTGACGATGCTGTCCGGCTTCGCGCTGATGGGCTACGTCCTGGCCACCTTCAAACCGGCGACGCTGTGGAACTCCGGGGTCTGGTGGCAGTCCATCGTCGTCTGGCTGGCGGCCGCGGTGATCGCCCACGACCTGCTGCTGTTCCCGCTCTACGCGCTGGCCGACCGGCTGCTGTCGTTGCGGACGCGCCACTCAGGGCAGCCAAAAGTAAGCGCCCGCAACCACATTCGGGTACCCGCCCTGGGCGCCGGGCTGACGCTGCTGATCTTTCTGCCCGGCATCATCCAGCAGGGCGCACCCACCTACCACGCGGCCACCGGGCAGACCCAGCAGCCGTTTCTGGGCCGGTGGCTGCTGCTCACGGCGGTGATGTTCGCGGTCAGCGCGCTGTGCTACGCCGCGCGACTCGCCGGGACACATTTTCGAGCCGGAGGCGGCCCGCGGAGCGAATCGCCAATTCCGCCTGGACGGTAAGTAGGCCTCACACAGCTAACTACCAGCGGACCGGATTCCGGACGCGGTGACGGCGCGTTACGGAATCGTCAGTTTCGTCGCTCCGCGCGGGGGTACAGTCCGTACATGACTGCGAGGGCGCCCCGCATGACCCCCTGCGTGAAGTGGTTGCTGCGGGCCGGTCCCGGCGATTACATGCTGGCCCTGAGCGAGATCGGCGCTTCGCTGCCGGTCGTCGGCAAACGGCTGGAACCGCTGGGCGCGCTGACCGCCATGAGCGTGTGGGGCGCCCGGCACGCGCCGCAGGCCCTGTCCACGCTGACGAAGGATTTGCTGAAGCCCGGCATCACCGACGAGCGGCGCCGCGACAGGGAAAGCACCCAGGAGGTCTCCCTCGCTGCGCTGCGCGGTGTCGTGTCGGCCGCGGACCTCGACGCCGAATGGCCCGTCGCGGAGCGCACGCCCCCGATCTGGGACGCGATGCGCCAGCGCCGCTACCTGTACCGCCGCGCGGTCCACTACGGGAACAGCCCGGCGCAGGTGCTTGACGTCTGGCGCCGCAAGGACCTGCCCGCGCAACCCGCGCCGGTCCTGATCTTCGTCCCCGGCGGCGCCTGGGTGCACGGCCGCTGCATGGGGCAGGGTTCCGCGCTGATGTCGCGGCTGGCCGAGCAGGGCTGGGTGTGCCTCGCGATCGACTACCGCGTCGCGCCGCACCACCGCTGGCCGCGCCACATCACCGACGTCAAGACCGCCATCGCCTGGGCGCGTGCCAACGTCGACAAGTTCGGCGGCGACCGCAATTTCGTTGCGGTCGCGGGTTGTTCGGCGGGCGGTCACCTGTCCGCGCTGGCCGGGTTGGCCCCCGACGACCCCGCGCACGGGGCCGAGCTGCCCGAAGGCGCCGACAGTTCGGTGGACGCGGTGGTCGGCATCTACGGCCGCTACGACTGGGAGGACCGCTCCACCCCCGAGCGTGACCGGTTCGTCGATTTCCTGGAGCGCGTGGTGGTCAGGAAGTCGATCGCCCGGCACCCCGAGATTTTCCGCGACGCGTCGCCGATCGCGCGGGTGCATCGAAATGCCCCACCGTTCTTGGTGATTCACGGCAGCAGGGACAGCGTGATCCCGGTCGAGCAGGCCCGCAGCTTCGTCGAGCGGCTGCGCGCCGTCTCGCACTCGATGGTGGGCTACCTGGAGCTGCCCGGCGCGGGCCACGGGTACGACCTCATCGACGCGGGGCGTGCGGGTGCGGCGGCGCACGCCGCATCGCTTTTCCTCAACCAGGTCTACCGCGCCAAAATGCAGATCGGCGCGAAAGAGGTTATCTGAGCTCCCGCCGCTGGGTAATGTCCCCCTATGGCTAAGGGGCAGCGGTGAAAAGGCTCAGCGGCTGGGACGCGGTACTGCTGTACAGCGAGACGCCGAACGTGCACATGCACACGATCAAAGCCGCCGTGATCGAGCTGGCGCCGGATCGGCGTGACTTCAACATCGACGCCTTCCGCCAGGTGATCGGCGGCCGGCTGAACAAGCTCGAGCCGTTCTGCTACCAGCTCGTCGAGATTCCCTACCAACTGCACCATCCGATGTGGCGGGAGCACTGCGACGTCGATCTCGAGTACCACATCCGCCCGTGGCGGCTGCCCGCGCCGGGCGGCCGGCGAGAGTTGGATGAGGCGATCGGGCGGATCGCCAGCACCCCGCTGGACCGCGAACGCCCACTGTGGGAGATGTACTTCATCGAGGGGCTGGCCAATCACCGCATCGCGGTGGTCGGCAAGATCCACCACGCGCTCGCGGACGGTGTGGCGTCGGCGAACCTGATGGCCCGGGGGATGGACCTGCAGCCCGGGCCGGCGGACGGTCCGTATCTGTGCGACCCGGCCCCCAGCACGCGGCAGCTGATGACGTCGGCGTTCGCGGATCACCTGCGCCACGTCGGGCGGATCCCGGCAACAATCCGCTACACGGCGCAGGGGCTGGGCCGGGTCCGCCGCAGCTCGCGCAAGCTGTCCCCGGAACTGACCCGGCCGTTCGAGCCGCCATCCACCTTCATGAATCACAAGATCACCCCGGAGCGCCGGTTCGCCACCGCCACGCTGGCGCTGGCCGACGTCAAGGAAACCGGCAAACGGCTGGGCGCCACGATCAACGACATGGTGCTCGCCATGTCGAGCGGTGCGCTGCGCACCCTGTTGCTGCGGTACGACGGCAAGGCCGAGCCCCTGCTGGCGTCGGTGCCGATGAGTTTCGACTTCTCGCCCGAACGGATCTCCGGCAATCGCTTCACCGGCGTGCTCGTGGGCCTGCCGACCGACTCCGACGACCCGCTGGAGCGGGTGCGGTGCAGCCACGAGAACGCCATCGCCGCCAAGGAAAGCAACCAGCTGATGGGACCGGAGCTGGTCAGCAGGTGGGCGGCCTACATGCCACCCGCGCCCACCCAGGCCTTCTTCCGTTGGGCGTCCGGCCGCGACGGGAACAACAAGATCCTGAACCTGAACATCTCCAACGTTCCCGGCCCGCGCGAACGCGGCCGGGTCGGCGGCGCGCAGGTCACCGAGATCTATTCGGTCGGACCGCTGACCGCCGGCAGCGGCCTGAACATCACCGTGTGGAGCTACGTCGACCAGATCAACATCTCGGTGCTGTCCGACGGCGCCACGCTGAAGGACCCGCACGAGGTGACCGAGGCCATGGTCGCCGACTTCATCGAGATACGCAGGGCCGCAGGGCTTCCCGAAGAGCTGACGGTCGTCGAGGCGGCGATGGCACCGGCCTGAGGGCCGGCGGCGGAAACGGGACTCTCGACTGGTGCCAATGGCATTTCCATCGACCGTTACCATCGGTCGAATAGGCAGCCACCCATACCCGAAGGAGCTGTGCGGCACCGTGAGCACTGGGAACGAAGAGGCCACCAATCCCGAACCCGAAGTCCTGGTCGAACAGCGGGACCGGATTCTGATCATCACCATCAACCGACCGAAGGCGAAGAACGCGGTCAACGCCGCGGTCGCCAGGGGCCTGGCCGACGCCGTGGATCGGCTGGACGGCGACACCGGCCTGTCCGTGGGAATCATCACCGGCGCCGGCGGCTCGTTCTGCGCGGGGATGGACCTCAAGGCGTTCGCGCGGGGCGAGGTGCCCATCGTCGAGGGCCGCGGCATGGGCTTCACCGAACGTCCACCGGTCAAGCCGCTCATCGCGGCGGTGGAGGGATTCGCGTTGGCCGGCGGCACGGAGCTGGCCCTGGCCACCGACCTGATCGTGGCCTCCACGGACGCGGCCTTCGGGATCCCCGAGGTCAAGCGCGGTCTGGTGGCCGGCGGTGGCGGATTGCTGCGGCTGCCCGAGCGCATCCCGCCGGCCATCGCGATGGAGCTGGCGCTCACCGGTGAGAACCTTTCCGCCGAGCGCGCCCACGAACTGGGGATGGTCAACGCCCTGGCGGAGCCGGGCCAGGCGCTCGAGGCCGCCATCGCGCTGGCCGAGAAGATCGCTGCGAACGGCCCGCTCGCGGTCGCCGCCACCAAGCGGATCATCGTCGAGTCCCGCGGCTGGACGCCGGAGACGATGTGGGCGGAGCAGGCCAAAATCCTGGGCCCGGTGTTCGTGTCCAACGACGCGAAAGAAGGCGCGATCGCCTTCGCCGAAAAGCGCCCCGCGCGCTGGACGGGGACGTGACGTTCGGCCGGACGGGTTACACTGTGACTAAGTTTTGTAAAGGCGTGGGGATCCGGAAAGACCGAGGATGAGCATTTCGCTGCTGCTGGAGATGGCCGCGTCGAGCAACCCCGAGCGCACGGCACTCGTCGACGGCGAGCTGCGGCTGACGACGCAGCAGCTCAGCGATCTCGCCGACGGCGGCGCCGGCGTCATCGCGGCGTCCGGGGCCAAGCACGTGGCCTACGTGGGCGTCGGCGGTGCCATGCTGCCCCTGCTGATCTTCGCCAGCGCGCGCGCCGGGCTGGCCTTTACGCCGCTCAATTACCGGCTCGCCGCCGACGGCATTCAGGCGCTGATCGCGCGGCTGCCAGAACCGCTGGTGATCGTCGACGACCGCTACCGCGACATGATCGGGGACTCGTCGGAGCGGGTGATGTCGTCCGGCGAATTGCTCGCGGCCGCGCGTGAAAGCGAGCCTGCCGCAGAGTTTCCCGACCCGGAGTCCGTTGGGATCGTGCTGTTCACCTCGGGTACCACGTCGCAGCCCAAGGCCGTCGAACTCTCGCACAACAACCTGACCAGCTACGTCACCGGGACCGTCGAGTTCGAGTCGGCCGAACCCGCCGACGCCGCGCTGATCTGCGTGCCGCCCTATCACATCGCCGGGGTCAGCGCCGCGCTGTCGAACCTCTACGCCGGCCGAAAGATGGTCTACCTGACCAACTTTGATGCCGACGAATGGGTGCGGCTGGTCGACGCCGAGCGGGTGAGCACCGCGACGGTGGTACCCACCATGCTGGACCGCATCGTCGCCGTCCTCGAGGACGGCGGGCATGAGCTGCCGTCGCTGCGCAGCCTGGCCTACGGCGGATCCAAGGTGGGCCTGCCGCTGGTGCGCCGGGCGCTGGAACTGTTGCCACACGTGGGCTTCGTCAACGCCTACGGGCTGACCGAGACGAGCTCGACGATCGCGGTGCTGGGCCCCGATGACCACCGCGAGGCGCACTCGGCGTCGGCCGACCACGTCGCCAAGCGGCTGGCCTCGGTGGGACGCCCGGTGCCCGGCATCGAGCTGCAGATCCGCAGTGAGGACGGCGCGGTGCTGGGGCCAGGCGAAAGCGGCGAGCTGTTCGTGCGCGGCGAGCAGGTGTCGGGGCGCTACACCGGGATCGGCTCGGTACTCGACGAGGACGGTTGGTTTCCGACCCGCGACGTCGCCCTGCTCGACGAGGACGGCTACCTCTTTATCAGCGGGCGCAGCGACGACACCATCATCCGCGGCGGGGAGAACATCGCGCCCGCCGAGCTGGAGGAGGTGCTCATCGAGCACGCCCACGTCCACGACGTCGCGGTGGTCGGCGTCGAGGACCCGCAGTGGGGCCAGGCGATCGTGGCCGTGGTGGTGCCGGTCGCGGGCATCGATCCCGATCCCGAGGAGCTGCGCGAGCATGTCCGAAAGAGTTTGCGCGGGTCGCGCACGCCCGACCGAGTAGTGTTTCGCGACGAGCTGCCGACCACACCCACGGGCAAGGTCCTGCGTCGCGAAATCGTCGAAGATCTCCGAACATTAGGAACGCCAAAATGATCAAGAACGGAACCCGCCTCGCCAGCCAAGTGTGCGACACCCAGGTCATCGTGGTCCGCAGCGCCGACAGCCTCGACGACCTGCGCTGCGGCGGCGCGCCGATGGTGCCGATCGGGGGCGAGCGCTCCGGCGAGCTCGACCCGGCGTTCTCCGACGGCACGGTGATGGGCAAGCGCTACGTCGACGAGACCGGCGCCGAGGTGCTGGTCACCAAGCCGGGTGCCGGCAGCCTGAGCATCGGTCAGACCGCGCTGCAGCTCAAAGAGGTCAAGCCGCTGCCCGCCAGCGACTGAGCGCTAGGGTCCGGCCTGCCCGTTCGGTCCGGGGATCCCGAGCAGCAGCCCGCCTGCCCCACCCACTCCGGGAATCCCGCCGACGCCCGCGCTGTTGCCGCCGGCGCCGCCGTTGCCGACGAGTTGGGCGTTTCCGCCGTCGCCGCCGTAGGCCTTATTGGGGCTGGCCCCGCCGTTTCCGCCATTCCCGCCGCCGCCGAAGACGGCGCTGTTGCCGCCGTGGCCGCCCTGACCGCCGTTAAACGCGGCGTTGGTGGCCTGGCCGCCATTGCCGCCGTCCCCGCCGCTGCCGAACAGCCCGATGGCGTTGCCGCCGGCGCCGCCCTTGCCGCCGAAGCCTGCGGCGGTGGCTTGCCCCCCGTCGCCACCGCGGCCGCCGTCGCCGAACAGGGTGCCGCCGAGGCCGCCGTTCCCGCCGTTGCCGGTGAATTGGCCGGCTCCACCGGCGCCGCCGTTACCGATCAGGCCGGCATTGCCGCCGTTGCCGGCCGGCAGGCCGTAGCCGGCGCCGCCGGCTCCGCCGTTGCCGCTGAGCAGGCCGCCGGCGCCGCCGTCGCCGCCGGCGCCGATGAGGGAGCCAAACGCACCGGCGCCGCTTCCGGCGGCTCCGCCGGCGCCGCCACTGCCGTTCAGCAAGCCGCCGTGGCCGCCGTGGCCGCCGTTCCCGGACGTCTGGTTGACGGCAGACGCTGCGCCGCCGGTGCCGCCCGCGCCGCCGTGGCCGAACAACCCGACCGCGTCGCCGCCCGCCCCGCCGCTGCCCGCTCCCCCAAGGAGGGCGGCGGCGTTGTAGGCCCCACCCGCGCCGCCCGGGCCGCCGTTGCCCCACAACAGCCCGCCCGTGCCACCGGCGCCGCCTCTACCGGCGGGGGAACCGGCGGTGGTGCTCAGGCCGCCGGCCCCGCCGGCGCCGCCGGCGCCGAACAACCCGGCGGGCCCGCCGTCGCCGCCGGCATGGTTCGTCGCTCCGGATCCGCCGTTGCCACCGTTGCCCCAAAGGATGCCGCCGGCCCCGCCGTTCTGGCCGGTGCCTGCTATCCCGTTGGTGCCGTTGCCGATCAGCGGGCGCTGCAACAGCAGTTGGGTGGGCGTGTTGATCGCGCCCAGGAGGTCTTGCTGCAGGACCTGCCACGGGTTGGCGGTCGCCGCGGCGTTGGCCGCTTCGGCACCGGCGTAGGCGCCGGCGCCCGCGTTCAGTGTTTGGACGAACTGCTGATGAAACGCCGCGGCCCGGTTGCTCATGGCCTGGTAATCCTGGGCGTGCGCGCCGAAGAACCCGGCCACGGCGGCCGACACCTCGTCGGCGCCGGCCGCGACCAGCTGCGTGGTCTGGGCCGCGGCGGCCGAGTTGGCCTGGCTGAGCGTCGAACCGACACCCGCCAGATCGGTGGCGGCGACCGCCACCAGGTCGGGTTGCGCGATGACGAAAGACATTCCGAACCTCCGGCATAGCCCCCGTAGGTGGGCAATCGTAGCGCGGTCGCCGGAAGCGCAGGTGCGATTCGTTCGCTACGGTCCCTGCGGCCCGTTGGCCCCGGCGGCTCCCTCGCCGCCGTCGCCGATCAGCCCCACCGCGTTGCCGCCGGGCGCCCGCGCCGACGGTAGCGTTGACCGACTGCCCGCACACCGACCGGGTGCCTGCCAGACGGGGGGCTGCGCTAGCCGGGGAGCCCGTTGCGTACGACGAATTCCCTTGCTTTGATCAGAAATTCGAGCTGCTCGCCCACCTGGCGCAGCGGGTCGGTGCTGCGCGTCGAGCGCGACAGCACGACGGCGCCTTCCAAGGCGGCGATCGACATCACCGCCAGCGACGCCGCATCGGCGTCCTCGAAGCCGTCGTTGGTAAAAGCGCGCGTCAACGCGCTACACCACCGACCCAGAATGGCGCCCGCCTCGGCGGACAGCTTGGGGTCGGCGTCGTCGGAGCCGATCGCCGCGGCGACCACGGCGCAACCGGCGGCGAAGTCGCTCTCGGCCAGGAGGCGCTCCCAGAATTCGACGAACTCGCGCAGCAGCGCCCTGGCCCCCCAGCTGGCGGCGTCGTCGATCATGGCGGTGACGGAGTCGCCTGAGTAGCGCAGTGCCTCGGCGAGAATCTGATTGCGTCCCTCGGGGAAGTGGTAGTAGACCGAGCCGCGCGGCGCGCCGCTGCGGGCGAGCACCTCATCGATGGTCACCCCGGCGGCCCCGCGCTCGCGCATCACCTCGGCGGCGCTGAGGAGCATTTTCTTGCGCGTATCGCAGCGCTTGGTCGGCGCCTGTTCCGCCTTGGCGTCCGTGGTAGTCGGCACTGTTGTACCTCCCGTGGCGAGCGTCATGCAGCGTGCGAGTGCCGCGGTACCGGCCAGTGCATGTTACGCGGGCTGAAGCGGAAGGGGCGGCGCTTCACGTCGGGCATCTCGCGCGTGAACTGGTAGCCGGCGATGTTGAGTTCGATGATCCACATTGTTTTCTCCCGGCCTGAGTGCGGCCCATGATTATGCTTAGAACCATATAAGACATCGGTTGAGTAAGCAACTTTTATTCCCTAACTAAATCCAGCAGCTCGGTAAACGCCGAGTGGGCCTCGTCACAGTGCGAGTCGGGGCCATCCCGGATGTCCCGCTTTTATGCTCTATTGCATAACACTTAGGCTACGGTGCTGCCGACATCAGACGGCGTTGCCCCCAGCTATCGCCACGACCGGCCGCGCCGCCCGCGCTACCGGGCCCGAAAAGCGAAACGCCGAACGTGCACTCACCGCGAGAATCGGCAGAAATCTCGCAGCGCGCGCACGCTCGGCGCTAGCGGCAGCTAACTGTCGATCGTGTAGCCCATCGGCATCAGCACGCTCTTCTGCTGCGTGAAGTGCTCGACGCCCTCGGGGCCGTTCTCGCGGCCGATGCCCGAGTTCTTGTAACCGCCGAACGGGCAGCAGGGATCGAACGCGTACCAGTTGATCGCGTACGTTCCGGTGCGGATCTTCTCCGAGATCTCGATGCCCCGCGGCACGTCGGTGGTCCACACGCTGCCGGCCAGGCCGTACTCCGAATCGTTGGCGATCTTGATCGCGTCCTCTTCGGTGTCGTAGGGGATGATGCTCAGCACCGGCCCGAAGATCTCCTCTTGGGCGATCGTCATCTTGTTGTCGACGTCGGCGAAAACGGTCGGCTGCACGAAGAATCCGCTGTCGAGGCCCTCGGGACGGCCGCCGCCACACACCAGCCGCGCGCCCTCCTCGATGCCCTTGGAGATGTAACCCTCGACCCGGGCGCGCTGCTTCTCCGAGATCAGCGAACCGATCTGGGCGGCCGGATCCGACGGCAGCCCGACCGGCAGCGCCTGGACGAAAGCGCTTACGGCGTGGACGATTTCGTCGTATCGCGAGCGTGGCGCCAGGATGCGGGTCTGGCCAACGCAGGCCTGCCCGGTGTTCATGATTCCGGAGAACACCATCATCGGGACCGCGGCGGCCAGGTCGACATCCTCGAGGACGATCGCCGCCGATTTGCCGCCGAGCTCCAGGGTGCACGGTTTGAGCATCTCCGCGGCGCGGCGGCCGATCTCCTTGCCGACGCCCGAGCTGCCGGTGAAGGTGAACAGGTCGACGTCCCGGTTGGAGGTCAGCGCCTGCCCGGTCTCGATCCCGCCGGGCACCACCGACAGCACGCCCTCGGGCAGGCCCGCGTCGGCCAACACCTCCGCCAAAGCGTTTGCGGTCAGCGGTGTTTCGGCGGCGGGCTTGAGCACCACCGTGCAGCCGGCCAGCAGCGCCGGGCCCAGCTTGTTGACCGCCAGGAACAGCGGCACGTTCCAGGCCACGATCGCGCCGACGACCCCGATCGGCTCGCGGTGCACGATGGTCTGCCCGTAGGAGCCGTTGCGGATCTCCCGCCACTTGACCTGGTCGACGGCCGGCCCGGCGAAGAAGTTCATCGCCCCCATCGAGCCCATCCAGTGCATCGTCTCGATGGTCATCGGCGGCTGGCCGGTCTCGGCGCCCAGCAGGGTGGCGAACTGCTCCTTGCGCTCCTCGAGCAACTGCAGCGCCTTGGCGATGACGGCCGCGCGTTCCTTCGGCGGCGTCGTGGGCCACGGCCCGCTGTCGAAGGCGGCGCGGGCCGCTGCCACCGCGGCGTCGACGTCGGCCGCCGCGGCGAGCGGCACCTTCCCGACGTACTCGCCGGTGGCCGGGCAGTGCACCTCGATGATTTCCGAGGTCGACGGCTCCGTCCACTTGCCGCCGATGAAAAGTTTGTCGTATTCGGTCTTCACGTCGGTCATGGCGCCACCCTACCCAAGCAGAAGCAAAACGAGAACATGTTTCATTCTCGGGGTGCAAGCACCAGCACGAGATTGCTGACCAGGAACTCGCGCAGCGCCGGCACGGAGGTCAGCCACCACGCCCATCGGGGGTGGTAGCGGGGAAATGCGGCCACCGCCGCGCCGGTGCTGGCGGCCCAGTCCAGGCCGTCGGCCGCCGACACCGCGAACAACGACGACCCGTAGTTGTTTTTGGCCGGATGGCCGTGCTTGCGGGCGTACCGCGCGGCCGCGCGGGCACCGCCGAGGTAGTGGGTCAGGCCCATCTCGTGGCCGCCGAACGGGCCCAGCCACACGGTGTAGGACAGCACGGCCAGCCCGCCCGGTCTGGTCACCCGCAGCATCTCGGCGCCGAGCTGCCAGGGCCGCGGCACGTGTTCGGCGACGTTGGACGACAGGCAGATGTCGACGGAGTCGTCGGCGAACGGCAGTGCCATGCCCGAGGCCCGGACGAACGTGCCCGGCTCACGCGCCAAAGCCGGCCCGGCCGCGTGCATCTCGCCGGGGTCGGGCTCCACGCCGAGGTAGCGGACCCCGGCGTCGGCGAACGCCGCCGCGAAATACCCGGGGCCGCCGCCGACGTCCAGCAGCGTGTGGCCGACGGGTGGTCCGCCATGGGCACCCCGCCACAGGTCGGTGACCATCGCCGCGGTGTCGGCCGCCAGCGCGCGGTAGAAGCGGGCCGGGTCGGAGCGTTCGTGGCGGAATTCCGACAGCAGCCGCACCGACCGGCGAAGCGTCGCGCGCCGCGCGAATACGTCGGTCACGCCCACGTGCCGCTCCTCGGGAGCCGGTCGCACTGGTCACATGTGTCACGCGAGTCCCTGCGCCGGGCGGTATGCCCTTTGCCCGGCTCACAGCGACAACTGGCTCGAGCCGTCAGTTGTCGCTGTGAGGTGGGCACGAAGGACATCCTTCCAGCCAGCGGCGGCTGTTACGGATGGGGCAAGGCCCGGCGGGGCGTCCTCGCGCCCGGCTAGGCTGACCAGTAATGTCTGCTCTCCGCTCCGTCCTGCTGCTGTGCTGGCGTGACACCGGGCACCCGCAGGGCGGCGGCAGCGAAGCCTACTTGCAGCGCGTCGGCGCTCAGCTGGCCGCCTCGGGAATAGCCGTCACGCTGCGCACCGCCCGCTATCCGGGCGCGCCGCGGCGCGAAGTGGTCGACGGGGTGCGCATCGACCGCGCCGGCGGCCGGTACTCGGTGTACGTCTGGGCGCTGCTGGCGATGGCCGCGTCGCGCATCGGGCTGGGGCCGCTGCGGCGCGCGCGGCCCGACGTGGTCGTCGATACCCAGAACGGCCTGCCGTTCCTGGCCCGGCTGGTGTACGGCCGCCGGGTGATGGTGCTGGTGCACCACTGCCATCGCGAGCAGTGGCCGGTGGCCGGGCCGGTGCTCGGCCGGATCGGCTGGTTTGTCGAGTCGCGGTTGTCGCCGCGGCTGAACCGCCGCAATCAGTACGTGACGGTGTCGCTCCCGTCGGCCCGTGATCTGGTCGCGCTCGGGGTTGCCAACCAGCAGATCGCGGTGGTGCGCAACGGCCTCGACGAGGCGCCGGTGCAATCGTTGTCGGGCCCGCGCTCGGCGGCGCCCAGGGTGGTGGTGCTGTCGCGGCTGGTGCCGCACAAGCAGATCGAGGACGCCCTGGAAGCCGTCGCGGCGCTGCGACCGCGCCTGCCGAACCTGCACCTCGACATCGTCGGCGACGGCTGGTGGCGCCAGCGGCTCGTCGACCACGCGCAACGGCTCGGCATGTCCGGCGCGGTGACCTTCCACGGCCACGTCGACGACGTCACCAAACACCATGTGCTGCAAAGCTCCTGGGTGCACGTGCTGCCGTCCCGCAAGGAGGGCTGGGGTCTGGCGGTGGTCGAGGCGGCCCAGCACGCGGTGCCCACCATCGGCTACCGCTCCTCGGGCGGCCTGTCCGACTCGATCGTCGACGGGGTGACCGGGATGCTGGTGGACAGCCAGGCCGAGCTGATGGATCGACTCGAACAATTGCTGTGCGATCCGGTGCTGCGTGACCAACTCGGTGTAAAGGCCCAGGCGCGTAGCGGGGAGTTCTCCTGGGTGCAAAGCGCCGACGCGATGCGCGGTGTGCTCGAAGCGGTGCACGCCGGCGAGTTCGTCAGCGGCGTCGTCTAACCCGGCACAGCACCGCCCCGGCGGCGCCCCCGAGCAGCATCGCCAGCCAGGCCAGGTGGGCGATCAGCGTCGCGGTGCGGCGGGCCGGCGAGGCGCCGGCGGCGTCGCCGCCGATCCGATAGAGCGCCAAGTCGTTGTCGCGGTAGGCCGGCCGCAGCGCGGCGAGGGTGCGCGCGGCCGCGCCCATGTCGCCGGCGCTGTCCGATTCGACGACCAGCCACCCGACGCCGGCCGGGGCCAGCGCGGCCGGATCGGGCCCGCTCAGCAGCAGGTCCTGCACCGCGCGGGCGCGGTCGCCCTCCCCGGGCACGACGGTTCCCGAGATGGCCAGGTCGCCGGTGCTCAGCACGTCGGCGCGCAGCCAGCGGGGCAGCGGATCCAGCACCGGCGCCGGGCCCGACCAGGAGAACCGTCGCATGGTGCCGGCCGGCAGCACCGCGACCGTCCGCGGATCGGAGTTGATCGCCGCCGCCACCGCGGCCCACCCGCGCGGGTAGCGCACGGGAGCGACCTTGCCCCACACACCCCACGCCAGGTCCGGCAGCGCCAGGATCAGCGCGAGGCAGCAGACCAGCGCCGCCACCGGCGGCCGCAACCACCGCCGCAACGTCACCACGGCGCCGGCACCGGCCAGCGTGTAGCCCGGCAGCGCCAGCGCCACCCACTTCTGCCCGTCGCGCAGCACGCCGAAGCCCGGCGCGGCGTCCACCAGCGCCCGCAGCGCGTGCAGACCCGGGCCCGTCGCCAGAAGGGCCGGCACCACCACGGACACCGCCGCCAGCGCCAACAGCGGCACCGCCGCGCGACGCACCACCACCGGCAGCCCGGCCGCCACCACCGCCAGCAGCACAACGGCCGACGACACCGCGAAAAGCGTTGCCCGCGAAGCGGGTACGGCCTCGCCGTTCCAGATGCCGCCGAGGCCGGCCAGGCTGGCCAGCGTGCCCAGGCCGGGCTCGGCCCGCGGCGCGAACGCGTCCACACCCAGCGCGGCTTGTGACCTCAACGACGAGCCCAACGCCGCGGCGGTCAGCCAGGGCAGCGCCGTCACCAGCGCGGCGCCCGAGGCCAAGGCGGCGCAGAGCCAGCGCGGGCGCCCCGCACCCGGGGCGGCGACGCAGACCAGCGCCACCGTCGCGGCGAGCAGCAGGCCGGTCGGGGTCAGCCCGGCCAGCGCGATCCAGAACACCAACCCAGACCAGCCCGACCCCGTAGACCGCAGCGTCAGCATCGCCGCCGCGACCCAGGGCAGGCAGCCGTAGCCGACCAGCAGGCTCCAGTGGCCCTGCAGAAGCCGTTCGGCGACATAGGGATTCCAGATCGCCAGCGTGCTGGCGACGAATTCGGCGGGGGTGCCCGCGCCGGGCAGCGCCACGGCGACCAGCCGGGCTGCGCCCCATCCCGCGAGCCACAACCCCGCCACGAGCAGCGCCTTCACCACGACGCCGCCGTCGACCACCTGCGAGGCCAGCGCCACCGCGAAATCCTGGGGCGTCGCCCGCGGCGCAGACGTCAGCCCGAGGGCAGCGTCGGATAGGTACGACCGCGGCGTCGACACCGCGTCGCGCAGGAGCAGGTATCCGGGCGCCAGGAGCGGCCCTACCACCAGGAGCGCCAGCAATAACGCGTACCCCGGCCGGGTCCAGCGCATCCGCGGAAGCTAGGCCCGTTCGGGCGGGCCGGGGGCTTCGGGTTGCCCGGCGTCGGGCGGGCGCGGCTCGGCCGGCTCGTCCGACTCCGGCGGGTCCGAACCGGGTGATTCGGGGTCTCCGGCCGGGCGCTGCGTGGGCAGCTTCTCGGTCTCGGCCTCGGCGCCGGGCACCGGTTCCTCGGGCCCGGTGCGACCGAAGAACTCCTGGTCGGACCGGTCCAGGCCCGGGTCGGTCAGCGCGCTCTCGGTGCGCAGGCTGAAGGCGGCGAGCACGCCGCCGCCGATCAGCGCGATCAGGCCGACCGCGGTGAACGTGATCGGCAGCACCCGCGACCACAGCGCCAGCCGGTCGCGCTCATCGCGCGCGGCGTTGACCTGGGACTCGATGGTGTCTTCGTTCGAGGTGACCTTGTAGTCGACCAGCGTCAGCTCCGGCTTGAGCGGATCGCGGGCGAAGTAGTGGTTGGCGTGCTCGGTCTCCTTGACGATGGTGCCCGACACCGGGTCCACCCAGAAGGTCCGCTGGGCCGCGTAGTAGCGGGTCATGGTGATCTGCTCGGCCGGATCGCCGCCCTGCACGCCCCACATCGCCGCCGACGTGGTCTGCTTGGCGTCCTCCTGGCCGGCCAGCAGCGACGGGTATGCGACGGGGGCCACCAGCTTGCCGTCGGCGTTGTAGCCGATGTTCTGGGTGAACCGGTAGGTGGTCAGGCCGTTGACGTCTTCCTGGGTGTCGTAGTTGACGTCGAACGGCTTCTGCGCGATCGGGTCGAAGTAGGGGTACGTCTTCTTCTCGGTGTGGAACGGGAACCGGTAGGACAGCCCGTCGTGCCGCAGCGACTGGGCGGTGGGTGGGTTCTCATCGTTGAAGGCGCGCGGCTTCTGCAACGAGCCGCCGGGGTGGGTGTCATCGGAGACGGCCATCGCGGTCTTGCGGTTGAGCGTGACGGTGTCGACCATCGCCAGCAACAGACCGCTGTCCTTTTGCTTGTCGGTACGGCGCAAAGAGGTGCCGACCTGCAGCGTGACGAGGTCGGCGTTGGCCGGGGATTCGACGCTGACCTGCTGCTGGGATACCAGCGGCACGTTCTGATTGACGACGAGGTGGTCGGTGGACAGCGACGCGGAGTCGAGCGCGGTTCCGTTGCCGTCGGAGACCAACGTGGCGTTGATGTCCAGCGGGATCTTGGTGATCCGGCTGCTGGTGTACGTCGACAGCAGCAGCGCGGCGATCAGCAGGGCGGCCCCGAGTCCGATGATCGCGCATGCGGCATAGCGCAACATGACTGCTCGATTCACGTTGCTGTGCCCTCCTAATGGATCCCCGCGTGGCAAACCCGTTCGACCCTAACAGCAGAATTTAAGGCCCCGGTTCACCAGCCCGTGCAGCCTCGCGCCGAATACCCGATTCGTCCGCTGCCACACGACAGGCACACTTGTGGTCGTGACCGAGGGCCAGCAGGTGGGAGGGATCCGCAGCTTCCTGCCCGCCGTGGAGGGGATGCGCGCGTGCGCGGCGATGGGCGTGGTCGTCACGCATGTCGCCTTCCAGACGGGGCACTCCACCGGCGCCGACGGCCGCCTGTTCGGGCGCTTCGACCTTGCCGTCGCGGTGTTCTTCGCGTTGTCGGGGTTCCTGTTGTGGCGCGGGCACGCGGCGGCGGCACGGGGGTTGGCGCCGCGGCCGCGCACCGGCCACTACCTGAGGTCCAGGGCGATTCGCATCATGCCGGCCTATGTGGTGGCCGTCGTCGTGATCCTCACCCTGCTGCCCGACTCCGATCACGCCAGCCCGACGGTGTGGTTGGCCAACCTGACGCTCACCCAGATCTATGTGCCGCTCACGCTGACCGGTGGCCTGACCCAGATGTGGAGCCTCTCCGTCGAGGTCGGCTTCTACCTGGCCCTGCCGGTGCTGGCGTTCCTGGCCCGCCGACTCCCGACGGCGGCGCGGGTGCCGGCGATCGCGTCGATGGCGGTGCTCAGCTTCGCCTGGGCCTGGGTGTCCGTGTTTCTGTTGGACAGCAGAACCTGGAACAACCCGCTGGACTGGCCGCCGGCGTTTTTCTCCTGGTTCGCCGCGGGCATGTTGCTGGCGGAATGGGTGCACAGTGGGGTCGGCTTCCCGCACCGCCTGGCGCGCCGGCGCGTGCCGATGGCCGTGATCGCGGTGGCGGCCTACCTGGTGGCGGCGTCCCCGCTGGCGGGGCCGGCGGGCCTGGCCGTCGGCAGCCCCGCCCAATTCGCGGTGAAGACGGCGATGGGCGCCCTGGTGGCCTTCGCGCTGGTCGCCCCGCTGGTGCTGGACCGGGCCGACACCGCACACCGGCTGCTGGGCAGCACGACCATGGTGACGTTGGGACGCTGGTCCTACGGCCTGTTCATCTGGCACCTGGCCGCGCTGGACATGGTGTTCCCCGTCCTCGGGGTCTTCGCGTTCACCGGCCGCATGCCCTCGGTACTGGTGTTGACGCTGATCTTCGGCTGGGCGATCGCCGCGGTCAGCTACGGCCTGGTCGAGTCGCCGTGCCGGGAGGCGCTGCGCCGCTGGGAGAAGCGGCACCAACCGATGGCCGAGCCTGCCGTCACAGACGCTGAGGCGGACTCAATCGCGCCATGACCTCCTCGCGCACCGCCGACCGCCGCGCCTTGCCCGCGTCGTCGCGCAACGGAGCCTCGACGAACTCGACGGTGTGCGGCACCTTGTATGACGAGAGGCGTTCGCGCAGAAAGCCTTTCACGCCGTCGTGGTCCAGCGTGGACCCGTCGGCCGCGTGCACCAGTGCGTAGGGCACCTGGCCCAGGTCCCCGGCGTTCGGGTCGGGCACGCCGACGACGAGGCAGGACAACACGTCCGGGTGCGCCGACAGCGCGTTTTCGATCTCGGCCGGATAGACGTTGCGGCCGCCGACGGTGAACATGTCGACCCGGCGATCCGACAGATACAAGAACCCGTCGCCGTCGAAATAGCCGAGGTCGCCCAGCGAGTCCCAGCCGTCGCGGCTGTTGGCCTGCATGCCGACGTAGCGGTAGGTCGGCGCGCTGCCGGGGGCGGGGCGCATGTAGATCTCGCCCACCACCCCGGGCGGACACGGATTGCCGTCGTCGTCGAGCACCTTCATCTCCCCGGCGACCACCACGCCGACCGAGCCGCGGTGGGTCAGCCACTGGTCACCGGAGATGAAGGTCAAGGCCTGTAATTCGGTGCCGCCGTACAGTTCCCAGACGACCTCGGGGCCCAGCAGGTTGATCCAGGCCTCCTTGATGGCCGGCGGACACGGCGCGCCCATGTGCCAGAACCGCCGAAGCGAGGACAGGTCGTAGGACGCCGGTTCGGCGTGGTAGACCGGCAGCGCCCGCTGCATGATCGTCGGGACCGTCGTCAGGAACGTGACGCGATGGTCGGTGATCAGCCGCAGGAACCGTTGCGGGTCGAACCGGCTCATCAGCACCAGGTGGTGGCGCATCAGCAGCGCGATCGTCGCGGTGGTGAAGCCGGTGTTGTGCGACAACGGGATCGGGACCAGGGTGGTGTCGCACTCCTGCGCGCCCAGCGGGTAGCCGACGGCCGCGGGTATCCGGCTGTCCCCGCCGGATTCGATGAGCTTGGGCCGCCCCGTGCTGCCGCCCGACCCCATCGCCTTCCACACCGGCGACACCGCTTCCGGCAATGCGGCGTCGGACAGGGCCGGGTCGGGGGTGAATCCCGCTGGCACGCTGGGTATTTCAGCACTATCCCGACCCACCAGCAGTGCGGGCGGACGCAGCTCGATCAGCCCCCGCAGCTCCGCGTCCGGTAGCCGGGCCGACAGCGGCTGGGGCACGGCGCCCAGCTTCCAGCACGCCACCGCGGCCTGAATCCACTCGACGGAGTTGGGCAGCACCATCGTCACGTAGTCGCCGACGCCGACGCCGCGCTCGGCGTAGGCCCGGGCCAGCCGGTTGGTCGACCGGTCGAGTTCGGCGCGGGTGAGGGTCAGCCCGTCGCAGGTGACCGCGGGCTCATCGGGGGCGAGGGCGGCCAGCGCCGAAATCTGGGAACCGATTGGTGCAACCGGCTCACTCATAAGCGCCCTGCCGCTCGAAGATGCGCCGCGGGTTGTCGACCAGCATGGTGTGCAACTGCTCGTCGGTGACGCCGCGTTCCTTGAGGGCGGGGATTACGTCGTTGTGGATGTGCAGGTAATGCCAATTCGGCGCGGCCACCGACAACAGGTCCTCGGGCAGCGCGTCGAAGTAGCAGTTCGCGTCGTGCGAGAGCACCATCTTGTCGGCGTGCCCGCGCTCGCACATCTGCGCCACGGTGTTGACCCGGTCCTCGAACGGCAGATACACGTCGATGCCGAACCGGTCCATCCCGATGTAGGAGCCGGCGGCGATGAGCTCCTCGAGGTACCCGAGGTCGGTGGTGTCGCCGGAATGGCCGATCACCACCCGGCTCAGGTCGACGCCCTCCTCTTCGAAGATGCGTTGCTGCTCGAGTCCGCGCCGCAGCCCCGCATGGGTGTGCGTGGAGATCGGCACCCCGGTGCGCTTGTGCGCCTGCGCGACCGCCCGCAGCACCCGCTCGACGCCCGGGGTGACGCCGGGCTCGTCGGTGGCGCATTTGAGGATGCCCGCCTTGACGCCGGTGTCCGCGATGCCCTCCTCGATGTCGCGCACAAACATGTCGGTCATGACCTCCGGGCCGTCCATCGCGGTGCCGGGCCCGAGGTAGTGGAAGCGGAACGGGACATCGTTGTACGTGTAAAGCCCGGTCGCCACAACGATATTCAGCTCGGTGGCCGCCGCGACGCGCGCGATGCGCGGGATGTAGCGGCCCAGCCCGATCACCGTGAGGTCGACGATGGTGTCCACCCCGCGGGCCTTGAGTTCGTTGAGCCGGGTGATGGCGTCGGCCACCCGCTGCTCCTCGTCGCCCCAGGCTTCGGGGTAGTTCAGGGCGATCTCGGTGGTCATGATGAACACGTGCTCGTGCATGAGCGTCACGCCGAGATCGGCGGTATCGATGGCGCCGCGAGCGGTATTGAGTTCTGGCACGGGACTGACTCTAAGGCGGATGGGCGGTTCACCAACAGGGCTGTGTGGGAGTACGTTGCCCCCATGTTGCTCAATCCCAACCGCCTGCAACGCCGCTACCCCGATGCCCGCTCGGGGGAGATCATGGCCGCGACCGTGGACTTCTTCGAGTCCCGCGGCAAGGCGCGACTGAAGTCCGACGACCACAACCGGGTCTGGTACTCCGACTTTCTGGACCACGTCGGGCGGGAACGCATCTTCGCCTCGCTGCTCACACCGTCCGAATACGGGGCGGACGACTGCCGCTGGGATACCTACCGGATCAGCGAATTCGCCGAGATCGTCGGTTTTTACGGGCTGAGCTACTGGTACCCGTTCCAGGTCACCGCGCTGGGCCTGGGCCCGATCTGGATGAGCGACAACGAGGACGCCAAGCGCAAGGCCGCCGCCCAGCTGGAGGCCGGCGAGGTGTTCGCCTTCGGGCTGTCCGAGCAGACCCACGGCGCCGACGTCTACCAGACCGACATGATTCTCACGCCATCGGAGCACGGCTGGACCGCGAGCGGCGAGAAGTACTACATCGGCAACGCCAACGTGGCCCGGATGGTCTCCACCTTCGGCAAGATCGAGGGCACCGACGAGTATGTCTTCTTCGCCGCCGACTCCCAGCATGACCGCTACGAACTGAAGAAGAACGTCGTCAACTCGCAGAACTTCGTCGCCAACTACGCGCTGCGCGACTACCCGGTCACCGAGGCCGACATGTTGCACCGCGGACCCGACGCGTTCCACGCCGCCCTCAACACCGTCAACGTCTGCAAGTACAACCTGGGCTGGGGCGCCATCGGCATGTGCACCCACGCCATGTACGAGGCGGTCACCCACGCGGCCAACCGCTACCTGTACGGGACCGTCGTCACCGACTTCACCCACGTGGGGCGGCTGCTCACCGACGCCTACGTGCGGCTGGTCGCCATGAAGCTGGTCGCCACCCGCGCGTGCGACTACATGCGCAGCGCGTCCGCGACCGACCGCCGCTACCTGCTCTACAGCCCGCTGACCAAGGCCAAGATCACCAGCGAGGGCGAGCGGGTGATCACCGCGTTGTGGGATGTCATCGCCGCCAAGGGAGTTGAGAAGGACACCTTCTTCGAGGCCGTCGCCCGCGAGATCGGCCTGCTGCCGCGGCTGGAGGGCACCGTCCACATCAACATCGGGCTGCTCGGAAAGTTCATGCCCAACTTCCTGTTCGCCCCCAACGCCGACTTGCCCGTCGTCGCGCGCCGCGACGACGCCGCCGACGACACGTTCCTGTTCGCCCAGGGGCCCACCGGGGGCCTGGGCAAGGTGCGGTTCGCGGACTGGCGCCCGCTGTTCGAGGCTTTCGCCCACCTGCCCAACGTCGCGCTGCTGCGCGAGCAGGTCGACGTGCTCACCGAGCTGCTGGCCAGCGCCACCCCGGATGCCGTGCAGCAGAAGGACATCGACTTCGCCTTTGCCGTGGGGCAGTTGTTCGCGACGGTGCCGTATGCCCAGCTCATTCTCGAGGAGGCGCTGTTGTCGGGAGTGGAGGAGGCGTTGCTCGACGGGATCTTCGCGGTGTTGGTGCGGGACTTCAACGGCTACGCCGTGGAACTCGGCGACAAACCCGCCACGACGGACGAGCAGGCCCGGCTGGCGATGCGGATGATTCGGCGCCCGGTCCACGACCCCGCGCGCTACGAGCAGATCTGGAAGGAACACGTGCTGCCGATCAACGGCGCCTACCAGATGCGGCCCTGAATCCGCGGCCCCGACTGTGCGGCAGGCCGCACGCCGGCCGAGCGTCCCTTGACTGTGACGTGGCTCACCGTAGAATGACCAGTGGTCATCGACGCTAGGAGGTCGCATTGCCGACGGTGACGTGGGCGCGGGTCGACCCCGCCCGCCGCGCGGCGGTGATCGAAGCCGCGGAGGACGAGTTCGGGGCGCACGGATTCTCCCGGGGCAGCCTCAACGTCATCGCCCGCCGGGCCGGGGTCGCCAAGGGCAGCCTGTTCCAGTACTTCGCGGACAAGCGCGACCTCTACGCGTACGTCACGGACGTCGCGAGCCAGCGGGTGCGCGCGTACATGGAGAAGCTGATCCACGACCTCGACCCGAGCCGGCCGTTCTTCGAACACCTCACCGACCTGCTCGACGGCTGGGTGGCCTATTACGCCGAGCATCCCCACGAGCGCGCCCTGCACGCCGCGGTGAGCCTGGAGGTCGACACCGAGGCCCGGATCAGCGTGCGCAGCGTCAGCAATCGCCATTACCTGGAGGTGCTGCGGCCGCTGGTGCGCGCCGCGCAGCTGCGCGGTGACCTGCGCGCCGAGGCGGACACCGACGCCCTGCTCTCGTTGCTGCTGATGATCTTTCCGCACCTGGCGCTGGCCCCCTACATGCGCGGCCTGGACCCGGTGCTGGGGCTCGACGACCCTACGCCCGAGCAGCCGGCGCTGGCCGTGCGTCGGCTCGTCGCCGTGCTGGCGGCGGCGTTCTCGGCACATTCCGCGAACTCCCCTGTCAGCCCAGACTCGAAAGTCTCCGAGGAGGTCACATGACACGCACACATTCGGGCTCGATGGTTGCGGGCGGACTCAACTGGAACAGCCTGCCGCTGAAGCTGTTCGCCGGTGGCAACGCCAAATTCTGGGATCCGGCCGACATCGACTTCTCCCGCGACCGCGCGGACTGGGAGAAGCTGACGGACGTCGAACGCCACTACGCCACCCGGCTGTGCGCCGAGTTCATCGCCGGCGAGGAGGCGGTGACCGAGGACATTCAGCCGTTCATGGCCGCGATGCGCGCCGAGGGGCGGCTCGGCGACGAGATGTACCTGACGCAGTTCGCGTTCGAAGAAGCCAAGCACGTCCAGGTGTTCCGCATGTGGCTCGACGCCGTCGGCATCACCGGCGACCTGCACGAATATCTCGACGACATCCCGACCTACCGGACGATCTTCTACGAGGAGCTGCCGGCCTGCCTGGGCGCGTTGTCGTCGGATCCGTCACCGGCCGCCCAGGTGCGGGCGTCGGTGACCTACAACCACATGGTCGAAGGCATGCTGGCGCTGACCGGCTATTTCGCCTGGCACAAGATCTGCGTGGAGCGCGGGATCCTTCCAGGCATGCAGGAACTGGTCCGGCGCATCGGCGACGACGAGCGACGCCACATGGCCTGGGGCACCTTCACCTGCCGGCGCCACGTCGCGGCCGACGACGCCAACTGGGGCGTCTTCGAAACACGGATGAACGAGCTCATGCCGCTCGGGCTGCGCCTCATCGAAGAGGGCTTCTCGCTCTACGACCCGATGCCCTTCGGCATTTCGACGGACGAGTTCATGCAGTACGCCGCCGACAAGGGGATGCGGCGGTTCGGCACCATCAGCAGTGCCCGCGGGCGGCCGCTCGGCGAGATCGACCTCGACTACTCGCCGCTGCAGCTCGAGGACACCTTCGCCGACGAGGACGAGAAGGCGCTGGCGGCCGTCTCCGCCTGAGGCGCCGAGTGTGGGCCCTAGGTACGAAAACCGCGAAGAATTCGTCCATGGGTCCCACGCTCGGCGGCCGGGGTCTGGCCCGTCACTCCACCTTGGTGCCGCTGCCCGCGTCACCGGTTTCGGCCGAGCCCACCCACACGGTCTTGGCGTTGCAGAACTCGCGGATCCCGAGGCCCGCGAGCTCGCGTCCGTAACCGGAGCGCTTGACGCCGCCGAACGGCAGCTCGGGGTAGGACACCGTCATCCCGTTGATGAAGACGGCGCCGGCCTCGATGTCGTCGATGAAGCGCTGCTGCTCGGCCTCGTCGGTGGTCCAGGCGTTGGAGCCCAGGCCGAAGGTGGTGGCGTTGGCGATCTCGATCGCCTCGTCGATGTTCTCGGCGCGGTAGATCGAGGCGACCGGCCCGAAGACCTCCTCGGTGTAGAGCGCCATGTCCTTGGTGATGTCGGTGATGACCGTGGGCGGGTAGAACCAGCCCGGGCGGTCCAGGCGCTCGCCGCCGCAGCGGATCACCGCGCCGGCCGCGGTCGCGTCCTCGACCTGCTTGGCGATCTCGTCCCGGCCCGACTCGGTGGCCAGCGGGCCGACGTCGGTGTCGGGGTCGGTGGGGTCGCCCACCCGCAGCGCCTTGACCCGTTCGACGAACTTGTCCACGAACGCGTCGTAGATGTCGGCGTGGGCGATGAAACGCTTTGCGGCGATGCAAGATTGGCCGTTGTTCTGCATCCGCGCTGTGACGGCGGTCTTGACCGCCTCGTCCAGGTCGGCCGAGGGCATCACGATGAAGGGGTCGCTGCCGCCGAGCTCGAGCACGGTGGGCTTGATCTCGTCGCCGGCGATGGCGCCGACGGACTGGCCGGCCGGCTCGCTGCCGGTCAGGGTGGCCGCGGCGACGCGGGGGTCGCGCAGGATGGTCTCCACGGCGCTGGACGGAACCAGCAGCGTCTGGAAGCAGCCCTCCGGGAACCCGCCGCGGGCGATGACGTCGGCGAGGTACAGCGCGGTCTGCGGCACGTTGGAGGCGTGCTTGAGGAGGCCGACGTTGCCGGCCATCAGCGCCGGCGCGGCGAACCGGACGGCCTGCCACAGCGGGAAGTTCCACGGCATCACGGCCAGCACCACGCCCAGCGGTTGGTAGCGGGTGTAGGCCCGCTTGGCGCCCACCTTTGCCGCGTCGGCGGGCTCGTCGGCCAGCAGCTGCTCGGCGTTCTCGGCATAGTAGCGAAAACCCTTGGCGCACTTGAGTGCTTCAGCCTTGGCCGAGGCCAGCGTCTTGCCCATCTCCAGGGTCATCATGGCCGCGGTCTCGTCAGCCTCGGCCTCCAGCAGGTCGGCGGTCGCGTTGGCCCACCCGGCGCGCTGGGCGTAGGTGGTGGAGTGGCGGTAATCCAGGAAGCGCTCGTGAGCGCGGGCGATCGCTGCTTGGACTTCGTCGTCGGTTGCCGGGGTGAAGGTCTTGACCGTCTCGCCGGTGGCCGGGTTGATCGTGGCGATGGGCACGCTGACATCCTTCGTCTGGTGGGGTGTAACTGGGTTTGTTAAGACGTCCACCTACCAGCCTGCCACTTCCGCGACTGTGATGGCTCGACGGCGGGTATGGACGCTACGAGCACGGCTACATTGAGCACCCGACGCTGGACCGAGCACCGGAAGAGGAATATGACCGACGACGACTTCAATCGGCGCAACATCGAGGAATTTCGTGCCAACCACGGACGGATCGGCGGACAGTTCGAGGGCGCCCCGGTCCTGTTGCTGCACACCATCGGCGCGCGCACTGGCGAGGAACGAGTGAGCCCGATGATGTACCTGCCCGACGGTGACCGCTACCTGGTCTTCGCCTCCGCGGCGGGAGCCGACCGCAACCCCGCCTGGTATTGGAACCTGGTTGCCAACCCCGATGCCGGCATCGAGGTGGGTGACGAGCACCTCGACGTGCACGCCGTCGAACTCACCGGCGCCGAACGCGACGAGAAATACGCCGAGCAAGCCAGGCGGTACCCCGGATTCGCGGAATACGAACGCAAGACGACCCGCACGATCCCCGTGCTCGCGCTGCTGCCGACGGGGCAACACCACGACTGAGGCAGCACGGGCGCCACTAGTGTGGCGACCAGGAGGTGCCGGATGAGCAAAGCGGCCGAGCTGATCGTCAAGTGCTTGGAGAACGAGGGGGTCGCGATAGTCTTCGGGGTGCCCGGCGAGGAGAACATTCGCTTGGTGCAGGCGCTCGCGTCCTCCGGCATCAGGTACGTACTCACCCGGCACGAGCAGGGCGCGTCGTTCATGGCGGAGATGTACGGGCGCGTCACCGGCCGGGCGGCGGTGGTGTCGGCCACCCTGGGCCCGGGCGCGATCAACATGCAACTCGGCGTCGCCGACGCCACCACCAACAGCACCCCGATGGTCGCGATCTCCGCGCAGGTGGGCCAGGACCGGGAGTTCAAGGAGTCGCACCAGTACGTCGACCTGGTGTCGATGTTCGCCCCGATCACGCGGTGGGCCGCCGGCATCCCGACCCCGCGGGCCATCCCCGAGATGGTCCGCAAGGCGTTCAAGGTCGCCGAGGCCGAGCGCCCGGCCGCGGTCTACCTGGCCGTGCCGGAGCACATCGATGCCGATGACGCCGACTACGACCTGACGCCGTTGCCCCGCAACGTGGTTCGACCCGACGCGCCGGCGCCCCGTCAGGTCGCGCGCGCCGTCGACATCCTGCGCCAGGCAAAGCGTCCGGTCGTGCTGGCCGGGCACGGCGCCGCCCGCGCCGACGCGACCAAGGCCCTGGTCCGCTTCGCCGAGGAGTTCGGCATCCAGGTCGCCAACACCTTCCACGGCAAGGGCGTGATGCCCGACGACCACCCCAACAGCATCGGCACGCTGGGCTTCATGCGGCACGACTACGTCAACTTCGGTTTCGACAACGCCGACGCCGTCATCGCCGTCGGCTACGAGCTGCAGGAGTTCGACCCGGTGCGGATCAATCCGCAGGCGGACAAGAGGATCATCCACATCCACCGCTTCCCCGCGGAGGTCGACGCGCACTACTCGGTCGACGTCGGGATCATCGGCGACATCAGCGATTCGCTCAACGCGCTCACCGACGCGCTGGCCGGCCACACCTTCGAACACGCCGCCGATGTGCCCGGCTCGGGCCTGCTGTCCGAGGAATTCGCCCGGGGACAAGAGGATTCGCGATACCCACTGGCGCCGGCCAGGCTGGTCGCCGACACCCGCGCGGCGCTCGGGCGCAGCGACGTGGTCCTGGTCGACACCGGCGCCACCAAGATGTGGATGGCCCGGCTTTATCCGACCTACGAGCGCAACACCTGCCTCATCTCAAACGGCTTGTCCACCATGGGTTTTGCGCTACCGGGCGCCCTCGGCGTCAAGCTGGCACGCCCCGAGGCCAAGGTGCTCGCCGTCGTGGGCGACGGCGCGTTCCTGATGAACTCCCAGGAAATCGAGACCGCCGTCCGGGAGCGGATACCTCTGGTGGTGCTGATCTGGGAGGACGGCGGCTACGGCCTGATCGAGTGGAAGATGGACCTCGAACTCGGGGAGCACTATTACGTCAAGTTCGGCAACCCCGACATCGTGAAGTACGCGGAAAGCTTCGGCGCCAAGGGATATCGGATCAACAGCGCCGACGAGCTGTTGCCGACGCTGCGGGCCGCCCTCGACGACGACGGGGTGTCCCTGATCTGCTGCCCGGTCGACTACTCCGAGAACCTCCGGCTGACAGACCGGCTCGGCGAGCTGGACGAGACGCTGTAAGCTCAGCGGCTTTGCAGGTCGGTCGCGTTGTCGAGCGCCATGGGCCGGACGTATCCGCCCACCAGCGCGCGATGCCACCACGCTCGATCCCGCCGCAACTCGGCGAACGTGGTGAACCGGTACTCATAGAGCTGCGCCCGCACATATCGCGGCGGCGCATCGGGGAACGGATTGTGGCGCAACAGGCGCAGTGTCGGCCGGTCGTTGCGCAGCAGCCGCTGCAGCAGGGGGACCAGCCACGGGTGGGCGTAGCCGGGCGAGATCGCGGCGAACCACATCAGCCAGTCCAGGCGCAGGTGATAGGGCGCCCATTGCCGGGGCAGCCGGTTCACTGCGCCGGGCTTACCCTTGAATTCGTACTCCTGCCAAGCGGTGTGCTGCGTGACCCGTTCGTCGTCGGTGCCCTCGATCACCACCTCGCGCCTGGTGCGCCCGATGCTGCCGAACGCCCCATAGGTGTTCACTAGGTGAAAGGGGTTGAAGGACATGTTCATTCGCTGGCGCGAGGACAGCATGTTGCGCACCGGCCAGTAGGTCAGGAACAGCACGGCGCCGGCGAACGCGATCACCAGGCTGGCGAACCACAGCGGCCGGGCGGCCCAAGCGGGGTGCGCGGAAAGGGGAAACAGCCTCGCCAGGGACGGATCGTCGATGGCGCTGCACGCCAGGAAGATCGTCACCCAGTTGAGCCAGGCGAAGTTGCCCGAAGCCACCAGCCACAGTTGGGTGATCACCACGATCGCCGCGGCCACGCTAGCGATCGGCTGCGGTGCGAACAACCCGAACGGCACGATGAGCTGAGCGAAATGGTTGCCCGCCACCTCGACCCGGTGCAGTGGCCTGGGCAGGTGATGGAAGAACCAGCTCAGCGGCCCCGGCATCGGCTGGGTCTCGTGGTGGTAGTACAGGCACGTCAGGTCGCGCCAGCACGGGTCGCCGCGCAGCTTGATCAGCCCGGCGCCGAACTCGACCCGGAACAGCAGCAGCCGCGCCAGCCACAGCGTCAGCACCGGCGGCGCGATCCGGTCGTTGCCGAGAAAGATCATCAGGAATCCGGCCTCCAGCAGCAACGACTCCCAACCGAAGCCGTACCAGGTCTGGCCGACGTTGACGATCGACAGGTAAAGCACCCACAGCGCCAGCCACGCCAGCATCGCGGCCCACAGCGGCACCAGGTCGGCCGCACCGGCGGCGACGGCTGCCGCCAGCGCCGCACCCAGCCAGCACACGCCCGCGAACAGCCGATCGGAGTAGCGCAGCTGGAAGAGGCTCGGCGCCCGCCAAAACGATTGCCTGGCCAAAAACCTTGGCACCGGCAGTATTCCGTGCTCGCCGATGAGCGCCCGGAACTGGAGCGCGGCGGCTACGAACGCGATCAGGTAGATGGCCGCAACGCCCCGCTGCAGGACCATCCGGCCCAGCCAGTATTCGGGTGCCGAAAGCCAATCCATGGTCGTCACGTATTACCAGTCAAGCAGCAGAAAAACCGGTAGCCAACACCTCGGCCGTCATTCGTTGCGCGGCCGCGCCCGGCGGCCCGGCACCGTCACGACCGAAGCGGCAAGTACGGCAAGCGAAATCAGCGCCAGCAGCTGCACGCTCGCCGCATGGCCGGCGTAACCGTCGACCGAGCGCCAGGGATGCCGCGACAGCACGGCCCCGGCCGCGATCAGCCCGCCGGCGCTGAGTACGACGGTCACGTCGTCGCGCCAGCGCTGCCGGTGGCGCAGCGCGTACCGCAGGCCCAGGGCGGCGCCGACCGCGATCGCCCCGACCACGCCCGCGACGAGCCCGCCGGTCACCAGCGCGGCGACCGCCGCCCAGCGACCCGACGCCCAGGGCCGTGCCGGCTCCTCGTCGGCGCGGCCCCGCCGGGTGCGCCACAGCGCGAGCGCGGCCAGCAGCGGCAGCAACGCCAGCCCGACCGCCAGGCCCGCCCGGTACAGCGAGTTGGACGCGAAGGTCAGCGTGATGGTGCCGGGGTCGCCCGCGGGCACCACCCAGCCCTGCTGCCAGCCGTTGACGGCGACGGGCGTCAACCGGGCGCCGGTGCTGGTGCGCGCCACCCAGCCGGGGTTGATGCTTTCGGGGATCACCAGCACCCGTGAGGTCGCCGCCGCCGGGGCCCGCACCTCGCGGCGGGCCGCGCCCCACGCCCCGGTCTTGGCGCCGGCCTGCGAGGCGGTGGTCAGGTCGTCGGCGGCCGGGGTCGACAGCCGGGCCCCGTCCACGACGAACTGGGCACCGGGGCTGACCAGCAGCTCCTGCTGGCCCGGCGGCAGCGCGATCGGGTCGCGCTCGCAGGGCAGCGCCGCGACCGGTTCGCCGTTCAGCAGCGCGCCCACGGTGGTGCGGATCGAGGTGTGCACGAACCGGCCCGCGACGGCGATCACCGGGCCACGGTCGCAGCCGACGGTGATCTCGCGCGATCGGTTGCGATCGGCATCGGCGGGCGTGATCGGCCGGCCGTCGGCGCCGAGAACCGCCACCTCGGCCAGCCCCGGCGGCTTGAGCTGATCGAAGCCCAGGGCGTTGCGGTCGATGATGTCTTCCCAGCCGAGCAGGCTGATGCTGACGGTGTCGGTCACCCGCGGTGCGAGCGACAGGGTCTGCGGCTCACCGGCTTTCAGCTCCCGGACCTGCGGGCCGTCGCCCAGGTTGACGGCCAGCAGCGTCGGGTGGGCCGGCAATGCCGACCGGCTGGGTGCCACGCGCAACCCGGCGACCTCCGCGGGCCGCGGCAGGGTGACCGTCAGCGTCGGCGGCGACTTGTGCTGCACCACCCGCTGCGGCGCGGTCCAAGCGGTGGCCGGGTCGCCGTCGGCGGCCGCGTATGCCGAGCCGAGGATATCCACCACGTCGGAATCGCCTTGTGCGCGAGTCGTATTCGGCTCGGCGATCAGATCGGCCAGCTTGGGTCCCTGCCGCGGGCGTACCCACACCGTCGGTGTCACCGACACCGGAGCCGCCACGGTCAGGGTGCGGCTGAAGTTGACGGGCTCTTCGGGCGCCAGCGCCATCGACGCCGCGCAGCGCACGCCGTCGGGCGCCTGGGCGCAACCCGGCCTGCCCAGCAGCTCCGAGCCCAGGTCCCAGCCCGCGATCGCCGAGCCCGGCGGCGGCCCCGGCACGCCCACGGTGTGCCGCAGATTGAGCGGGTGGGCGAATCCGGAGGCGTCGTACTGGGTGACCGTCAGATCGGTGATGCCGAACTGCACACCGGGGGAGCCGTCGTCGGTGCCGGCGGCGGTGACCCGCACCCATGGGGTTTCGCCGTACGGCAGCGCCGCCGCGAGCGGCTTGCCGGGCTCGTCGAACCGCAGGGTGGTGCTGCCGTTGGCGGTCTCGATCAGGATGCGGCGGACCTGGGCGCCGACGGCGGTCGCGCTGGGGGTGATGGTGATGGCGCCGTTGCTGATCGGGTGGTCGAAGTCCACCTGCAGCCACTGCCCGACGGCGGACTGCAGCGCGTTGGACACCCACGCGGTTGCCGAGTCGCCGTCGATCGCGGCGGCCGGGGAGGTGGCCGGTGCGACGTCGGGCATCGCGGTGGAATCCGACGACGAGCTCGACACCGTGATCCGGCCGCCGTTCCACGCGCCGGATACCAAATCGGCACCCGGGACCGGGTAGTCGGGGACGCGGTTGAAGGTGTGCCGGGCGTCGCCGGGCGCCCGGATCGCCGACGAATGGTGGTCGACGCGGCCGTAGTCGGTCTCGCGGTCCACCGGGGTGTCCGTCGCGGTGACCAGCGGCGCCGCCAGCCCGGCGCCGCGCGCGTCGTTTGTCATCAGCACCGGACCCAGCGGCGGTTGGCCCAGCAGCCGTCGCCGTTCGTCGAGGCGCAGCAGCGCCTCCGGCCCCCCGTCGACCCGGGCCATCCGGTCGGTGTCGACGAAATACGGCGCCCCCGGATCACCGGCGACGTCGACGCGGTAGATCTCCACCGCCGGGTAGCGCGGGCGCAGCCCGCCGTCGGCGACGAAGCCCGCCAGCGTGCCCGGACCCACCGGCGCGCCGAACTGTGCCACCTTCTGCAGTCGCGGCGAGCCCTCGACGGCGCGATGCACCAGGATCGGCCGCGCCGAGCGCGACGTCTCCGGGTCCAGGTCGTTGCGCAGCACGACATACGAAATACCTTGCCGCGCAAGGGTATCGGCCAGTGCGGCCGAGGGCCGTCCGGCCGCGAACAGGCGTTGCACCGAATCCAGTGCCCGGATGGTCTGCGGCGGGGTCAACGGGATGGAGTCACGCACCCCCCACGGGCTGCTGCCGAGCACCTGCAACGGCTCGTCGTGGCTGGTGCCCCAGACCTGGGTGGCGAACGGCGCGCCGGGGACCACCAGCACACGCCCCGGAGCGGGGGAGCCGGTGTTGTGCTCGCTGAGCCAGTCGGCGGCCTCGTGCCAGTACGGCGGTATCGCGCGGAACGCGCCCGGCGGGGTGAGCCGGCCGGTCCACGCCAGCGAGGTGCTGACCGCCAGGGCCGTGAGGACCACGACCGTCACCGCCACCCGCTTGTCGCGCTCCGGGTGGGCGAACGCGTGCAGCCACACCGACCTCGGCGCGCTGCCGGGCAGCGCGACCCGGCCCAGCAGCTGCGCGATGCCCAGCACCAGCGGAATCCGGACCACCGACCCCAGCTTGTGCACGTTGCGCAGCGGCGCGCCGGCGGCGTCCAGGAACACCTGGATGTCATGGGCCAGCGGCGAGCCCAGGCCGCCGCTGTAGCCGACGGCCATCAACGCCACCCCGACCAGCAGCATCGTCACCAGCCGGCCCCGCGCCGGCATCCCGGGACTGGCCAGCCCGGCCAGCCCCGCCGCCGCGACCAGGCAGGTGCCCAGGATGGCCGCCGACCCGGTGACCAGCGGCGCGCCGGCGGTGGCGGTGGGCGCCACGTACGGGGTCCAGCTGTCGGTGCCGCGCAGGATCTCCGTCAGCGACGACCATTGCGTCGTCACGCCGGAGGATTCGATGAAGTCCAGGAACGGCGGACTGACGTGGCGCAGACACACCAGCGCCACGACCCACCAGAGCATGGCCAGGCACAGGGCCAGCGCCCACCACGCGGTGTAGCGCCACCACAGCCGATTGGGCCGGTGGCACGCCCACCAGATCACCGCGGGCAGGCAACCGGTCAGCGTGGCGATGGCGTTGACCGCGCCCATCAGCGCGACGGCCAGCCCGGCCTGCGCGGCCAGCGCCCGCACCGATTTGTCGGTCGAAGCCCGCAGCGCAAGGATCGTCGGCAACAACACCCACGGCGCCAGCATCATCGGCAGGGTCTCCGACGAGATCGAACCGAGCGTGGTCAGCACCCGCGGCGACAGCGCGAACGCCGCCGCGCCGAGCACCCGCGACGTCGGGCTGCCGATTCCGAGCGTCTCGGCCACCCGCAGCAACCCCCAGAACCCGACGGTGAGCAGCAACGCCCACCACAGTCGCTGTGTCATCCACCCCGGCACCCCCACCAGATGGCCGACCAGAAAGAAGGTGCCGTGCGGAAACAGGTAGCCGTAGGCCTGATTCTGCGACTGGCCGAAGGGCAGGTCGCTGTTCCACAGGTTGGTCGCGCGGGCCAGGAAGCGCAGCGGGTTGGCGGTGAGGTCGAGCTTGGTGTCGGGGGAGATCTGCCCGGGCGACTGCGCGAACGTCAGCGCCAGCGAGACGGCGCCGACCAGCAGCAGCCAGCGGCGGGATAGCGGCGCGGCCGGGGCTTCTTCCGCGGGCTCGGCCCGCGCTGCCTCTGCCGAGCGGCTAGCTACGGTTGCCGTACTCGACCCGGTTGAGCACTGACGACTGCGGATCGCCCCCGGGGAGTGGCGGCTTCGTGTCCTGCTGGACCATCAATGTGATCCCGAAGATCGCGGCCGCGCCCAGCAACAGACCAACCACCACGCTCGCGGCGGCGGGCGCAATGATCCGGTTCAACATGGCTCCTTTGGGTGACGTCCGACCTAGGGCCAACCTAGCAGAACGGCCGCCGGCGGCCGGGCCGGCAAATCACGGCCACGGCACGCAATGGGCATGCCAGCAGCGAGAGCCGTAATCCACCAGATACGGCCCGGTGGGGCTCCGCGTGACCGGTGCGGTCCGGGCGGGCACCCTGGTGTGGTCCTCGAGGGCAAGCGTGACGCCGACGGTCGCCGCGGCACCGATCATCAGCCCCGCGGCGATGCTCGCCGCGGCCGCCAACGAAACCCCCGCCATCGCCGGCTCCTCCCTGCCAGGCAAATGCTCTGGCCAACGTACCGCTGATGCCCCCTGGAGCCCGGGACGAAACGCCAAGCGTGACAACATGGCCCGATGGCATTCCCCCGGACCCTGGCCGTGCTCGCCGTCGCAGCAGCGCTGGTTGCCGGCTGCGGCCACCACGGCGCGCGGGCGCCGGGCGCCGCGACCGGCAAGCCGGCTGCGGTCCCCGCGCCGCCGGTGTGCGCCGACCCGACGGCCGTCCCGGCCGCCCTGTCCACCCGCGACAAGCTGGCGCAGCTGCTGATGGTCGGCGTGAAGGACGCCGGCGACGCGCGGGCCGTGGTCAACGGCTATCACGTCGGCGGCATCTTCATCGGTGGCTGGACGGACCTGTCGATCCTCAAGGGCCCGCTGGCCGACATCGCGCGCAGCGCGGGTCCGCTGCCGCTGGCGATCGGCATCGACGAGGAAGGTGGCCGGGTGTCGCGGTTGAAGTCGCTGATCGGGACGGCCCCGTCGGCCCGGGTGCTGGCCCAGAAGCAAACGCCCCAGCAGGTCCACGACCTGGCGGCCGACCGCGGCAAGAAGATGCGCGACCTGGGCATCACCATCGACTTCGCCCCGGACGTCGACGTCAGCGACGAGCCCGACGACGCCGTGATCGGGGACCGGTCGTTCAGCGCGAACCCGGACACCGTAACCGCCTACGCCGGGGCCTACGCGCAGGGCCTGCGCGACGCCGGCCTGCTGCCGGTCCTCAAGCATTTCCCCGGCCACGGGCACGGCTCCGGCGACTCGCACACCGGGGGCGTGGTGACCCCTCCGCTGAGCGAGCTGCAGAACGTCGACCTGGTGCCGTTCCGCACGCTGGTGACGGCGACGCCGGTCGCCGTGATGGTGGGTCACCTGCAGGTTCCCGGGCTGACCGGCGACGAGCCGGCCAGCCTGAGCCGGGCCGCGGTCCAACTGCTGCGCACCGGCACCGGCTATAACGCCCCGCCCTTCAACGGCCCGGTGTTCAGCGACGACGTGTCCAGCATGGCCGCGATCTCCGACCGCTACACCGTGCCGGAGGCGGTGCTGCGCACCCTGCAGGCCGGCACCGACGTCGCGCTGTGGGTCACCACCGACGAGGTGCCCGCCGTCCTGGACCGCCTGCAAAAGGCGGTCGATTCGGGCGAGCTGCCCATGGCGGCGGTCAACGACTCGGTGGTGCGGGTGGCGACCATGAAGGGCACCAATCGAACATGTGGCCACTAACGCGACGCATCCTCGTTACCCTGTAGCCAGATAGGCGGGCCAGAAGGGTGCAGCGATGGCGGGTGGTACCAAGCGGCTACCCCGTGCCGTCCGCGAACAGCAGATGCTCGACGCCGCCGTGCAGATGTTCTCGGTCAACGGCTACCACGAGACCTCGATGGATGCCATCGCCGCCGAGGCGGAGATCTCCAAGCCGATGCTGTATCTGTACTACGGCTCCAAGGAGGACCTGTTCGGCGCCTGCCTGGATCGCGAGCTGGGGCGGTTCGTCGACGCGGTGCGCGCCGACATCAACTTCGATCAAAGCCCAAAGGACTTGCTGGGCAACGCTATCGGGTCGTTCATGCGCTACATCGACGCCAACCGCGCGTCCTGGATCGTGATGTACGCCCAGGCCATCAACTCGCAGGCGTTTGCGCACACGGTGCGTGAAGGGCGTGAGCAAATCATCGAACTGGTCGCCGAGCTGATGCGCGCCGGCAGCCGCACCCCGCGGTCGGACGCCGAGTATCAGATGATGGCGGTGGCGCTGGTGGGCGCGGGCGAGGCGATGGCCAACCGCCTGTCCACCGGAGACATCGGCGTCGACGAGGCCGCCGAACTGATGATCGACCTGTTCTGGCACGGTCTTCGGGGCACGCCGGAGGACCGGGAAGCCGCCGCGGCCGGGTAGCCCCTACATTCGTGGGGTGGCCTCCTCGGCGTCCCGCCGCAACCTTGATTTCTTTTGCGCGGTGGTGATCGTCGGCCTGCTGGCCGGGGTCGCCGGGCTGGCGACGACCGCGGTGCTGCGCTTCGTCGAACACGCCACCTACCACTACAGTTTCGGCACGTTGCTCGCCGGGATCGCGGGCAGCAGCCCGGCCCGCCGCGTCGTGGGACCGATGGTCGGCGCCGCGCTGGCGGGATTCGGCTGGTGGATCCTGCGCCGCAGCGCCGAGGTGCCGCCGCTCGCGGAGACCATCGCCCGCCGCCAGCGGATCCCGCGGCTCGCGTGGAGCGTCGACGCCGTGTTGCAGGTGCTGCTGGTCGGATCCGGGGCGTCGCTGGGCCGGGAGGGCGCCCCGCGCCAATTCGCCGCGGCACTGGGCGATTTCGGCACCGCGTGGTTGAAGCGGCTGTCCGCGTATGACCGTCAGGTCTTGCTGGCGTGCGCCGCCGGGGCCGGGCTCGGCGCGGTCTACGCCGTTCCGCTGGCGGGCGCGCTGTTCGCCGCGCGGATCATGCTCAACACCTGGCATCCGCGCGCGCTGGGCGCGGCGTGCCTGACCTCGAGCCTGGCCGTCGCGATCGGTTCGGCCGCCACGCACGATCAGCCCACCCTGAGCTGGCCCAGCGAGGAATCGTCGTACGTGCTGACCGCCCACGGGCTGATGCTGGCGCCGCTGACCCTCGCGGTGGGTCTGGCGTTCAACCGCCTCATGGCCGCGGCGCGCCCGGCCCGGGTGATGCGGACGTGGGTGCTGATCCCGGCGCTGGCGGCGGCGGGTCTGGTGATGGGCGTGTGCTCGCATTGGTGGCCGGAGTTGCCCGGCAACGGCCGCAGCATCCTGACCGTCAGCCTCGCCAGCGGCATGACGCTGTCGACGGCCGCCATCATCCTGGCCTTGAAGCCGCTGCTGACGGCCCTGTTCCTGCGCGCCGGCGGGGCGGGCGGAATGCTCACCCCGTCGTTGGCCACCGGCGCGGCGGCGGGGTCGGCGCTGGTGCTGGCGATCAACTGGGCGGCGGGGACCAACCTGCACACGCCGGCCGTCTCGCTGGCCGGGGCCGCCGGGGTGCTGGCGGTCACCCAGGACTCACCGATCTGGGCCGCGATCTTCGTCTGGGAACTCGCCCATCCGCCGCTCTGGCTGTTCCTCCTGTTTCTGCTGACCGCCTGCGCCGCGTACGGATTGAAGGTGCTCGCGCTCGGTCGCCGATCCGCCGCGCCGGCGCGCAAGGGCTAGCCGGCCCGGACGCTGCCGGTCAGGTAGGGATACCCCTTGGCGACGTTGCGCAGGGAAAGGTCCCAGCCGCCGTCGTCGCCCTGGTCGATGTAGAGCCCGGCGGTGCCGGGCAGCACCAGCGGCTTGCCGAACCGCACCGAGTACTGCACCTGGTCGGGTAGCCGGGCCTCGATGTTGGCCAATACCGCCGCGGCGCTGAACATCCCGTGCGCGATGACCGTCGGGAATCCGAACAGCTTGGCGGCGATCGGGTTGGTGTGGATCGGGTTGTGGTGGCCGCCGACGACGGCGTAGCGACGGATCTGGCCGGGGCTGACCCGCAGCAAGGTGCTGGGCGGCGGCAGCCTGGGCTGCTTCTGCGGCGGCGGTTTGGGCTCGTCGGACAGGCTGGTGCGTTGCTGGTGCAGGAAGGTGGTCACCTGGTGCCACGCATCCTCATTGCCGACGCTGACGTCCGTGACCAGGTCCACCAGGAGGCCCTTCCGGTGTTCGCGCAGGTTCTCCGCGTGCACCCGCACGCCGACCGTATCGGTCACCGCGATCGGGCGGTACTGCGTGATGTGATTCTCGGTGTGCACGGATCCCATTGCCGCGAAAGGAAAGTCGAAGCCGGTCACCAGCGACATCATCGCGGGAAAGGTCAACGCGAACGGGTAGGTCAGCGGCACGTGGTTGCCATAGCGCAGGCCGGTGACGCCGGCGTATTCGGCCACGTTGGTGTGGTCGATGGGCAACTCGTCGACGGTCACCGTGCGGGTGGGCAGCTGGTCGGAGCGGGGCACCAACGGCAGGGCCCCGGCCGCCGCGCGCAGCATGTTCTTCAGGCCGCTTGGCTGGTTCATCACGCCCCCAGCATCGCCTGGCCGCAGACGCGAATGACGTTGCCGGTCACCGCATTCGAGGCCGGGCTGGCGAAGTAGGCGATCGCTTCGGCGACGTCGACGGGCTGCCCACCCTGCAGCAGCGAGTTCATCCGCCGGCCCACCTCGCGGGTGGCCAGCGGGATGGCGGCGGTCATCTGGGTTTCGATGAACCCCGGGGCGACGGCGTTGATCGTGATGCCCTTCTCGTACAGCCCCGGCGCCAGCGCCTGGGTGAGGCCGATCATGCCGGCCTTGGTGGTGGCGTAGTTGGTCTGCCCGCGGTTGCCCGCGATGCCGGCCATCGACGACAGGCCGATCACCCGGCCCCCTTCGCCGATGCTGCCGTTGCCGATGAGACCCTCGGTAAGCCGTTGCGGGGCAAGGAGATTGACGGCCAAGACGGCGTCCCAGCGGGCGTCGTCCATGTTGGCCAACAGCTTGTCGCGGGTGATGCCGGCGTTGTTGACCAACACGTCGGCGTGCCCGGCGTAGTGGTCGCGCAGGTGCTCGGCGATCTTGTCGACGGCGTCGTCGGCGGTGACGTCGAGCCACAGCGCGGTGCCGCCGACCCGGCTGGCGGTTTCGGCGAGGGTCTCCGCGGCCGACTCCACGTCGATCGCGACGACGCGGGCGCCGTCGCGGGCGAACACCTCGGCGATGCAGGCGCCGATGCCGCGGGCGGCGCCGGTGACGATCGCGACGTTGCCGTCCAGCGGCCGGTCCCAGTCGGCCGGCGGCGTGGCATCGGCCTCCCCGACGTAGAAGACCTGGCCGTCGACATACGCCGACTTGCCCGACAGGATGAACCGCATCGTCGACTCCAGGCCCGTGGCCGCGGGTTTGGCGGCCGGCGACAGGTACACCAGCTGCACGGTGGCGCCGTTCCGCAGTTCCTTGCCCAGCGAGCGGGTGAAGCCCTCCAGCGCGCGCTGGGCGATCCGCTCGTCGGTGCTGGCGGCCGCGTCGGGCGTGGTGCCGACCACGACGACGCGCGCGCTGTGGCCCAGATTGCGCAGCACCGGGGTGAAGAATTCGTGCAGGCCCTTTAACCCGGCCGGCGTGGTGATCCCGGTGGCGTCGAAAACCAGGCCGGCGAACTGATCGGCCCAGCGGCCGCCCAGGTTGGCGCCCACCACGTCGTAATCCTTGGCCAGCGCCGAACGCAGCGGCTCGGCCACCCTGCCCTCGCCGCCGATCAGCAGGGACCCGGCCAGCGGTGGGTCGCCGGGGGAATACCGGCGCAGGGTCTCGGGTTGCGGGACGCCAAGTTGCTTTGCCAGAAACGATCCGGGCCCGGAGTTGACGACCTGCGAGAACAGATCGGACGAGCGCTTGGGAGCCACTGAGCTGCTGCCTTCCATGGGTAGTTCGGTATCAGGCCAACCGTATCGGGGACGAACTTACTTCAGAGTAAGAACAGTGGGTAGTATGGCCTGTAACGGCCGGTTCAAGACTGGTGTACCCGGAGATACACGGAGAGAAAAGTGGCCCCAGAGAGTAAGAGCAGGCGACCCGTCGCGGTGCTGGGCGGCAATCGCATTCCGTTCGCGAGGTCCGACGGCGCCTACGCGGAGGCGTCCAACCAGGACATGTTCACCGCGGCCCTGGATGGGCTGGTGGACCGGTTCGGGCTGGCCGGCGAGCGGCTGGGCGCGGTTGTCGGCGGCGCGGTGCTCAAGCACAGCCGCGACTTCAACCTGACCCGCGAATGCGTGCTCGGTTCCGAGCTGTCGTCGTACACGCCGGCGTTCGACATCCAGCAGGCGTGCGGGACCGGGCTGCAGGCGGCGATCGCCGCGGCCGACGGGGTGGCCTCCGGCCGCTACGAGGTCGCCGCCGCCGGCGGGGTGGACACGACCTCCGACCCGCCCATCGGGCTGGGCGACAACCTCCGCCGCCAGCTGCTCAAGCTGCGCCGGTCCAAGTCCAACCTGGAGCGGCTGCGGCTGGTCGGCACGCTGCCGGCCACCCTCGGGCTCGAGATCCCGGCGAACAGCGAGCCGCGCACCGGGCTGTCGATGGGCGAGCACGCCGCCATTACCACCAAGCAGATGGGCATCAAGCGCGTCGACCAGGACGAGCTGGCCGTGGCCAGCCATCGCAACATGTCCGCCGCCTACGACCGCGGCTTCTTCGACGACCTGGTCATGCCGTTCCTGGGGCTCTACCGCGACGACAATCTGCGGCCCAACGCCAGCACCGAGAAGCTGGCGACGCTGCGCCCGGTCTTCGGCGTGAAGAACGGCGACGCGACGATGACCGCCGGCAACTCGACTCCGCTGACCGACGGCGCCTCGGTCGCGCTGCTGGCCAGCGAGGACTGGGCGGCCGCCCACTCGCTGGAGCCGCTGGCCTTCCTGGTGGACGCGGAGACCGCCGCGGTCGACTACGTCAACGGGCGCGACGGGCTGCTGATGGCGCCCACCTACGCCGTGCCCCGGCTGCTGGCCCGCAACGGGCTGAGCCTGCAAGACTTCGACTTCTACGAGATCCACGAGGCGTTCGCGTCGGTGGTGCTGGCACACCTGCAGGCCTGGGAATCCGAGGAGTACTGCAAGGAGCGGCTGGGGCTCGACGCCGCGCTCGGCTCGATCGATCGGTCCAAGCTCAACGTCAACGGTTCGTCGCTGGCGGCCGGGCATCCGTTCGCCGCCACCGGCGGGCGGATCCTCGCGCAGGCCGCCAAGCAGCTGGCCGAGAAGAAGGCCGGCCAGAAGGGCGGCGGGACCGTCCGGGCGCAGATTTCGATCTGCGCCGCGGGCGGCCAGGGCGTCGCCGCGATCCTGCAGGCCTGAGACCCGGGGCGCGCGCGCCCCAATGAAATCCGTCACAGCAGGTTATGAAACCGGCCCGCGGGGTACCCCCTCGTCCGGATAGCCCCGTGTTGCGGTCTGACCCCCCGACCCCGACGGCAATACGGGGCATCCCTTTAGTCAACCGCCCCGTCAGCGTGGACGGGCGTGTGAAACGGGCCGCCGCTGGAGTGAGGGGATCCAGCGGCGGCCCTTTTCGTGTGCCGCGCAATACAAAAACCCCGCCTCCAGCCGGAAGCGGGGTTTTTGCTGAGGCCGGTTAGAACGCGGCCTCGTCGAGCTCCATGATGTCGTTGTCCAGCGTCTCGATGACCTCGCGGGTGCCGGCCAGCAGCGGCAGGAAGTTCTTCGCGAAGAACGACGCCACCGCAATCTTGCCCTCGTAGAAGGACCGCTCGGAACCGCTGGCGCCGGCGTCCAGCGCCGCCACGGCCACCGCGGCCTGACGCTGCAGCAGCCAGCCGATGACCAGGTCGCCGACGCTCATCAGGAAGCGCACGGAACCCAGGCCCACCTTGTACAGGCTGGTGACATCCTCCTGGGCGGCCATCAGGTAGCCGGTCAGGGTCGCCGCCATGGCCTGGACGTCGGCCAGCGCCTTGCCCAGCTGCTCACGCTCGGTCTTCAGCCGCCCGTTGCCGGTCTCGCTGTCGACGAACTTCTGGATCTCACCCGACACGTGGGCCAGCGCCACACCCTTGTCGCGGACGATCTTGCGGAAGAAGAAGTCCTGCGCCTGGATGGCGGTGGTGCCCTCGTAGAGCGAGTCGATCTTGGAGTCCCGGATGTACTGCTCGATCGGGTAGTCCTGCAGGAAGCCGGACCCACCGAAGGTTTGCAGGCTCTCGGTCAGCTTCGCGTAGGCCTGTTCGGAGCCCACACCCTTGACCACCGGCAGCATCAGGTCGTTGACCTTGACCGCCAGGTCGGCGTCCACGCCGTGCAGCGCCTCGGCGACCGCCGCGTCCTGGTAGGTCGCGGTGTAGAGGTACAGCGCGCGCAGACCCTCGGCGTAGGCCTTCTGGGTCATCAGCGACCGGCGCACGTCGGGGTGGTGCGTGATGGTCACCCGCGGGGCGGTCTTGTCGGTCATCTGGGTCATGTCGGCACCCTGCAGCCGCGTCTTGGCGTACTCCAGCGCGTTGAGGTAGCCGGTCGACAGCGTGGCGATCGCCTTGGTGCCGACCATCATCCGGGCCATCTCGATGACGTCGAACATCTGCGCGATGCCGTTGTGCACCTCGCCGACCAGCCAGCCCTTGGCGGGCACGCCGTGCTGACCGAGCGACAGCTCGCAGGTCGTGGAGACCTTGAGGCCCATCTTGTGCTCGACGTTGGTGACGAAGACGCCGTTGCGCTCGCCCGGGTCGCCGGTCTCGAAGTCGAACAGGAACTTGGGCACGATGAACAGCGACAGGCCCTTGGTGCCCGGGCCGGCGCCCTCGGGGCGGGCCAGCACCAGGTGGACGATGTTCTCGAACAGATCGCCGGATTCAGCGGAGGTGATGAACCGCTTCACACCCTCGATGTGCCAGGAGCCATCCTCCTGCTGGACGGCCTTGGTCCGCCCGGCGCCCACGTCCGAACCGGCGTCCGGCTCGGTGAGCACCATGGTCGCGCCCCACTGACGCTCTGCGCACAGCACGGCCCACTTCTTCTGCTCCTCGGTGCCGAGGTGGTAGATGACGTTGGCGAAGCCGGCGCCGCCGCCGTACATCCACACGGCGGGGTTGGCGCCCAGGATGTGCTCGTGCAGCGCCCACACCAGGGCCTTGGGCATCGGCATGCCGCCGAGCGCCTCGTCGATGCCGGCCTTGTCCCAGCCGGCCTCTTGGACCGCGCGCACCGACTTCTTGAAGTTCTCCGGCAGCGTCACCGAGTGGGTCTCGGGGTCGAAAACCGGCGGGTTGCGGTCGCCCTCGACGAACGATTCCGCGATCGGGCCCTCGGCCAGCCGGCTGACCTCGGTCAGCATCTCTTTGGCCGTGTCCACGTCCAGGTCGCTGTACTCGCCCTGGCCTAAAGCCTGGTCAACGCCGAAGACTTCGAACAGGTTGAACACCTGGTCACGGACGTTGCTCTTGTAGTGGCTCACTACGTTCCTCCTCGTTGAGAATGCCACTTGTGGTTGGGTACTAGGTCTAAGTTACCCACCAGTAACTGTCCTAAAATATATCCGTTATTTGCGCCAACGCAAGCGAGTGTGAGCTACATTGCAGCATCTAACTAACCAACCGGTTGGGAAGGCGGGCATTGGCCGGTTGAGCTGCGGAGATGATCGCGGGATGACGGACGTGAGTCGCGTCACTGCGTTGCCCGTGGTGGATCTGCGGGCCGGTCGGGCGCCGCTGCGGGAGAGCCTCCGACCGGCCGCTCACGAGGTCGGATTCTGCTACCCGATCGGCGATGGCGTGCCCGACACGCTGGTGGGCAGGGCGCTCGAGGCGGCCCCGCGGCTGTTCGAGCCGCCGGACGCCGACAAGGACGCCATCGCGATGGTGGGCAGCCCGCATTTCGCGGCTACACGCGGCCGGGCGGCTACCCAGGCCGGGTGGGCTGGCGCGAGCAGATCGACCTCGGGCCGAAACGTTCCCGGATCGCCGGCCCGGCAAGCCGGACTACCTGTGGCTGCAGGGCCCGAATCAGTGGCCGAACGCCCTGCCCGAGCTGCCCGGGATCATCGCCCAGTGGGACGCCGCGCTGTCCGAGGTGACGGGCCGGCGACGGAGCGGATTTCGGTGGCGTACTTCTTCAACCCGTGAATGGACGCGCAGCTGCCGGTGCCGTCGCTGCCCGAGGAGTTCGCGGCAGTGGCCACCGAGCGGCACGACCCGGCTGACCCGATCTTTTCGGTCTACGGCCGCAACGCCTGGAAGAGCAGGCTGCGGGCGCATCCGGATGTGGCTTCAGCCCACGGATATTCGGCAGGTAGGGTCTGGGGCGAGAATTCCGTTCTCGGCGCAAGGGGCGTATGACCGCGGTGAACTCGAACAAGAATCTGACACCGTCCACACTTCGTGAGGCCTTCGGGCATTTCCCGTCCGGCGTCGTGGCCATCGCCGCCGAGGTCGAGGGGACCCGAGAAGGTCTGGCGGCCAGCACCTTTGTCCCCGTCTCGCTCGAACCTCCGCTGGTGTCGTTCTGCGTGCAGAACACGTCGACGACGTGGCCCAAGCTCAAGGGCGTGCCGATGCTGGGCATCAGTGTGCTCGGCGAGGTGCACGACGCGGCCGCGCGCACGTTGGCCGCCAAGACCGGGGACCGGTTCGTCGGTCTGGAGACGGTGTCCTACGACAGCGGCGCGGTGTTCATCAAGGGCACCGGCCTGTGGCTGGAGAGCGCCATCGAGCAACTGATTCCGGCGGGGGACCACACGATCGTGGTGCTGCGAGTCAACGGGGTGACGGTGGACGCCGAGGTGGCCCCCATCGTGTTCCACCGCAGCACGTTCCGCCGGCTGGGCGCCTAAGCGCTGGGCTGCACCATCGCGCAGGCTCGGCGCCGCGCGGGCCGCCAGCTAGGGCCGGTGGCCGAGTTCTTCCCGATAGCCGTCGATGCGCCGCTCGATTTCCGCAGCGTCCTCGTGCCGGCCCTCTTTACGCGCGAGTTCGGCGCGGACCGACAGCTCGCGGATCGCGGTGCGGATCTCGTTGACGCTGGTGGTTCCTCGCATGGGTTCCGGGTACCCGATGCGGGCGGGGCCTTAACGGCGGAACAGCTTGTTACCCAGCCACACCACGGGGTCGTATTTGCGGTCCGCGACCCGCTCTTTCATCGGGATCAGCGCGTTGTCGGTGATCTTGATGTTTTCCGGGCACACCTCGGTGCAGCACTTGGTGATGTTGCAGTAGCCCAGGCCGTGCTCTTCCTGCGCCTGGTTGCGCCGGTCCAGCGTGTCCAGCGGGTGCATTTCCAGCTCGGCGATGCGCATCAAAAAGCGCGGGCCGGCAAATGCCTTCTTGTTCTCCTCGTGGTCGCGGACCACGTGGCAGACGTTCTGGCACAGGAAGCACTCGATGCACTTGCGGAACTCCTGGGAGCGCTGCACGTCGGCCTGCGCCATCCGGTATTCCCCGGGCTGCAGGTCCTTGGGCGGCGCGAAAGACGGTATCTCGCGGGCCTTTTCGTAGTTGAACGAGACGTCGGTGACCAGGTCGCGGATCACCGGGAACGTCCGCAGCGGCGTGACGGTCACCACCTCGTCCTCGGCGAACGTCGACATCCGGGTCATGCACAGCAAGCGGGGATAACCGTTGATCTCCGCCGAGCACGATCCGCACTTGCCCGCCTTGCAGTTCCACCGCACCGCGAGGTCGGGGGTCTGGGTCTGCTGCAGGCGATGGATGATGTCGAGCACCACCTCGCCCTCGTTGACCTCGACCGTGAAGTCCTGCAGCGCGCCGGTGGCGTCGTCGCCGCGCCACACCCGCATGCTGGCGTTGTAGCTCATTAGCTTCTCCGTCCTGGGTGGTCGGCCAGCTCGTCGCCGGTGTAGTACTTCTCCAGCTCAGAGATCTCGAAAAGCTCGAGCAGATCGGGCCGCATCGGCGTCTGGTCCTCACGCGTGATGGTGATGTCGGGGATCACGGCGGCTTCCGGGTCGCCGGGCTCGGCGACTGCGCGGCACACCAGCAGCACCTTGCGCCACGACGAGTCCATCGACGGGTGATCGTCGCGCGTGTGCCCGCCGCGGCTCTCGGTGCGCTCCAGCGCGGCCTTGGCCACGCACTCGCTGACCAGCAGCATGTTGCGGAGGTCGATGGCCAGGTTCCAGCCGGGGTTGTACCGGCGACCGCCCTCCACGTGGATGTTCTTGAACCGCTCGCGCAGTTTGCCGAGCCGGCCGAGGGCCTCGGAGATCTCCTCCGACTTGCGAATGATGCCCACCAGGTCGTTCATCGACTGCTGCAGTTCCAGCTGGAGGGTGTAGGGGTTCTCGGCCGCGGCGCCGTTGCTTGGTCCGTCGAACGGGGCCAGCGCCCGCTGGGCCGCGGTGTCGACGGCGTCCTGGGCGACCGCGGGGCGGCTGCTCAGTGCGCGCACGTAGTCGGCGGCCCCCAGGCCGGCGCGCCGGCCGAACACCAGCAGGTCGGACAGCGAGTTGCCGCCCAACCGGTTGGAGCCGTGCATGCCGCCGGAGCACTCACCGGCGGCGAACAGCCCGGGCACCGTGGCCGCGCCGGTGTCGGCGTCGACCTCGACTCCACCCATCACGTAGTGGCAGGTGGGTCCGACTTCCATTGGCTCCTTGGTGATGTCGACGCCCGCCAGCTCCTTGAACTGGTGGTACATCGACGGCAGGCGCCGCTTGATCTCCTCGGGCGTCAGCCGCGAGGCGATGTCGAGGTACACCCCGCCGTGCGGGGTGCCCCGGCCGGCCTTGACCTCCGAGTTGATCGCGCGCGCAACCTCGTCGCGCGGCAGCAGGTCCGGGGTGCGGCGGGCCGAGTCGTTGTCCTTGAGCCACTGGTCGGCTTCTTGCTCGGTCTCGGCGTACTGGCCCTTGAACACCGGCGGGATGTACTCGAACATGAACCGCTTGGTGTCGGAGTTCTTCAGTACCCCGCCGTCGCCGCGGACGCCCTCGGTGACGAGAATCCCCTTCACGCTGGGCGGCCACACCATGCCCGTCGGGTGGAACTGGACGAACTCCATGTTGATCAGTGACGCGCCCGCCCGCAGGGCCAGCGCGTGCCCGTCGCCGGTGTACTCCCAGGAGTTCGACGTCACCTTGAATGACTTGCCGATGCCGCCGGTGGCCAGCACCACCGCCGGGGCCTCGAACAGGACGAAGTTGCCGCTTTCGCGCCAGTAGCCGAAGGCCCCGGCGATCGCGTCACCGTCCTTGAGCAGCTCGGTGATCGTGCACTCGGCGAAGACCCTGATGCGCGCCTCGTAGTCGCCGAGCTCCGCGAAGTCCTCCTGCTGCAGCGAGACGATCTTCTGCTGCATGGTGCGGATCAATTCCAGGCCGGTGCGGTCGCCGACGTGCGCCAGCCGCGGGTACGTGTGCCCGCCGAAGTTGCGCTGGCTGATCTTGCCGTCCTTGAGGCGGTCGAACAGCGCGCCGTAGGTCTCCAGCTCCCAGACCCGGTCCGGGGCCTCCTTGGCGTGCAGCTCGGCCATCCGCCAGTTGTTGAGGAATTTCCCGCCTCGCATGGTGTCGCCGAAGTGGGTCTGCCAGTTGTCTTTCGGGTTGGTGTTTCCCATCGACGCGGCGCAGCCGCCCTCGGCCATGACCGTGTGGGCCTTGCCGAAGAGGGACTTGCACACCACCGCGACCTTGAGGCCGCGTTCCCGCGCCTCGATGACCGCGCGGAGTCCCGCGCCGCCGGCACCGATGACGACGACGTCGTAGGAGTGCCGTTCGACCTCAACCATGAAACCCTCGCTAAGTTCCGATTTCTTCTTCAAATGGCTTTTCAGCCAACAAATCTCAGGTCAGGGCTGGTGCCGCTGGCCACCAGCGCGATGTAGAAATCGGTGAGCATCAGCGTGCCCAGCGTGATCCAGGCGTAGAGCTTGTGTCGGGTGTTGATGTGGCTCACCTGGGTCCAGATCCAGTACCGCACAGGGTGCTTGGAGAAGTGCTTGAGCCGCCCGCCGGTGACGTGCCGGCACGAGTGGCAGGACAGCGTGTAGATCCACAGCATGACGACGTTGCCGACCATGATCAGGTTGCCCAGCCCGAAGCCGAATCCATCCGGCCCACTGTCGGAGTGGAACGCGATGATCGCGTCGTAGGTGTTGATCACCGAGATGATGCCGGCGATGTAGAAGAAGTAGCGGTGGCTGTTCTGGATGATCAGCGGCAACCTGGTCTCGCCGGTGTAGTGGACGCGGGGTTCGGCCACCGCGCAGGCGGTGGGCGACTGCCACACCGTGCGGTAGTAGGCGCCGCGGTAGTAGTAGCAAGTGAGCCGGAACAGCAGCAGGAACGGCAGTGTCAGCGCGGCGTACGGCAGCCACCACACGTCCGGCAGCATTTGGGGCCAGAAGTCGCCGGCCGCCCCGCAGGCCTTGCTGACGCAGGGCGAGTAGAAGGGCGTCAGATAGTGGTACTTCGGGACGAAGAAGTAATCGCGTTGGAACGCGCGCGCCGTCGCGTAGATGACGAATGCGGCGAAGCCCAGGTCGATCCGCAGCGGCGACATCCACCACCGGTCGGTGCGCAGGGTCCGTTGCGGGATGTTGGCGCGCGTCGGTGAAAAGACACCGGACGCAGGACGGTTCGCCGTGGGTGCGCTCATCTAGTGTTCCTCTTCGAACGGGCTGTTGGTCGAAGGGTACACAGAGAGCACCCCCTCATTTCCGGGGGGCTTGTGTTGTCAGGACCTGCTGTGACCCCCGACACCCTCGTCGTCGACATCGCGCCAAAAATCGCTGTCGTATTGGGTGTCCGGAATGACGATCTTCTCGCCGGACTGCTGCACGGTGGCGCGGGCCAGATCCAATTCGGAGACGTCGGAATCGAGCAATTCGACGTCGGAAAGGATCCGGTCGGCGTCGATGACGATGCGGCGCATCGCGGGGCTGTCGCCGTACCGAGTCCGCAGGGAGTTCACGCACCGCCGCAGGCCGCCGATGAGGTCGTGCAGTTCGGCCAGTTCAGCAGTGCCGGTGGGGCTGGTCAACAGATCTCCTCGGATCTTCCCGCGCTAGACGGTGTCACGGATCACAGTATGCCCCCGATAGTAGCCACCGCGGCGGCCTAAGGTCGGACACCATGACAGGCCAAACCACCGCCCGGCGCGCGACGGCGCTACTGGAGCTGCACCAGCCGGGCAACCCGGTGATCCTGCCGACCGTGTGGGACGCGTGGTCGTCGGGGCCAGGCCACCTTGAAATAGACGAGCCGGATTCGCCGCCCTGACCGTCGGCAGCCATCCGCTGGCGGATTCCATCGGCAAACCGGACGGTGAGGGCATGTCGTTCGACGACGTGCTCGCGCGCGTCGCGCAGATCACGGCCGCCGTCGAGGTGCCGGTGTCGGTGGACATCGAATCCGGGTACGGGCAGCCGCCGGCGCGGCTGATCGAGGGCCTGCTGGGCGTGGGCGCCGTCGGCCTGAACATCGAGGACACCGTCCATGCCGAGGGCAAGCGGCTGCGGTCGGCCGGCGAACACGCCGAACTGGTTGCGGCGCTGCGCTCGGCCGCCGACGCCTCCGGGGTGCATGTCGTGATCAACGCCCGCACGGATCTTTTTCTGCGCCGCGACGGTGACGATTCCGACCGCGTCGAACGGGCGGTAGCGCGCCTGACCGAGGCCGCTCACGCGGGTGCCGACGTGCTGTACCCGGTGGGCCGACACGACCCGGACACGTTGCGGCGCTTGGCCACTGACCTGCCGCTGCCGATCAACGCGATCGCGCTGCCCGACCGGGACGATCCCGCGTCGTTCGGCCCGCTGGGCGTCGCGCGGATCAGCTTCGGGCCGTTCCTGCAGGCCGCGCTGGCGGCCCGCGCCAAGGAGCTGCTGGCCCGTTGGGGCTAGATCGGCTTCAGCATTCGGTGGGGACGCCGGAGCGCTCGGCTGACCGGATCATCGCGGCTCGGATTGCGCGGTCGCTGCGGCGGGTGCGCGATGAGATCGCCCACATCCGGAACACGTGCGCATCGGTGGCATGCGCGGTCGGGCCCGATCATGCCCCCACAGTCCGCGTGTCGGTAGGTCCTGCGATTGGGCTTGTCCACGTAGTTGTCGTTGCCCCAGGTGATCATCGACCAGATCATCGGCCACAGCTGTTTGCCCTTGTCGGTCACCCGGTATTCGCCCGAATCCTTGGTCAGCACGCCCTGTTCCACGAGGAAGCCCAGCCGTTCGGACAGCACTGCTTTCGGGACGCCGAGATGGCGCTGCACGTCGCTGAAGCGCCGTGCCCCGTAGAAGGCATCGCGCAGGATGAGCAGGGTCCACCGTTCGCCGACGATTTCCAGGGACCGCGCGATGGGGCAGCTCTCGGCGGGATATTCGCGGGGAAGGGCCACGGGGTCGATGCTACGCCTTGTGGGTTCGTTGACTGAACCATACACTCGGGGTGTTGAGTTCATTCACAGAACGAAAAGCGGCTTCGAAGCGTGAGGAAAGACGATGACGACTAGCGTTCAACCGGCCGAATTCACCGTGGTGCCGCACGCGATGAACCGCATCGACGTGGCCACCGGCATGGAATTCGACGAATTCCGAACCGCTTTCGAGAAGGCCGCGCCACCGTTCGACCGGGAGTCGATGCAGGATATCGTCGCGCGCGGGGGCAGCTGGGACGACGTCCTTGCGGCCGTGGCGCGCAACGCCCCGCACGGCCTGATGGTCTACGCCACCATCGACGCCCTGCCCTTGCTGTCCCTCGCGGGCCATACCACCAAAGCGGTGGAGTACCTGCTGGGCAACCACACGATCGCCGAGACCATGTTCCGCCACGACCCCAGGGCGCTGTTGTACGCGCCCCTGCGGGTGCTGGTCTACGCCGACGCCGACGGTGATGCGGTGTTCTCGATGGACCAGCCCAGCGCGGCGTTCGGCAGCCTGGGCATCGCCGCGGTGACCGGGGTGGGTGAGGAGCTCGACCGCAAGGTGGCAAACCTGTTGCGGGTCATCGGAATCGACGCCGCCGCCGCCTTCGGGTGCTAGGCGCGGCGAATCCGGCGGAACCGATGCCCCGCCGGATTCGTTGCGATTGACCGCGAATTACTGGGTGACCGCGATGCGCTGCGGCTGGGAGCCGGCGTAGGCCCCGGCGACCCGGACCGTTAACACGCCGGCGTCGTAGGAAGCCGCGATGGCCTCGCCGGTGACGTGCGCGGGCAGTTGGAACGACCGGCGGAACGAACCGTAACGAATCTCCCGCAGGGTCCGGCCGTTCTCCTCTTCCGCGTGCTCGTCGCGGTGTTCGCCGTGGATCACCAGGCGGCCCTTGTCGACCTCGACGTTGACATCCTTCGCTACGTCCACGCCGGGCAGTTCGAGGCGGACGACGGCGTCATCGCCATCCCTGACGACCTCGGCGGCGGGCGTAAATCCACCGGCGACCGGCTTGAACCAGTCGGTCGTCGCCGCGGGGCCGAAGAAGTCGCGCAGCCACCGGTCGGTGTCCCAGGCCGGTCGCGACCATAATGCGAGGTTGCTCATGGGTGTCTCCTTGTGCTTCCTTGTGCTTCCTTGTGAGTTGGCTGTGACCGGCTTGGCGGCCGGACGGCTATTTCTGGAAACCTGAGTCGACCCCGCTAAAGTTCCACCCGAGCGTTCGCCGGCAGCGAACACCTTCACAGCGGGCGTTGTGAGGTGTGAGGGCGCCGTCATGTGGGTGTCACATTCAGCGATTTCTCCTTAATTTGCGGCCCCTACCCTCGTGGCATGGCCCAATCCGAAACCGGGCGCGAGCACTGTGCCGCGCGTCACGTCATTGTGGTGGGGCACGGCATGGTTGGCCACCGCCTGGTCGAGGCGCTCCGTGCCCGCGACACCGAGGGGTATTGGCGTATCACGGTTTTGGCGGAGGAGGCCGACGCGGCCTATGACCGCGTTGGCCTGACCTCCTACACCGACAGCTGGGACCGGGCGCTACTGGCACTGCCCGGCAACGACTACGCCGGTGACGAGCGGGTCCGGCTGCTGCTGAACGCGCGCGTCACCCAAATCGACCGGGCCGCAAAGTCGGTGTTCACCGCCGACGGCCAACGGCACAGCTACGACGCCCTGGTGCTGGCCACCGGGTCCTACGCGTTCGTTCCGCCGGTGCCCGGCCATGACCTGCCCCTGTGCCACGTCTATCGCACGCTCGACGACCTCGACGCCATCCGAGCCGACGCCCAGCGCACCCTGCAGGCCGGCCGCACCTCGGGGGTGGTCATCGGCGGCGGGCTGCTGGGGTTGGAAGCCGCTAATGCGCTGCGCCAGTTCGGGTTGCGGACGCACGTCATCGAGATGATGCCGCGGTTGATGGCCCAGCAGATCGACGAGGCCGGCGGTGCCCTGCTGGCCAGGATGATCACCGAGCTCGGCATCGAGGTGCACGTCGGCACGGGCACCCAATCGATCGAATCCGTCGATCACGCGGACGGCTCGACGTCGGCGCGGGTGCGCCTGTCCGACGGCGGGGTCATCGACGCCGGCGTGGTGATCTTCGCGGCCGGGGTCCGGCCGCGCGACGAGCTGGCGGCCGCCGCGGGGCTGACGCGCGCCGAGCGGGGCGGCGTGCTCACCGACTTATCCTGCCAGACAAGCGATCCCGACATCTACGCGATCGGGGAGGTCGCCGCGATCGAGGGGCGCTGCTACGGCCTGGTCGGGCCCGGCTATACCTCCGCCGAGGTGGTGGCCGATCGGCTGCTGGACGGCGCGGCGGAATTCCCGGAAGCGGACCTGTCGACGAAGCTCAAACTGCTGGGCGTCGACGTCGCCAGCTTCGGCGACGCCATGGGCGCGACCGAGAACTGCCTCGAGGTCGCCATCAACGACGCGGTGAACCGGACGTACGCCAAACTGGTGCTGTCCGACGACGCCAAAACCCTGCTCGGCGGAGTGCTGGTGGGCGACGCCTCGTCGTACGGGGTGCTGCGGCCCATGGTCGGCAGCGAGCTACCGGGTGATCCGCTCGCGTTGATCGCGCCGGCCTCCTCCGACGGCGGGTCGGCTTTGGGTGTTGGGGCGCTTCCCGATTCGGCGCAGATCTGCTCGTGCAACAACGTCAGCAAGGGCGACCTGAAGGGCGCGATCACCGGCGGCTGCGCCGACGTTGCCGCGCTCAAGTCGTGCACGGCGGCGGGCACGTCGTGTGGGTCGTGCGTGCCGTTGCTCAAGCAACTGCTGGAAGCCGAGGGCGTGGAGCAGTCCAAGGCGCTGTGCGAGCACTTCAGCCAGTCGCGCGCCGAGCTCTTCGAGATCATCTCCGCCACCGAAATCCGGACGTTCTCGGGGCTGTTGGAGCGCTTCGGCAGCGGAAGGGGTTGCGACATCTGCAAACCCGTGGTCGCCTCCATCCTGGCGTCCACCGGTTCCGACCACATCCTCGACGGCGAGCAGGCCTCGCTGCAGGATTCCAACGACCACTTCCTGGCCAACATCCAAAAGAACGGCAGCTACTCGGTGGTCCCGCGGGTCCCCGGCGGCGACATCAAGCCGGAGCACCTGATCCTCATCGGACAGATCGCCCAGGATTTCGGGCTTTACACCAAGATCACCGGCGGTCAGCGGATCGATCTGTTCGGTGCCCGCGTGGACCAGTTGCCGCAGATCTGGCAGCGGCTGGTCGACGGCGGCATGGAATCCGGCCACGCGTACGGCAAGGCGCTGCGCACGGTGAAGAGTTGCGTCGGCAGCGACTGGTGCCGTTACGGCCAACAGGATTCGGTGCAGCTGGCCATCGACCTGGAGCTGCGGTACCGCGGCCTGCGCGCCCCGCACAAGATCAAGCTCGGTGTCTCGGGTTGCGCGCGCGAGTGCGCCGAGGCGCGCAGCAAGGACGTGGGCGTCATCGCCACCGAAAAGGGGTGGAACCTCTACGTCGGCGGCAACGGCGGCATGACGCCCAGGCACGCTCAGCTGCTGGCCAGTGACCTCGACACCGACACGCTGGTCCGCTACATCGACCGGTTCCTGATGTACTACATCCGGACCGCCGATCGGTTGCAGCGCACCGCGCCGTGGGTCGAGTCGCTGGACGGCGGCCTGGATCACATGCGCGAGGTCGTGTGCGACGACTCGCTCGGCCTGGCCGGCGAATTCGAGGCCGCCATGGAGCGGCACGTGCAGAACTACAAGTGCGAATGGAAGGGCGTGCTGGAGGACCCGAACAAGCTGTCGCGGTTCGTCTCCTTCGTCAACGCCCCGGACGCCGTCGACTCGACGGTGACCTTCACCGAACGTGCCGGACGCAAAGTACCCGTGCCCATCGGCATGCCGCGGGTCCGTGTGGGAGAGGAATCATGACAGTTCTCAACGACATTCAGGTATGGACGACCGCCTGCGCCTACGACCGCCTCATTCCGGGTCGTGGCGTCGGAGTGCTGCTCGACGACGGGACGCAGGCGGCGCTGTTCCGGCTGGACGACGGGTCGGTGCACGCGGTCAGCAACATCGATCCCTTTTCCGGGGCGGCCGTGCTCTCGCGCGGGATCGTCGGGGACCGCGGTGGCCGCGTCACCGTCCAATCCCCCTTGCTGAAACAGGCTTTCGCGCTCGAGGACGGCTCCTGCCTGGACGACCCGCGGGTCTCGGTGCCGGTGTATCAGGTGCGCGTGACGCCCGAGGGCGAAATCCAGATCGCCGCCTGAGGGCTAGCGGGAGATGTCGCCGACCAAATAGCGCTGCATCGTCGGGCCGATCGCGTCGACCAGCGTGTCGACCGACATCGAGTGCAGCGGCTCGGAGCGAATCCCATAGCGCATGATGCCGAGGCCGACCAGCTGGGAGGCGCACAACGACGCCCGCACGGCCGCCTTGTCGGCGCCCAGCATCTTCAGGATCGGGCCGAAAACCGGGCCGATGAACATGGCCTCGACGATTTCGGCGGTCTTGGCCATCCCGGTGGAGGCGACCGCGCTGGCCGCGAAGGGGCCGCCGCCGGCCGCGTCCCAGGTGGTGATCAGCATGTGCAGCGTGCGGCGGCCCACCTGGTTGACCCCGCCGGTGACGATCCGATCGATGAACTCCGGTGTGCCGAAGGGCAACCGCAGCATCTTCGCCACCGGGTCAAGGAGCCCGCGCGAGGGTTCTTCGCGGCTAGGCATGAAGCCAGAATCGCCGGTATGCGATCAAAGATCAAGCGTCGCGGGCCCCGGCGTGCCTCTTCAGGTGGGGTCCATGAGCCAGCAGAAGGCTGGGCCGGCGCGACGCGTGCCGCGCCGTGACGGGGACGAGCCCCGGCACGGCCCGGCGGAATCGATGCGCAACGAGCCGGGCCAGGCCGGGGTGGGTGCCCAGCGGTTGGCTCACCACATCGGCACCGCTGGCCAGCAGGCGTTGTTGAAACAGGCCGTCGGCCAGGAGGTAGGAGGCGACCACCACGCGCCGTGCACCGCCGCGCCGGGCGGCGGCCACCGCGTCGGCCACGGACGGATCGCCGGTGGCCGCGAATCCCAGCCGCACCCGCGCGCCGACCATGGCCGACAAGGTCGTTGCGGTGACGTGCAAGTCGGCGCGCGCCCGCGGATCCGTGGTGCCCGCCGCCGCGAGGATGACCGAATCGCCCAGCCGCCAGCCGGATTTCACCAACTGGTCGGCGACTATACGCGCGATCTCCCCGCTCGGCCCCAGGGCGGGGGCGAGGGTGACGTGCGGGTGGCCGCTGGTCGCGACATGGGCGGGCAGGTCGGTGCGCACGTGATAGCCCCGCGACAAGAACGCCGGCACCACGACCGCGGGGCGGCCGCCTGCCGCCGCCCGCGACAGCACCTCGCTGGGGCTGGGGCCCAACACGTCGACGAACGCGACCTGCACGCGGCGGTCGAGCAGTGCGCTCACTCGCGCCGCAAGGTCGCCGATCATCGTGACACCGCCCGGTCGGCGGGTGCCGTGCGCGGCCAGGATCAGGTCCACGGGTCGCCCTTGGGATCGTCGACGGCGAGCCGGTAACCCCGCTTGACCACGGTCGCGACCATGTTTTTGTCGCCCAGGGCAGTTCGCAGTCGCAGCACGGCCGTGTCGACCGCGTGCGGATCGTTGCTGTTGCCCGGCAGCACCCGCAACAGATCGGTGCGCGCGACGACGTCGCCGGGCCGTTGTGCCAGTGCGCGCAGCACCGACATCCCCGACGGCGACAGCAGCTTGATCGAACCGTCCACCAGCACGCAGGTGCCGCGGATGTCGAGCGTGTGGCCGGCCACCTTGACGGTGCACGATCCCAGCAGCGGCAACTCCTCGGCGATATGCCGGGCCAAGGCCCCCAACCTCATTCGCTCGGGCGCCGATGTCGGCACGCCCTTGCGGATCAACGGTTTGGACGTCACCGGGCCGACGCACATCGCGTGCACATCGGTGCGCAGGGCCCCCAGCACCTGGTCCTCGATGCTGAGCTCTCGGCTGCGTTCCAGCACCGCGGCGGCCGCGGGCGCCGACGTGAAGGTGACCGCATCGAACTGCCGGCGCGCGATCCCGGTGACCAGCTGGTCGAAATCGCCGCCCAATGGCGTTGGCTTCCACCGGTAGACCCGGATCGGGATCACGTCGGCTCCCGCGAAGCGCAGCCCGCCGAGGAACTCCGGGAAAGGGTCCCAGGCGTCGGCGGCGCCGTGCAGCTGGATGGCGACGCGCAGCCCGGATACGCCCGACTCGAGCAGATACTCGAGCACCTCGTGTGAGGATTCGGACTCAGGGGACCACTCCTCGTGCAGCCCGGCGGCGCGCACCGCTCCGGTCCCCTTCGGCCCGCGCGAGACGATCCGCGCCGACGACAACGACGTGACGAGCTGGTTGGCCAGGCCCCACCCCTCGGCCGCCGCGAGCCAGCCGCGGAATCCGATGCCGGTGTGCACGACCAGGATGTCGGGGGGATCCGCGATCAAAGCCGCTGTGTGCCTGTGTAATTCGTCATCGTCGGGCAGCGCGATCATGTTGATCGCGGGGGCGCTGCAAACCTCGGCGCCCTGCCGGCTCAAGAGCGCGCACAGCTCCTCGGCGCGGCGGGCGGACGTGACCGCAACCCGGTAGCCGGTGAGCGGCGCGGATTTTGGTTCGGCCATATGACCTGTGTAGGCCTGTGACGTTTCCGACGCGTTACCGGGGAATTGCTGACGCATTGCTCCTGTTGCGACGGCGCTCACACCCGTGCGAACTCAGTCTGGGCCTGCGAGCTCGCCACGTCCGGGGCCGCCGACGCGGGCCGGCGCACGTAACGCGCCCACGTCAAAACCGCTGCGGCGACATAGAAAAACAGGAAGACCCAGAACGCCAACGTGTCGGTGCCGGTGCTCAGGTAGGACTGGCGCAGCGCGAGATTGATCCCCACGCCGCCGAGCGCGCCGAAAGCGGCAACGAACCCGATGACCGCGCCCGACGTGGCTTGCGACCAACGACGGCGGTCGGTGTCGGTCAGGCCGAGCCGGTGGCTGCGCGCCTCGAAGACCGAGGGGATCATCTTGTACACCGAACCATTCCCCAACCCGGCCAGGACGAAAAGGGCCATGAACCCGCAGACGTAGCCGACCATGGTGGCCGTTGTGGTGAGGCCGGGAGTGCGGTCGTCGTGGGTGCTGAGGGCGACCAGGAACGCGGTGGCGACCCCCATGGTCGCGAGCACCGCCAGGGTGACGCGGCTGCCACCGATGCGGTCGGCCAGCCTACCGCCGTAAATTCGCGCCACCGACCCCAACGCCGGGCCGATGAAGGCGAATTCGGAGGCGTGCAGCGCGGCGTCGGCGTGGCTCTGCCCGGTCCCGACGAAGTTGATCTGCAGGATCTGGCCGAACGCGAACGAGAAACCGATCCAGGAGCCGAAGGTGCCGAGGTAGAGCATCGCGAGCACCCACGTGTCGCGCTCGGACAGGATCGAGCGCAGATGGCTGACGTCGTAGGTGGCGTGCGCCAGGTTGTCCATGTAGCGGGTCGCACCCAGGGCCACGGCGGTCAGCAGGAGCAGATAAAGGCCGCACACCCAGTACGGCTGGCGGTGGCCGGCGATGGCGATCACCAGCAGCCCGACCAGCTGGATCATCGGCACCCCGAGGTTGCCGGCCCCGGCGTTGAACCCGAGCGCAAACCCTTTGCGCCGGTGCGGGTAGAAGAAGTTGGTGTTGGTCATCGACGCCGCGTAGTTGGCCCCGCCCATTCCGGTCAGCGCCGCGCACACCAGATATGGCCACAGTGGCAGGCCGGGGTGGGCGAGCAGCCAGATCGTGCCGACGGTGGGCACCAGCAACGCCACGATTGAGAACACGGTCCAGTTGCGGCCACCGAAGGTGGCGATGCCCAGTGAGTAGGGGATACGCAGGCATGCCGCCACGAAAGTTGCGGTCGCGCCGAGCAGGAATTTGTCGGCAGCCGAAAAGCCGTACACGTTCTGCGGCATGAACAGCGCCATCACCGGAAACAGGGTCCAGACGCCGAAGGCGATGTGGTCGCAGGCGATGATCCACAGCAGATTGCGCCGGGCGATCTTGTTGTTGCCGGCCTCCCAGGCGGCCGCGTCTTCCGGATCCCAGTTCGTGATGCGGTGGCTGCGGCCCATGCTGTCTGCACCTTTCTGCCAACTCTTCCAGCGGGTTTGTCCCGGGCGGCGACGACGATGTCGCCGGGTCTCGCAAGGGCTCACCCCCAGGCGAAATGGCCTGGGCGCGTTGATGACTCACTGCCGTCAACCGCGGGCGCGCCGATTTGATCGCGCAAGGTCGCGCGAACGAAGAGACTTGCCCCGCCGTACGTTTCGATGCTCACATTAAAGACAGAAGCCCGTCAACTCGATCCGGCCGATATCGCCTGTAAGTTGAATCCCAGTTATCTGGTAAAGAGCTGAGCAACAATTCGGCAACGGTAATAGCTGCCGCGTCAAGTGATTTCGCGCGGTTGTGGGATTTGGTGTGAGCTGGAATACATTTCGTTTGAAACGGAATTCCGCGGCTTCACGCCACTGCGGAAATTCGCCTTACTACCAGACGTCGCCGGCGCGCCAGTCGCACGTCAGGGCCGCGGAGGTGTCCAAGCTGATGCCGACGGGCAGGACGTACACGCCGCCGTCGTCGTCGGGGGTGCGGACCGGACCGGTGGGAGCCAGCACCGAGGTCGGCCCCCGCCAGCGCAGCCACCGGCGCGCCGTGTACACCGCGCGGGCCGCGTCGGACGAACTCGCCGCACCCACCTCGTAGGCGCCGCGGATCACCTGCTCGACGCCATCGAGCAGGGCGTGCACCAGGCCCTGCCCCCGGCAGTCCTCCCGCACCGCGACCCCTTCGACGTAACCGCAGCGCAGCGCGTCGTCGCCGTAGCACAATCGCCGCTGGATCACCGCGGCGTGCGCGATGATCGCGCCGTGCTGCCAGATCAGGGCGTGCATGCCGCCCAGCGTGTGCTCCCAGTCGTCGTCGGTGAAGTCCCCGGCGAACGCGGCGGTGACCATCTCGCGGACGCGCTGCCGGGTTTCGCCGTCCAGATCGGCGGTGTGGACCAGGCGTGCCGTGTGGACCTGGGCTTGCACACTCCTTGTCTACCAGCCCTGTCCACCGGTCGGCGCTAGGAGAATGGCGACCCCGCGGCGCTCGAAACCGGCCGTCCCGCGGACCGGGGCCGCGCCCAGTGCAGCCGCACGTACTGGCCGGGTCGTACCTGGGCGACCTTGTCGATGTCCTCGTCGGTGACCACGCCCACCACCGGGTAGCCGCCGGTCACCGGATGGTCGGGTCCCAGGATCACCGGTAAACCGTTGGGCGGCACCTGGATCGCGCCGCGGGTCGTTCCCTCGCTGGGCAGCTGGCGGTCGGGGTAACGGTGCTGCAGCGGGCGGCCCTCCAAGCGCATCCCCACCCGGTCGCTGCGGTCGGACGCCATCCAGATCGTGTGCACGAGCGCGTCGGGATCCACCAACCAGTCGTCGCGCGGCCCCGGCACCGCCCGCAGCTCCACGAGGTGTTCGGCGATGCCCGCCACCGGGGCCTGGTCCAGCTCGGGGTAGTCGTCCGTGTGCGCGCCGACCGCCAGCCGGTCGCCGGCCCGCAGCGGCGCCGGGCCGATCGCCGACATCACGTCGTAGCTGCGCGATCCCAGTACCGGCTCCGCGCAGATGCCGCCGCGCACCGCCAGGTACGTCCGCAGGCCCGCGCGCGGGGTGCCCAGGGTGATCACCTGCCCGTCGCGAACGTGGTGAATGCTGTTGGTGCCGAACTCGATTCCGTCCACGGTGGGGTCGGTGTCGGCGCCCGTCACCGCGATGTCGACGTCGCCGCCGCGGACCCGGGCGCACAGGCCGCCGAACGTCACCTCGACCGTCGCGCGGTCATCTGGGTTGGCGACCAGCCGGTTGGCCAGCCGGTGGGCACTGCGGTCGGCGGCCCCCGAACGGCTGACGCCGAGATGGGCCAGCCCCGGACGGCCGAGGTCCTCGACGACGGCGAACGGGCCGGTGCGCAGGATTTCCAGGGTCACCATGGCTACCTCCTCAGACCGCCCGGAACCGAACCCACATGCCCTGCGTCAGCAACGCCGGGCTGGGACGTTCGAGGTCCCACAGGACGGCGTCGGTGCGCCCGATGAGCTGCCAGCCGCCGGGCGACTGCCGCGGATATACCGCGCTGAATTCCCCGGCGAGGGCGACGGAGCCGGCCGGCACCGAGGTTCGGGGCTCCGCGCGGCGCGGCACCCGCAGCCGCGCGTCGCCGTCGACCAAGTACGCGAAACCCGGTGCGAATCCGCTGAATCCGACCCGCCAGAGGCTGGAGGTGTGGGCGTCGATCACCTGCGCCGCGGTCAGCCCGGTGGCCTCGGCGACCTCGCGGAGGTCCGGGCCGTCGTAGACGACGTCGATCACCACGTCGGCGCCGCGGCCGGTCGCGGCGTCCGCGGTGGCGGTGACCCGCATCTTGCGGAGCCGCTGCCGGGTCACCCCCTGCCAGCGGGGGTCGTCGAGCTTGACCAGCACGGTGCGGGCGGCGGGGACGATGTCGAGCACACCGGGCAATGCGGCCGCGCGCAGGGCGTCCACCCACGCCAGTACCTCGGCGGTGCTGCCGCATTGGAGCATCAGCGCTTGGTCGCCGTAGTCGTAGACGGTGTTGCCGACCAGGTCGGTCGACAACCCCGTGGGGACACCCCCGCTCATGTCCGTCACGCTCATTACTCGACGGTAACTCCGCGATCGGGGCAGGCGGGAGGGGATGCGGACGGATTTTCGAGCACTGCCAGAGGTGCCTTAGCGAACGCTCAAACAGGGCGGCGCTAACCCAGGATTTTGCCCAGCTGCGGCGGCAGTTGATCGGCGATGACCGGGTAGCTCAGCGGCGACGCGAACGCGATCGCGCCGGCCTGGTCCTTGGTGGTGAAGATGTGGCGGTTCTGGGCGGTCGCGAGCGTGCCCGCCACCTCCGGGTCGGCCAGGAGCGCCTTTTGCTCGTCGGGGCTTTCGGTCGTCCAGATCACCACGTCGGCGGAATCGAGCACCGGCTTGATCTGATCGCGCGGGATGACGGCGCGATGATCGCTGCCGAAGGGCTTGATGCCGTCGGAGATGACGAGGCCCATCTGGTTGAGGAAGTCGGTGCGCCAGCCCGCCAGGGTCGCGACCACCGTGCCCTGAAAGAACGTGCCCTGCATCAGCAGCGCCTTCTTGCCCTTCCACTGCGGATTCTTCTGGGCGACATCGGTGAACTGCTTGTCGACACCGTCGATCAGTGACTTCATCTGGTCGGGCTGAAACACCGCCTGGCCGACGGCGGTGGCCTGCTCCTTCCAGGGCTCGAAGAAGGCGTCGCCGTCGGATTGCGCGACGGTCGGGGCGATCGCCGACAGCTTCTGATAGGTGTCGGCGTCCACCCCGGCGTTGATGGCCACGATCAGGTCGGGTTTGAGCCCGGCGATCTGGTCTACCGGGATCCCGTTGTCCAGGCTCAACACCACCGGCTGGGCCGTGCCGAGCTTGGGCTGGGCCCAGGGCCACACCGCGAAGGGCTGGTCACCGAACCAGTTGGTCACCGCGATGGGCACCACGCCCAGCGCCAGCAGGTCGTCCTGCTCGGTGTAGCCCGCACTGACGACGCGCTTGGGCGGCTCCTTGATGACGGTCTGACCGAACAGGTGGGTGATCGTCACCGAGCCGCCGGGCGCGGCGCCCGGTGCCTGTTTGCGCGGCGAGCACGCGGTCGGCGCGCCGGCGATCGCGGCCACCCCCATCGCCCCCGCGAGCTGCAAGAATCCCCGTCGATTCCAACCGCTCATCGCGTGAGATTATCGCGTTCTCGGCCCGGGCCCGCTCAGCGGCATGCCGGCGTCGAGAAAGTTCAGGGCCCGATAGATCGTCTCGGCCGTTTTCGGCGCGCTGTCGTAGGCCGACATCATCGCGCCCACCATCGCGCCGACGAACACGCGAACCTCGAAATCGTCTGCGGGACGCCCGATTCGGTCGCCGATGGCCTCGGCCATGACGGTGACGGTGCGGTGGTACTCGTCGTAGAGCGCGGCCTTGAGTTCGGGTATCGAGAAGATCAGCCGTTGCCTGGTGCTCTCGAACTCCGACTGCTCGTCGGACAGGGCCGCCATCGTCGACTCGTAGGCGCGGCGGATGGCCTGGGTCGGCGACAGTTCGGGCGGCTGGGCCCGGAACGCGGCCAAGATCAGCGGGTCCAGGTCGTCGGCCAGCAGCAGCGACTCCTTGGACGGGAAATACCGGAAGAACGTGCTCGGTGACACCTCGGCGGCGTCGGCGATCTGTTCGACGGTGGTGGCGGCGTAGCCGTGGGCGTCGAACAGGCGAAACGCCTCACGCCTGATGGCCTGCCGGGTCTTGATCTTCTTGCGTTCCCGCAGTCCCATGGGCTGGTCGGTCGCCTGCATGGGTTAATTCTCCCGCATCCGGGCGGCAAAAAGTTCTTACAGCGGCCCAGGGGCCGTTGCGAGATCCACGTATCTCCGGCGTAACTGCGCACACCACGACCGGTAACAGTCAGTCCTTAACGTCGGGTCCGTGACCACGACCACTCCCGAGACCGGCACTGGACTCCTCGCGCCCGCGCCGCGCCGGCATCACCACGGGCGACACTGGATCGACGACTGGCGGCCCGAAGACCCCGCGTTCTGGGAGACGACCGGCAAGCCGATCGCCCGTCGCAACCTGATCTTCTCCATCTTCGCCGAGCACGTCGGGTTCAGCGTGTGGATGCTGTGGAGCATCGTCGTCGTCCACATGACGGCCGGTGCGCACGGGCACGCCGCCGCGTCCGGTTGGGCGCTGACCGCCAGCCAGGCGTTGTGCTTGGTCGCGGTGCCCAGCGGTGTCGGCGCCTTCCTGAGGCTGCCGTACACGTTCGCGGTCCCGGTCTTTGGCGGCCGCAATTGGACGACGATCTCGGCGATGCTGCTGGTGATCCCGTGCCTGCTGCTGGCCTGGGTGGTGAGCCACCCCCACCTGCCGTTCCCGGCGCTGGTGGCGATCGCCGCGACCGCCGGCGTCGGCGGCGGCAACTTCGCCTCGTCGATGGCCAACATCTCGTTCTTCTACCCCGAGAAGGACAAGGGCTGGGCGCTGGGCCTCAACGCCGCCGGGGGCAACATCGGCGTCGCGGTCGTGCAGAAGATCATCCCGCCGATCGTCATCGCCGGCGGCGGGGTGGCGCTGTCGCGCGCCGGCCTGTTTTACGTGCCGCTGGCCGTCGTGGCCGCGGTGTGTGCCTTCCTGTTCATGAACAACCTCACCGAGGCCAAGGCCGACGTGAAGCCGGTTTGGCAGTCGCTGCGGCACCGCGACACCTGGATCATGTCGCTGCTTTATATCGGCACGTTCGGCTCGTTCATCGGCTACTCGGCCGCCTTCCCGACGCTGCTCAAGACGGTGTTCGGGCGCGGTGACATCGCGTTGGCGTGGGCGTTCGTCGGCGCGGGCATCGGATCCGTCATTCGTCCCGTGGGGGGCAAGCTGGCCGACCGGATCGGCGGGGCGCGCATCACCGCCATGAGCTTCGTGATGCTCGCCGCCGGCGCCGCGGCGGCGCTGTGGTCGGTCAACGCCAAGAACCTGCCGCTGTTCTTCGCCAGCTTCATGTTCGTGTTCGTCGCCACCGGCATCGGCAACGGCTCGACCTACCGGATGATCTCGCGGATCTTCGTGATCAAGGGCGAGCTCGCCGGCGGCGACCCCGACACCATGGTGCACATGCGCCGCCAGGCCGCGGGGGCGCTGGGCGTCATCTCCTCGATCGGCGCCTTCGGCGGGTTCGTGGTGCCGCTGGCCTACGCCTGGTCCAAGTCGCACTTCGGCAGCATCGAGCCCGCGCTGCGGTTCTACATCGCGTTCTTCATCGCGCTGCTGGTCGTCACCTGGTACTTCTACCTGCGCAAGAAGACCCGGATCGGGCGGCTGGGTGTCTAGCCGTTCTGGTAGCGCGCCCAGGGGCTGTAGTCGGCGATCAGCTCCTCCTGCGGCGGGCGCTGGTCGTCCGGCACGTGCTGCAGGTTGATCCGGATCCGGTACCAGATGGAACTCGGCCCGCGCATCCCGTCGACCAGCACGTCGGCGGGTTGCAGCAGGGCGGCCGCGGCGGGATAGCGGTCCCGCCAGGTGTCCAGCGCGGCCATCGCCTCGTCCTTGGTTTTGGTGCGGGCGATCTCGATGAGCGGTTTCGACGAGACGCGCCCGCCCTCGGTGCGGGTGCCGGACCCCTTCGGCGCGCGCTCGGGTGGTCCCATCTCCTCGGCCAGCATCAGCAGCCGATCGAGCTCGCCGACCGCGTCGTCCATCCCGGCCCACGCGTCGCCCAGTTCGGCGAACCGGTCGGGCACCGTTTCGATGGTGAACGCCTCGGGCCGGCAGCCGGCGACCTCCTCCCAGCGCAGCGGTGTCGAGACCCGCGCGTCCGGAGTCGCCCGCACGGAGTAGGCCGACGCGACGGTGCGGTCCTTGGCGTTCTGGTTGAAGTCGACGAAGACGCCCTCGCGCTCCTCCTTCCACCAGCGGCTCGTCGCGACCCCGGGCGCCCGCCGCTCGACCTCGCGGGCGACGGTCTGGGCCGCCAGTCGAACCTGGCGGAACCCCCAGCGTGGGGCGATCCGGGCGTAGATGTGAAACCCCCGGGACCCGGACGTCTTCGGCCACGCGACCAGGCCGTAGTCCTCCAGCACCTCGCGGGCAACCATCGCGACCTCGACGATGCGCGGCCACGCGACCCCGGGCATCGGGTCCAGGTCGACGCGCAGTTCGTCGGGGTGATCGAGGTCGCCGGCGAGCACCGGGTGCGGGTTCAGGTCGACGCAGCCCAGGTTGATCGCCCACGCCAGCCCGGCGGCGTCGTGGATGACGGCCTCGGCGGCGGAAGTGCCGCGCGCGTAGTGCAATTCGGCGACGTCGACGTAGTCCGGCCGGTTGGCCGGCGCCCGCTTCTGGAAGACGGCCTCCTGCCCGATGCCCTTGACGAAGCGCTTGAGGATCATCGGCCGCCCGGCGACGCCGCGCAGCGCCCCTTCGGCGACGGACAGGTAATAGCGGACCAGGTCGAGCTTGGTGTACGGGCCCGCGGTGCCGTGGCGTTCGAAGACCACTTTGTCGGGGTGGGTGACCGTGACCTGGTGCCCGGCCACCTCCAATGACGCCGGACCGGTCATGTTCATCATCGTAAGTCGGGGGGTATTAACTAGTGGCACTGAGACGGACGTCACATAGGGTGGAATTCATGCCAAACCTCATCGGCCTGCCGGGGCAGGCTGTCGCCAAAGTTCAGCAGTACCTCGACCGCGGCGCCGCCGAATTGCACTACGTGCGCAAGATCTTCGAATCGGGTGCGTTCCGGATCGAGGCGCCGCAGAACTACGCCGCGATGGCCGCCGACATCTACAAGTGGGGCGAGTTCGGCATGCTGCCGTCGCTCAACGCCAGGCGTCATCCCGACAAGGCCGCCTGCATCGACGAGGACGGCGAATTCAGCTACCGGGAGCTCGACGAGGCCGCGCACGCGGTGGCCAACGGGCTGCTGGAGAAGGGGGTCAAGGGCGGCGACGGCGTCGCTATCCTCGCCCGCAACACCCGCTGGTTCCTGATCGCCTACTTCGGTGCCGCACGGGTCGGCGCCCGCATCATCCTGCTCAACAGTGAGTTCTCCGGCCCGCAGATCAAAGAGGTGTCGGAGCGCGAGGGCGCCAAGCTGATCATCTACGACGACGAGTACACCAAGGCGGTCAGCAAAGCCGAGCCGGAGCTGGGCAAGCTGCGGGCGCTGGGCTCCAATCCCGATGCGGACGAGTCGTCGGGCAGCGACGACGACACGCTGGCCGACCTGATCGAGCGCAGCGACAAGTCTCCCGCTCCGAAGGCGAGCAAGCACTCGTCGATCATCATCCTGACCAGCGGCACCACCGGCACCCCCAAGGGCGCGAACCGCAGCACCCCACCAACGCTGGCGCCAATCGGGGGCATCCTGTCGCACGTGCCGTTCAAGGCCGGCGAGGTGACCTCGCTGCCCGCCCCGATGTTCCATGCGCTGGGTTTCCTGCACGGCACCATCGCGATGTTCTTGGGCTCGACGCTGGTGCTGCGGCGCAAATTCAAGCCGCCGCTGGTGCTCGAGGACATCGAGAAGTACAAGGTCACCGCGATGGTCGTGGTCCCGGTGATGCTTTCCCGCATCCTCGACGCCGTCGAGAAGATGGATAAGAAGCCCGACCTGTCCTCACTGAAGATCGTCTTCGTGTCCGGCTCGGCACTCGGGTCGGAACTGGCGGAACGGGGCCTCAAGGACCTCGGCCCCGTCATCTACAACATGTACGGCTCGACGGAGATCGCCTTCGCCACGATCGCCGAGCCCAAGCACCTGGAATTCAATTCCTCGACCGTTGGCCCGGTCGTCAAGGGCGTCAAGGTCAAGATCTTCGACGACAACGGCAAAGAGTTGCCGCAGGGTGAGGTCGGGCGGATCTTCGTCGGCAACGCGTTCCCGTTCGAGGGATACACCGGCGGGGGCAAGAAGCAGATCATCGACGGGATGTTGTCCTCCGGCGACGTCGGCTACTTCGACGAGAACGACCTCCTTTACATCAGCGGGCGTGACGACGAGATGATCGTCTCCGGCGGCGAAAACGTGTTCCCGGCCGAAGTCGAGGACCTCATTACCGGACATCCGGATGTCGTGGAGGCCACCGCGATCGGTGTCGAGGACAAGGAGTGGGGCCACCGGTTGCGCGCGTTCGTCGTCAAGAAGGAGGACGCCGACCTCGACGAGGACACGGTCAAGCACTACGTCCGCGACCACCTGGCCCGCTACAAGGTGCCGCGGGAAGTGGTCTTCCTCGACGAGCTGCCGCGCAACCCCACCGGGAAGGTCCTGAAGCGCGAGCTGCGCGAGATGGAGATCGACTGAGTCGTCAGGTCACCTGCGGGCCTGAATGGCCCGGGTGATCTGCGAGGAGAGCTGGGGATCGATCAGCAGCTGATCGATGAGCGCACTAAGGACCTCCTGCCCGGTCACCCGCGCGACGCCGATGCGGTCGGCCGCGTCGCGCTGCCAGACGTCGAGCGCGCGGTGGGTGGCCAGCGGCAGGTCGACGGTCCGACGCGTGCGCCGGTCGCGCGACGGCCGCGCGGGCGCCTCGCCGAGCGCGCTGAGGCGCTGCGTCGGGCCCGTCTGCCCGGGCGGGGGCGGCTTGGCGGTGTACCGGGCGAATCGGTTGGGACCTGAGTTGATCGTCATCGCGCGACTTTCTCTGAGAGGAGGGGTTGCACGTCAGTAGATCCGCTCTTCAGTATGCGCATCGCCGAGCGCCCGCGGCGCGGCGGCGGCCCGGCGCCGCTTGCGGCTGGCCGAACTCACGAGGCAAGAAAGACGGGGCATAAGCGTTCGGGCATTGTTTGCTCTGCCTTCGATATGCGAAAAGAATTGACCACATATGGCTTCATGATTCGCCCAAGTGATTATTCGCGTAACGCAGTGAATCCGTAATTCAGTAGAGCGAGTCTGACATGCATGTATGCCGGGTCACATAGTACTGAAATGAGCAAATCCGCAAATCGGAGATGTCGCAACACGTTTCCCAACCCCAAAACTATCGGCTGTGGATGGCGATTTGTCGTGAGATTGCTGACTTTGTGTAGAACCGAGAAATATGGGTATTGTCCCTCTGACGCAATGAGCGATCGTTGGCGTAGAACCTTTCGATCCCCTCCACACGCCGAAGGAGTCGCAGATGTTGATCACATTGCTTTCGCTCCGCAGGGCCGCGGTCCGCGCGGCTGCGGCCGGTTTGCTGGTGGGAGCGCTCCTGTTCGCGGGGAGCCCCGCTGCGCATGCCGCCCCGCCACCCGCTCCCGGCAACAGCTTCGACATGTCCGGCCCGCACGGCGCCCCCGACATCCCGCTACGGCCCGGTGGGGGCGGCGGCCACGGTGGCGGCGGCTGGGGCGGCCCCGGCGGCGGCGGTCACTGGGGCGGACCCGGACCCGGCGGCGGTCACTGGGGCGGACCCGGCGGTCACTGGGGCGGCCCCGGCGGTCACTGGGGCGGCCCCGGCGGCGGTCACTGGGGCGACTGGGACGGCCACGGCGGCTGGGGCGGCCACCCCGGTTGGGGTCACCCCGGCTGGGGCAACGGTGGCTGGGGCCCGCCCGGACTGGGTTTCCGGCCCTGGTGGGACTGGTGGTGGTGAGTTAGCGCCGCCCGCATAGCGGCCAAAGACCGGGCCATGCCGACCTGTACAGACGTGCGACAGGTCGGCATGTCCCTTTTCCGGCGTCTACGGGTCGCGGGGGAGGCCCAGCAGTCGTTCGGCGATGATGTTGAGCTGCACCTCGGAGGTGCCCCCGTAGATGGTGGTGGCCCGGCTGGCCAGCAGGTACTCGCCCCACTTGCCCGGCAGTTCGGCGGTGTCGCCGATCGCAGCGTCGGTGCCGAAGGACGACACCGCGAATTCGGCGTAGCCCTGGCCGGTTCGCATCGATAGCAGCTTGGAGACCGCGGCCGACGGCATGGCGTCGCCGCCGGCCAGCGTCAACAGCGTCGAGCGCAGGTTCAGCACCTTGGCGGCGTGGCCCTCGGCGATCAGCTGCCCGGCCCGGTGCTGCGCGGCCTGGTCGAACTGCCCGTCGCGGACGAACTCGACGAACTCGGGAAGCGTCGCAAGGAAATTCGCGTCGCTGCCGCCTATCGAGACTCGCTCCGCCGTCAACGTGTTGCGGCTGACCTCCCAGCCCCGGTTGACCTCGCCGAGCACGCACTCGTCGGGCACGAACACGTCGTCGATGTAGACGGTGTTGAAAAACTCCTGGCCCGTCAGCTCACGCAGCGGCTTGACGGTGACGCCTTCGCTTTTCATGTCGAGCAGGAAGTAGGTGATGCCGTTGTGCTTCGGGGCCGACGGGTCGGTCCTGGCCAGTAGCGCGCCCCATTGCGAGAACTGCGCGGCGGTGGTCCAGATCTTTTGCCCGGTGATGCGCCAGCCGCCCTCGGTCCTGGTCGCCTTCGTGGTCAGCCCGGCCAGGTCCGACCCGGCGCCCGGCTCGGAGAACAGCTGGCACCAGATCATCTCGCCGCGGAAGGTCGGCGGTAGGAACCGTTGTTTTTGCTCCTCGGTTCCGAACGCGACGATCGACGGGATGATCCACGCCGCGATGCCGACCTGCGGGCGCTTGACCCGCCCGGAGCTGAACTCCTGGGCGATGATGATCTGCTCCACCGGACTGGCGGCGCGACCCCATGGCTCGGGCAGGTACGGCAGGACCCAGCCGGCCTCGGCGATCGCGACCTTGCGGGCCTCGCGCTCCATCGCCTTGAGCGCGTCGACCTCCTCCCGGATCTCGCCCCTCAGTTTCTCGGTGTCGGGATCGAGGTCGATGTCGACCGCGCGCATTCCGGTGGTGGTCGCGGTGTCCACCACCTTCTGCGGGTACTCCGAACCCCGGCCGAAGGAGGCGGCCAGCATCAGCGCCCGGCGGTAGTAGACGTTCGTGTCGTGCTCCCACGTGAACCCGATCCCGCCGTGCACCTGGATGCAATCCTGCGCGCAGCGCTGGGCGGCGGTCGGAGCCAGCGTCGCCGCGACGGCCGCTGCGAACTCGACGTGGGAAGCGACGATGTCCCAATCGTTTTGGCCGGCCTCGTCGATCGCGCGGGCCGCGTCCCAAACGGCCGCGGTGGCCCGCTCGGTGTCGGCGATCATCTCCGCGCACTTGTGCTTGATGGCCTGGAACTGACCGATCGGCCTGCCGAACTGCTCACGGATCTTCGCGTATTGCGAGGCCGTGTCGGTCGCCCAGCGCGCCACGCCGATGGCCTCGGCAGACAGCAGCGTCGTCATCAGCGCGTGCGCGGTCGCCATGTTCAGGTTCCCCAACACGACGTCGTCGCCGACCTCGACGGCATTGGCGCGCACGTGCGCGATGGGCCGCAGTGGGTCAAGGCTTTTCACGGGCACGATCTCGAGCTGTTCGGCGCGCAGCACCACCCACTCCTCGCCGCTGTCGATCGCGACCGGAAGCACGAGCACGGAGGCCTGCGCGGCGGCCGGGACCGCGCGGACCTCGCCGCGGATCACCAGCGCGTCACCCTGACGGGTGGCGGTCAGCGCGCAGCAGTCCAGCGCGTAGGCGCCGATCGCCGCGCCGGACGCCAGCTCGGAGAGCACCTTCGCGTGCGGGTCATGCGCGGAGATCAGCGCGCTCGCGATGGCCGACGGCACGAACGGGCCGGGCATCGCCCCGTAGCCGAACTCGGCCAGCACGATGGCCAATTCGAGGATGCCGAAGCCCTGCCCGCCGACCGATTCCGCCAAATGCAAGCCCTGCAGACCCTGTTCGGCCGCGGCCCGCCAGTACGGCGGGGGGTTCTCGATCGGTGTCTCCATGGCCTGGTGCAGCACCTCGGACGGCGCAACGCGCGCCACCAGGGACCGCACCGAGTCGGCCAGGTCTTGATGCTCAGGATTTATTGCGATCGGCATTGGTCGCCTTCCCATGGCTCGCGTTTCGGCCCCGCAGCTTCCAAGCTAACAACCGGTCGGTTGGTTGACTACATGGGCCAGCGGCCGGCCGTCGCGCAGCCGGCGGCAGTTGGCCACCGCCTCGGTCAGGTATCGGCGCATGGTGTCCGCGGTATACCAGGTGACGTGCGGCGTCAGCACCACGTTGTCCAGCCCGAGCAGCGGATTGTCCGGCGCTACCGGCTCGACTTCGAAGACGTCCAGCCCGGCCCCGGCGAGCCCGCCCGTGCGCAGCGCGTCGACGAGGGCCGCCTCGTCGACGACGGCGCCACGGGACGTGTTGACCAGCACCGCATTCGGTTTCATCCGGGCCAGCGCGTCGCGCCCGAGCAGATGACGGGTCTGCGCCGTCAGGGGCAGGTGCAGCGAGACGATGTCGCTGGCGGCCAGCAATTCGGGCAGCGGCCGCCAGCCCGGCCGCCCGTCGTCGCGGGTGCTGGTGTGCAGCACCGCGGCCCCCATCGCCGCGACGATCTCGCTCACGCGCTTGGCGATGTTGCCGTAGCCCACTAGGCCGACGGTGCAGCCGCCGATGTCACGTACCGTCTCGCCCAGGCCCGGGTCCGACGGCCAGCCCCTCCCCTGGCGGATCGCGCGGTCCAGGCCCGGTAGCCGGCGCAGCGCGGCCAGCATCAGCAGCACCGTGCCCTCGGCCACGGACGGCGCGTTGGCGCCCGGCATGTTGGCGACGGCGATGCCGCATTCGCTGGCGGTCTGCACGTCGATCGTGTTCACCCCCGCGCCCAGCTTGTGCACCAGCCGCAGCCGGACCCCGAGCCGCAGGTCGGCGCCCGACAGCGGCCGAAGAACATGCCAGATGACGTCCGCCTGCGGCAGTTCCCGATAAAAGCCCGAGTCGTCGTCTTCGGCGCACCATCGGATGTCGAGCCAATCCGATTCTGGCGCAACGAAGTCGAGCACTTTGTCGCCGGGAACGAAATGAGCGAGAACCCTCAGCGCCACCGCTTGGTGATCCACCTGGCGATGGTATCGGCCTGCTCGCTGCGTGCGCCCGGGGTGGTGAAGTAGTGGTCGGTGTCGATCGACGCCCGCGACTTGTCCGTGCTGGCGAGCGCGTCGTAGATGCGCTGGGCGTCGGACGGGAACACGCCGGTGTCGGCCTCGGCGTTCATCACCAGCGCCGGGCAGTCGATGCGGGCCAGGTGCGGCTCCGCCCGGGTCTGCGCCATCCGCAGACTCCACATGCCCAGCCAGCTGCGCAGGGTGCATGCCGCGGCGATGCCGTGCGCCGACCGGTTCGCCTTGGCCGGGACGCCCGCGTAGCACAGGTTCGGCTGGCGCTTGGTCGGCTCGATGCTCGGGTCGACCATGCGGGGATCGGCCCAGGTGCGCATCACGGTGAACGGCCGATCCGAAAACCCGGCGGCGCGAACCCGTTTGAGCTCCGTCTCGGCCCAGTCGGTGATGGCGTGGTTGCGCGCCAGCTGTGCGTCCCGGTAGCGGGCGATGAAGTCCGCCGAGTATGGGGGGCCGTTGTCCTCGTTGAACAGGTCGAGGTCGGCGGCGGTGGCGACCGGGTCGTTCTCGTCGACGACGGCGGCGTCCATCCAGGCCGTCAGCACGTCGGGCCGCCCGGGGTGTGCGGCGGTGGCCACGTAGCCGTCGGCGGGAACCAAGTCGGTCAGCCCGGCCGCGGGGCGCATGCCCTCGAGCGGGGTCACGTTCGGTTCGGTCGCCTGCGACTGATAGGCGGCCATCAACGATCCACCACCCGAATTGCCCAGCAGCACAACGGTATCGATGCCCTGGGCCTCCCGCAGCCAACGCACCCCCACGCCGATGTCGACCAGCGCATGGTCGAGCAGGAAGCTGCTCTCGAAGCCGCGGAATCTGGTGTTCCAGCCCAGGAATCCGACGCCGCGGGTGGCCATGTAGTCCGCGAGGTAGTGCTCGGAGAAGTCGATCTGGTAATGCGCGGCGATCATCGCCACCTTCGGCTTGCGTCCCACCGCACGGTGGTAGAGGCCCTGGCAGGGATGCCCGCCGGCGCCGGCCCGCCCGGCGGTCGGCGATGGCAGCCCGACGAACTCGCGGAGCACCCCGGCGGCGGCGTTGCGACGGGTCAACTCGGCTCACCCCCCTCGGCGTAAATGGCCCGGTAGTAGATGTTGGCCAGCGTCCGGATGCACGCCTCGTCATCGGGTTCACCGGGACCGGCGAGCTGCATGTAGCAGAACTGGTAGAACATGGCCAAAATCGCCTCGCCGATCAGCCGCGGATCGTCGTCGGTACAGTGGCCGTCGGCCTGGGCGCGCCGCACCGAATCGCTGATGAAAGCGATTGGCGTAGCACAGATTTCGGCCCAGTACTGCGCGAAGTCGTCGTTGACCATTGCCAGCTGATAAATGCTGATGACCTCGGCGAGCCGGTTGCGGTAGGAGTGCCACTGCGCGGCGGCGGCCTCGTATGCGCGCTCGCGATTGGACAGGCCGTGTTCGGTCACCGCACGCGCCCGCTGGGTGATCTCCTCGCGGAACCGCAGGGCCCATTCGCGGACCATCGCCTCTTTGGAGTCGTAGTAGTTGTAAAACGAGGCTGGGGAACGGCCCGCCTCGGCGGCGATATCGGCGATCGTCGTCGCCAGAATGCCCTTACGCGCGATCACGGTCCGGGCGGCCAGGTCGATCGCGGCCCGCGTCCGCCTGCCGCGCTGCGTCGGAAACGCCCGCACGGGGCCGGCTCGCCCCTCAGGTTGCGCTGCGGTCGACAATTGCGCACCTCCTGGAGCAGAACTGAACCTGATGTTAGATTCAGATTTGCCTCTTGGCCATGACCCCGCGGACGGGAGCCGCACGATGATCAAGCCGCACAACGCCAACGCGGAATTCGAGCTCGGCGGCATCAACCACGTCGCGCTGGTGTGTTCGGACATGGCGCGGACGGTGGACTTCTACTCCAACATCCTCGGGATGCCGTTGATCAAATCGCTCGACCTGCCCGACGGCGCGGGACAGCACTTCTTCTTCGACGCCGGAAACGGCGATTGCGTCGCGTTCTTCTGGTTCGCCGACGCCCCCGACCGCGTGCCTGGCCTCTCGTCGCCGGGCGCGATCCCCGGCATCGGCGACATCACCAGCGCGGTGAGCACCATGAACCACCTGGCGTTCCACGTTCCGGCCGAGAAATTCGACGACTACCGCCAGCGCCTCAAGGCAAAAGGCGTGCGGGTCGGCCCGGTGCTCAACCACGACGAGAGCGAGCGCCAGGTCTCGGCGACGGTGCATCCCGGCGTTTACGTGCGCTCGTTCTACTTCCAGGACCCCGACGGCATCACGTTGGAATTCGCCTGCTGGGTCAGGGAATTCGGCACGAGCGACACCAAGGCCGTTCCCAAGACCGCGGCCGACCGCAGGCCGTCCGTGGAGGCCGTACGCTGAAACGGAGATGACCGACGGCATTCTGTCCGACGCCCAGATCGCGGCTCTGACGCCCGAGCAGCGCCGGGACCTGATCAGCCGGCTCGAGCAACCCCTGAGCGACGTGATCGATCCGGAGTTCCTCGGCCGGATACGGCGCATCCGGTTGAGCCTGATGACCGGGGGCTCGATCGCGATGATCCCCTGGCTCGGGTATCTGTCGATGACGCTGCCGCAGAACTACGTCGCCCACAATTGGACCCTCACCTGGATCGGTTTCGACGTCCTGCTGGTCGGGTTCATGATGGCCACCGCAGTGCTCGGCTACCTGCGCCGTCAGCTGCTGGTCCCGGCCGCGTTCACCACCGGGGTGTTGCTGATCTGCGATGCGTGGTTCGACCTGATGACCGCCGGGCCCAAGGACGTCTGGCTGTCGGTCACCACGGCGTTGCTGATCGAGGTGCCGGTGGCGGTCTTCATGATCTTCAGTGCGCAACGGCTGCTGCGACTCACGCTGATGCGGTTGTGGTTGATCAATCCCGGGATGCGGCTGTGGCATCTGCCGCTGTTTCCGTGACGCGGTACAGCTGCGGGTTGGTGAGTTCCTCGAGCAGCGCGGCCAGGTGATCGACGAGCTGGTCCGGCCCGAGTTGGACATCGCCGGCCAGCCAGGCGCTGATGGTCTGTCCGACGCCGCCGACCGCGAAGTGCGCCGCCGCCTTGACCCGCTCGTTCGCAGGCGCCCGCAGCGTGTCGACGGCGTGCTGGCCGGACAGCATGGCGAACAGTGCGCTGGATTCGGCGCGCTTGCGCACGATGACCGAGTTGGCCAGCTGGGTGCTGAACAGCAGCCGCCCGACGCGGGGGTCGCCGGCGATGCTCCGCACGATGTTGGCCATCCCGGCGCGGGTCTTCTCGTGCGCCGGCACCGCCGCCACCGCGGCCTGGGTGGTGGCCGCCAACTCGGCGACCACCCAGTCGAACACCCGCCCGACGAACTGGTCCTTGTCGGTGAAGCTCTCGTAGAAGTAGCGCGCCGCCAGGCCGGCCTGGCGGCAGATGCCGCGAACGGTCAGGTCGGAGATGTCTCGTTTTTCCGCGCCCAGAAGTTCCAGGCCCGCGGTCAGCAACCGGCGCCGGCGGCCGGCGAGCCGCTCGGCAGCCTCAACGCCCCGGTAGGGCCGCGCGCTGGAACCCTCAGCCATAGCCACCATCTTGACACCGGCGCCGGTAACAGGACAACATCGGGAAACAGGCGTTCGCACATTTAGCGGGCGGTGCCGCGGGAGGACTTACGATGGCCATACACGAGCCGATTGGGCAGGTGGAACGCCCCGTCGCCGACCCGCCCCGGTCGCGGCATGCCCGACGGTCCCCGGGTAGACGCGCCCTGGGCATGGACGAGGGCTTGATGGGCGTGGCGCTACTGGCCGGGCCCGCAAACGTCATCATGCAGTTGGCGCGGCCCGGCGTCGGCTACGGGGTGATGGAGAGCCGCGTCGAAAGCGGCCGGGTGGATCTGCACCCGATCAAGCGCGCGCGCACCACCTTCACCTACCTCGCGGTGGCCACCGCCGGCAGCGACGCCCAGAAGGAGGCCTTCCGCCGGGCGGTCAACCGCGCGCACGCGCAGGTCTACTCCACCCCGGACAGCCCGGTGCAGTACAACGCCTTCGACGTCGACCTGCAGCTGTGGGTGGGGGCGTGCCTGTACAAGGGCGGGGTCGACATCTACCGCATCTTCATCGGTGAACTGGACGGCGAGGACGCCGACCGCCACTATCGCGAGGGCATGGCCCTGGCCACCACGTTGCAGGTGCCGCCCGAGATGTGGCCGGCGGACCGGGCGGCCTTCGATCGTTATTGGCAGGAGTCGCTGGCCAAGGTGCACATCGACGACGCGGTCCGGGACTACCTGTATCCCATTGCCGCGGGCCGCATTCGGGGCGTAGCGCTGCCGCGCCGGCTGCAACGCCTGTCCGACGACTTCTCGTTGCTGATCACCACGGGCTTTCTGCCGCAGCGGTTCCGCGACGAGATGCGGCTGCCCTGGGACGCCGCCCGGCAACGGCGCTTCGACCGGCTGATGGCCGTGTTGCGCACGGTCAACCGCATGCTGCCGCGCTTCGTCCGGAACTTCCCGTTCAACGCGCTGCTGGCCGACGTCGACCGCCGGATCAGGACGGGGCGCCCCCTCGTCTAACGCATCGGCTGGCGGCCGCCCCAGCAGCCGCACTTGCCCCGCCAGGCGGCGCGGCCTTCCCTTAGCGCGGCGGCGGCGATCACCAAGGCGACCACCGGGTCGGCCCACGACCAGCCGAACAGGGAATTCAGCAGCAACCCGGCGAAGAGGACGCCTGACAGGTAGGTGCACAAAAGCGTCTGCCGGGAGTCGGCGACCGCGCTGGCCGAACCCAGCTCCCGTCCGGCACGCCGTTGCGCGAACGACAGCACCGGCATGACCACCAGCGACACCGCCGCCAGCACCATCCCGACCGTCGAGGGTGCGGCTGCCGCACAGGAAAACAACGATCGCGCGGACTCCAAAGTCACATAGCCGGACAACGCGTAGAACGACACCGCGATGATCCGCATCGCGGTGCGTTCCCGCGCCTCGGGGTCGGCACCCGAGAACTGCCAAGCCACCGCGGCGGCCGACGACACCTCGATCAATGAGTCCAGTCCGAATCCGATCAACGCGGTCGACGATGCGGCCGACCCGGCACCGATGGCAACCATAGCCTCGGCGAGGTTGTAGGCAATCGTCGCCGCAACGAGCATGCGCACACGCCGCGACAACGTCGTACGCCGTTGCCCATCAAGTGAATTCGTGGCCGCCGCAGCGCGGCACTCGCCACCGCAAGGGACTTCGCCCATGGACGGTCGGGTGACGGCACCATCACCCATGGTGCCCTCCCGCCGATTGCACGCCATCGTCGACGCATGACCGCTCGCGGTCGACGGTAAGCACCATCCGTACCAACTCCGTCAACGCGCGAGCAAGATGCGGATCGGCCAACGCGTAACGGACCTGGCGGCCCTCGTAACTCGCCACCACCAAACCGCAGCCGCGTAAGCAGGACAAGTGGTTGGAGACGTTCGATCTCGTGAGCCCAAGCTCGGACGCGAGTTGGCCGGGATAGCTGGCGCCGTCGAGCACGGCTAGCAGGATCCGGCACCGCGTCGGATCGGCCAACGCCCGCCCCAGCCGGGCCAATGTCAGCTCACGCGCTTCAAGCGTCATCATGGGCTGAACAATACAGTCGACAGTGATATGAACTGCTTTTGGATCGATGGCGCCGCTGGCTTGATAACGACAATCGTTTTCATTAAAGTCTGTTCCGTCTGGTAGACCCTCACAGCCCGAGGAGTGCCTATGACCGCACCGGTCTGGATGGCCTCGCCGCCGGAGCTGCACTCGGCGTTGCTGAGCAGCGGCCCCGGGCCGGGGTCGCTGCTGACCGCGGCGGGGACGTGGAATGCGCTGAGCGCCGAATACGCTTCGGCGGCGGACGAACTCATCGCAGTGCTTGCGTCGGTGCAGGCCAGCGCGTGGGAGGGGCCGAGTGCCGCGTCGTACGTCGCCGCCCACGCCCCATTTCTGGCCTGGTTGACGCAGGCCGTCGCCGACAGCGCGGAAACCGCGGCCGCCCACGAGGCCATGGCCGCGGCCTACACCACCGCGTTGGCCGCCATGCCGACCTTGCCTGAACTGGCCGCCAACCACGTCGTGCACGGAGTCTTGTTGGCCACCAACTTCTTTGGGATCAATACCATCCCGATTGCGCTCAACGAGGCCGACTACGTGCGGATGTGGATCCAGGCCGCCACCACCATGGCCACCTATCAGGCGGTCTCCAGCACGGCGGTGGCGTCTACACCGCAAACCCCCCCGGCGCCGCAAATCCTGAAATCCGACGCGCAAACCCCGGCCCAGGCGTCGGCGGCTACCAATCCACTGCAGTTATTCGTTCAACAGATCGAGCAGTTCCTGCAGAGCCCGCTGCAGGCGTACCAGGACTTCGTGAGCAACCCGAACATCAACCCGTTCAACGATTTCACGAACTTTGTGAACAGCCCGCAGATCTCTAACTTCCTGCAACAGTTCGGCATCGGCAATAGCTTATTGACACACGACCCGACGGTCTCCAATGCGCTGGATAACTTCGTCGCGAATATCTTGCAGAACTTCGGGGTGCATTGGAATCCCGCCGAGGGCACCGTGAATGGATTGGAATACGACGCTTACGCGGACCCGACCCAGCCGATGTGGTGGGTGGTCCGCAGCCTCGAAGTTTTCGAGGATTACCAGCAGTTCTTCGTCTACCTACAGTCGAATCCGGTGCTGGCCTTCCAGTACCTGGTCAGCCTGGAGCTGTTCGACTGGCCGACGCACCTGGCCGAGGCGTTTACCCTGACCAGCCAGCCCGCCGCACTGTTGGCGGCGCTTCCCGCGGCGGCCGCCCCGCTCGCGTCCGCTGGCGGCCTTGCCGGGCTGGCCGGGCTGGCGGCCATCCCGCAACCCGTCGTCGCCGCGCCGGCTCCCGTCGCGGCCGCCCCGCCCTTGTCTGCGATCGCCGCGATGGGGCCGACTTTCACGGCGCCGGCTGCGGCGCCCGCGTCGGCCCCGGCGCCCGCGCCCACGCCTTCCGGCCCACCGGCCCCCGCGGGCCCGGCACCCACAGCGCCGCCCGCGGCCGCGGGTTCGGCGGCTTTTCTTCCTCCGTATGTGGTGGGTCCTCCCCGCCTCGGGTCCGGCTCGGGGATGGGCGCCAGTGCGAGTTCCAGCGCGAAAAGAAAAGCGCCGGAACCCGACAGCGCAGCTGCGGCGGCTGCGGCGTCTGCTCGCGAGGCGGCACGGGCGCGTCGGCGCCAACGGCAGCGGCAGCGCGGGTACGACGACGAGTACATGGACATGAATGTCGACGTCGACCCGGACTGGGGTGGACCGCCCGCCGCCGAGACGGGGGCCTCCGACCGGGGCGCCGAAACGCTGGGGTTCGCCGGCACGGCGCGCAAGGAAGCGGCCGCCGAGGCGGCGGGTCTGACCACCCTGGCCGATGACGAGTTCGGCGGTGGCCCGCGGATGCCAATGTTGCCGGCCACGTGGGGCCCGGGCGGTGCCCGCGAGGGTGCCGAAGGGGCCCGCGACAGCGAACGACGCGGCAGTTAGCCTTGCTCCCTCCCCATTCCCTTCGTGTACACACCTGGCGTGCGGGCGCACAAACCGTTCATCGACTTCCTGAGCGAATGCGGCCGCGGCGACCTTCAGAGATCTGTCGCCGACATCGTCCGCAGGTCCCGATGGGGCCGCCCACGCGCTGACATACTGAGACGATGGCGACGCTGAGGACTCGGCCCAAGTTGCCGGTCGGGTCGATGGAAGTGCTGGTGGGCATTCTGCTCGTCGGTGCTTTCGCGGCGTCGAGGCTGCGGAACGCGGTCGCCCTCAGTCCGGCGTTATCGACGGCTGGCACCGTGTTCTGTGGGGTGTTCGTGCAGGCGGTTCCTTTCCTGGCGCTCGGCGTGGTGGTCAGCGGGTTGATCGCGGTGTTCGTGTCGCCCGAACGATTGGCGCGCTGGCTGCCGCGTCGTCCCGCGGTGGCGGTATTGGCCGCCGGCGTCGGCGGGGCTGCGTTGCCCGGCTGCGAATGCGGTTCGGTTCCGGTGGCGCGGCGGCTGTTTGGCGAAGGAGGGGCCACGGGAGCGGCGGCTCTGACGTTCATGCTCGCCGCGCCGGCGATCAACCCCGTAGTGCTCGTGGCCACCGCGGTGGCGTTTCCCGGCGCGCCCAGGATGGTCGTCGCGCGCATGGGGGCGTCGCTGCTCACTGCGGTGATCATGGGCTGGGCGTGGTCACGTTGGGGCCGCGCGGAGTGGATCACCCGCCGGTTACCCGCTTCGGGAACCGGGACCGAGTCACGGTGGACGGTGTTCACCGAGGCGGCAAGACATGACTTCCTTCAGGCCGCGTCGTATTTGGTTGTGGGCGCCGCGGCGGCGGCGGCGCTTCATGTGGTGGTGCCGCGTTGGGTGTTCACGCATCTGGCGTCGAACCTGATCCTGGGCGTTGCGGTGATGGCCGCCCTGGCGGTGGTGCTGGCGTTGTGCTCGGAGGCCGACGCGTTCGTGGCCGCCAGCATGATCATGGTGCCGCTGCTGCCCCGGCTCGTGTTTCTGGTTGTGGGCCCGGCCGTCGACGTAAAGCTGTTTGCGATGCAGGCCGGGATGTTCGGCCGGGCCTTTGCGGCCCGCTTTGCACCCTGCACGTTCCTTGTCGCGATCGCATGCGCCTGTGGCGTAGGACTACTCGTTCTGGCTGGCAGGTAATGACCCGCGAAACAGAGAACACGGTGCTGCTGGTGGTGGGCATCAGCATCGTCATGATCACGATCACGGGCGAATTCACCCGTTACGTCAAGCCGGGAATGCTCCCGTGGCTGGTCGCTTCGGCGGTGCTGCTCATCGGTTTGGCCCTCTTGGCGATGCTCGGCGATATCCGCCGCGGCGGTCCGCGCAACAGTGAGGAGGTCGACGATCACGATCACGATCACGATCACGATCACGGCCACGTGCACTCGCATCGGCGCGGCATCGTGTGGCTGCTCGTCGTTCCGATCGTGGCCCTGTGTTTCGTGACGCCACCGGCGCTAAGGCCGTCGGCCGCCGCGCCGTCGGTGACATCGGTGTCCAATGATGTTATGAATCGGGCGTTTCCGCCGATCCGCCCCGGCCGGGCTCCCGAACTGTCGCTGCCGGAGGTGCTCATGCGCGAGGCTCAGGACACCACCGGCTCGCTGAAGGGTCGGCCGATCACCGTGACCGGCTTTGTCCTGAACGAGGCGCAGGGCATCGACCTTGGCCGCGTCGTCATCATCTGTTGCGCGGCCGACGCGCAACTGGCCCGCATCCACCTGGGCGGCCCGGCCGCCGCGCAGGCCACCGGGCTACCCGACAACACATGGATTCGGGTCGAGGGCGAAGTCCCGCCCAGGCAACCGGATTCGCCCAAGATTCCGACGCTGCAGGCGACCGCGGTCACTCGCATCGATGCCCCGGCCAACCCCTACGATTATCCACGTTGATGACCTGCCATAGCCTCAATTGCTCCGACCAGCGTTGCGGGTCCAAAATTGATGACTGCCGAGATGCCTTGGCACAGGACCATTTTCCCATTGTCCGCGCTCCAACCAATCGCACAGCGCGGCGGCCCCGTCGTTGTCGCTGATGGGGCCGATCCAATGGGGTGGTCCGCAGGCTGTCCGGTCGTCCGTGCACGGCTGGACGAGAGCCATGACGCCGCATCCGGTTGGGCGCGACGCGCAGGTGAGTGGTCCGAGCATGCACGTGGCGGAGATCAGCATGGCGTGTGGACAGCGGCGGATGGTGGGACGAAGTTCGTCGATGACCGAGAGGGCGTGGTCGGCCGCACACGCGGCACAGACGACGACGGTGAACGGGCGGTCGGTACCGCCGTGCGGCGAAGTCAACGGTCAGTCCCTTCGTATCGTCCGGATGTCTTGATGCCCAGCACGTTTCAGTGACTCGCGGTCGGTCCCGGGTAGGGCAGCAGCGCCATTTCGCGCGCGTTCTTGATCGCCGTGGCGACCTGCCGTTGTTCTTGGACGGTGAGACCGGTCACGCGCCGCGAGCGCATCTTGCCCCGCTCCGAAATGAACACGCGAAGCGAGGCGGTGTCCTTGTAGTCGACCGCGTTGAGCCCGATGCTGGCGAGAAGGTTCCTCTTGGGCTTGATCAGGAGATCCGCGGTCAGGCGGCCGCGCCGAAGTGTCTTAGCCATTACCTAGCCATCCCGAGCCGTCACCAACTCGCCTTCCGCACGCCGGGCAACTGCCCGTTGTGGGCCAATTGGCGGACGCGCACTCGTGACAACCCGAACTTGCGCAGGTGCCCCCGGGGTCGTCCGTCGACGGAGTCGCGGTTGCGCAGCCGCACGGGGCTGGCATCGCGCGGCTGGCGCGCCAGGTCACGCTGAGCGGCTTCCTGTTGCTCAGCCGTGCTCGACGGTGAGCGAATGATCTCCGTGAGTTCGGCGCGGCGTTCGGCGTAGCGCGCCACGATGACACGTCGCTGGTCGTCCTTGACGACCTTCGATTTCTTGGCCACCCTCAGCGCTCCTCGCTGAAGTCGGCGTGGCGGCGGATTACGGGGTCGTACTTGCGCAACACCAGCCGGTCCGGGTCGCTGCGCCGGTTCTTGCGGGTCACATAGGTGTAGCCGGTGCCGGCCGTCGAGCGCAGCTTGACGATCGGGCGGATCTCGTTGCGCGCCATCAGATCCGATGCCCCTCCCGGCGCAGCCGCGCCACGACCGCCTCGATGCCGTCGCGGTCGATGACCTTGATCCCCTTCGCGCTGACCCTCAGCCGAATCCGGCGGTCCTCTGACGGCAGGTAGTACGTCTTGTGCTGGACGTTGGGTGACCACCGCCGACGAGTCCGCCGATGCGAATGCGACACCGCGTTGCCGAAACCCGGTGCCCGGCCGGTCACTTGGCAATGGGCAGACACTGGTACCTCCCCGAACCCGTTCGCCTTATTGAAAATCATTTTCGACAAGCTCTGCCGGAGACGGTACCTTACGGGTAGCCCTAATGAAAATGATTATCAAGAAGGGGAATGATGCGGACGCCCGTCATCCTGGTCGCTGGCCAGACCGACACCGACCCGGTTGTGGGGTTGCTGCTGCGCGGCTCCGGCACGCTCGTCGTAGAGCACCGTTTCGACGGTCATGTGGTGCGTCGGACGATGGCGATGCTGCAGCGGGGCGTGCTGACGACGGCTGAGGCCGGGCTCGAACTCGCGCACGGGTGCGTGGCGTGCACCATCCGCAACGATCTGCTGGTGCTGTTGCGCCAGCTGCATCGCCGAGACGACGTCGAGCGTGTCGTGGTGCACCTGGCGCCCTGGCTTGAACCCGAACCGATTTGTGTGGCGATCAACCATGTCCGAGTGCGTGTGGCGGCCGGGTACGTCGACGGTCCTGCGGCTCTGGATGTCTCGATCGCCGCGGTGGTGAACTGTGTCGATTCGTCGGTGTGGTTGGGTCAGGCGCTCGGTGACACCGAACTCGACGATGGACGCACCCACGCCCAGGTGGTGGTCAATCAGGCCGAATTCGCCGACGTGGTCGTGCTCAACCGTCCCGACCCGCACGTGTCGGGCGCGCTGCGCCGTCTGTCGCCCCGCGCGCGCATCCGGGTCGGCGCCGACGGCATCGAGCGCGCCCTGGAACAGCTGCTGCCCGACGCGCGGCGTGGCCGAAGCGACGATCCACACGGTCCGCTGCTGGCCGGACAGCCTCCCTTGAATGCGCAGGGGTCGATCATGCTGGTCGAGTTCAATTCCCGGCGGCCCTTTCATCCGCACCGTCTGCACGCTTGCCGGGACCTGCTGCTCGACGGCGTGATCCGAACTCGTGGACGGCTTTGGCTAGCCAGCCAACGTGAGCACGCAATGTGGTTGGAATCGGCCGGCGGCGGATTGCGGGTGAGCTCGGCCGGCAAATGGCTGGCGGCCCTGACCGCGTCCGAGCTGGCCGGCATCGACGCAGAGCGTCGCGCCTTCGCCGAGCTGCGATGGGACGACCGCCATGGCGATCGACACACGGCGATGACCCTGCTGGTTTGCGGCGCCAGCCGCGGCGACATCCTCGACGGCCTGCACGGCGCGCTGCTCACCGACGAGGAGTACCGCTCGCCGCGGTACTGGATCCACTACGACGATCCGTTCGGCGACTGGCACGAAGACCCCTGTGCGGCAATGGCGGAAGCCGCCGAGGACACACGCGCCCGACAGACACGGGACGGAGACGGCCGATGAAACCCGGCATCCACCCCGACTACCACCCCGTGGTCTTCCAAGACGCCACCACAGGCTCGATGTTCCTGACCCGATCGACTCTCACGAGCTCTCGGAGCATCGAGTGGCAGACGCCGCACGGCGTGCGCACTTACCCGGTGGTCGTTGTGGAAGTCACCTCGGACTCACACCCGTTCTGGACCGGCGGGCGCCGCATCGTCGACACCGCCGGACAGGTGGAGAAGTTTCACCGCCGCTATGGCAACCGGAAATCATCCTCGTAGGCCCCCGCGACGCGGCCGTCAGGACGGCCGGGTGTCGGATGTGGTTGATCGGCGGCGCTTTCGAGGTCGGTGGCCGTCCGGCATCTCGGACAGGTGCCATACAGATCCACGTGGTGAGTGACGTCGCTGTAATGGTGTTGGCGGCTCAGCCGACGGGTGTGTTCTTCGATGGCGACGGGGGTAAATCCTTCGGCTCTACCGCACTGCCGGCAGACCAGGTAGTGACGATGGCCTGTTTCAGTGCGCAGGCGGTAGAGGATCTCACCGTCCTCGGCGCGCTGGGTCTCGGCGATCCGGTCGACGGCCAGCGTCCGCAAGATGCGGTAGACACTGGTCAAGCCAATTCCCAGCTGCCGGTCCCGGCGAATGTTTAGATAAAGCTGTTGGGCGCTGCGGAAGTTCTCCTGCTCCCGCAGGACCTCCAATACGGCTCGTTGCTTCTCCGTGGAACGTCTGCGCGGGGATTCAGGCGGCGATGACACCGGGAAACACTCCTTTCGGCACGTGGCATGACCGTCAAACCTGCGAGGGAGCAGACCTCGTTGGCGTGATGGTGGCGGGCGGGGCGCAGCTCGATTCGTCCACTTCCTGGGCGGCACCGCGCCGGCGGCGGTCGCCTGCCCAGACCGTCGCCCAGATGAGGCAGGCGATGGCGACGACGGTGGCGCTCGGTGGCAGGTTGAACATGGCTGATGCGCCCAGTCCGAACCACACCGCGCTCAGGCTGATCGCTGTCGAGGCGGCCATGGCGCTGACCGGGCGGGGTGTGAGCTTGATCGCGGTCGCAGCTGGAGTGACGACCAGGGCGAACAACAGCAGCGTGCCGACGGCTTGTACGGCCATCGCCACAGTCACCCCGAGCAGCGTCATGAAGATGATGGACAGCGCGCGTACGGGAACACCTTTGGCCTCGGCGACGAGAGCATTTACTGAGGCGAATAGCAGCGGTCGATAAATCACGCCGACGCTGAGCCCCAGCACCACGAGCAGGATTCCGAAGCTGACCAACTGGGCGTGGGAGATGGCCAGCAGGTTCCCGAACAGAACGTTCGTGACCGTGCTGGAGCTCTTGGTGGCGAGCGAGTTGAAGAACAGGCCCAAACCGGTCGCGGCGGCAAGAACCGTTCCGGTGACCACTTCGCGATCGGCGGACCGCTTGCCCAGCGCGCCAATCACCAGGGCTCCGCCGACGCAGAAGACACCGAGCCCGACGACCACGGGCACACCCAGAAGGACAGCGCCGGTCGCACCGGGAAATCCGATGTGCGCCAAGGCATGGGCGGCGAAGGCGGTCTGTCGCACCACGACGAAGTAGCCGATCAACCCGGCGGCCAGGGCCACGATGGTGCCGCCGATCAGGGCATTGCGCATGAATTCCGAAGTCAGAATCGGCCACCAATTCGGTTGGTAGCCAAGGGCTGCGAGGTGTGAGGTCACAGCATGCTCCTCATGTACCGTTCACCGAGCGGCGTGTGCGCGACTTGGATGGGAGTGCCGTATAGCTGGGTCAGCAGCGCATCGTCGACGACCTCGTCGATGGGTGCGTAATGCGGGTGCCCATCGAGCAGGTAAATCGCGCTGTCGAGAATCGGCAGCAGTGGGTTGAGGTCGTGGGAAACCACCAGGGTGGTCACGGCGAACTCGGTGTGCAGTCGGGCCAGCAGTGCGACGATGTCACGCTGGCTGTGAAGATCCAATGAGGCCAGCGGTTCGTCGAGAATCAGCAGCTTGGGGCGGTCCACCAGGGCCGCGGCGATCGCGATACGTTGCCGTTGCCCTCCGGACAGTGTTGATAGGCGCCGGCCGGCGATCTCGGTCGCCTCGACGGCGGCCAAGGCCTGGTCGACCTGCCTTCGCTCGGCCGCGGTGCTGCGCCCGAAGGCCCACTTGCGCCCAGTGAGTCCGAGCAGGACCACGTCGGCGGCGCGGACCGCCTCCCCCGAATTCTCGGCATAGTGTTGCGGCACGTAGCCGATGCGGTCGTTGGCCTCGCCGGGGCGATGGCCGAACACCTCGAGGTCGCCGGTGGCGGTCGGAATCAGACCGAGGACCATGTGCAACAGGGAGGTCTTGCCGGACCCGTTGGGTCCGATGACCGCGACGACGCCGCCCGCGGGCACCGTGAACGAACCATGCGACCAGATGAGTCGTCCGCCACGTACTGCGCTGACGTCGGTGAGCGCCAGCGCGGGCGGAGTCACTGCCTGCTCAGACCGCGACACCGAGGGCCTTCCCCAATGCGGTCAGCTGGGCGAATTGCCAGCCCTCAAACGAGGTTTGGCCGGGCGGCACGGTCTCGGTCACCTCGACGACGGGCACACCGGCCTGTTCGGCAGCAGAACGGATCTGTTGTGGGATCGAACCCTCGGTCTGTGTGTTGTAGACCAAGACGTCGACATGCCGGCCGGCCAGTGCGGTGCGGAACGCGTCAATGTCGGCCGGCGAGGGATCCGTCTCGTTGGCGGACGCTCGCTGATAGCCCGCCGGGGTCTTGTTGACCAGGCCCAACGCGTGCGCCTGGTAGTCGAAAACGGTTTCTGTGGCCGCGTAGGACTTGCCCGCCGCTGCGGTCTTTACCTTGCCGATGAGGCCGGTGTAGGGCGCGATAGCCGCGCTGAATTCCGATCTGCGTTGACTGAAGTAACTGGCAGCTGGTGGGTCGATCTGGGTCAACTCGGCGGTCACGGCGTCGGCGAGCGCGGTCACCGCCGATGGCAGATACCAAAGGTGCGGGTTGGCGCCGTCGGGGGTCTGTGTGACGGCGGCGACGCTCACCACACGGGCGCCGGCGGCGGAGCTGGCGGCGAGCTTGGAAGCCCACGGGTCGTAGTTGGCGCCGTTGACCACGACAAGTTCGGCGCCGGTGAAGGATGCCGCATCCGCCGGTGATGGCTCGTACTCGTGCGGGTCCACGGACGAGCTGGCAAGAATCGTTTTAACGGCCGCGCAAGAGCCGCCAAGTTCGGAAACGATGTCGCCCCACTGATCGACGCTGACCACCACGGGAACCGGGCCGGCCGGGCAAGACGCCGCCGCGGTGCTGCCGCTTGCTACAGGGCTGGTTGCCGCGCCTGAATTTGTCGCGGTTCTCGTATGGGCAGTCGAACAGCTCGTCGCAGCGAGGGTCAGCGCGGCCACGGCAACGACGGCGGCACGATGCACGCAGAAGTGCAGAACGCTCACAGGAGAACGATAACCGTTTTCATTAATGCTGGCGAGGAGCAGCCTGGATGAATTGGCGATCGGCGACGAAGCGCCTCGGCTGCTCCCGGTAATCTCGGTTGGGTGCGTAGTGAAGGTGATACCTGGGACATCACAACGAGTGTCGGTTCGACCGCCCTGTTCGTGGCCACCGCGCGAGCGTTGGAGGCGCAGAAGCCCGATCCGCTGGCCGTCGACCCGTACGCGGAGCTGTTCTGCCGCGCCGTCGGCGGCCCCGCGGCCGACGTCCTCGACGGCAAGGACCCCGACCACCCGCTGAAGACCGCCGACTTCGGCGAGCACTTCGTCAACTTCCAGGGCGCCCGCACCCGGTATTTCGACGAATACTTCCGCCGGGCGGCCGACGCCGGCGTGCGGCAGGTGGTCATCCTGGCCGCCGGTCTGGATTCCCGCGCCTACCGGCTGGACTGGCCGGCGGGCACCACGATCTTCGAGCTGGACCGTCCGCAGGTCTTGGACTTCAAGCGCGAGGTGCTCGCCGGCCACGGCGCCCAACCGCGCGCCGAGCGCCGGGAGATCGCCGTCGACCTTCGGGAGGACTGGCCGCAGGCCCTGCGCGACAACGGCTTTGATCCCGCCAGGCCGTCCGCGTGGATCGCCGAGGGCCTGCTGATCTATCTGCCGGCCGCCGCCCAGGAGCAGCTGTTCACCGGCGTCGACGGCCTGGCCGGGCAAGGCAGCCACGTCGCGATCGAGGACGGCGCCCCGCTCGAGCCGGACGAGTTCGAGGCCGCGGTCGAGGAGGAACGCGCGGCCGCCGCCGAGGGCGACCAGCGCCTGTTCTTTCGGTTGGTCTACAACGAGAGGCACGCGCCGGCCACCGAGTGGTTCGGCCAGCGCGGCTGGACCGCCGTCGGCACGCCGCTGGGCGATTACCTCCGGCAGGTCGGCCGGCCGGTGCCCGGTCCGGACACCGAGGCGGGGCCGATGATCGCGCGTAACACCCTGGTGAGCGCCGTCAAGGACTGACGGGAACTTTTCCCCACCTGCAACCGACTACTACCTGCGGGCTCGTGACGCCGCCGACAGCCCAGGCGGCCGTTTGATCCAGCCCGATCGGTAAGGAGTCGTTGCTATGACCGCGCCGGTGTGGATGGCGTTGCCCCCGGAGGTCCATTCGGCCCAGCTGAGCAGCGGTCCCGGCCCGGGCGGCCTGCTGGCCGCCGCCGCGGGGTGGAGTTCGCTGAGCGCCAGCTACGCCTCGGCGGCCGACGAACTGACGGGAATCCTGGCCGCGGTGCAGGCCGGGGCGTGGGAGGGGCCGACCGCCGAGCAGTACGTGGCCGCGCACGCGCCGTATCTGGCGTGGCTGATGCGGGCCGGCGCCAACAGCGCCGCGGTGGCCACCCAGCACGAGACCGCCGCGACCGCCTACACCGTGGCCTTGGCCGCCATGCCGACGCTGCTGGAGCTGGCCGCCAATCACGCGATCCACGGCGTGCTGCTGGCGACCAACTTCTTCGGCATCAACACCATTCCCATCGCGCTGAACGAGGCGGACTACGTCCGGATGTGGGTCCAGGCGGCCACCACCATGGCTTCCTATCAAGCGGTCGCCGGCACGGCGGTCGCGTCCGTGCCGCAGACCGATCCGGCGCCGCAGATCCTGCACGCGGCCGACGACAACAGCGATGGCACCGACACCGGCGACAGCGGCGACATCATCGACAATGACGGCGGCGATCCGACGCAATGGAGTTGGTGGGTCAACCGGCTCACCGAGGTCACCCAGACGCTGGGCCGCGACATCGAGGAATTTCCCGAGAACCCCGCCGAGGCGATATCCCAGATCGAGAACGACATCCCGCTGCTGGTTGCGGACGAGTTCACCCACGTCGGGGAAGTCATCGACACCTTCCCGCAGCTGCAGGCGGTAATCCCGCTCGCGCTCACCGCGCCGCTGGGCGCCGGCTTCCTGGGCGGGTTCGCGGGGCTGAGCGGGCTCGCCGGGATCCAACCGGGTGCGGCCCCCGTGGTGGCAGCCGCACCCATGCCCGATGCAACGGCGATGCCGGCGACCGCCGGCACGCCGGCCGTGAGCGTCGCCTCCTCCGCTCCCGCCCCGGGCCCGGCCTCGGCGCCGGTTCCCGCGCCGGCGCCGCTGTCGGTGGCGGCCGGAGCGCCGCCCCCGCCGCCGCCGGGCGTCGCGGGGGGCGCCTTCCCCTACCTGGTGGGCGGCCCGACCGTCGGGTCCGGCACAGGGATGAGCGGCAGGGCACGCCGGAAGGCGCCGGAGCCGGACAGCGTGGCGGCCCCGGCGGCGGCGGCCGCGGCGCGGCAAGAACAACGGGCGCGTCGACGCCGGCGGGCGGCGATGCACGACAACCACCGCGGTTATCGCTACGAATTCGTGGACCCGGAGTGGGACGCGGGCGACGGGCCGACCCTCGACGCGGCGCAGTCGGTCGAGTCCGACCGCGGCGCGGGCGCCCTGGGTTTCGCCGGAACGGCGCGCCAGCGGGCTGGGGCGGCGGCGGGGCTGGCGACGCTTCCCGGTGACGAGTTCGGCGGCGGCCCAACGGTGCCGATGGTGCCGGGAACCTGGGAGCGCGAGCGACTTGATAATGAAAACGATTTTCAGTAAGCTTCGCTGGTCGCCGGAGCCCGCCGCCGGTCGCCAACGCGCTGGTCAGCGGGGTCGGTACGGGCTTGGAGTCGCGAGGCGAGCGGGCTTGGAGACCTCGACACTTAGCTTATGCAATGCTAACTTCAGGCGGGTTAGGTTAGGGGAGGCTACATAGATGGGAAGAAGCGGCCGTGGAAGGTGGTGACAGCGGCGTGCTCGCAGCTCAGCCCGTCAATTCTCGCTCGGACGGCAGGGTGGACGGCGACGTCGTCAGCCGGTTCGCGACCTGTTGTCGCGCGCTCGGGGTCGCGGTCTACGACCGGCAGCGTCCCGCCGACCTGGCCGCCGCACGCTCCGGCTTCACCGCGCTGACGCGCATCGCGCACGACCAATGCGACGCGTGGACCGGGCTGGCCGCGGCCGGCGACGTCTCGCTTCGCGTGCTGGAGGCCGTGTCCCGCACGGCGACCACGTCGGGCAGGTTGCAGCGCCAGGTGGAGCTGCCGCCCGGGGCCCTGGGCTTCCGCTATGACACCGGCCTCTACCTGCAGTTCCGCGCCGCCGCCCCCGACGACTTCCACCTCGCCTACGCCGCGGCGCTGGCTGCAACCGGGCGGTTCGCCGAGGCGCATGAGATCGTCGCCGGCCTCAGCACACGCCGCCCCGGCTGGCGCGAGGCCCGCTGGGTCGCCGTCGTCATCAACTACCGCGCCGAGCGCTGGTCGGACGTCGTCAAGCTGCTCACCCCGATCGTCAACGACACCGATCTCGACGAGACGTTTTCCCACGCGGCGAAGGTGACCCTGGGCACCGCGCTGGCCCGGCTGGGCATGTTCGCACCGGCGCTGTCCTACCTCGAGGAGCCCGAGGGGCCCGTCGCGGTGGCGGCGGTGGACGGCGCGCTGGCCAAGGGGTTGGTGCTGCGCGCGCACGTCGACGAGGAGTCGGCGAGCGAAGTGCTGCAGGAGCTGTACGCGGCCCACCCCGGCAACGAACAGGTCGAACAGGCTCTGTCCGACACCAGCTTTGGGATCGTGACGACCACGGGTGCCCGCATCGACGCCCGCACCGACCCCTGGGACCCCGGCACCGAGCCCACCGCCGAGGACTTCGTCGACCCCGCTGCCCACGAGCGCAAGGCCGCGCTGCTGCACGAGGCCGAACGCCAGCTCGCCGAGTTCATCGGTCTGGACGAGGTCAAGAACCAGGTGTCGCGGCTGAAGAGCTCGGTGGCCATGGAACTGGTACGCAAGCAACGCGGGCTGACGGTGGCGCAGCGCACCCACCACCTGGTGTTCGCCGGTCCGCCCGGGACTGGTAAGACCACCATCGCCCGCGTGGTGGCCAAAATCTATTGCGGCCTTGGGCTTTTGAAGCGGGAGAACATCCGCGAGGTGCACCGCGCCGACCTGATCGGCCAGCACATCGGCGAGACCGAGGCCAAGACCAACGCGATCATCGACAGCGCGCTGGACGGGGTGCTGTTCCTCGACGAGGCCTACGCCCTGGTGGCCACCGGCGCCAAGAACGACTTCGGGCTGGTGGCCATCGACACCCTGTTGGCCCGCATGGAGAACGACCGCGACCGGCTGGTGGTCATCATCGCCGGCTACCGGGCGGATCTGGATAAGTTCCTCGACACCAACGAGGGCTTGCGGTCCCGGTTCACCCGCAGCATCGACTTCCCCTCCTACACACCGGGGGAGCTGGCGGAGATCGCGCACAAGATGGCCGAGCAGCGCGACAGCGTCTTCGAGCCCGCCGCGCTGGACCACATGGAGGCCTTGTTCTTGAAGTTGGCCACCGAGTCGACGCCGGACGCCAACGGGATCGCGCGGCGCAACCTCGACATCGCGGGCAACGGCCGGTTCGTCCGCAACATCGTCGAGCGCTCCGAGGAAGAACGCGAATTCCGCCTCGACCATTCGGAACACGCCGGAACCGGGGAATTCAGTGACGAGGAGCTGATGACGATCACCGACCAGGACGTCGAGAAGTCGGTGGAGCCGCTGTTGCGTGGTCTCGGGCTGTCGGTGCCCGCATGACGACCAATAACCATGAGCCCGAGACGGACCGGCGCTCGTTCGCCTCGCGGACCCCGGTCAACGACAACCCCGACAAGGTGGAGTACCGCCGCGGCTTCGTCACCCGCCATCAGGTGAGCGGCTGGCGCTTCGTGATGCGCCGCATCGCCTCCGGCATCGCCCTGCACGACACCCGGATGCTGGTCGACCCGCTGCGCACCCAGTCGCGCGCGGTGCTGATGGGCGCGCTCATCCTGGTCACCGGCCTGGCGGGCTGCTTCGTGTTCTCGCTGATTCGGCCCAGCGGGACGGCGGGTAACAACGCGGTGCTCGCCGACCGCTCGACCGCCGCGCTGTACGTGCGCGTCGGCGAGGACCTGCACCCGGTCCTCAACCTGACCTCGGCCCGGCTGATCGTCGGCAAGCCGGTCACCCCCACCACGGTGAAAAGCAGTGAGCTGGACCGGTTTCCGCGGGGCAACCTGATCGGCATCCCGGGCGCGCCCGAGCGCATGGTGCAGAACGTCTCGCACGACGCCAACTGGACGGTGTGCGACGCCGTCGGTGGAACTCCCCCCCTTCGCGGGGGCCCCACGCGGGGCGCGCACAGCACGGGCGTCACGGTGATCGCCGGCCCGCCCGACGGCAATGGGGCGCGGGCGACCGTCATCCACGCCAATCAGGGGATCCTGGTGGACAACGGCAGCACCACCTGGCTGCTCTGGGACGGCAAGCGGAGCCAGATCGACCTGGCCAACCACGCCGTCACCAACGCCCTCGGCCTCGGCGTCGGAGATTCCGACGTGCCCGCGCCGCGCCCGATCGCGCAGGGGCTGTTCAACGCGATACCCGAGTCGCCCCCGCTGACGGCGCCGTCGATCCCGAACGCCGGTGGCCCCGCGGGCTTTTCGGTGCCGGCACCGATCGGCGCGGTCGTCGTCTCGTACGGCCTGGAGCAAAACTCGTCCGGCACCCTGCATTACTACGCGGTGTTGCCCGACGGCCTGCAGCCGATTTCGCCGGTGCTCGCCGCGATCCTGCGCAACTCCAATTCCTATGGGCTGGACCAACCGCCGCGGCTCGGCGCCGACGAGGTGGCGAAACTGCCGGTGTCGCGGCTGCTGGACACCGGCCGCTACCCCGATCAGCAGGTTGCCCTGATCGACGCGGCGAAGAGCCCCGTCGCCTGCGCGTACTGGAGCAAGCCGGCCGGCGCGGCGACGAGCTCGCTGAGCCTGCTCTCCGGGTCGGTGTTGCCGGTACCGGAGGCGGTGCGCACGGTGGACCTGGTCGCCGCCGGCTCCGAGGGCACCGCCACCCGCGTCGCCCTGGCGCCGGGAACCGGCTACTTCACCCAGACGGTGGGCGGCGGGTCTGCGGCGCCGCCGGCCGGCTCGTTGTTCTGGGTATCCGACACCGGGGTGCGCTACGGCATCGACAACGAGGCAGAGAACGGGCCAGGGGCCGTCGGGCACGGGAAAACGGTTGAGGCGCTTGGCCTGAACGCGCCCGCGGTGCCGGTCCCGTGGTCGGTGCTGTCGCTGTTTGCGCCCGGCCCGACGCTGTCGCGCGCCGACGCGCTGCTGGCCCACGACGGCCTGGCGCCCGACGCCAAGCCCGGTCGCCCGGTCGCGGCGCAGGGAGAGGGACGATGAGCCGACTGATCTTCGAGGCCCGCCGCCGGCTCGCGCCGCCGGCGACGCGCAAGGGCACCATCACCATCGAGGCGCCCCCGGAGCTGCCCCGGGTGGTCCCCCCGTCGTTTCTGCGGCGCGCCATGCCCTATGTGCTTGTGATCCTGATCGTCGGCATGGTGGTGGCGCTGGTGGCCACCGGCATGCGGGTCATCTCCCCGCAGACGCTGTTCTTCCCCTTCGTGTTGCTGCTGGCGGCGACCGCGCTGTACCGCGGCAACGACAACAAGACCCGCACCGAGGAGGTCGACGCCGAACGCGCCGACTACCTGCGTTACCTGTCGGTGGTGCGGGACAACATCCGCACCCAGGCCGCCCAGCAGCGGGCGGCCGCGGAGTGGTCGCACCCGGACCCGGCGGCGCTCGCGGCGGTGCCCGGCTCGCGGCGTCAGTGGGAGCGCGACCCGCACGACCCCGACTTCCTGGTGTTGCGGGCCGGCCGTCACCAGGCGCCGCTGGCCACCGCGCTGCGGGTCAACGACACCGCCGACGAGATCGACTTGGAACCCGTGTCGCACAGCGCATTACGCAGCCTGCTCGCCACCCAGCGCACCGTCCGCGACGTCCCGACCGGAATCGACTTGGCCAAGGTCTCGCGGATCACCGTGCTGGGCGCGGAAGATGAGGTGCGGGGGGCGTTGCGCGCCTGGATCGCCCAGGCGGTGACGTGGCACGACCCCACGGTGCTCGGCGTGGCGCTGGCCTCCCGAGACCTGGAATGCCCGGACTGGCCCTGGCTGAAGTGGTTGCCGCACGCCGACATTCCGGGCGAGCTCGACGGTGTGGGCCCGGCCCGCTTCTTGTCGACGGACGCCGACGAGCTGGTCGCGATGCTGGGGCCGGCGCTCGTCGATCGCCCCGCGTTCACGGGTGAGCCCGCAGATGCGTTGCGGCACTTGCTGATCCTCGTCGACGACCCCGACTATGACCTCAACGCCTCGGCGCTGGCGGTGGGCCGGGCGGGAGTCACCGTCGTGCACTGCTCCGCCAGCCCCCCGCACCGGGAGCAGTATTCGGACCCGGAGAAGCCGATTTTGCGGGTTGCGGGCGGCGCCATCGAACGCTGGCAGACCGGCGGCTGGCAGCCGTACGTCGACAGCGCGGATCGACTCGCCGCGGACGACGCCGCACACCTGGCGCGGCAGCTGTCGCGATGGGACTCCAACCCGACGCATGCCGGCCTGCGCTCCGCGGCCACCCGCGGCGCGACGTTCACCACGCTGCTGGGCATCCCGGACGCGTCGCGGCTGGACGTGCCGACGATGTGGGCGCCGCGCCGCCGCGACGACGAGTTGCGCGTTCCGATCGGCGTCACCGCGACCGGCGAGCCGCTGATGTTCGACCTCAAGGACGAGGCCGAGGGCGGAATGGGCCCACACGGGCTGATGATCGGCATGACCGGGTCCGGCAAGTCACAGACCCTCATGTCCATCCTATTGTCGCTGTTGACAACCCATTCGGCGGACCGGCTGATCGTCATCTACGCCGACTTCAAGGGCGAGGCCGGCGCCGACAGCTTCCGGAACTTCCCGCAGGTCGTCGCGGTGATCTCGAACATGGCCGAGAAGAAATCGCTGGCCGACCGCTTCGCCGACACGCTGCGCGGCGAGGTGGCCCGCCGCGAGACGCTGCTGCGGGAGGCCGGCCGCCGGGTGCAGGGCAGCGCGTTCAACTCGGTCACCGAATACGAGAACGCTCGGGAATCTGGGGCGCCGGCCGCCGCCGATCTCCCGCCCATCCCCACGTTATTCGTCGTCGCCGACGAATTCACCCTGATGCTGGCCGACCATCCGGAATACGCGGAGCTGTTCGACTACGTGGCCCGCAAAGGGCGCTCGTTCCGCATCCACATCCTGTTCGCGTCCCAGACGCTGGACGTGGGCAAGATCAAGGACATCGACAAGAACACCTCATACCGCATCGGTTTGAAGGTGGCCAGCCCCAGCGTTTCCCGCCAGATCATCGGCGTCGAGGACGCGTACCACATCGAATCCGGCAAGGAGCACAAGGGCGTGGCCTTTTTGGTGCCCGCACCCGGCGCGACCCCAATCAAATTCCGCAGCACCTACGTCGATGGCATCTACGATCCACCGCGGGCGGCCAAAGCCCTTGTGGTGCACTCGAACCCGGAGCCCAAGCTGTTCACGGCAGGGATGGTGGAGCCCGATCACGGCACCGTGATATCCACCGGTGAGGACGAGGACTTTGCCGGACCGCCGCGCAAGCTGATCGCGACCATCGGCGAGCAGCTGGCGGGCTACGGGCCGCGGGCGCCGCAGCTGTGGCTGCCGCCGCTGGACGAGCCGATCCCGTTGACCGCGGTGCTGGCGCGCGCCGGCGTGGCGCAGGGGCAATGGCGCTGGCCGCTCGGCGAGATCGACAAACCCTTCGAGATGCGCCGCGACGCCTTGGTGTTCGACGCCTCGTCGTCGGCGGGCAACATGGTGATCCACGGCGGCCCCAAGTCCGGGAAATCGACTGCGCTGCAGACGTTCATTCTGTCGGCGGCCAGCCTGCATTCGCCGCGCGAGGTCACGTTCTACTGCCTGGACTACGGCGGCGGGCAACTGCGGGCGCTGGAAGACCTGGCGCACGTCGGCAGCGTCGCCTCGGCGCTGGAACCCGAACGCATCCGCCGCACCTTCGGCGAGCTGGAGCAGCTGCTGCTGTCCCGACAGCAGCGCGAGGCCTTCCGGGAAAGGCACGGCGCCGCCCCGGACGACGGCTACGGCGAGGTGTTCCTGGTCATCGACAACCTCTACGCGTTCGGGCGGGACAACACCGACCAGTTCAACACCCGTAATCCCTTGCTGGCCAAGGTGACCGAGCTGGTCAACATCGGCCTGGCCTACGGCATCCACGTGGTCGTCACCACTCCCAGCTGGCTGGAGGTGCCGCTGGCCATGCGCGACGGCCTCGGGCTGCGGCTCGAGCTCAAGTTGCACGACGCGCGGGACAGCAACGTACGGGTGGTCGGCGCGCTGCGCCGTCCGGCCGACAGCGTTCCGCACGACCAGCCGGGCCGCGGATTGACCATGGCCGCCGAGCACTTCCTGTTCGCGCTTCCCGAGCTCGGCCAGGTCGCCGCGATCAACGCCCGCTACCCGGGGGTCTCGGCACCGCCGGTGCGGCTGCTGCCCACCGACCTCACGCCCGACGCGCTGGGGCCGCTGTACCGCGGCGCGGAGTCGGTGGTCATCGGCCAGCGCGAAGAGGACCTCGCGCCCGTCACAGTCGATTTCGCCGAGAATCCACTGCTGATGGTGTTAGGCGACAGCAGGTCCGGGAAGACGACGCTGCTGCGCCACATCATTCGCACCGTCCGCGAGCACTCCACCGCCGATCAGGTGGCGTTCACGGTGCTGGACCGGCGGCTGCACCTCGTCGACGAGCCACTGTTCCCCGAAAACGAATACACGGCCAACATCGACCGGGTCGCCCCGGCGATGCTCGGGCTCGCCAACCTGATCGAGTCTCGGCGGCCACCGGCGGGCTTGTCGCCGGCGGAGCTGTCCCGCTGGCGCTACCAGGGCCACACCCACTACCTGATCATCGACGACGTCGACCAGATCCCGGATTCGCCCGCGATGAGCGGTCCGTACGTCGGGCAGCGGCCGTGGACCCCGCTGATCGCGCAGCTGGCGCAGGCCGGCGATCTGGGCCTGCGGGTGATCGTCACGGCGCGCGCCACCGGGTCGGCCCACGCCTTGATGACCAGCCCGTTGCTGCGCCGCTTCAACGACCTGCAGGCGACCACGTTGATGCTGTCGGGCAATCCGCAGGACAGCGGCAAGATCCGGGGCCAGCGGTTCGGCCGGCTGCCCGCCGGCCGGGCAATCCTGCTGGGCGACAGCGATATTCCCACGTATGTGCAGTTGGTCAACCCGCTCGCCGGGGAGGCCGTGATGTCCGGTGAGACGCAACAGAAGGGGAGTTAGTCATGACGTTGCGAGTGGTTCCCGAGGGGCTGGCCGCCACCAGCGCGGCCGTGGAGGCACTGACGGCGCGGCTGGCGGCCGCGCACGCGGCGGCGGCCCCGGCGATTACCGCGGTGGTGCCGCCGGCGGCGGATCCCGTGTCGCTGCAGACGGCCGCGGGGTTCAGCGCCCAGGGCCAGGAGCACGCTGCCGTCGCCGCCCAGGGTGTCGAGGAGTTGGGCCGCGCCGGAGCGGGCGTGGGTGAGTCCGGCGCCAGCTATCTCGCCGGTGACACGGCGGCGGCCGCGACCTATGGGATGGCGGCGGGCTGACGATGACGGCCCCCGTTTGGATGGCGTCGCCGCCGGAGGTGCACTCGGCGTTGCTGAGCGCTGGTCCGGGGCCGGGGTCGCTGCTGGCGGCCGCCGGTGCCTGGTCGTCGCTCAGCGCCGAATACGCCTCGGCGGCGGCCGAACTCAGCGGGATTTTGGGGGCGGTGCAGGCGGGGGCGTGGCAGGGCCCGAGCGCCGAGCAGTACGCGGCGGCTCACCTGCCGTACCTGGCGTGGCTGCAGCAGGCCGGCGCCGACAGCGCCGGCGTGGCCGCCCAGCACGAGGTCGCCGCGACGGCGTACGCCGGCGCCCTGGCCGCGATGCCGACCCTGGTGGAGCTCGCCGCCAACCATGTCATCCACGGCGTCCTGCTTGCTACGAATTTCTTTGGCATCAACACGATTCCGATCGCGCTGAACGAGGCAGACTACCTGCGCATGTGGGTCCAGGCCGCCACGGTGATGGGTGCCTATCAGGCGGTCTCGGGCGGGGCGCTGGCCTCGGCGCCGCGCACCACCCCGGCACCTTCCATCGTGAACCAGAGCGGCGCGGCCACCCCGGCCGCCCAGTCGGGTTCGTCTTTCAATCCGTCCGACCTGCTGTCTCAGCTGCTGTCGCAGTACACCAATTTCTACGGAAACATGTTCCAGGAGCTCGCCACGTTCTTCCAGGACCCCGTCGGGAACTCGGTGAAGATCATCCAGGCCTTCATGACGAATCCGTCTGAGGCACTGGTGCTTTACGGTCCGCTGTTGTTCGCGATCGCCTACCAGGCTTTCTCCTGGATCGGTGCGGGGATCACTTACCCGTCGCTGCTGCTCAGTCCTTTCCTCGGGCTCATCCTCCCGGTGGCACTGCAACCGGCGCTGGCGCTCGCGGCCGCGGCCCCCGCGCTGGCGGCACCCGTGGCGGGGGGTATCGCCGCGACCGCCGTCCCTGTTTCCACGGTGTGGCCGGTCGCCGGCGTGGCCCCGACGGCCGCGGCTCCGGCGGCGGCACCGGCGTCGGTGGGCACTGCGGGCGCCAGTGCGCCCGCAGTGCCGGCCCCGGCGACAACCGTCGGAACCTTCGCGTACATGGTGGGTTTCGGCGGTGGCCCCGGATCCGAGTCCGGCCCGACGCTGGGTGGCCGTGGCGGCGCCAAGGCGCCGGCGGCGACCATACCGGCGGCGGGCGCGGCGGCGCCCAGCCGGGCAGAGGCGCGGGCGCGGCGGCGCCGGCGGGCGGCGATGCGCGAATACGGCGACGAGTTCCTGGACATGGATTCGGACATCGGCGTTGCACCCGACTATGAGGCCGAGGAGTTGGTTTCGGCGGTGGCCTCCGGAAACGGGGCCGGGAGCCTGGGATTCGCGGGGACCGCACACAAAGACACCGCCGTGGGCGCCGCCGGGTTGACCAAGCTGGCCGGCGACGAGTTCGGCGGCGGTCCGCGGATGCCGATGGTGCCGGGGACGTGGGATCACGAGCCGGAGAAAGGGGGCGACGACGGCACCTAACGTGGCAGTCAGCAACCGAAATCCGAAGAGAGCGAAAGGAAACCAATCACCATGAGCATGTTGGACGCTCATATTCCGCAGTTGGTGGCCGCGCAGTCGGCGTTCAGCGCCAAGGCGGCCTTGATGCGCAGCACGATCAGCCAGGCCGAGCAGGAAGCGGTGTCGGCGCAGGCGTTCCACCAGGGCGAGTCCTCGGCGGCGTTTCAGGCCGCGCACGCCCGCTTCGTGGAGGTCGCGGCGCGGATCAACACCCTGCTGGACATCGCCCAGGCCAACCTCGGGGACGCCGCCGGCACCTATGTGGCCGCCGACGCCGCGGCCGCGTCGGGCTACACCGCGTTCTGATCAGACCTCCAACCGCGAAAGGACTTGCGATGTCGCAAATCATGTACAACTACCCCGCGATGCTGGGCCACGCCGCAGACATGTCGGGCTATGCCGGCACGTTGCAGGCGCTCGGATCGGACATCGCCAGCGAGCAGGCCACGCTGTCCAATGCCTGGCAGGGTGACACCGGCATGACGTACCAGGTGTGGCAGGCGCAGTGGAACCAGGCGATGGACAGCCTGGTCCGGGCCTATCAGTCGATGGCCGGCACCCACGATGCCAACACCACCGCGATGCTCGCCCGCGACCAGGCCGAGGCCGCCAAGTGGGGCGGTTAATCCCCGCCTGATGAACGCAGCACCAAATGCCGTCGAGCTGACGGTTGACCACGCGTGGTTCATCGCGGAAACCATTGGGGCGGGCACCTTCCCGTGGGTCCTGGCGATCACCACGCCCTATCGCGACGCCGCGCAGCGCGCCGAGTTCTTCGAGCATCAGCGCGCCGAGCTGACCCGGATCGGTCTGGTGTCGCGGGACGGGCTGGTCAACCCGGCGGTCGCCGGCTGGATCAAAACGGTGTGCTTCCCGGACCGGTGGCTCGACCTTCGGTACGTGGGGCCCGGGGCGGCCACCGGCGCCGGTGAGCTGCTGCGCGGCGTGGTCGCTCAGCGCGCCACCGGCGGGAGCGGCACGGCGCAGAAAACCGTCGTGGCGTTGCGCAGCGCCCAGCTCGTCACCTTCACCGCCATGGATATCGACGACGCGCGGGGGCTGGTCCCGGTCCTCGGCGTCGGGCTGTCGCAGCGGCCGCCCGCCCGGTTCGACGAGTTCAGCATGCCGATGCGGGTGGGGGCCCGCGCCGACGAACGGCTGCGGACCGGCGCTTCGCTGTCGGAAGTCGTTGATTATCTGGGCATTCCGGCGTCCGCGCGACCGGTGGTGGAGTCGGTGTTCTCCGGGCCGCGCAGCTACGTCGAGATCGTCGCCGGGTCCCGCCGCGACGGGCAGCACTCGACCACCGAGGTCGGGATGAGCATCGTCGACACCGCCGCGGGCCGGGTGCTCATCAGCCCGTCGCGCGCCTTCGACGGCGAGTGGGTCTCCACTTTCGCCCCGGGCGCGCCCTTCGCCATCGCCGTCGCGATCGAACAGCTGACCACCCTGCTGCCAGAGGGCCAATGGTTCCCCGGCCGCCGGCTGTCCCGAGACTTTTCCGCACAGAGTTCATAAACACCCAACGTTCAGATACAGCAACGAAATAGAGAAGAGAGAACCATGTCAGTGACGTCCGGCGCCGTGATGCCGATAGTGCGCGTCGCCATCCTCGCGGACAACAGGCTGACGGAGATGGCCCTGCCGGCCGAGCTGCCGCTGCGCGAAATCCTGCCGGCGGTCAAGCGGTTGGCGGCCCCGGCGGCCACCAACGGTGACACCGAGGACACCCTGGACGGTCTCGCGGCCGCCCACCTGAGCCTGGCGCCGATCGGCGGCGCGCCGTTCAGCCTGGACGCCAGCCTGGACACCGTCGGGGTCGTCGACGGCGACCTGCTGGCGCTGCAGCCGGTGCCCGCCGGGCCGGCCGCGCCGGGCATCGTCGAGGACATCGCCGACGCCGCCATGATCTTCTCGACCTCCCGGTTGCGGCCCTGGGGCACAGCGCATATCCAGCGTGCGGCGCTGGCCGCGGTGATCGCCGTGGCCTTCCTGGCGACCGGTCTCGGCGTCACCTACCGGGTGGCCACCGGCGCGCTGTCCGGGCTGGTCGCGGTCGCCGTGATCGCGGGACTGACAGGGGTGGTCGGCCTACTGGGCACCGCGCGTTCGCCGCGCGCCGGGATGGCGCTGTCGATCGCGGCCCTGGTGCCCATCGGCGCCGCGCTGGTATTGGCGGTGCCCGGCGGGTTCGGGCCGGCGCAGCTGATGCTGGCAGCGGCCGGCGTCACCGCGTGGTCGCTGATCGCCCTGATGGTCCCCGGCCCGGAGCGTGAACGGGTCGTCAGCTTCTTCACCGCGACCGCAACCGTCGGGGCCGGGGTGGCGCTGGCAGCCGGCGCCGAATTGCTCTCGCATTTCCCGATACTGACCATCGGCTGCGGGCTCATAGTGGCGGCCCTGCTGGTCACCGTCGAGGCCGCTCCGTTGTCGGCGCTGTGGGCGCGCTTCCCGCTGCCCGTCATTCCGGCGCCCGGCGATCCCACCCCGTCGGCACCGTCGCTGCGCGTGCTCGAGGACCTGCCGCGGCGGGTGCGGATCGGCGACGCGCATCAAAGCGGGTTCATCGCCGCCGCGGTGTTGCTCAGCGCGCTGGGCTCGGTGGCGATCGCGCTGCGCCCGGAGTCGTTGGCGGGCTTCGGCTGGTACGTGGTCGGCGCGACCGCGGCGACGTCCGTGCTGCGCGCCCGCGTGTGGGACTCGGCCGCCTGCAAGGCCTGGCTGCTCGCCCAGCCCTACCTGGTCGCCGGTGTCCTGTTGGTGCTCTACACCGCGACGGGGCGCTACGCCGCCGCGCTCGGCGCCGCGTTGGTGCTCGTCGCGCTGGCGCTGGTGTGGGCGGTGGTGGCGTTGAATCCGCGCATCGCGGCGCCGGAAAGCTACTCGCTGCCGCTGCGGCGGCTGGTGGGCTTCGTCGCGGCCGGCCTCGACGCCTCGCTGATCCCCGTGATGGCCTACCTGGTCGGTCTGTTCGCCTGGGTGCTCAATCGATGATGCGCCCCCAAGCCGGATTGGCCTGCGTCATGGCCCCTTTGGCGGCCATGATGTGGGCCGCTCCGTCGGCGCTGGCCATCGACCAGCCGAAGGTGGATCCCGGCGTCCCGCCGCCGAGCGGAGCGCCCGGACCCGGGCAGCCGATGGAGCAGCGCGGCCCCTGCAGCGTCTCCGGTGTCATCCCGGGCAGCGATCCGGCCGTGGCGGCGCCCAGCCAGTCGATGCTGAATCTTCCTGCGGCGTGGCGGTTTTCCCGAGGCGAGGGCCAGCTGGTGGCGGTCCTCGACACCGGCGTGCGCCCCGGCCCGCGGCTGCCCAACGTCGATCCCGGCGGCGATTTCGTCGAGACCACCGACGGCCTGAGCGACTGCGACGGGCACGGCACTCTGGTGGCCGGCATCATCGGCGGCCAGCCCGGTGACGATGGGTTCTCGGGGGTGGCGCCCGCCGCACGGATGCTCTCGATCAGGATGACGTCCGCGAAATTCTCGCCGCGCACGCCGGGCGGTGATCCGTTGCTGGCCAGGGCGTCCCAGGACATCGCGACGCTGGCGCGGGCGATCGTGCACGCCGCCGACCTCGGCGCCCGGGTGATCAACATCTCCGCGATCACCTGCCTGCCCGCCGACCGGACGGTCGACCAGGCCGCGCTGGGCGCGGCGATCCGCTACGCGGCGGTGGACAAGGACGCGGTGATCGTGGCCGCCGCGGGCAACAACGGCCCCACCGGCTCGGTCGCCGGCGGAACGTCCTGTGACTCCAACCCGCTCACCGACCTCGGCCGCCCCGACGACCCGCGCAACTGGGCGGGTGTCACGTCGGTCTCCATCCCGTCGTGGTGGCAGCCGTACGTGCTGTCGGCGGCCTCCCTCACGCCGGGCGCGGAGCCGTCGAAATTCACCATGGCCGGGCCGTGGGTGGGCATCGCGGCGCCGGGCGAAAACATCGTGTCCGTCAGCAACCGCGACGGCGGCGGCCTCGCCAATGGCCTGCCCGACGACCATCAGCAGTTGGTCGCGTTGAGTGGCACCAGCTATGCGGCCGGCTACGTGTCGGGCGTCGCGGCGCTGGTGCGCAGCAAGTATCCCCAACTGACCGCGACGCAGGTGGTGCACCGCATCACCGCGACCGCCCACAACGGGGCCCGGGCGCCCTCCAACGTCGTCGGCGCCGGCGCGGTGGACCCCGTGGCGGCGCTGACGTGGGAACTGCCCGCCGGCAACCCATCCGGCGTGTCGGCGGCCAGGCCGGTCACCGTCCCGGCGGCGCCCGCGCCCCGGGACACCACCCCGCGAACCGTCGCGTTCGCCGGAACCGCCGCGTTGGCCGTCGTCGTCGCGGCGGTCGCCGCCGTCTCCGCGATCGCCCGAAAGAAGGAGACCACCCCGTGAGCCGCTCGACACCCGCTGCAGGAACGGGCCGAATCACGCTGGCGCTGCTGGCGGTGGTGCCCGCGGCGATGGCATACCCCTGGCGGTCCCCCCGCGACTACTGGGTGCTCGGCATCGCGGCCGCCGTGGTGATCGTGCTGTTCGGCTGGTGGCACGGCCTGCACGTCACCACGATCCTGCGCCGCCGCCTGGCGATGGCGCGGCGCGCCCGGGGGTCCGTGCCCGAATCGGGCTCTGCCACAAGCGCAACCGCGCTGCTGCGGCTCGGGTCCCCACTCGGCGACTCCGACGTGCTCCCGCTGCGCCTCATCGCGGACTACCTGGATCGCTACGGCATCCGCGCCGACAAGATCCGAATCACCAGCCGCGACAACGCATCCGACGTCTCAAGGCGCCAGACGTGGATCGGGCTCACGGTGTCGGCGGCCGACAACCTGGCGGCGCTGCAGGCGCGCTCGTCGCGGATCCCGCTGACCGAGACCGCCCAGGTCGCCGCGCGCCGGCTGGCCGACCACCTGCGTGAGATCGGCTGGGACGCCGGCACCGTCGCACCCGACGACGTCCCGCGGCTGCTGGCGCCCAACGCTCGCGAGACCTGGCGGGGTGTGCAGCGCGGCGACTCGGATTACATCGCGGCATACCAGGTCCGCGTCGACGACGGACTGGCCGAAACGCTGGACGCGATCCGGTCGCACCCGGTGCGCGAAACCTGCACGGCGCTGGAGATCGCCGGCGACCGGACGCATCACACCGTCGCGGCCGCCTGCGCGTTCTTGACCGATTCGCCCCCCACGGGCGCGGCGCCGCTGGCCGGGTTGATCCCCCAGCGCGGTAATCACCGGCCCGCGCTGGCGGCGCTGGATCTGTCGTCGGCGCAACGCCTCGACGGACACGTTGACGAGCCTCCCGGCGTCCTAGCGGGACTGGCTTGGCCGACTCCGGGGGCGGGCGCCCATCGGGCGCCGCTGGCGTCGTGAGTCGTTTGGTCCCGGTGCGCTAGAACATAACCCCGCGCAGAAACTGGGTCATCCGGCGCAAATAGTCCAGCTGGCTCACGTGCAGCACATGGCTGCCCGGAAACCAGTGCAGCGCACAGCGATTCCAGTGTTCCCACAGCGTGACAGCCTGTTCCGGCGGGGCCATCCGATCGCCGAGGCCGGTGATGATCATCCGGCGGTCCTTTCCGATCAGCGGCGGGTAGTTCAGCGGCGAGTGATAGGCCAACCCGGCGGCAAGCTCGGCACGGCTGATCTTGGACATCCGCAGCCCCAGCCCCATGAGCTTGTTGGCCGGGAACCAGTCGTCGAACATCGTTGCCGGCGTCACGACCGGGCAGTTGGGGATGACGGCCTCCAGCCGGTCGTCGACCGAAGCCACCAGCGCGGAGGTGTAGCCGCCCAGCGAGATTCCGGTCAGCGCGATGCGCTCGACGCCGGTGTGGCGCAGGTAGTCGATGATGGACCGGAAGTCGTGCACGGCCTGGGCCATCGCCTCGGCGAAACCGCACAACCCACCGGAGAAATACCCGAAACCGCTGAACGGCGAATACTTTTCGGCCCGTGGGCCGTGGAACGGCAGGGTGTACATCAGGACGTCGTAGCCGGAGCGGTAATACCACGGCAGCGTGAAGAACCGCCCGTTGGCCAAATACGACGACCCCATGAAGCCGTGGATGACGCACAGCGTGGGATGCGGTCCGTCGCCATGCCGCCAGTGCTGCGCGTGCACGATGTTGTTGGCGGACAACGCGCTCCAGCGCGTGCGCATCGCGGGATTGATCGCCCGGAAGCTGCTGGGGAACGAGATGTTGTCGACGGTGCCGTGGGCGATCCACTCCGCGAGCGGATTGGCGGGCCGCGACGAGACGGTGGGCGCCTCGGTGGGCGCCGGAAACGACCTCGCCGGATCCCGCTCGGCGCCAAGTTCGGCGTAGAAGCGCAGGCTGTCGCGTTCGCTGCCGGAGCGCACCGACGTGGCCAGCACGGCCGGCGTGACGGTGGTCGTCAGCACCGACGCGACCGCGGTGCGCAGCGCGAGGTCGGAGATGGCCGCCGCCTCCACGACCATTCGCTGACGGGGCGACAGCGCGGAGCGCGGCGGCAATCCCGCGGCGCCCGCGGGCACGTCGGCGCCGGGAACGTCCGGAACGGGAACCGGAGGATTGACCGGGTCCGGGTCGGGCGGTGTCACAAACGCGATGCTATCGCCCACTCGGTCGGCGCCGGGGCCGCATGCGGTAATACGGTTTACCTATCAGCTCGACCCGTGCTGGTGTTGATCAGGAGGACCGACATGTGGGATCCCGACGTCTACCTGGCCTTTGCTGACCATCGCAGCCGCCCGTTCTATGACCTGGTGTCGCGAGTGGGTGCCAAGCAGGCGCGTCGAGTGGTCGACCTGGGCTGCGGCCCGGGCCACCTGACCAAGTACCTGGCCCGGCGCTGGCCGGAGGCGGCGATCGAGGCGGTGGACAGCTCGCCGGAGATGGTCGCCGCCGCCAAGGAGCGCGGCATCGACGCCGTCATCGGCGACTTGCGGGACTGGAAGCCCAAGCCCGACACCGACGTGGTGATCTGCAACGCCGCCCTGCATTGGGTACCCGAGCACGCCGGTTTGCTGGTGCGGTGGGCCGAGGAGCTGGCGCCCGGCTCGTGGATCGGCGTGCAGATCCCGGGCAACTTCGAAACCCCGTCGCACGCCACGGTGCGGGCGCTGGCCCGCCGCGAGCCGTACGCAAAACTCATGCGCGACATACCGTTTCGGGTGGGCGCGGTGGTCCAGCCGCCCATGAACTACGCCAACCTGCTGCTGGACGCCGGATGCAAGATCGACGTGTGGGAGAGCACCTACCTGCATCAGCTCACCGGTGAGAATCCGGTGCTGGAATGGATCACCGGCACGGCGCTGGTGCCGGTGCGCGAGCGGCTCGACGACGAGGGCTGGGAGCAGTTTCGCCGCGAGCTCATCCCGCTGCTGGACGACGCGTACCCTCCCCGGGCCGACGGCACCACGATATTCCCGTTCCGGCGGGTATTCATCGTCGCCGAGGTCGGCGGCGCCCAACGCTCCGGCGGATAAGCCGGACTATTCCTCGATGCCGCGGTCGACGGCGATCGCCGAGCGGCTGCTCGGCTTTATGCGGTGAATCTGCAGATAAGTCTCGGTGTAACGCAGGGCGATGCGGTAGCCGGCAAACTCCGACGGTATCACGTCGCCGGTGCGCTGGCGCCAATCATGCAGGCGCACAGCCAGATCGGCGGCGATCGCCTCCATGGCGGCGCCGTCGACCCCGGTCAGCAGGTTGGCGGTTTCGCTGGGATCGGTGCGCAGGTCGTAGAGTTCGCGCTCGGGGCGCGGGCCCGAAATGTACGGTGCGACCGCCTGCCCCGAGGGGCTTTCCTGGATGTCCAACGGCAGGTCCAGCAGCGGGCGGGCCGCGTAGTTCTCGATGTAGCTGTATTCCTTTGTGCGAATCGCGCGAATGGGGTCGAACGAGTCGTGGTAGGTCTTCATGGTGTACACCTGCTGCCGGACCGGTTCGGTTGGCGGGCCGGGCGCCAGCAGCGCGCCGGCGTGTGACACTCCTTCCACGTCGGGCGGCACGTGCACGCCCAAGAGCCCGAGCAGCGTCGGCACCAGATCGACGCCGCTGAACAGCTCGTCGTAAACGTGCGGCGCCACCGCGCGTTTGGTGGGAGGGCGGATGATCATGGCGATGCCGGTTCCGGCGTCGTACAGCGTGGATTTCGCGCGCGGAAACGCCGGCCCGTGATCGGTGAAGAACACCACCCACGTGTTGGCATCGAGCCCCGTTTCGGCCAGCGCGTCCAGCAGCCGGCCGACGGCGGCGTCGGCCGTGGCGATCGCCCCGTAGAAGTCGGCGAGGTCGCCACGAACGTCGGGGGTGTCGGGCAGGTAGTCGGGGGGATCGACCTGCGCGGCGTCCGCCGGCTCGTAGCGGTCGCGCGGGTAGGGGCGGTGCGTCTCGAAGAAGCCCGCGGTCAACAGAAACGGCTGGCCCGCAAGGTTCTCGGCGCTGTCGCGCAGCCATTCGTCCGTTCGGTCCACCACGTAGTCGCAGTAGGAGTTGGACACGTCGAACTCGTCGAAGCCCAGCCGCTTCGGGTAGGACGTCTCGTGTTGCATCCCGAAAAGGGCTGAGTAGTAACCCGATTCGGACAACATCTGGGGCAGCGTCCGCACGCCGCTGCGATATTCCCAGCCGTGGTGCGCCAGGCCGACGAGCCCATTGCTTTGCGGGTAGCGCCCGGTGAACAGCGATCCGCGCGACGGCGAGCACAGCGGCGCGGCGGCATGAGCCCGGGTGAACAGGATGCCCTCGGCGGCAAGCCGGTCCAGCCGCGGGCTGGCCACGTCCGAGTGACCGTAGGCGCCGAGGTATCGCCCCAGGTCGTGCCAGTGCACGAGCAGCAGATTCTCTTTGGCGTGTTGAGCCGTCATACCGTCACCTCGACCGGCGACGATACAGCAGGGTGTCCGCGTCCACCGGGCGTTACGCTCGGCGCGATCCCCATTCGTTCTCGGAGACGAACTCCGGCAGCGGCCGCCCGAGGGTCCAGCCGTCGAGCTCCAGGGCCGGCCGGTCGGGAAACTCGGGCACCGGGCCCAGACACAGGATGGCCACCGGCTCGGCGTCGGCGGGCATCGCCAGCAACGCCGCCAACCGTTGCGGGTCGAACAGGGAAACCCAGCCCATGCCAAGGCCTTCCGAGCGCGCCGCCAGCCACAGGTTCTGGATGGCGCACGACACCGACGCCAGATCCATCTGCGGCAGCGTCCGCCGGCCGAACACGTGCCGGTCGCGGTTGTCGCGCAGCGCCACCACGAACAGTTCGGCGCACTCGAGGATGCCCTCGACCTTGAGCGCCAAGAACTCCTCGGCCCGCTCGCCCAGCGCCGCGGCCGTCAGCGGACGTTCCTCGTCGACCAGAGCGTGGATGCGTCGACGCAGGGCGCCGTCGGTGATCCGGATGAAGCGCCACGGCTGCATCAGGCCGACGCTGGGCGCGGCATGCGCGGCCTGCAACAACCGCGCCAACACGTCCTCGGCCACCACGCCGCCCGGCGAGAACCGGCGCATGTCGCGCCGTTCGGAGATCACCCGGTAGACGGCCTGCCGCTCCTCGGGGCTGAAGGCCGGATCGGTCACACCCGTCATCGTAGGAAAGCCATCGCCGCCGTGACGATCACGGCGAATAGGTGACGCCGACGGCGCGGAAGACGTATTCGGGTGGCATGTCGAAGGCCAGCGACCGGCGCGGCAGCGCGGCGAGCGCGTCGTCCGGGACCGCCGCCTTGTAGTGCAGCGACAGCTCCCCGCTGAACTTGGGGTCGACCTCGGCGACGTCGACGTCGACCTGCACACCGGTCGACGAGATCTCGACCATGGCCGCGCCCGCCTGCGGCGCGTCCCAGCGCGCGTCGACGGTAGGCCCGGCCAGCTTGGGCAGCATGGACAGCGTCGCGAGCACCCGCTCGGAGGTGAAGACCAGCGAGCCGGCGTAACTGGCGACGCTGTGCGGCAATCGCACGCCGGGGATGGTGCCGCTGAAGCGCCGGGTCACCGCGACATAGTCGGCGAGGTAGATCAGGCCCTCCGCCTCGACCTGGGCGTGCAGGTCGGCGGGAAGCTTGCCGATGCCGAACAATCTGCGGACGAAGACCGCCATGACGCCAGTATGACCGGCCTGGTATCCGTTGACTCATGACCCGCCCCCGGACCGGCTGGGCCGTGGGCGTCGCCCTGGCCGCCGCGCTCGTGTACGCGGTCATGTGGGTGGGCTACTGCCGGCACTGGAGTTGGCCGCAGCGCGTCGACTGGTCGTTGTTGAACCCCGCCCACGACCTCGGCATCAAACACCCGGCGTGGGTGAGTTTCTGGGACGGGGTGTCGATCGCGCTGGGACCGGTGACGCTGCGGCTGCTGGGGACGGTGGCGACGGTGGCCGCGCTGGTGCGGCGCGACGTGCGGGCGGCGCTCGTGCTGTTCGCCTGTACGCCGCTGAACGGGCTGGTGACGTGGGCGGCCAAGGGCCTGGTGGACCGCCCGCGACCGCCGACCATGCTGGTGGCGGTGCCCTCCTCGTCGTTTCCCTCGGGGCACGCGCTGGAGGCGACGTCCGCGTTGCTGGCGCTGCTGGTGTTCCTGCTCCCGATGCTGAGCCGCGCGCTGGGCCGCGTCGCGATCGCGGTGACGGCGCTGAGCCTGCTGCTGGTCGGGATCGCCCGGGTGGCATTGAACGTGCACTACCCGAGCGACGTGCTGGCCGGGTGGTCGCTGGGGTACCTCTATTTCCTCCTCTGCCTGTTGGTGTTTCGGCCTCCGATACGCACCACTAACGCCGACCGTCGAGTTGTTGAGAGAAGTAAGCCGAAATCTCGACAACAAGTCGACGCTCGGCACATCGATAACGGCGCAGTGACGCAACCGGGTCTAAAGCTTTACTTGACCAGGAGGTTCGCGCCGCCCGACGATTGAACCCATGCGCCGACTGCTCGCTTCGCTGTGCGCCGGGGCGTGCCTGATCGCCGCGTCGGTCCTGCTGGCGCCGGCGGGTAACGCGGCCGCTCCCTGGTTCGCGAACTCCGTCGGCAATGCCACGCAGGTGGTTTCGGTCGTCAGCACCGGCGGTTCCAACGCGACGATGGACATCTACCAGCGCACCGCCGCCGGTTGGCAGGCGCTGGTGACCGGTATCCCCACCCACGTCGGTTCCGCGGGCATGGCGCCGCAGGCACGCAGCGGGGTTCCGGCAACGCCGATGGGCGTGTACACCCTCGACTCCGCCTTCGGCACCGCGCCGAATCCCGGTGGGGGACTGCCCTATACGCAGGTCGGGTCCAATCACTGGTGGAGCGGCGATGACCACAGCCCCACCTTCAACAGCATGCAGGTCTGCCAGAAGGCGCAGTGCCCGTTCAGCACCGCCGCCAGCGAGAACCTGCAGATCCCGCAGTACAAACACGCGATCGTGATGGGCGTCAACAAGAACAAGGTCCCGGGCGGCGGTTCGGCCTTCTTCTTCCACACCACCGACGGCGCTCCCACCGAGGGCTGCGTGGCGATCGACGATCCGACGCTGGTGTCGATCATCCGGTGGCTGCGGCCCGGCGCGGTGATCGCGATCACGAAATAACCCGGCGACCCGCCTGGGCCTGCGGTGTTTGCATGATTCGGTGACGTGGACGACGCTGGCGTGGAGCTACTCGACCACGGAAGGCGCCATGCGATGACAGAGCTGGTTACCGGGAAAACGCTGCCGAATGTCGTCGTCACCGGCATCGCCATGACCACCGCGCTGGCGACCGACGCCGAAAACACCTGGAAGTTGTTGCTGGACCGCCAAAGCGGCATCCGGACCCTCGATGACTCCTTTGTCGACCACTATGACCTGCCGGTGCGCATCGGGGGACACCTGCTGGAGGAATTCGACGACGGATTGACCCGCGCCGAGCGCCACCGGATGGGCTACCTGCAGCGGATGTCCACCCAGCTGAGCCGGCGGGTGTGGCAGCAGGCCGGCTCGCCCGAGGTCGACCCCAACCGGCTGATGGTCTCCATCGGCACCGGCCTGGGCTCGGCGGAGCAAATCGTCTTCAGCTACGACGACATGCGCGCCCGGGGGCTCAAGGCCGTGTCGCCGCTCGCGGTGCAGAAATACATGCCCAACGGCGCCGCCGCGGCCGTCGGGCTGGAACGGCACGCCAGGGCCGGGGTGATCACCCCGGTTTCGGCGTGTGCGTCGGGTTCCGAGGGCATCGCCCAGGCGTGGCGCAGCATCGTGTTCGGCGAGGCCGACATCGCGATCTGCGGGGGGGTCGAGGTCAAGATCGAGGCGGTGGCGATCGCCGCGTTCGCCCAGATGCGCATCGTGATGTCCACCAAGAACGACGACCCGGCGGGCGCCTGCCGCCCGTTCGACCGGGA